>CAVSEI010000005.1:0-531014 GCA_963726965.1 uncultured Actinomycetes bacterium | reverse complement strand
CCTCGGTTGCGACACTCGCAAGATCGGCGACTCCTGGCGGGATGCGCTTCGCGGCGGCGTGCCACGCGTCGGGATCGGCGTACGCAACCGGGTCGGCGAAGATCGAGCCGAGGTTCTCGGTGGCAGCCTCCGTCATGTCGTCCTCGTTTCCAGGGTGCGCCGCGTGCGGGCCGGGTGACCCGAAGGTAGGTTATATCTAGATGTTTCCCGACGACGTGGAAGACCGTCTCGTCGCGCTTCTCGGCCGCCGAAGTGGAGCCGTCGATCACCGCCGTCGCGTGCTCACCCGGCTGACGGGCGGCCACTCGAGCGGGGCGTGGCGCCTCGACGTGACCAGCGAGGGACCCCTCGGGCCGCTGGTCCTCAAGGCACCGGGCGAGCCCAGCGTCGTGTTCCGACGGGACGCGTGCCGGGAGGGCCACATCCTCGACGACCTGGCGCGTCTCGGCGGGCGCCCCGGTGCCCGCGGTCGTGGCCATCGATCGGGGCGATCAGGTGGTCGGCGGACCGTGCTTCGTGATGGAGTTCGTCGAGGGCCGCTCGCTGTCCGACCAGGTGCCGGGTGGGTTTCACACCGATGAATGGCTGGTTGCTCAGCGCCCGGAGACGCAGCGCGCGGTGTGGGACTCCTTTCACGATCAGCTGGCCGCGATGCACCGCGTCGACGCCACCAAGGTGCCCGAGGCGAGCCACGGTCCGAACGGCCTCGTCGACGTCATCGACTACTGGCGCGCGTCGTTGCTCGACGCCGCGGAGGCCGCCGCCGTCCCGCGACAGCTCGCGCTGCTCGACTGGCTGGCCGGCAACCTCCCGTCGAACGCCAACGACGCGCCCGGCGTCTGCATGGGCGACGCCCGTATCGTCAACTGTCTGATCGTGGGCTTCGAGGCGCGTGCCCTCGTCGATTTCGAAGTGGCGTACGTCGGCAACCCGGCCGCCGACGTCGGCTACAGCCTCTTCACGTCGGGGAGCCAAGCGGGAACGTGCCGTCACCGCTGCCGGGGATCCCGAGCGACGACGAGACGTGGGAACGATGGGCGGCGGCGACGGGACGCAGCATCGACCGTCGTGACTACTGGACGGCGTTCGGCGCCATGGTCCTCTGCGTCACCGCCACGCGGGCGATGATCCAGTGGGGGCTCGCCGGGCCCGACGTCGAGTCGGTCAACCCGGTGATCGAATCCTCGGGGAGTCGACGGTCGAGCGGGCGGCGAACGCCTGACCATCAACCCGCGGTCGGTCGACCGCGCGATCGCCGGACCGCGAAAACGGCCGCGAGGTGCGGGCGGAGGACGTCAACCCACGCCCGGTAGCCCGGCACGTTGAGGTGCAGGTGGTCGCGCCGCGTGAACTCCTGCCGCAGTGCACCGTCAGTGTCCGCCAGTGCGGGCCACAGGTCGACGTAGGTCGCGCCCGCATCTGCGGCGATGCCGAGGTACTGACGATTGAGCGCCTGGATCGTCTCCGCCCATGCCCTTCGGCGCGGCATCACGCTGTTCACCAGAAGGAGTGCGTCAGGTGCGGACGCTCTGATCGCGGCGATCAGGTCGCGGAACTGCTCGGCGATCGCATCGACGTCGCGCGTCTCACCGAGCCCGGAGAGGTCGTTGGTTCCGACGAGCAGCGACACCGCGACCGGATCGTGGAGCGCGCTCGCTCAGCCGACGCTGCACGCCGCCGACGGAGTCCCCGCCGATCCCCCGCCGCAGACACCGCAGCTCCGGAAACCACTCGTCCCACACGCCCTGCTGGGTGATGCTGTCGCCGAGGAACACCACGCGCCCGGGTGACGGCGGGAGCTCCGCGAACTGCGCCGCCCGCTGTGCGATCCCCCACCGCATGAGCGGACGGACGATTGGAGTGAGGATCGTGAGCGGCTCCCTGGCCACGGTACGAGCGAATCCCGAATCGTTGTTCGCACGCATGGATCAAGCTCCTTCGAGGAGGCGGTCGGCGCCGAGGTCGAGGATCTGGCGCGCGTGGCGCGCGCCCATGAGCTCGAACATGCGGTCGCCACGGTCCGTGCGGCGCCCGTACATGGCGCCGAAGACGGTCGTGCACAGCGCCGACAGCAGTGAGGACGAGTAGTCCTCCCAGCATTCGTCGAACGGGTACTCCGCCACCCCGGCGGCGACCAACCGGTCGTGGTAGGTACGAACCAGACGCGGCTCGTTCGCCTTCCGTTCCTCCGACGTCAACGCGTTGCCGATGATGAACGACACGTCAGACATGCCACAGCCGCGGCAGAACCCCTGCCAGTCGACGACGGCGACCGCGGGCGGCGCACCGGCCGCGGAAAACAGCAGGTTGTCGGGCCGGAAGTCGCTGTGCACCAGGGTGCGCGGCGCCGGCCGGGCCGCGAACCACGCTGCCGCGCCCTTCGCCAGCCGCTCGTAGAACGCGACCTCTTCGGGGGTGAAGGCGCCCTGATACCGCTCGAGGAATCCCGGCACGACCGCGGACGAGCCCGCGGCGACCAGGTCGGGATCGAAACCTCCGCTCGACGCGAAACACGGGTGCGCGTCGAGCTCGGGCGCGTCCCAGAGCGGCGCGTGCAGGCCGACGAGCTCCCCCACCGCGGTCTCCACCTGCTCCACCGTGCAGCCGAGCAACTGGTCGCCCGGTTCCAAGGGGGCGCAGTCTTCGAGCACGAGCGTGAACCACCCGTCGTCGTCAATCGCCACGTACGCACAACGCGGGGCGTGGATCGACACCTTGGTCGCGAAGTGCTCGTAGAAGCACACCTCGTTGCGGTAGCCGCTCGACGCCATGAACTCGCGGGCGGTGGCATCCTCCGCGGCGAACTTCCCGATGACCGTCCGCGGCGCGCCGGGGACTGACCGGTCGAATTGCAGGTGGTACCGCGCGCACACTCCCATCAGGCCCGCCCCGATGGTCTCCGCCGGCGCATCGACGACGACGGCATCCCCGATCCAACTCCGCTCGCGCAGCACCTCGGTGAGGAATTCCGGCGTCACGTCGGTGTGGGCGCGCAGCACGCCGGACTTCATGCTCTCGGTTCCTTCGGCAGACCCAGCACTTTCTCACCCACCGTGTTGCGCACGATCTCCTCCGTCCCCCCGCCGATTCGTGCACCGGGGGTCGAGAGCACGTACTCGTTCCACGCATACGAACCCCATGCGCCCGGTGTCGGCGGCGAGCCGCGGGCCGAGCACCTCGGTGAGCATGCGGACGAGCTCGGCGTTGTGCCGGCACGAGTGCAGCTTCAACACCGACATCTCCGGGCCCGGGGTCACCCCCGGTCGCAGCGACAGCGCGCCAGCGCTCGATCAGCAGTTCCTTCACCCGGTCGCCGATGTACAGCTGCGCGAGCCGCTGCCGTTGGATCGGGATCGGTCGCGATCACCGAACGTGTCGACGACACCGAGGAGCCGCTCGAACGGCCCGATGCCGCCACGCGACGACGACGAGCGCGTCGCGATGGTCCGCTCGTTCCCGAGCGTGGTGAGGATCACCCGGAAGCCGCGCGTTGAAGTCGCCCACCCGATGGGAGTCGGGCACGCGCACGTCGGTGAGGAACACCTCGTTGAACCCCGCGGTCCCCGTCATCTGCCGCAGTGGGCGCACCTCGACGCCGGGCGGCGTGCATGTCGACCAGGAACGTCGTGAGGCCCTGGTGTTTCGGCACGTCGGGATCGGTGCGGCACACCGCGAGCGCGAGGTCGGCGACGTGCGCGCTCGACGTCCACACCTTCTGGCCGTTCACGATCCACTCGTCGCCGTCGCGGACCGCGCGCGTCGCGGCCGCGGCGAGATCGGAACCCGCGTTGGGCTCGCTGAAGAGCTGACACATCACCAGGTCGCCGCGGTAGAGCCTCGGCAGGTACTCGGTGCACGACTCCGAGCTGGCGCTGGCGAGCAGTGCGGGGCCGATGAACCCGGTGGCGATGGTGAGCATGGAGAGGTTCGGCAGCTCGTAGTGCGCCTCGAGCTCCCGGTAGGCCCGCGCGTGGTCGAGGGTCAACCCGCGCCCACCGTGTTCGACCGGACCGTCGATCCACCCGAACCCGGCGTCGAAGCGTTTCGCCGCGAAGCGCTTCGCGTCGGCGAGCTGCGCGGAAGCGTCGGCCGGATCGACCTCCTCCAGGATGTTGACCCGGTCGGAGCCCTCACCCCACACGAATTCGTCGTCCGCGTCGTTGCGGCGCGGGCACGTCGCGTCGAGGAACGACTGCGCCGCTGCGAGCAGATCATCGATCGAGGTCACGGCCACCGCTCCACACCCCTCCTCCAACGGTCGGTTGCGAATAATGTAGATGTTTCTGGAGCGACCGATCCAGGTCGGTGGGAGCAGCCACGGGGGACGACGTGAGCGACGAGGACGCACGACTCGCGGCGTGGGTGGAGCGCACGATGCACGGCCGGGTCACGCGTGTGACCCGGCTCCCGCGATGGCGCCCGGCGTGGGACCTCGACGTCGAGGTCGACGGGCGCGTGCTTCCTCTCCACGCGCGCGGTGAGCGCGAGCCGAAGCTCGTGATGCCGTACCAGATCGCCGACGAGGTGGCGATCCACGACCTGCTGGAGTCGCACGGCGTTCCCGTACCCCACGCGTACGGGCTGTGCGACGACCCGCTGCGCGCTCGTGATGGACCGGCTCCCCGGGCACGTCGATCTCTCGTTCGCCGCCGACGACGGAGAACGTGACCGCGTCGTCGACGAGTACCTCGAGCTGCTGGCACGGATCTACGCCGATCCCGCTCGCTCGGCCGCAGTCGATCGCGGGCTTCGAAGTTCCGGCAGACTCCGCGGCGACGGCCCTGATCGGCTTCTGGCGCGAGATCGAGGCTGCTCTACGACCGGGCGATGGATGGCCTGCCCGCCCGATCCGATGGCGGTCTTCCTGCGGCGGTGGCTGCGCCGACAACGTGCCGCAAGATCGGCTCGCCGAAGCGCGGTTCATCACCTACGACTCGTTCCAGTTCATGTTCGAGGACGGACGCGATCACCGGCCTGCTCGACTTCGAGCACGCCCACGTCGGCGACCCGATGATGGACCTCGCCGCGCTGCGGGTCCGCGACACCATCAAGAGCATCGGCGACGCTCTCCGAGATCGCCGCGACATACGAAGAGATCACCGGCGTCGTGATCGACCACGACGTCGTCGAGTACCACACCGTGCTCTACAACGCGCTCTCGGTGCTGTCGATCGGGCCACCGCTTGCCGACCCGCTCCGCGGCACCGACTGGATCTCCTACCTCGCGTGGTACGTGAACGGAGCACGGTGGGCGTTCGAGGTCATCGCCGAGATCCGCGGATACCAACTCGATCCGGTTGCCGTCCCCGAGTCACGGCCCAGCCGGCACGCGCCGGCACTCCGCGCATCTCGTCGGCAGCATCCGCGACAGCACCTCACCGGCGATGGACGACGACTACGAACGGGTCGGCGCTGGGCCGAGTCGCGAACCACCTCAAGCGGGTGGACGAGATCGGCGCGGCCATCGACGCTGCCGACCTGGACGACCTCAGTCGGGCGGTCGGGCACCGACCCGACGCCGCCGATGCCGATGCCGAGTTGCTCGATCTCGTCGAACACGCCGGTCCCGACCGCGAAGAAGAGGTCGTCCGCCTGCTCGACAGGCGTGCGCAGCGCATGCACCTCACGATGGCGTCGGCGAAGTCGCTGATGTTGCGCCACCCGCGGCTGCGGAGCCTGCGCGCCGAACGCCCGACCGTGCGGGACCCGAACGACGGCTGGCCCGCCGGCGCCATCCCCGGCACCGCGTGACGAGCCTTCGGCTGCTGGCGACCGTCAAGGTGTCGTCGTGACCGTCTGGGGCGCTCACTCGAACAGTCGTTGCACGCCCGCCTTGTCGACCTTGCCGGTCGACGTCACCGGGAGGTCGTTGCTGGTCACGATCGTCCAGCGGGTTGGCACCTTGAACGAGCTGAGCCGGGCCCGGACGTCGCGGGCGAGATCGTCGACGCTGCACGTACTGCCGTCGGCCAACACCACCACCGCGGCGACCTCGAGGACACCCGCGCCGTCGACGACATCGACGACGTGAGCACTCCTGACGTCCGGGAGCGCGTGCAGCGCGGCTTCGACCTCACTCGGGTACACCGTCGCCCCGCGGACCTTGAACATGTCGTCGCGTCGACCGGTCAGGAACAGGAAGCCATCGGCATCAAGACGGCCGAGATCGCCGGTCGGAAAGAAGCCGTCGTCGGTGAACACCTCGGCACGCGTCCGTCCGCAGATCCCCCGCATGAGGTTCGGACCGCGCAACTCGATCTCGCCGACGGCACCCACCTCGACCGGTGTGCCGTCGTCGACATCAGTGATGCGCACCTCGACCGCGTCGAACGGCCGGCCGCAGCTGCCTTCCTTCCCGGTCGGCAACATCTGGTCGAGACGGTGGCCGCAGTAGGGACCGAACGACTCGGTCATGCCGAGCAGACCCCTCGCGTGCCCGGTGCGGCGCGCAGCTCCGGAGGCAGGACGGCATCGAGGCTGCCGGGACGTAGCGACGAGAGGTCGGCAGCTGCGAAACCCGGCGCGCCCGCAAGCGCGGCCGCCTGATCGGGCCAACCGCGGAAGAGCGTGACGCCGGCCCGTTCGAGGAACGGCAGCGTGCGCTCCGGTTCCGGGCGGGCCTCGGTGAGCAGGGTCGCCCCCGCGAGCAACGTGGAGAGCAGGCCGGTGCCGAACCCTCCGACCCAGAAGAACGGCATCGGAATGTAGAGGCGGTCGTCGCGGCCGAGACACCTCACCTCGAGCCCTGCCGCGGTCGCGGCGAGCGCGCCGCCGTGGGTGTGCATCACACCTTTCGGAAGTCCGCGGCTTCCGGACGTGAAGATGACGACCAGGTCGTCGGCGGGCCGCACCGACGTGTCGAGCGCGTCCACGAGCGCCTGCGCTGCTGCCGCGCCGTCGTCGACGATGTCGTCGGCGCCGTCGTCCCAGACGATGATCGACCGGAGGCGCGGGACGGCGTCGACGAAGAGGCCTTCTCCAGGCACGAGGTCGGCCGAGATCGCCGCCAGGTCCGCGAGGGGGTCGCGTCCGAGGAACTCGCGCACGACCACCAGATGCTCGACACCGCCGGTGCGCAGCAGCGCGGCGAGCTCCGGCGGCCGGAGGAACGTGCTCAACGGGACGAGTGTCGCGCCCACCCGGCTGACGCCGAAGGCGACGACCGGCCACGCGGTGCCGTTCGGCATCAGCAGACCCACGCGCGTGCCCTTGCCGACACCCGCGGCCGCGAGCCGGGCCGCGACCGCCGCGCTCGGCGCGGTCGAGCGCGCCGTACGTGAGCGACTCGGAAACAGTGACGACGAACGCCTTGTCCGGCTGCTCCCTCGCCCAGCGTCGGACGAGTGCGGGCACGGTGAGACGTTCAGTGCTCATCGAACAGCTCCACGATCGCACGCGCGTCGGGTTTGCCACTCGAGAGCATGGGCAGCTCGTCGGGTGCCAACACGAGGAACCGACGCGGCACCTTGTACGTGGAGAGCGCGTACGGATGTCGGCACGCACCTTCTCCAGATCGGGGCGCTGCCCCGGCTCGGCGAGCACCACGGCGGCGACGATCTGACCACGCTCGGCGTCGGGCACGCCGATGACGAGCGTGGCGAGGCCGCCGGTCGCATCGCGGAGTGCGGCTTCGACCTCGCGCGGCGACACGTTGGCGCCGGCGGTCTTGATCATGTCGCCGCGACGACCCAGGAAGTAGAAGAAGCCGTCGTCGTCGACCCGGAAGAGGTCACCCGTCCGGTACCACTGGTCGGCGGTGAACACCTCGAACCGCTCACGTCCGTAGTACCCCTCCATGAGCGCCGGTCCCCGGAACCAGAGCTCCCCCACCGACCCCGTGGGCACGTCGGCCAGGGTCTCGGGGTCGACCACTCGGGCCGTGAGCCCGGGCACCGGACCGCCGAACGAACCGCGGTGACGCTCCGGTTGGTCGCTCTCGTCGGGGCTCATGAGACACACGCTGCCGGTCTCGGTCATCCCCAGCATGTTGTGACGGAGCTCGGGGTCGACCGGACGCAGGCCGTCCGGGAGCAGGGGATGGAGGTTGCCGCCACGAATGGAGGAGAAGTCCCGGCCGGCGAAGCTGGGGTCCGCCACCAGCCCTGCGATCGACGCCACGAACCCGTTGGTGAGCTCGGGCCGCTCGCGTTCGATGAAGTCGAGCGTTGCCGCGGGGTCGAGACTGGCGGAACAGAGGAGCGTGGCCCCGGCGACGAGGACACCGAGGATGTTGTAGGCGAGGCCACCGACCCAGAACATCGGCGAGTTGGAGAACAGCCGCACGCCGGCGTCGAGTCCGCGCAGCTCGTTGAGCGTCGCGAGGTGGCCGACGAGCGGGCCGTGCTGGTGGACCACGCCCTTCGGTGCGCTGGTGGACCCCGACGTGTGCACGATGATCATGCGGTCGTCGGGCGTGACGTCGTCCTCCACCGCGTCGAACAGGGTGTCGGACACCTCGGCGGCGAGTCGCTCCAGCTCGTCGAAGCCGTCGAGCCACGCGTGACGCAGGAACGGTGCTGCGGGCGGACGGGGTCCGTTCGTCGCGAACCCGACCGCGGCCTCGAGCGCGGCGACGTAGTCATTGCCGCGATGTTCGGGCACCCCGAGCAGCACGTCGACGTCGGCGCGGGCGAGGAGGTCGCGCAGCTCGGTCGCGGTGGAGAAGGTACTGATCGGGACGGCGATCGCGCCGATGCGCACCGTGGCCAACCAGGCGACGACGAAGGGCGTGCCCGTGGGGAAGAGCAGGCCGATGCGGCTTCCCCGCCCGGCGCCCGCCGCGAGCAACCCGCGCGCCAGCGTCCGACTGCGGCGTTCGGCGTCGGCGTAGGTGAGCCGATCGTCGTCGCACACGACGTAGTCGCGGTCGGGGTGCGCGGCGACCCGGTCCCGCAACACACGCCCGACCGTCGTCCCGCTCACGTCACTTCGCTCACGTGGATGCGGTGGCGGCGGTGAACAGCGCGCGCACCGCGACGAGGTCGGCCTTGCCCGACGAGGTCCGGGGGAGCTCGTCGACCACCACGAGGGCGACCGGCACTTCGTAGCGCGCGAGGTGGTCGCTCGCGTTTCGCAGCACGGAGTCGACGTCGAGCTCGTAACCGGCGCGACGCTCGACCGCGGCGACGGGTACCGCACCCAGGCGTTCGTCGTCGAGACCGACCACTGCCGCCTCGACGACCCCGGGGTCGCGTTCGAGCGCGGCCCGTACCGTCTCCGGTTGGATCTTGTGCCCACCGCGAAGGATGGTCTGGTCGGCGCGGCCGACGACCCAGAGAAAGCCGTCCCCGTCGAGTCGCCCCAGGTCGGTCGTACGCACCCAGTCGTCGGTGCCCAGCTGCGCGGCACGCACTTCGAGGAGCCCGACCTGGTCGACACCGAGCTCGATGCCCCGCTCAGGATCGACGATGCGCAGGTGGCACCCGGCATGGGCGCGTCCGACACTGCCTCGCTTCGTCGCCGCGAACTGCTGATGATCGGCCAGGTTCCATCCGGCCACCGCTCCCGCGAACTCGGTGGCGCCGAAGGACGTGAGCACGGGTACGCCGTAGCGCGGCGCTGAACGCCTCGGCGAGATCCGGGGAGAGTGGTGCCGTTCCGGAGACGACCGAACGGATGCCGTCGAACACGTCGTCGTCGACGTCGGCGTCGAGCACCATGCGTAGAGCAGTCGGAACGAGGCTCACGGTCTTGGGGTGGTGGCGACGCACCGCGCGCACCCAGCCGTCGACGCTGAAACGCTCGAGCAGCGCGATTCGGCGCCCGTCGAGCACGGCCTGGAGCACGCGGAACACCCCACTCACGTGCACGAGCGGCGCGTTCACGATCACCACGCCGCTCCGGAGCCGCACGTCCGTGCCGGTCCCGGTCTCGTAGTGCTTCGCACCGCGGATGACGAGGTCGAGCGACTCGTAGTGCAGGTCGATCCGCTTGGGCGGTCCGGTGGTGCCGCTGGTGAGCATCCGCACGGCAACCCCCGGCGCCGGGGCGTCGGGCGGCGCGCTCACGGAGTCAGTGAGATCGACGGGTGCGCCCAACGCACCGAGCGCACCGCGTGCGGTCGTGGGCAGGACTTCGGGGGGAAGCAGCGCCAGATCGTCCGGCTCGCCGATCAGGAGCGGAAGCCCGAGCGTCGGGACGTCGTTGCGGAGACGCTCGGCTCCGAGCATCGGGTTGACGGTGACGACACACGTGCCGCGCGCAGGAGGCCCAGGAAGGCGCCGAGCGACGAAGGTCGGTTGCGCAGCATCACGCCGACCGCGCAGCCTGCGCCGAGGCCTTCGTCGCGCAGAGCGGCGTCGACCGCGTCCGCCGCCGACGCGACATCGCTCCAGGTCCACCAGTGGTCCTCGAACTCCACCGCGGGCGCCGAGGGATCGAGCGCCATCACAGCACGCAGGCGCTCCGAGATCGCGTTCACGAGGTCACGGCAACGCGTCGGTTGCGAAGTGCTCGTCGCGTTGTTTGAACGCCTCACTGGTGCTGGTCTTGGCGCGGGTCTTCACGAAGTTGAACTCGTCGTCCTCGAACCGAAGGTTGGTCGCGAACGCATGGACCAGGGCACCGGTTGCCTCCTCGCCGGCGTAGGCCATCGTCTGCTCCACGAGCGAGAAGCTGGTCTTGGCGATCGCGAGACCGTCGGCAGGCATCCGTGCCACCTTCTGTGCCCAGACTTCCGTGCGATCCGCCACCGCGTCGGGGGCGCACACATCGGTGAACAGTCCGAGGTGTTCGAGTTCGCCCGCGGTCACCGTGTCGCCGGTCAGCAGCAGGCGCCGCGCCAGCACCGGCCCCAGTCGGTGGAAGAAGAGGTGCAGATTGCCCAGCGCGGGTCCGAGCAACCTCGCGCCCGGCATCCCGAGCTTCGCGTCGCGGCCGACCACCGCGAGGTCCGCCATCAACGCGAGCTCGAAGGCACCGCCGAGCGCGTAGGTCTCCACCTGGGCGATCGTGACCTTCGGGAACATGAGGAAGTCGTGGTAGAAGCCGAAGCTCTCGCGATCGACGCTGAGTCGCCGTCGCTGGCTCGGACGCCGGTTCTCGCCGTCGGCTCCGTACCACGCGTAGGAGTTCTTCATGTCGGCGCCAGTGCTGAAGACGCCATCACTCCCCCGGAGGATCACGACCTTGATGTCGTCGTCGGCCGCGAGCTCCTCGAGGTACGCAGCCATGGTCCGACGCATCGCCGGCTCGTACGAGTTGCGCCGCTCCGGGTTGTCGATGGTCAGCCGCCCGATGTGCGCAGCCGGATCCCGCTCGAGGTGGACCCTCGTGTCGAGCTCGGTCACGCCGCAACTCCGGGACGGAGGAGGTCGCGCGTGTTGTCGCGGATCACCCTGCGAATCTCGTCGTCGGAGAACGCGTGGAGTTCCTTGACGAAGTCGAGGGGATTCGCGAGCGCCTCACCATGGGGCCAGTCCGACCCGAAGAGCACTCGCTCGACTCCGATCGTGTCCGCCAGCTTGCGCATGTCCTCCTCGTAGTAGGGAGTCACCGACACGTGCTCGCGGATGACGTCGAGCGGGTTGTCGGCGAACACCCACGGCGTCTGGTTCGCCTGCTTCAACAACCGCTTGGCCAACAGATGCACCCAGTCGGAACCGTTCTCGATGCTCGCCACCCGCAGGCGCGGATGACGGTCGAACACACCGTCGACGACCATGCTCCCGATTGTGTCGTGGATCGGACGATCCGACACGACCAACTTGCTCAGCACATCGACGCCACCCCGGAACGGCTCGAACCAGTCACGCGCGCCCCACGCCCCCGCAAACATCTCGTAGCCA
This sequence comes from uncultured Actinomycetes bacterium, assembly GCA_963726965.1. GTDB lineage: Bacteria > Actinomycetota > Acidimicrobiia > IMCC26256 > DASPTH01 > DASUAS01. The sequence goes on along the minus strand of CAVSEI010000005.1, from coordinate 519,228 downwards.
CTGTCCCCGAGGTGGAACGCGACGGGCACGTCGGCCTCGGCGAGGCGCGCCCACACCGGATCATGTGCCGCGTGACCGAACGACCGGCCGCGGCCGTTGTCGGTGGGCACCGGCGCCGGCCGGAGATGCACCATCTTCGCACCGTGCTCGAGCAACCACTCCAGTTCTTGGATCGCGCCGTCGGGATCGGCGAGCGACAACATCGGGACCGCGAAGATCCGCTCCTGGTGGTGGAACCCCCAGTCCTCGTCGAGCCAGCGGTTGAAGGCGCGCAACGTCGCCATGGTGGCGGGGATGTCGTCCCGCAACACCTGCTCGATCCCGCACGCCAGCGTCGGGAACAGCAGGATCGCCTCGAGTCCCTGCTCGTCCATGACCGCCAAGCGCGCGCGTCGTGGTCCTGGTATTCGGCACGCAACGGCTCGAGCTTCATGAGCGAGCGTGGGTCCACACCTTCCGGGATCTGACCCCGGAACATGAGGTCCATGCACCCGGCCACGATGATCGGATCGAACGTCGGGTTCGGAATGAACTTGAACAACTTGCCGCCCACCAGCAGGAGCGTGTGCGTCCCCTGCTGCACCACCTGCACCCCACGCTGGCGGTACTCGTGCTCGAGATGCCGGGTGCACGCGTCGATCGCTTCGTAGTAGTGGTTGTCGGCGTCGACGGCCCGGTAGGCGAGGTCCATGGCGGCTCCGTTCGTGGGTTGCCGCGCCACGCGGCACCGAAACATCATAACCTTTCGGTCTCGGCGGTCCACCCGGTGTCGGTGCGTTCGCTGGGTGCCAGTTAGCGTGGGGCTCCGAGAACCGTCAGCCGGAGGTGTCGTGCCGAGCACCAAGAAGACTGCGCGTTCTCGCGAGAAGCCGGAGCAGATCGCCGACGAACTGCGCGCCCTGATCGTGAGCGGCGAACTCGCCGAGGGTGCGTCGCTCGGGCGCGAGCCCGACCTGGTCGAGCGCTTCGGTGTCTCGCGGCCGTCCTTGCGGGAGGCGCTGCGCATTCTGGAAGCGGAGGGCCTGATCACGGTCGTGCGCGGGGTCCTCGGTGGTGTGATCGTGCACCAGCCGAACGAGCGGATGACGGCGCGGACCGCGGCACTCGTGCTCCGGTCACGCAACGTCACCCTCGGTGACGTCCATCAGGCTCGGACGATGATCGAACCGGCCGCGGTGCGCGTCCTGGCGATGTCGCCTCGGCGCAAGTCGATCGACGAACTCCGGACCCTCGTCGAGGCGCAACGAGCGGTGATCGACGACCCTGAGGCCTTCGGGCACGCCAATGCAAGATTTCACGAACGGCTGGTGGCGATGGCGGGGAACCAGACGATGAGCATCGTCGCCGAGATGCTCAACGAGATCGTCGCCCGTGCGGTCACCGCGGTCAGCCAGTCGAACTCGCGCCGCGACTCGTTGGCGACCCGGCAACGCGGGATCCGCTCGCAGGAGCGACTGATCGAGCTCATCGCGATCGGGGCGAGCATCGACGCCGAGGCGCACTGGCGCGTCCACATGGACGCGGTCGGCAAGGTGATGATCGGTCAATCAGCCAAGTCGGTCATCGACCTGCTCGACCACTACTGACCCGGAGCGGTTCGTACCCGAGCTGCAACGCGCTTGCCCAGATCCGGGTGAGCTGCTCGCGTTTGACGCGGAGCCGGAGCGGTCACGGGAGCACGCGCCGGGCCGCGGTCAGGAAGACCTGGGCGCCCGCGCTCCAGTACTGGAGTCGCGGGTCGGCACTGGCGCCGGTCTCGTACAGGTGCGCACCACGCAACAGGATGGTCGCCAACTTGGCGTACTCCCCGGCCTCGTAGCCGAGGAGATCCACGCTCGAGCGACCGGTGCGCGCCTCCCACCACTCGATCACGCGCTCGCGCTCCGGCATGCCCGGGAGGTCCAATCCGGCCAACGCGGTGATCCCCGATCGCTCGTGCGGGAACCAGAGCGTGAGCATGTAGGCGAGGTCGGCGAGCGGCTCGCCGTTGTAAGTGAGCTCCCAGTCGACGAGCGCGAGCAGTTGCGGCCCCTGCCACAAGCAGTTGCCCAACTTCGGGTCCCCGTGGACGAGCATGGGCGGGCCGGTCACCGCCGGCGGCGACGCCTCGAGGTCGCGGAAGAGCTGCACGGCCCCTTCGTCGGAGCAGGACTCGGCGATCGCCCCCCACCGCCGGATTTCGTCGATCGGCGCGCGCGCGGCGCCCAGCACCGAAAGCGGCGGGATCCGGTTGGTGTCCGCCACCGCGTCGATCCACGAGTGGCAGAACTCGGTCCGGACGTCCGGGTCGGCCCGCATGACCCACTCCGACACCCCGGAGTCCATCGCCTCGCCGTCGACGTAGCCCATGAGGAAGAACTCGTCGCCGATCACGGTGCGATCCCGGCACAGGTCGCGCACGGTGGGAACCGGCGGCGCGCCGTCGATCTCCGCGAGCGCGGCCATCACCGAGTGCTGCCGCGCCATGTCGTACGGCGGGAGCAGTCCTTCGTCGGACGGCGGTGTCCGCAACACCGCATCCAACCCCTCGAGCACGTAGGTCTCGTTCGAGTAGCCGGCGGACGAGACCGGGACCACCGCGCGGAGTCGGTCTCCGTCGGGCAGGTAGCTCCTCAGCTGCCGCGCGAGCTGTTCGACGTCACGCGCCATGGGTGCCTGCTCACCGGTCCCAGCTCGGGTACCTCGGGTAGCGGTCGCCCTGCACCAGGAGCTCGAAGATGCCGGCACCGCTCATGCCGTCCATCTCGAAGTGCATGAGCTGGTCCAGTGCGATGGTACGCGACTCGATCTCGTCGAGGTCGGCTGGCTCGTTGCCGTTCCAGGTGTAGAACGACAGTCCCTCACCGCCCGACTGGCGGTTGGAGTGACCGTGTCCGTAGTAGGCCGTGACGTCGAGGTGCGGGGAGCTCGCCGTGACGTTGATCGTCTTGCCATCCTCGTCCGTGAACATGATGTCGGCGCCGGTCGGGCGCTTGCGGGCGCCGTCGAACGTCACGTCGTGCTCGAACTTGACGAAGCGTTTCGAGAGCCGCCCGTCGTTGTACGTGATCCCGCCGTCGACGTACTGCACCGTGCCGTCGGCCGCTTCGAACACCCACGCTTCGATGGCCCGGTCCTCGAAGACCGCTTCGAACCACACCCAGAAGTCGATCTGGTCCGAGATGCGAACGCCGAACGTACGGTCGCGTCCACCAGTGAACCCGTCGACTGAGATCTCCTCACCGTCGAACTTGACCCACCCCGTGTAGCGCGCCGGTTGCTTGATGTGCTGAAAGTCAACGAGCGTCCGCCCGTGCTTGCGGATCGTGATCGGCAGGAGCTCCCACATCGGCGCCCGAGACTCGTAGTGCAATTCCCACTCGAGTCCCGACGGGTTCGGCGCGAGCTCCAGCTTCCATTTCTGCAGCGGCTCGACGCAGGTCAACCGCAGCGGCCCCGCGTAGAGATCGCCGCGATCGGTGGTGCAGCGGCGGAACACGTCGAGATCCCAATGCCGGCCGTCGGCGAGGCTCACCTTGGCGTACCCGGCGACGCTCTGGGTGTTGGGGTTGTTGCCGTAGCCGCAGACGACCAGCATCCCGCCGTCCGGCGAGTGCACATTGAAGTAACACCGGTCCGACCAACTCTTCTCGGAATCGCTGACCTGGTCGAACGTACGCGGAAGTTGATGGATGAAGTACTCATCCCACGGGCCGTACGGCATCGAGGTTCCTTTCCGGCGCGGCGGCGGGGCTCAAGCTACGAGAGCCCAAGATTGACGTCAATGAATGCTTACTCCGCGGTGGGGTGACGTTGTCCCGTGTCCTCGCAGCAAGTAGAAAGAGCGCCGGTCCTGGGGAGGGCTCGACACGAAGTGACCATCCAAGGATCCAGGAAGCCGGAATTGGGGAGGAATTCATGTCGAGGGCATTCACCGTGGGAATCGTGGCGTGCATCGCGCTGGCCGCCGCTGGGTTGACCGGCGCGCCGGCCGGTGCACAGTCGAGCGGATCGGCCAGCGACGTCGGGATCACCGCGAAGACGATCAAGATCGCGGTCGTCGACGACGTCGACAACCCGATCGTCCCCGGTGTGCTCCAGGGCATCGTCGACGGCGTCAACGGCTGGGGGAAGTACGTCAACGCCAACGGTGGCATTGCCGGACGCAAGGTCCAGATCGATTTCATCGACTCGAAGCTCAACGCCAACGACGCCCGCAACGCGATCATCAAGGCCTGCCAGGAAGACTTCGCGCTGGTCGGCACCGGCGCGCTGCTCCTGCAGACCGTCGACGACGAAGTCAAGTGCCCTGACTCCACGGGGAAGCCGACCGGGCTCCCTGACATTGCGGCCCTGGTGACGAGCTCGTTGGAGGCGTGCGCGGCGAACGCGTTCCCCATCGTTCCGAACTCGGTCGATTGCAGTACGGCCAACAGCGCGCCGCAGACCTACCGCACGAACAACGGTGATTCGAAGTACCTCGTGAAGCAGAACGGAAAGCTGCACGGCTCGTTCGTCCTCGCCGTCGACTCTCCGTCGGTCGCGAAGACCTCCAGTGTTCTGAACAAGGCGGCTCAGGCGGCGGGCATCAAGGCCGACCACGAGTGGCAGGTGACCGGGTTCGCGCCGCAGAGCGCGTACACGCCGATCATCCAGAACATGAAGACGGACGGCTCGAACTACGGGTTGAGCCTCCAGGCCGTCACCGGGGTCGTACTCGAGCGGGAAGAGGCGCAGCTCCAAGGGCTCACCGACCCCAAGATCATCTGGCAGTGCACGCTCGCGTGCTACTTCGACAAGACGTTCATGAAGGCGGGCGACGCAGTCGACCGTCAGTACATGGCGCTGGGATTCCTGCCGTTCGCGGAGACCAAAGCCAACCCGATGACCGCCAACTTCGTGAAGTACGTCGGCAAGGACAAGCTGAGCGGATTCGCGAGCTGGGGCTTCACCACCGGCCTGCTCTTCGAGCAGGCGGCAAAGGCGGCGGCGAAGAAGAACGGGAACAACGGGCTCACGCGGGCCAACCTCATGACCGAGCTCAAGAGCATCCACGCCTTCAACTCCGACGGGATGACGGCGACGACCGACATCGGGAACAAGGTGCCGTCGAACTGCTTCATGCTCGAGCAGTACAAGAGCGGCAAGTTCGTGCGCACGTACCCGACCAAGCAGGGCACGTTCGACTGCAAGGCGTCGAACCTCTACACCTTCAAGGAAGACCTCAACGGCAAGTAGTCATGCGTCTCGAACGGCCGGCGGCCGGATGAACCGCCGGCCGTTCGGCACGACCGGGGTCGACGTCGCACCCTTGGTGCTCGGCGCGATGAACTTCGGCGCGCCGACACCCCCCGAGGAGTCGGTGGTCATCCTCGATCGCGCGATCGATGCCGGCATCACGGTCATCGACACCGCGGACGTCTACGGAGAGAGCGAACAGGTCGTCGGCGACGCACTCGCGGCGAGCGGGCGACGAAACGAAGTGCTTCTCGCCACCAAGGTCGGCTTGCCGCGGGGGGACGGGCCTCCCGAGCAATGGCATCGGCGGGAACACATCGTCGCCTCCTGCGAGCGGTCGCTGCGCCGCCTGCAGGTCGATCACATCGATCTCTTGCAGCTGCACCGACCGTCGAGCGTGGTGCCGTTGGAGGAGACCCTGGGCGTGCTCGGTGAGCTGGTCGAGGCGGGCAAGGTGCGGTGGATCGGTTCGTCGACGTTTGCCGCATGGATGGTGATGGAAGAGTTGGCGCTCGCGCGTGAGCGGGAACTGCCCGAGTTCGCGAGCGAACAACCCCCGTACAACCTCCTCGACCGGCGGATCGAGAACGAGCTGCTCCCAGTGTGCGAGCGCTACGGCCTGGCGGTCCTCCCGTGGTCACCGCTCGGCGGAGGACTCCTCACCGGCCGCTACGACTCCGTCGATCGGGTCCCGGACGACTCGCGCGCCGCGCGTCTCCCGCAACGCGCGCCCGACTGACCGAGCCTGCACTGCGCGTCGCCGCAGCCGTGGCCGAACTCGCGGCAGGATCGTGGGCTCACGACGTCGCAGCTCGCGCTCCTGTGGGTCAAGGACCAACCGGGCGTGACCGCACCCATCGTCGGACCGCGCACCCTCGCGCAACTCGACGACGCGCTGACCGTGCTCGATCACTCCCTCGACGACGACGCCCGCGCCGCGTGTGACGCGCTGGTGCACCCGGGCAACGCGGTGGTCGACTTCCACAACACGGCGGGCTGGATGCGATCCACCGTGGTGTCGGACGGCTAGATCCGGTACAGCCGCGCCGCGTTCTCGCCCATGACCTTGCGGCGGGTCTCGGGGCGCAGCATGCTCATCTTCTCGGCCACCGTCTCGAGCGGCGACGGGTAGAGGCACGTCGGATGCGGGAAGTCGGTCTCGAACAGGACCCGCTCCTCACCGACCTTGTCGAGGAGACCCTGGACGTCGCCCTGGTTCTCCTCGAACCAGAACGTCGCGTACCAGTTCGACGCGAAGTACTCCGACGGCAACTTCGAGAGCGCGGCGGCGTGCTTCGGCGCGTTCTCCGAGAGCTCGTAGTTCATCGTCTCGAGAATGAACGGGATCCAGCCGATTCCGCTCTCGACCGAGACCATCTGCAGGTCCGGGAACCGGTCGAAGATCCCTGCGAAGACCGTGTTGATCACGACCCGGGCGTTGTTGATGAACAGCATCGCGCCGCCGATCGCGGGCTGGACGTACTCGTCCTGCGACGGCCAGAAGTACCGGCCGTAGAAGTCCATCGCGGTGTTGCTCGAACCGATGTGGAAGTGCACCGGCATGTCGAGATCGGCGCACACCTCCCACAGCGGGTCCCACTCGCGGTTCGCCAGGTCAGGGGCGCCGAGATCCTGCGGATCGGAGGTCATGTTGATGCCGCGCAGGCCGAGCGCAGCGCAGCGCACGGTCTCCTTGACACATCGCGCGATGTCCCACGCGGGCATGACCGGCATGGGCAGGAACCGGAGGTTCGACTCCGCCTGCAACTCGGCCATGGCGTCGTTGTAGATCTCGACGCAGAGAATCCGCAGCGCTTCGTCGTGCACCTCCGTGTTCAACCGATGACCACCGAGACCGACGACGTTCGGAAAGAGCACCTGGGCATGAATCCCGCACTCGTCCATCACCTGCAGCCGGGCCTTCGGATCCCAGGCGCCGGGGTGCACCCAGTCGAGCCCCTTGTCCATCGACTCGAAGAACGGGATCTTGCCGCCGTCGTGGTCGACCACGCCGCCGCCCTTGGCGAAGCCGATGTCCACACCGTCGACCACCCAGGTCGGCATGCCGTCGCGCTCCTCGACATGGAGGACGCGGTCCTTGTACGCGGCGGGCGCCCGGCTCGTCCACAGGTCGGGCGACTCGGTGAAGTGCGTGTCGGCGTCGATCACCCGGACGTCGTCCATCAGGCTCGCCACGACATGGCTCCTCTCGTCGGACGCCACACACGTCCGGCCGGTCTCGCCTCAGTATCGCCGAACCAGTGAGTGCCGCGCACGGAACTCAGCAGCCGTAGATCCGCTCGGCGGTTCCCGCGAAGAGTTGCTCACGGGCGGCATCGTCGAGGTCGGCGGTGAGCTCGTCATAGGTGGAGTACAGGTCGTCGAACGTCCCGTTCATCCCGTCGACGGGGAAGTTGCTCGCGAACATGCACCGATCGGTGCCGAAGAGCTCGATCGCGTGATGGATCCACGGCTTGAACACCGCCGCGTCCATCGACCCCATCGGCATCGAGAGCCCCGACAGCTTGCACGTCACGTTCGCGTCGACGGCGGCGAGGGCTGCCATGCCACTCTTCCAGAGGTCATACTCCTCCGGCTCGTTCGACCGGGGCCAGCCGATGTGCTCCACGACGACGGGCAGTTCCCAACCGTCGATCACCGTCGCCGCCGCCTCGAGCCGGTCGGGGTGGACCATCAGGTCGAACACGAGGTCGCGGTCCTGCAGCACCTGGAGAATCGCGGGAGTGGGGAACCCGGCGTCTCCCTCGCCCATGATCCGGATGCCGCGGAAGCGCTTCGACGCCATCTGCTCGTCGAGCTGGCGCTCGAGCTCGGAGACGTCGTCGCTCGGGACGAGGCCGCCGATGATGGCGTCCGGATGCCCGGTCTCGATGGCCTGCGCGTCGAGCTCCCGCGTTTCGTCGATCAGCTTGGTCGGCGCCGCCGCGGCCACGTGGACGAACTTCTGCACGTTCCACTTGGCGGCTTCGGAGAAGTAGATGGGCTGGTCGAACCGGCGACACATGCCCGAGATGTCGCCCATGTCGAGCTCCTGCATGCCGGCCAGGTACGGATACCAGTCGGCCCGCGCCGGATCCCACAGGTGGACGTGGGCGTCAACCACTCGTTCGATCGTCATGCTCCGCTCCTCTCGCCCGATCCGTTCACCATGTCGCGCAGCGTGCCGTCGACCCACGACGGGAGCTCGGGCCCCCCGAAGGAGATCGACGCCTCCGGGTGGGGGTGGCTGCGCATCCCGATCCAGTCCGACGTCGCGACCAGCTCGGCACCGGACATCGCGCCGGTGTCCTCGGCACCGACGAGGTACCCGACAAGCTCACCGACGGTCGGGTATCGCGAATCGGCATCGGTCTCGACCCCGATCGCGAACGTCGTCGGTGTTGACCTCCGTCACGAGGTGTGCGGCCCGGGCGAGCTGTGTCGCCGCCTGTGCACGACTCTTCCCGCCTGCGGTCACGGCGTCGGTCACGGTCGCGACACGCACCCGCCGCCCGGACTCACCCGCGTACTCGCTCGTCGCCTGGACCCACGCGACATCGCTGCAGATGGCGTCGGTGATGCCCGCGTGCTCGGCGAGCACGCGCTCCACGTCGCCCCCGATCCCGTCGCACCCGTACCGGCGCGTGCGACCACGACCGCGTCGAGCCCGCCGGCCTCACTCGCCGCCCGTCCGAGCTGTTCCGCCGCACCCGCAAAGTCACTCGCCGGCGCGGCCGCACCGATCCCGACGCACTTGACGCCGCGCGACGCGCAGCGTGCCGGACAGTGCCGTCTCCCAGCGCGCGTCGTCGGTGACGATCAGGCAGGTGTGGGCGCCGGTTGCCGTCACGCCGGGCGACGGCGCGGTCTCCTCGAAGACGCCTGCGAAGCGGCTGTTACTGGCGCCGTTCGTCGCTTGGGTGGCCTCGGCGGGCACGAACGCGGCCGGAATGACGGTGTCGAAGACGTGGGCGAGCGCGCCCACTTCGTTGGTCCGCGCCACCTCGAGCAAACGGGGCGGCGCGACCCGCGCCAATTCCGACCCATTGGAGAAGATGATGTTGCCGGTGCTCCACGAGAACGCGTCGCTGCCGAGGTACGCGCCGACCGGGCCGAGCTGGTCGGGGGAGGGCATCGCCGCGATCGCAAGCGAGATGCCACCGGTCTGCCCCTGATTACCGGCCGATGCCTGCCGCTGCAGGCCAGACGTGACCATACGCGTGGCCGCGATCGGGGACAGCGCGTTCACGGTGATGCCGGGCGGTGCAACCCGACCGAGCTGCCACGTGAGCGCGGCGACCGCGCGCTTCGCGCAGCTGTACACGCCCGCGTTCGCCGGTCGCCAACCGGAGCCTGACGTGACTCCCAGGATCCGGCCGCGCCCGGCCGCGGCCATGATCGGCAGCGCCGACCGGAGCACGTTGAGGTAGCCGTCGACGTGCACGCTCAGCACTGATGCCCAGGCGCTCTCCTCACCGTCGCCGAATCCCGTCGGGCGGCTGATGCCCGCGACGTTGATCACCGCGTCGAGACCGCCGAACTCGTCGACCAACCCCGCGAAGAGCGCGTCGATGGCCGCTCCGTCGGTGACCGACGCGTTCGACGCGCGCGCCGCGCCACCGGCGGCGACGATGCGGTCGGCGGTGGTCTCCGAGGGCGCTTGGTCCTGTGCGAGGCCGTCGACCGTGACTCCCGGGTCCACGGTCACCACGTACGCACCTCCGCGTGCCACCGCTTCGGCGATGGCGGCGCCGATGCCGGCCCCGCCCCCCGTCACCACGACGACCTGCTGCCGATCTCCAGTGTCCGCTGCCAAGATGTCCTCCTCCGCTCGTGGCGTCCGGCGCCGCGCTCAGGGCGCGGAGTCAGCGCCCTCTTCGATCCGCAGACCTTCGAAATTCGCCGCTCGCGCGCCAGTCGCGCAGCAGCTTCTGGAACCCGAAGAAGTCGCCGTAGCCGCCGCCGTAGCTGTTCGCCCGCGGGTTCGCCCGGCTGACGTCACCTTCGTAGTTCAACCGCGACGGCGTGCACGCGGACATGAAACCGCTGGTGTCACGGGCCTTGCTCACGATCTCGGCGGTCCACTCCTCTTCTGCCTCGGGGAGCACGTCGGCCACCCGCGCGCCACGTTTCACCAACTGCGCGATCGTCCCGGCGATGTGCTCGGCCCCTTCCACGGCCAGGTGCGTGTAGTTGACCGTCACCACCGACTGGAACCCCGGCGTGGGCATGATGAACATGTTCGGGAAGCCACTCGTCATCATGCCGAAGAGCGTGATCGGCCCGTCAGCGAACTTCTCGGCGATGGTCACCCCACCGCGCCCGATGATCGGGTGCGTCGCCCGGCGCGCGAACGGCGTGCTCTCCGCTTCGAAGCCGGTCGCGTAGACGATGCAGTCGAGGGCGATCTCCTTACCGTCGACGACCACTCCCCGTTCGGTGATGCAATCGATTCCCGCGGGGCTGTCGACGAGGGTCACGTTGTCGCGGTTGAACGTCGGGAGGTACTCGTCGTGGAAGCAGGGTCGCTTGCACAGGTAGCGGTAGTAGGGCTTGAGGCCCTCGGCCACGTGCTGGTCATGGACGATCTCGTTGATCCGGGCGCGATGTTCCTCCATCACCCCGTAGTCGAATTCCTCCACCGCCAACATGACATCTTCAGCGGACATGCCCTCGGAGATCTCGGGATTCGAGACCTTCGCCATGTGATGGGTCCAGCCGTCGTCGATGAGGTCGCGCTCGACCGGCAGACCCGTCATGACCGCGGAGAAGTTCTCCATGCGTCGGCGCTGCCAGCCCGGCTCGAGGTCGTCGCCGAAGTCTGCCGGCGTCGGCCGGTTGCCCCGGACACCGATCGCCGACGGCGTGCGCTGGAACACGTACACGTGCTTCGCGGACGCGGCGAGCGGCGGCACCGCCTGGATCGCGCTCGCGCCGGTGCCGATGACCCCGACGACCTTGTCGCCGAGCTTGTCGAGGCGCGGATCTTCCTGCGAGCCGCCGGTGAACCCATAGTCCCAGCGCGCGCTGTGGAAGGAACGCCCGCCGAACTTCTCCATGCCGGCGATCACTGGGAGCTTCATCAGGTGGAGGATCCCGGGCGCGACCACGAGGTAGTGCGCGCGGATCACGTCGCCGCGGTCCGTGGTCAGGATCCAGCGCGCGCTGTCCTCGTCCCACATGCTCTGCTGCACGCTCGTGTGGAACAACGCGCTGTCGACGAGGTCGTAGCGCTGCGCAACCGCTTCGAGGTGCGCTCGGATCTCCTCGCCGAACGCGTAGCGGGTCTTGGGGACGTAGCCCATTTCCTCGAGCTTCGGCATGTAGACGTACGACTCCACGTCGCACATCACCCCGGGGTACCGGTTCCAGTACCAGGTACCACCGATCCCGCCGGCGCCGTCGATGAGCCGGATGCTCTCGATACCGGCGTCGCGGAGATCCGAGCCGGCCAGGACACCGGCGATGCCCGCACCAATGATCGCGACCTCGATCTCCTCGTCGAGTGGATCACGCTCGACGAAGGGGGTGAACGGGTCGTCGCGGTACGACGAGAAGTGCTCGTCCACCGCCAGATCACGGGTCGCGGCGCGACCCTCGATCATGCGCTTGCTGCGCTCCTCCGCATATTTGCGGTTGACGGCCTCGCGGTCGAAGGAGCTCGCGTGGGGATCGGTCATCGTCACCTCGTGGAAGTTCGTTCGGTTGATTCGCCGCGGGAACCCGAGAGATAGGTCGCCTCGATCTCGTCGATGCGTCCGCGAACTTCTTCTGCGGTCCCGCTGATCACGATGCGCCCGCGCTGCATCACGTAGACGCGGTCGGCGATGTTGAGCGCTTGGCGAACGTGCTGTTCGACCAGCAGGATGCCGGTCGATCTCTCGCTCGCGACCCGCCGCACCATCTGCAGCAGCCGCTTCACGACCACGGGCGCGAGCCCGAGTGAAAGTTCGTCGATGAGCAGCAGCTGAGGAGCGCGCGCCGACCGCGCGCGAGCGTCAGCATCTGTTGCTCCCCGCCCGACAGCAGTCCGGCGGTCCTGCCCATGAGCGGCTCGAGTTCGGGAAAGAGGTCGACCGTGTCCCGCGCGAGACCTTCGCGACCCTGAGGTTCTCCTCGGCCGTGAGCGCCATGAAGACCGAACGCTCTTCGGTGACGAATCCCATCCCGCCACGAGCCCGCCGGAACAGCGGCGCCTTGGTCGCGGCGCCGCGAAACACGACGTCGCCGGAGATCGCCGGGAGCTCGCCGGCGAGGGTCAACAAGGTGGTCGTCTTCCCCGCGCCGTTCGGTCCGATGAGGGCGACGACCTCACCGGGCTCGACCCGGAGATCGACGTCGCGCACCACCGCGATCGCGCCGTAGCCCGCCGAGAGGGCACGGCACTCGAGCAGCGGGACGCCTGACTCGTTCATGACGACGACTCCTCCGGCGCCAACTCGCTGACCAGCGGCACCGCGTCATCCGTCGGTACCTCTTCTTCACCAAGGTACGCGGCGATGACGGCCGGGTCGCTCCGGATCTCGGCCGGGATGCCTTCGGCGATCTTGCGTCCGAAGTCGACCACCACGATCCGGTCGCAGACCCGCAGCACGAGGTCGACGTCGTGCTCGATGAGGAGCACGGCCATGCCGTACTGATCGGCGAATCGCCGCACGAGATCACCGAGCTCGCTGGTCTCGCTGTCGTCCAGCCCCGCGGCGGGTTCGTCGAGCAACAAGATCGACGGTGCCGAGGCCATCGCCCGGGCGATGCCGACGAGTCGCCGCCGACCGTAGGGAAGCTCGCGCGGGAGGCGGTCGAGGTCGTCCTCGAGCCCGAACTCCCGGGCGCTGCTCACCGCGGTCGGCGGGAGGACCGGTCGGGCCGGCCAGACCAGGTCGCGCAGCCCGGAGAATCGTGTGCGCTCCCCCGCGCCGGCGTGCAGGTTCTCCGCCACCGACACTTCCTCGAAGAGCTCGAGCGACTGGAACGACCGCCGGACCCCGGCCCGAGCACGCCGGGCCGGACCCCAGGACCGCCCCACCATCGGGGTGCCGTTGAGGAGCATGCGACCCGCGTTCGGCTTCGTGAAGCCGGTCAAGGCGTCGACGATCGTCGTCTTCCCTGCGCCGTTCGGTCCGATCAGGCCCACGACCTCCCGCGGCGTCACGCGGAAGCTCACGTCGTCGACCGCGACGACGGCGCCGAACCGGACGGTCAGGTTCTCGATCTCGAGCGTCCCGGGAGTGACCGCGCTGGGTACGACGTCGACCAGCTGTTCGTGGGGAGGACGGCGACGAAGGCGCAGGCGCAGCTTGCCGATGATGCCCCGCTCGTTGTTGAGCACCACGCTGGCGATGCCGTTCGGATTCAGGATCACGATGAGGATCAGCGTGATCCCGCCGATCGTGATGAGCCACGAGCCCAGGTTGATCCAGTCGAGGGGGATCGATCCCACCCCACCGGGTGCGAGGTTCCCGCCGAAGATGGCGCCGAGGACCCACCCGACACCACCCGCGACCGTGTTGCCGACGGTGTTGATCGACTGGAACGGGTCGTAGCGACCGTAGACAACGGTGGAGTCCTTGAACGCGAGCAGGATCCCCGCGAATGCCGCGATCGCCGCCCCGACGCTGAACGTGTAGAGCTTGGCCCCGAACACACTGATCCCGAGCGACGCTGCCGCGCGCTCGTTGTTGCGGACTGCGATGAGCCGCCGCCCCGAACCGGAACGCCGGAGATTCGCCACCATGAGGCCCGCGACCACGAAGACGCCGAGGCAGACCACGAGAAAACGATCGGGGTGGTCGGCTGCGCTGACGTCCCACCCGAACACCTTGATTCTGCCGATCGTCGTCACCGATCCGAAGTCACCGGTGAAGTACTGGTTGCTGAACACCACCTGCTGGACCGCGAACCCGAGCCCGAGGGTCACGACGGCGAGATTCACGCCCCGCGTCCGGAGCGCCGGGATCGCGAAGACGACGCCGACGAGGATCGCGAAGACGACGCCGGCGAGGAATGCGAGCTCGGCCGGCCAGTGTTCCTGTCCCACGAGTCGAGACGCGGCAAGCGCGCCGAGCCCCCCGATCGCGTACTGGGCGAGCGAGAGCTGACCCGCATAGCCGGTCAGCACCACGATCGAGAGGATGAACACTCCGACGATCAACGTCGTGTACACCGCGGTAGACCACTTCGCATCGAAGGCGACGCCGTTGAGGAACAGGAGCGCACCCGCGGTGACGGCGAGGAACCAGCGCGTGACGATGCCGCTCCCGAGGTCCGGGAGCCGCTCGAGGACGTGGCTCCGCAATGGGAGCGCCTTGCCGCGGACCACGAGGACGACGACGATGATGAGGAACGGCAGCGCCCGCTGCAGGCCGGTCGAGCCGTTCTCGATGCCCAAGGTGTCGTGGAGAAACGTCGAAATGTCGTTCGAGTACGTCAGGACCTCGCTCTCCGCGATCCCGAGCGCCATGCCACCGAGCATGGTCAGCGGGAACGAGCTGAACCCACCGATCAGGGCGACGGCAAGGGCAGAGACGGTGACGACGATCGTGAACACGGTCAGGCTCAGGCCGGCGTTGGGTGCGAGCAGGATTCCTGCGAGCCCCGCGGTTGCGCCACCGATCGCCCACGTGACCGTGGCGAGGAAGTTCGGCGACCACCCCAGCGCGGACACCGCGCGCTCGTTCTCCGCGCTCGCCGAGATCGCGAGTCCGATCCTGGTGAACCGGGTGAACGCCCACAGGATGATCGTCAGCGCGAGCGCGATGCCGACGAGAATCAGGCGGTCCTCCTGAACGACGACGCGTCCCATAGCGCCGTTGAACCCGAACCATCCGTGCAGGGTGTAGTTGTGGGTGGGCAGGAACTGGTCGATCTGGTGGAAGTCGCTGTCCCAGAGCTTCTGGCCGGCGAGACCTTGGAGCACGATCAGCACTCCGAGCGTCGCGACGAGGCGGACGAGCGGCGCGGCGGCGCGCATGAAACGGAGGATGCCGTTCTGGACCGCGACACCGAGGAGTGCGGCAACCAACACGGCGACCGGGATCGCGGCCTCGACCGGCCAGCCGTGCTGCTCGACGAGGGTCAAGAAGCAGAAGAACGCTCCGAACATCGCGATGGCGCCGTGCGCGAAGTTGACGATGCCCGAACCGCGGTAGATGAGGACGATGCCTTGCGCGAGGAGCGTGTACGCCGCACCGGCGCCGAGTCCCAGGATCGCGAACTGAACCGCCTGGGCCACGGCTCCCCTCAGACTGTCGCCGACACCCGGTCAGCCGCCGTCACTTGACGTACTGGGTGACGTCGACCGGTTGCTTGTCGGTGACCACGTCCTTGCCGTTGAAACGAGAGACGAACACGAAGTGGTTCGAGCTGGACTTGAACACGCTGAAGCCGGGCGTCGACGGCGTCCACGGCGGAGCCAGTCCCATCAGATCGACGTCCTTCGCGCTCTTGAGCGCGCCGATCACGGTCGTGGGCGTGAACGAGTCGAGCGCCTTCGTCACGTTGACGAGCGCGAGCGTCGCCATCCAGGGGTCGAGGTCCGAGGCCTTCAACTTCGCCGCGGTGAGGTCCTTCTTGCCCGACGCCTTCATGTCCGCGAAGTACTGCTTGAGGCCGGGGAAGTTCTTCACGTTGACTTGCGCGGGGTACGGGAACGAATCGGCGAGGACCGTACCCTTCATGATGCTCTTGTACTTCCGCATGGTGTCCAGCGCGAACGATCCCGGAGATCCGCCGAGCGGGATCTTCGCGTTGAGCTGCGACATCGCGCCGATCAGCTGGGTGGTGACGCTGTCGCTGTGGGAGATCAACACTGCGTCCGGATTCTCCTGCTGAACCTGCGCGACGTAGGGCGCGTAGTCGGTCGCACCGGTCGCCACCGCCACATCGCAGATGATGGTCACCCCGACTGCCGTGAACATCGGCGTGAGAAAGCCTCTGAACGTCGCACCGGTGGGCACGTCCGTCCGCACGAGACAGATCTTGGTGTTGCCGTCCTGCTTGAACCCGACTGCGGTACCGATGTACGCGGCGATGATCCCGGCGGAAACCGGATACGAGACGCTCGACGAGAACTCGGAGATGTCGGTTCCGCCGACACCGATCCGCGGGATCCCAGCACCCTGCAGGATGTCGACCACCCCAGCCGGGTTGTTGTACGTCAGGTCGTTGAGCGTCGCGACGACGCCGTCGTCGACCATCTGACGCGCGCAGTCGACCTCACCGTTTGCGTCACCGCGGGTGTCACAGACGTCGGCTTCGAGCTTCGCATGGTTGGTCCCGACACCGCCCCGCTTGTTGAAGGCGGCGATCGACGCGAGCAGAGCATCCTTCACATCCCCGTTCGCGGCGATCGGGCCGGTCAGCGCGGTGATCATGCCGACCTTCACCACCGGCGCGGATGCAGCGGTCGCGGTGGACGGCACCGCGACGGCGGCGGCGGCGAGCACCACCAGCCCCGCGATCGGGATGCGCCACCGAGCGCGACTGACGGCGTGCGCTGCTGCTCCCGGAGCCTTCGCGTCCATGGTTCCCCCCATGTCACGACCGCTTACGCGGACTCAATTGTGAATGCGCCGGACACTACGGTCGGCGCGCGAGTGTCAAAAGGAGCGGGCGTCGAGCCATGCGAGGATGTCGGCGGTGACCTCGGCGCGGTTGGTCTCGTTGAGCAGCTCGTGGCGCGCATCGGGGTAGTACCGCGCATCGACCTCGAGCCCGTGCGCCCGAAACCGTTCCTCGAGCACACGGACGTTCGCGGCGCCGTTCGACGCCACGTCGCACTCGCCGGTCACCAGGAGGATGGGAAGCCCTGACGGGATGCCCGCGATTGCCCGCGGGTGCCATGGTGTCGAGCGCGAGCTGCATCAGGTCGGCGACGAACCCGTACGTCGGCGGCATGCCGTCACCGCACAGTGGATCGGCGACGTAGGCGTCGACTTCCGCGGGATCCCGGCTCAGCCAATCGAACTTGGTCCGGGCCGGTTCGAACGACTCGTTCATCCCATCGAGCGCCGACACCGGCTCGTCGCCGAGGCCCGCGTCGACCGCGGTCCGCATTGCCGACACCATCTCTTCGAGCCCGTCGGTCGCACCCGGCGAACCCGACAGCACGAGCGCGACCAACTCGTCGCCGTACCGCTCGGCGTAGGCCTGCGCCAGGATCGACCCCATCGAGTGCCCGAACAGAACGATCGGGCTCGATTCGTGCTCCGAGGTAGCGAGCTTCTTGACCTCATGGAGGTCGTCCAGGACACCCTCGAGCCCGGCCGCTCCGGCACGCCCGACGCCCGACGACGCGGCCGTACGCCCGTGCCCGCGATGGTCCGGGGCGTAGACCGCGTACCCGGCACCGACGAGGGCATCGGCGAGGCGGGCGTATCGCCCGCTGTGCTCAGACAGCCCGTGCGCGACGAGCACGATGGCGCGGGGCGTCCCCTCAGGTGTCCATCGGTGACCGAAGACCTCGATCCCGTCGTCGTCCTGAAAGGTGAACTCGTCCATGGACAGCGGTCGCTACGAGAGGTACTGACTGATGTCGATCGGCTCCTTCTGGGTGACCACGTTCTTGCCGTCGAACGTCGACACGAAGACGAAGTGGTTCGAAACGCTCGAGAACAAGCTGAAACCGGGCGTCGACGGCGTCCACGGTGGCGCCAGACCGGCGAGGTCGACGTCCTTCACCGTCTTGAGCGCCTGCACCACCGACTCCTTCGTGATCGTGTCGAGGCCCTTGGTCAGGTTCACGAACGCGAGGGTCGCCAGCCACGGACTGAACGACGACGGCTGGAGGTTGCTCGGCTGGAGGTTGTCCTTGCCCGAAGCCTTCATGTCCGCGAAGTACTGCTTGAGGCCGGGGAACGTCTTCGCATTGTTCGCCGAGGGATAGGGGAAGGAATCGGCGAGCACCGTGCCCTTCGTCAGGCTCTTGAACTTCCGCAATGTCTCGACGGTGAACGTCCCCGGAACCCCACCCATCAGGATCTTGACGTTCAGCTGCGACATCGCGGCGATGAGCTGAGCGGCCACGGAGTCGTCAATGGCCAGGAGCGTCGACGTCGCGCCGGTGCTCTGGATCTCCGCGACATACGGCGCGTAGTCGGTGGAGCCCGTCGCCAGCGCGACGTCGCCGACCACGTCGACCCCGGCCTTCTGGAACGGTGGCGCGATGAAGCCCTTGAAGGACGCGCCCGTCGGCGCATCGGTCCGCACCGAGCGCGACCTTCTTCTTGTTGGCCTTGTTGAACCCGACTGCCACGCCGACGTACCCGCCGACGATTCCCGCCGAGATCGGATAGGAGACCTTCGACCCGAACTCGGGCAGGCCCGCCTCCCCCAGCCCGATGCGGGGGATCTGCGCGCCCTCCATCACGTCGACCACGCCGCCCGGATTGTTGTAGGTGAGATCACCGAGGGTTGCGACGACGCCCTCATCGACCATCTTTCGGGCGCAGTCGACTTCGCCGTTCACGTCACCCCGGGTGTCGCAGACGATGCCTTTGATCCGGCTGTGGTTCGTGCCCGCGCCGCCCCGCTTGTTGAAGGCGGCGATGGCCGCCAGCAACGCGTCGCCGGTGTCGGGGTTGGACGCGGTCGCCGAGGTGGTCGGCGTCATGATCCCGACCTTCACCACCGGCCCGGTCGCCGCCGTCGACTGCACCGCGGCGCCGGCCGCATCGAGCGAAATCGCGAACAACGCCATGCACACCGCGATGACGAGCCACCGAGTCCGTCGTGTACCACGATCGTGTCCCCGTACGTACACCGAGGTCCCCCCTCTGCATCACCCGATCCCCGAACTTCCCCGGCGACGGTACCTCGCGCCGCGCCGCGTTCCCGGTCGCGCGTAAGGTCGGCGGCATCGACAGAGGGTGGAGGCGCTGACCCGTGAGCGAGCTACCGACCTGGGCCGACCAGATGAACGCGCTGGAGGGCGTCGTCGACAACCTCATGGTGACGTGGCGGCCGGATGCCCCAACCGTCGCCGAACGCCAGGACATGAACAAGCTGGCGTTGTCGATCCTGTCGTCTGGCTACCTCTGCCACGTCTACACCGACGCGTGCCGTCCGGTGTTCATGCCGCTCTGGAACTACGCGTTCGACCAGGGCGGTCCGAACCCCGACTACGTCTACTCCACGACGGAAGTCGACCCGAACGGCGTGTACCAGATCTCCGGATACCGCGGCACCACCCGCTTCGTCGAGATCACGCAGCAGCAGTCGAACATGCTGTCCCCATCGCTGTCGCGCACTGATCCGCCGCTCCAGGTGACCAACGATCTGGATGAGCTCGAACTCGGCGACGATGGCTCATTCAGCGTGATGGTCAGCGCGGAACGGCCGGCGGGCTACGACGGCGACTGGTGGCACCTCGACCCGCGGGCGAATGCGCTCCTGATGCGGAAGTGTTCCTGCGACTGGAACACCGAGATCGACGCGCGCGTCGCCGTCAACCGCCTGGACGACGCCGGCGCCGACATGACGCCCGAGGACATCGCCCGGCGCTTCTCGGAGCTGACGACCTGGATCCAGGGCACGATTCAGTTCGACATGAACCTCGTCCGCTACTACCGGGAGCACCACGGGATCAACGTCTTGCTCCGTTCCCGTTGGATCGACGAGGCCGGCGGATTGCCGAAGCAGGCGTACTACGACGGGATCCACGAGATCGATGACGACGAAGCGTTGATCGTCGAGGTGCCACTGCCGAAGGAGTGCTTCTACTGGCAGATCCTCGTCGCCGACGACCGGTTCGCGACCGTCGACTGGGTCAACCGGCAATCGAGCCTGAACGACGCGCAGGCGCAGGTCGACCGCGACGGCAAGCTCCGCTGCGTCATCTCCACGCAGGATCCCGGCGTCCCCAACTGGCTCGACAAGGCCGACTTCCCGTGGGGAATCATCCAGATGCGCTTCTACCACGCAACCGACTACCCCGAAGCCACCGTCACGAAGGTGTCGATCACCGACGTGAGAGACCACGTCCCCTCCGAGACTCCGGTCGTGTCGCCCGCCGAGCGCGTCGAGCGGCTCCGCGTGCGTCGCGAAGGCGCACAGCTCCGGCGCATCTGGTGAACGATCACCCATGACGAACCTCTTGGACCTGACGGGTCGCGTCGCAATCGTCACCGGAGGTGGAACGGGAATCGGCGCGGCCACCGCACACCTCCTGGCCGAACACGGCTGCGACGTCGTCATCGCGGCGCGGACCGTCGAGGAACTCGAACGGACGGCCGCAGCGGTCGAGTCGAGCACGGGACGCCGATGCCTGCCGATCCGAACCGACGTGAAAGACGAGCAGCAGGTGGTCGACCTGGTGGCACAGACGGTCGCCGAACTGGGCCACCTGGACATCCTGGTCAACAACGCGGGCGGGACACGGATGGGGCCACTCGCGGACCTGCCGACCAAGGCATGGGATGCGAGCTTCGACCTCAACGTCCGCTCGGCGTACGTCGCCACCCGTGAGGCCGGTCGCCACCTCGTCGCCCAGGGTTCGGGCGCCATCGTGAACATCTCGTCGGGCGCCGGCATGACGGGAGTGAAGGGCGGCGCCCACTACTCGTCGGCGAAGGCTGCCTTGCAGATGTTCACGAGGGTCACGGCCGCCGAATGGGGACGCTACGGCATTCGGGCGAACTGCATCGCGGTCGGTGGCATCACGTCGGAACGCGTCATCGAAGCGTGGAGAGTGGCCCGCATCGATTCCGAGTCCATCGCCCGCGGCGTCGCACTGGGCAGAACCGGCGAGCCGCGGGAAGTGGCGGCCACGATCCTCTTCCTCGCCAGCGACGCCGCGTCGTACATCAGTGGTCAGACGATCTCCGTCGACGGCGGCCCCAACCTCGGTGGGATCCCCGACGACTGACCACGGGGTCAGCGGCCGCGAAAGTCGGGCTGCTCTCCAGACATCATCGCTCGCAACGCCTCGCTGCTGTCCTGCGACTCGAGCGCGCGCACGACGAGCTCGATCTCGAGGTCGAGGTGCGCGACCAGATCCGGCGGCTGCTCGGCTCGCAGCATCAGGCGCTTGGTCTGACGCGCTGCGATCGGCGCGACGTTTGCGAGCATCGTGCCGTACTCGATGAGTCGGGGATCGAGGTCCTCATCGTGGTCGACGACCTCGCTGACCAAACCCGAGTTCGAGCGCTTCACTCGCCGGCACCATGCGCGTTTCGAGCAGGAATCGCATCGCGCGCTCGTAGCCGATGGCGCGCGGGAGCGTCCAGGTGAGGCCGCAGTCGGGCGACACCGCGATGCGCGTGTAGCCGGGGTGGAACCGTGCCGACGGCGCGGCGATGCGGATGTCGGCGTTCATCGCGAGTGACACGCCTGCGCCGACCGCCACACCGTTCACCCCCGCCACGATCGGCTTCTCGCACTCGACCCACATCACCACCGTGAGATGTGCACGCGGATCCTCGCGTGGCGCACCGGGTCGTCGTTCGACCGCGAGGCACCGGTCACGGCCGGATCGGTGAAGTCGAGCCCGGCGCAGAACGCGTCACCGCTGCCCGTGAGCACGACGGCCCACACGTCGTCGTCGGTCGCCGCGTCCCGGAACCCGCGGAGCAGCGCGTCGATGAGCTGCACCGTTCGAGTGCGTTCTTTCGGTCCGGACGATGCAGCCGCAGCACCCGGAGGCGACCCTCGGTCCGGACCTCGAGCACGTCAGCCACCGCTCATCCCTCCCCTATTTCGCGAACGACGACACGTCGATCTTGAGCTGATCGACACTGCCCGCGCCGTCGACTGCGATGACCTGACCCGACACGTACCGCGCCGCCGGGCTGCAGAGGTACAGCACCATGAAGGCGATGTCATTGCCGTGGCCGACGATGCCCACCGGGTTGCGCCCGCGGCTGCGTCTGCGGCTGCGTCGACGCATCGTCGCCCGAGCCCGCCACCACGGCCGCGAAACGGCGCACGCCTTCCGTGTCGGCGATGGCACCGGGCGCGATCGCGTTCACCCGGATCCCGTACGGGCCCCACTCGACGGCACAGGTGCGGGTGAACGAATCCACGCCGGCCTTCGCGGCGGCGACGTGCGCCTGCAGTGCCGCGCCCTTCATCTCGAACGGCGCGGTGATGTTCACCACGTTGCCGCCGTGTTCGTGGAGCCACGCGTCAAACGCCGCCTTCGACACGTTGAACGTGCCGAGCAGGTCGATGTCGACCACGGCTTTGAAACCGTTCGGTGACAGGTTCGCGATCGGCACGGGGAAGTTCCCCGCGGCGTTGTTCACCACGATGTCGAGCCGCCCATGGTGCTCGACGATTCCGCCGACCACCCGCGCCACCGCGGCCGAGTCGCGCACGTCACACGAATCGACCCACACCTCGATCCCCTCGCCCCGCAACTCGTCCGCGGCCGCGTCGAGCACCTCCTGCTTGCGACTCGCGATGGCGATGCGAGCACCGTGCTGGCCCAGCACCCGGCAGATCTCCTTGCCGATACCCGTCGCGCCGCCGGTGACGAACGCGACCTGCCCCGCGAAGAGATCCGGAACGAACGGCGACATCGGTACTTCACTCACATGCCTTCTCCCGGTACGAAGCATGCCGGCCGATGCGTCGGCCGGCGTCTCACTCGGCCAAGAACGCGCTTCCTTGGCTCAGCAGCTCGACCGCCTGCCGTCGAGGAAGCGCGCCGAAGGGCGACGCTTCCGGCGGATACGTCGGTCCTTCGGTCAGGTGGTCGAGCATGTCGCGGGCGACGTCATCGGGGTCGGCGATGTCGGGGAAGTCCCTGCCGTGCAGCACCTTCCGGAACGCCGGGGTGTCCGTCGCTCCGAGCACCATCGACAACACGTCGACGCCGAGTGGGCGCCATTCAGCCCACAACGCCTCACCGAGGATGAGATCGAATGCCTTCGAAGCGCCGTAGGCGGCCAGCCGATCTCCGCCCACCCATGCCGCGCCCGACGTCACGAGGACGATGCCACCGCCGCCCCGCCGGGCCATCTGCCCTCCGAATCGGTGGCACGCACCCGTCACCGTGTTGACGTTGCGCCGCACCAGCTCCTGCCACACACCCAACGGCTGGTCGAGGAACCTCGACGCGTTCGGGTCGGCGCCCGTGTTGTACACCAGCAACCCGACGTCGAGTCCGTCCGCCGCCTGCTCGAGCGCATCGTCGGCACCGTCGACGCTGAGATCGAGAACGACGGTCCGCGTCTCGGTCTTCACCGTGGCCGCGACCTCGTCCAGCATCGCCTGCCGGCGAGCGACGAGCATGACGTTCACCCCCTGCTCCCCGAGCAACCGTGCAACCGACGCGCCGATCCCGTCGGATGCGCCCGCCACGACAGCCCACGGGCCGTACCGCTGTGCGAACTCCATGGCGACGGACGGTAGACGCGATGCCAACGGAGAGCCACTGCGGCGACGCCCCCGCCTGCTATCAAGCAGACGGGGGTGTTTCGGTGAACATCGGGATTGCGAACGTCGGCTGGATCGGTACCGGAGTGATGGGCGCACCGATGTGTGCCCACCTCCTCGAGTCGGGTGTTCAGGTCACGCTCACCAGCCGCACCCGGACCAAGGCGGAAGCACTGCTCTCGCGGGGCGCAGCGTGGGCCGACTCGCCCGCGGCGGTTGCCTCGGCAAGTGACGTCGTCTTCACGATGCTCGGCTACCCGACCGAGGTGGAGGAAGTGGTTCTCGCTCCGCAGGGACTGCTCTCCACCCTTCAGCCGGGCTCGATCATCGTGGACATGACCACGAGCCGGCCGTCACTCGCCGCCCAGATCGCGGCTCGTGCACAGCAGCTCGACATCGAGTCGCTCGATGCGCCCGTGTCCGGCGGCGACATCGGTGCACGCAGCGGCACCCTCTCGATCATGGTCGGCGGAACCGCGGAGACCTTCGAGTCCGTCCGCCCGTATTTCGAAGCCATGGGCGACACGATCGTTCATCAAGGCCCTGCAGGAGCGGGGCAGCACGCGAAGCTCGCCAACCAGATCCTCGTCGCCGGCAACATCGTCGGCGTCTGCGAAGCGTTGCTGTATGCATCCCGCGCCGGCCTCGACATCCGAGCGGTCCTGTCATCCGTGTCGAAGGGCGCGGCCGCGAGCTGGGCGCTCACGAACCTCGCACCACGAATTGTGGAAGCCGACTTCGCGCCCGGTTTCTTCGTCGATCACTTCGTGAAGGACATGGCGATCGTCCTCGACGAGGCCGCGCGCTTGAGGGTCGCGCTTCCGGGACTCGCGCTCGCGCATCAGCTCTACGTCGCGCTCCAGGCGCAGGGCCACGGGCGCGACGGTACGCAGGCGCTCATCCTCGCGCTGCAGTCGATGTCCCCGATGGACGAGTGGGACGAGCGGGACTAGCCGGGCGAGTCGTTCGCCTGCGCGTCCGGAGTCCAGGGCTGGATCGTCCGGCGCGGCGCCCATCCCTCCGCCGCGGCCATCAGGGGGAACGCCGTCGCGCCGTCGATGGACTCCCTGATGATGTCGGCGTGGCCGGCATGGCGCGCCGTCTCGTGGATGAGGTGCAGCAGCACCCAGCGCACTGACCACCCCGTGACGTCGGGCGGTGCCCATCGCGCGTCGGGCGGCACGGGAACGGGACGTGCGAGGTCGCGGATGTCGGAGACGACTTCGTCGGTGGCGACGGTCGCGCCGTCGTAGCGGCGCAACAGTTCCGCCACCGAGTCGTGTGCATCCGCGTGCACGAGCGACGCGCGGCGCTCGTCGTTACCGAGATCCCGACCCGCGAGGGCGGCAGCCCATGATCGTTCCACCGTCGTGACGTGTTCGAGCAGGCTCGCGATGCTCAATTCGCTTGCCGTCGAGCGACGGTGGACCTGTTCGTCGGTGAGCCCGTAGGCACTGAGCCGGAGCACGTAGCGCTCCTGGGCGAGGAACGTGAGCAAGGCGTCGCGCTCGTCAGCGACCGGGCGGACAACAGCAGGCACCGGGAACGTCAGCGAGCAGTCGACAGCTCGAGTGCCGAGCGGCGCAGGGCCTCGTTGGGATCGTCGGGGAGCTCGTCGAGTGGACGGGCGATCTCGGCCACCGTCGGTCCGAACCGGTTCGCCGCCGGCCGCAGCGCCTCGAGATCGAAGCCGTAGAGCTCCGCGGTGTTGCCGCCGACGATCTGCTGGATGCGTTCCGGCTCGAGGTGGCTCATCACCTGGCGCAGATGCTCCCGCGTGAACGGGAGGGTCCCCTCCTCATGGGGGTAGTCGCTCCCCCACATCACCCGGTCGATGCCAACCGGGCCGAGCGTGGCGCGGATGTCGGCCGGTCGCGGCTGGCTCATGCCGATGTGGCAATTCTGCTGGAAGTACTCGGCCGCGCGTCGCGGCGGCACGGTCTCGCCTTCGAACCGCATCTCGCCGGTGCCGCCCTTGCGCAAGTTCACCATCAATGCGTCGAGGTGCTCGAGCACCGACGGCACCCACGCGCAACCAGCCTCGGTGAGCACGAACTTCAGCGCGGGAAACCGCTCGAACACGCCGCCGACGATCAGGTACACGAGGGGACGCTGCGAGTAGAAGACCATCTCCGCGATGTGCACGATCGGCATCGCCGCGGCCGGTTGGTAGCGGGGACCACCAGTGCCCGAATGCGCGTTCACCGGCACGCCGAGCTCCTCGCACGCCGCCCACAACGGGTCGTAGTGCGGGTCGTACAAGGGCTTGAGCCAATCGCACGTGACCGGCGGTGCACCGACGAGCACGCCGCCGCGAAGGCCGTGCTCGGTGCACCACTGCACATCGGCGATCGCATCGTCGAGGTCGTTCAGGAAGATCTGCCCGATCCCGGCCCGGGCCTCGGGCTTCTGCGCGCAGAAGTCGGCGAGCCAGCGGTTGTGGGCCTGGACTCCCGCGTGGCGGTGCTCGTACTCGTCGGGCGCGGGTGGCTCCGCGAACAACACGAAGTTCGGGAAGAAGGGGGGCACGGTGTTGGGGAAGATCACCTCTCCGACGATGCCGTCCTCGTTCTGCTGCCGGTCGCGCAGGTCACCATCCCAATTGCGGATCCGGAGATCGGTGTCCTTCAGATCCTTGAACGGGTTCTTGTACCGGTTGCGCCAGGCGTCGAAGTCGTCGCGGTACTTCGGGTCGAGAAACTCCCGGTACTGCGCGTGACTGCCGCCCGCGTGGCTGTCGGCCGTGATCACGACATAGTGGTCGTCGGGGTTCATGGGCTCTCCTTTGCGCGAATCGAGACTAGCGGTGGCCTTCCTGGGCGCCGGAACGGTTGAGGATCCCCGATCGGAAAGGGGCACCACGCAATGCTGGTTTCGTGCACACCAGCGGCAGATCGGGCGATGCGATGACACCGGCGCGCCTCGAGGCCTTCAGCGATGCGGTCATCGCCATCGTCATCACGATCATGGTGTTGGATCTGCACGTGCCTCATGGGGTGCATCTCCGGGCATTGCGGCCACTCGTGCCGGTGTTCCTCACGTACGTCCTGAGTTTCGTCTTCCTCGGGATCTATTGGAACAACCATCACCACCTGCTCCAGCGCACCGAGAACGTGAGTGGAGGCACGCTCTGGGCCAACCTCCACCTCTTGTTCTGGCTCTCGCTGTTCCCGTTCGCGACGGCCTGGATGGGCGAGAACCACTTCGCCACGACTCCCACTGCGTTCTATGGCGCGGTGCTCTTGTGCGCCGCGATCGCGTACTTCGTGCTCCAGCAAGTGATCGTCGCGAGACAAGGCCCCGACTCGGCGCTCGCCCGGGCATTGGGGCGCGATTGGAAGGGGAAACTCTCCCCGCTGCTCTACGTGGCGGCAATCGGACTCGCCTTCGTCAGTCGCTGGATCGCGTTGGGTCTCTACATTGGCGTCGCGCTGCTCTGGCTCGTGCCGGACCGGCGCCTCGAGCGCGGCTTCGCCGCCACCTGAAACTCGGGACACGACGGACGGAGCACCCGCATGACCATGCCGACCGACATCGAGATCATCGACCTGGGCATCGGGTTCCCCCACACTTCGGTCGCGCAGAAGATGGCCGCCTATGACTTCTTCCGCGCCAACCTCAAGGACGCCGAGAGCGTCCGGGAGATGGAGTTCCCTGCCGAGTACATGTTCAAAGGTGTGCCTGACCTCGTCCCGGAAGACACCGACGTCGTCGAATGGGTCGTCCAACACATGGACACCTTCAACATCGGGATCGCCCGCGTCGGGCTCTCACCGAACGGACTCGAAGCGAAGCGACGCTACCCGCACCGCTTCGTGATCGGCATGTCGGTGGACCCGAACGACGTGATGGGCGCGATCCGAGAGATCGACGAGGCGAAGGCAGACCACGACATCGTCTCGGCGATGGTGTTCCCGTCCGGTTGCGTACCTCAAGTCGCGATCGACGATCCGAAGATGTACCCCGTCTACGCGAAGTGCGTCGAGCTCGACATTCCGATCTGTGTCAACGGTGGCATCGTCGGGCCGCGTATGCCGAGCTGGCCCCAACAGGTGTTCCGATTCGACGAGGTCTGTTACGACTTCCCCGACCTGACCATCGTGATGATGCACGGCGGGGAGCCGTGGGAGGACCTCGCGGTGAAGCTGATGCTGAAGTGGCCCGGCCTGCACTACATGACGAGTGCTTTCGCGCCCAAGCACTACCCGAAGGCGATCATCGAGTACGCCAACACGCGCGGCGCCGACAAGATCATGTTCTGCGGCTACTTCCCTGCTGGCCTCACGCTCGAGCGGCAGTTCGCCGAGATGCCCGACGTGCCGTTCCGCGACCACGTGTGGCCGAAGTTCCTGCGGGAGAACGCGTCGCGCGTCTTCAAGATCCCCGAGGCGATCGCGCGCGCCACCCGATGAACTCGTACGAGAGACGTGCGCAGGAGGAACCGTGACCCGAGTCGTTCTGTGGGGACCGGGCCAGATGGGCATCGGGGCCCTGCGGGCCATCATCCAGCATCCCGGGCTCGAGCTTGCCGGCCTGATCGTGCACAGCGAGTCGAAGGAAGGGAAGGACGCGGGACCGCTGTGCGGGCTTCCCGAAACGGAGATCCTGGCGACGCGTGACGTCGACGCCGCGCTCGCCCTCGACGCCGAGGTGGTCGCCTACTTCGCCAGCGGCGACCGGCGCTACCGCGCCGCGGCCGACGACATCGCCCGCTGTCTCCGCGCGGGCAAGAACGTCGTCACCACGTCACTGGTGCCGTTCTGCTACCCACCAGCCGCGGAACCGGACCTGCTCGCAATGCTCGAGGATGCGTGCCGGGTGGGCGGGACCTCACTCTTCGACAGCGGGGTGGAACCCGGATGGATCAATGACCTCGTGCCGCTCGTGTTCAGCGGCGTGTGCAGCCGCATCGACACGATCACGATGCAGGAGATCCTCGACTACGGACCGATCAACCAGGGCTACATGATGTACGACTACATGGGATTCGCGCACCCGGAGGAAACGGTGACGCCGCTGCTCGAGCCCGGGCAGCTCAACCGCCTCTGGTCGCCGGTCGTGTGGGGGCTCGCGGCAGGTCTCGGCCTCGAGCTCGACCGCGTCGATGACACCATCGAGAAGTGGATCACGCCCGTCGCCTTCGAGACCGCGTCCGGGCCGGTGCCTGCCAACACGATGGCCGGGCTCTGGTTCCGCGTCGTGGGGATGAAGGACGGTGAGGAGCGCATCGTGCTCGAGCACATCACCCGGATGGGCGAGCAGGCCGCGCCCGACTGGCCCCGCCACCCGTCGCCGATGGGTGGCTACCGCGTCATCCTCGAGGGCATGCCGACGTACACCGTCGACATCGAGATGCACGGGCGCGGGTTCAACATGCGCGGGTTGAGCTACGCCACGTTCATGCGCGAGTTGAACGCGATCCCGGCGGTGGTCGCAGCGCGCCCGGGCGTGCTGTCGACCCACGACCTTCCCATCGTGACCGGACCCATACGCGGGGGAACGTGGACGGGCATCCTCGGAGCCCGCGCATGAGCTCCCCCGAAGACCTACGGGGCGTGTGGTCATCATCATGTTGCGCTGAGCCGCCGTAGGCGCGCGAACTCTGACGTGATCTCGACACCGAGATCGAGACCGCCACGGGCGTCGAGCCAACGCGCGAACGCGCGCTGGTGGAGCAGGACCGCGACCGCGCCCAGCGCGGCGTCGTCAGCATCCGGACCGCCGCGACCGTTCCGAGCCGCGATCGCGTCCGCGATGGTCGACGCGTGCTCCTGGGAGTGAATCTGCTTCCCGTCCGAGCAGCACCGACGACGAGTCCACGGCTCGACGGTAGAGATGCACGCGCTCGCGCAGCTCCTCGAAGCTCGTGGCTGAGCGCGACCAGTGCCGAGCAGACTGCGTCGTAGTCGCTCGCCTGAACGGGCTGCGAGGCCAGCGTGCTCGGCGTCGAATCGTCGCATGAGACCGAAGTCGCGGTAGAAGACGACCGACTCCTTGGTCTCGAAGTAGCGGAAGAACGTGCGGGGCGACACCCCGGCGCGATCGGCCACCTGGTCGATCGGTCGTCTCGTCGTAGCCCGCCTCGGCGAAGAGCTCGAGGGCCGCGTCGAGGATCGCCTGCCGGCTCCGGGCGGCACTCACCGCTCGAGGGACGCTCACGTGCTGGACCACGGCGATGATGCTATCGTTTTCGTGACAGTCGAGTGTCAACAACTGCCGATCGAGCACGCCGTGGTGAGCATGGGCAACCGCCGGGATTTCGAGGTCTGGGACGCCGACAACCACATGTACGAGGCGGTCGACTCGTACACCCGGTCACCTGCCCGAAGCAGTACGAGGACGCAATCCGCATGGTCGACGTCAACGGCCGCGACAAGCTCGAGATCCTCGGCAAGATCTCGCGAGACGATCCCCAACCCCACCTACGTCGTCGTTCCGACGCCGGGCGCCGGGACGGAGTACTACCGGGGCAACAACCCCGAAGGGAAGAGCCTGCGCGAGCTCGGCGAACCCGATCCGTTGCCCCGAGGAGTTCCGGCGGCCCGACCTGCGGCTGCAGCTCATGGACGAGCAGGGCATCCACGGTTGCGTGATGTTCCCGACCACCGTAGGCCTGATCGAGGAGCACATGAAGGCCGACATCGACGCCACCCACGCGGTCTTCCACGCCTACAACCAGTGGCTGCTCGAAGACTGGACGTTCGACTTCGAGGGCCGCATCATCCCGACGCCCGCGATCACGCTGCCCGACATCAACCTCGCGCTCGAAGAGCTCGACTGGTGCCTCGAACGCGGCGCGCGCACGGTGATCATCCGCCCTGCTCCCGTTCCGCAACCCGACGGTTCGTCGATCTCGATGGGTGCAGCCGCAGTTCGACCCGTTCTGGCGGCGCTGCGAGGAAGCGGGCATCGCGGTGATGATGCACAACTCCGACGCCGGATACGACCGCTACGCCGCCGACTGGGAACCCGGGCGAGACGAGTTCCAGGGCTTCAACCAGACCGTGTTCCGCATGTTCCTCTTCGAGGAGAACCGCCACATCTTCGACACCCTCGCCGCGCTCGTCGCGCACGGCGTCTTCCAGACGGTTCCCCGGTACGCGCCTCGGCGTCGTCGAGAACGGTGGGGCGTGGGTGCCGCGCCTGCTCGACATGTTCGACCACGTCTACGACAAGACGCCGGACCGCTTCGACGAGCATCCCGTCCGACGTGCTGCGTCGCCACGTGTGGATCAACCCGTTCCACGAGGACGACATGAGCAAGCTCGTCGACTCGATCGGGACCGATCGCGTGCTCTTCGGGTCGGACTTCCCCCATCCCGAAGGTCTCGGGACGCCGCTCGAGTTCGAGCGCCAGCTCGAGCGCCTGCCGGACGACGTGACCCGCAAGGTCATGGGCCAGAACCTCAGGATCTGCTGCGCTTGGACACCCTCGCCGCCTGACGGTGTCCCGAGGGCCGTGATCTGGTGCCTCGCGGTGTGACGCGTCAGGATGACGATTCGAGCGACGCTGATCGGAGAGTCATGGCTGACCGCGAGATCGAGGTGAACGGCGGTGTCGTCGTGTACGAGTTCGTCGGTCCGGACGACGGCGAGGTCGTCGTCATCACGCCGGGGGGCCGATTCAGCAAGGACTACGGCGGTGTGCACGAGCTCGCGGACACGCTGGCCGACGGGGGCAAGCGGGTGTTGCTCTGGGATCGACCCAACTGCGGTCGGTCCGACGTGCAGGTCTACGGGCGTTCGGAGTCACACATGCGCGCGGAGACCCTGGGCCTGATGGTGCAGCAGCTCGGCATCGAGCAGGTCGTCGCCGCCGGTGGGTCGGGCGGTGCCCGGGACTCGATCGTCTTCACGATCATGTGGCCCGAGCTGGTGCGCAAGCTCGCGGTGTGGTCGATCGTGGGTGGGACCTACAGCACGATGCTGCTGGCAACCGCGTACGTCCTCGACGAACTCGGCGCGGTTCGGAAGCGGGGCATCGAGGGCGTCATCGAGATGGACACCGGCCCGTTCAGCTGGGCCAACATGATCGCCGCGAATCCGCGCAACCGAGACCGCCTGCTCGCGATCGGGAGCGATGGGTTCGAGCGAGTGATGAACCGGTGGTTGGACGCCTTCGTGCCGAAACCGAATGAAGCCATACCCGGCGTACCGGATTGGGAGTTCGAGACGATCAAGTGCCCGGCGTTGATCATGCGCGGGGGCGAGCAGGACTACGACCACCCGAAGCGCACGTCGTACGAGGTGCACGCGTTGATCCAGGGATCCCGTTTGATCGAACCACCGTGGCCCGAGGACGCATGGGAGCGTGCCGTCGAGGCCACCGAGGCCGGCACGGGAAGTCTCTTCGATCCCTGGGTGCAAGCGGCGCCCGTACTGCTCGATTTCATCGACGAACCGTGAGCGCAGACAAGCGCCTCGAGGACAAGGTCGCGATCGTCACCGGAGGAAGTCGCGGGATCGGTCGCGCGTACGCGGAGCGATTCCTGCGTGAAGGCGCATCGGTGGTTGTCGCCGACGTCGACGACGCATCGGCTGCGACGTGCATCGCCGAACTTGCTGACCTCGGTCCGATCACCTACACGCATTGCGACGTGTCGGACGCGGCCTCGACCGACGCGTGCGCGACCGGGACGCTCGACGCGCACGGACGCATCGACGTGCTCGTCAACAACGCTGCGCTCTACGGCGACTGGAATCTCGCCGACCAGAGCGAGGAGTACTTGCGGCGTGTGTTCGACGTGAACCTGCACGGCGTGTGGCTCATGACCCGCGCCGTCGCCCCGATGATGGTCGAGCAGGGGTCCGGGCGCGTCGTCAATCAGGCGTCGGCGGCCGCATACAACTACGGGGGCAACATCGCCTCGGACGGGTTCGAGGGTCTCAACGCGTTCAACTACCAGCAGACCAAGCGCGGGGTGATCGGTCTCACGAAGTTCTCGGCGGGTCAGCTCGGCCGGTACGGCATCACCGTGAACTGCATCGCGCCCGGCGTGATCGACACCGAAGCCACCCGCAAGGTGGTCCCCGTGTCGGCGATCGAGCAGCTCGCCCGATTGCAGGCAGTTCCCGGCGTCCTGCACGCCGACGACCTCACCGGCGCGGCCGTCTACTTCGCCAGTGACGAGGCGCGCTTCGTCACCGGACAAGTCCTCGTCATCGACGGCGGCAAGTACATGCCGGCGTGACGAGCGCCGAGCTCCGATAGGCTCGCGGTATGGATCTCGCTGCGCTCTCCGACACGTCGCTGATCGACGCCACCGGAGCGCCGCACCGGCTCGGTGCACTCTGGCGCGACCAACCGATCGTCGTGGTGTTCCTCCGACATTTCGGTTGACTGCACTGCCGAGAACATGCCGCGCAGTTGCGCGAGCACTACGACGAGATCACCAGTCTGGGCGCCGGTGTCGTCGCGATCGGGACGGGTGATCGCCGCTACGCCGAAGCGTTCGTCCACGACGAGCACATCCCGTTCCTGGTCCTCGTCGACGACGACGCAGCAGCCGCGCACGCAGCGTCGCTCCGAACGCTCAACTGGTTCCAGCTTCTCCACCCGCGCACGTGGAAGGCGACTCGGGAAACGTCGAGGCGTGGACACCACGTCCACAAGTCGGGCAAACGGGTGAGGCAGATCGGGGCCACCTTCGTGATCGGCGCCGGTGATCGCGTTCGCTACGAGCACCTCGACGCCGACAGCACGGACCATGCCCGAATCGACGACGTCATGGCAGCACTCCGCGAGGCTTGACCTCGGAATCCTGTGCGGCTCTCCTGCGCACTTCCGGCGGCGCCGATAGCGTTGCCCCTGGTTGGCCGCAGATCTGGGCCGGGCTGAGGGGACGCGTCAGTGGCGAAGCGCACGCGGTACTCGGAGTACAAGGACCGGTACGCGAACTTCGAGTTCGAGCTGACCGACGACGGCATCCTCTTCATGCGGTGCCACACCCACGGCGACAGCCTGGTGTGGAGCTGGGAAGCGCACGACGGCATGTCCGACGCGTTCGCCGACATCGCCGGTGACCGGGAGATCAGGGTCCTGATCCACACGGGGACCGGCGAGAACTACAACGCGAACTGGGGCGCGGCACCGGGCGGGAGCACGATCAAGCCCGTCTACCTGGCGATGGAGGGCCAGCAAGGGCTGATGGACCTCGACGAGAAGGCGTGGTACGGCCGCATGCTCATCGAGAACGTGCTCGCCGTCGAAGTGCCGATCGTCAGCGCGGTGAATGGTCCGTGCAGCATTCACTCCGAGGTTCCCCTCCTCGCCGACATCGTGCTGGCGTCGGAGACGGCCTACTTCCAGGACCTCGCACACTTCCCGCGTGGCCTCGTGCCGGGTGACGGTCAACATGTGCTCTGGCCGATGCTCGTCGGCCCGAACCGAGCGCGATACATGCTGCTCATG
The DNA here is from genome assembly GCA_963726965.1 of uncultured Actinomycetes bacterium. Classification (GTDB taxonomy): domain Bacteria; phylum Actinomycetota; class Acidimicrobiia; order IMCC26256; family DASPTH01; genus DASUAS01. The sequence continues at coordinate 485,225 of CAVSEI010000005.1, read as the reverse complement.
GGCAAACAGCTCCACGCGCGGAAGCGCTGGAGTGGGGTGTGGTCGCAGAGGTGCTCCCGCCGGACCAGCTCGTCGACCGCGCGTGGGAAATCGCTCGAGAGCTCGTCCAGCGCCCGCCGCTCGTCCTGCGTTACACGCGCCAGCTCTTCACCCAGAACTTCAAACGTGCGTTCCTCGACGAGCTCGGCCACGGTCTCGCCCGCGAGACCTACGCTCAGCGGCAATTCTTCCCCCAGGGCGGCGGGATGCGGGGCCTCGACCGTGCCTGGGACGACGAACCCTGGTCCGACTGACCACTCGCCGGATCAGTGCGTCCCGGAATTTCCGGCGTACACGGCGTCGAGCCAGGTTTCCATGGTGTGGTAGTCGAAGTTCGTCATGTCGAGGTTGTGCCCGGCGTTTTCGGCGAGCTCGAAGTACACGCCGTGGGGCCGCGAGGCACGACCGTCGACACACCCCCCCTGTATCCACGAGTTGCCCGGTGCACTCCCCCACCCCGCCTTCCATCGCGCCTTCACGCCCGGCACACACTGGCCCAGAACGCGACAGTCCCAGGCCATCGAGCGACTCGTCGCCGGTGACGACAGGGCGCAGTCCAGGCATTCTTCAAACCTTTGACGATTTCACCCCGATGCCCGTACGGTTCTCGTAGGCATCTCGGACCGAGGGGTCCGAGACAGAGGGGGCATCGTGACGAGCAGGTCTATTTCGGTGATCCGTTGTCGCGCAGTTCGGGGTCTTGCGGCCTTGGCGATCATGGCGGTGCTGGGTATCCCGGCACTGTCGAGCAGTCCGGCGGGAGCGACGGGTCAGCCGACTCTCGCGCTGGCTCCGACCGTGGTCTCCGCGGACGGGAGGCTTTGTCTCGGTGAGCGGCACCGGGTACACGCCGGGCGCAACGGTCGACCTACGTGAGTGCTCGACGGCAGGCTGCATGCGCATCGACACCTTGAGCGTGATCGACCCAAGCGGGAATCTGCCACCGACGTCCATGTACATCCACCTGGTCCCGCGGCCAGAGTTGTGTGGGCGTTACGAGGGCGTGCTTCGTTGTGCCCTACTACTGCACGCCGCCGTTCACCTTGACGCCGATTCCCAACGTCGGTTCGCCGGTCTGGTTCGTGAGTTCGGCCGGCGCACCCACGGCACGAATCTCCCCGGTGATGAGCGCAACGCCGAGCACTGGTCTGGCCGACGGTCAGCCGGTCGCCGTGAGCGGGTCCCGTTGGTACTCCGGCTTCTTGCCCGTGCGGGAATGTGCGTTGGGCAACCCGATCCCCGGCGGACTCGCGTGCTACCAATTACGTCCAAGCCATCACGGACGGCGCGGGGAACTTCGGGCCGGTGTCGTACGTCGTCCGCCGCGAGTTCGACGCCGTCGTCGGCGCGCCCGGGCATTTCGATTGCACGGCGCTCCCTGCGGACAGCGGCTGTTTCCTCGCAGCTGACCAGGGCATCTCGGGGACACCGTGGGACATCGCGGCCAGCGACGCCGATCACGTTCGGCGCGGGCACGTGGACGCCGGGTTCGAACAATCCGGTCACGACACAGCCGACCGACCCGGTGACCGGCGACACGCCGGTCAAGGTCACGTTCACCGCCGTCGGGATCCCGGGGGGCAGCACCACGGTCACGTCGTCGCCCACGGGGCCCGACCTGCCGTACGGCTACGAGGTCGGGGGCACGTACTACGACGTGACGACCACCGCGAGTTACACGCCGCCGGTCACCCTGTGCTTCTCGTACAACCCGACCGCCTTTCCTCCGGGCTACAACCCCGTGTCCTGCACTACGAGAACGGCGGCTGGCAGGAGTTGCCCGGTGAGGTACACCCCAACGTTCCAGAGGTCTGCGGGGTGACGGACTCGCTGTCACCGTTCATCGTGACCGTCCGCTTGCCGGTTGCCACCGTCGAAGGACGCCTGCAAGAAGGGCGGATGGCAGACCTTCACCGATGACCACGGAATCAGCTTCAAGAACCAGGGCGACTGCGTGAGCTTCGTCGCCACCCATGGGAAGAACGGAGCCGCGGGGTAGCGGCCGCCTCAGCCACGTCGCGCGCTGGATCGTGGAGACCGCGTGATCGCACGCCGCCGTCACGACACCGGCAGTGTTCAAGCGTCGCTCGGCACACCCAAGGTCGCGGGGTTGATGGGCGTGTCCATCGCGTGCACGGCGGGGAGGACCTGCTCGGCGAAGAGCCGCAGGCTCTTCTCGGCCTTCTCGGGGGGCATGCCACCGTAGAAGAAGTGGATGACGAGCTTCTCGAGGCTGATGCCCCATTGCACCCTGCGGATGCAGTCGATCACCTGCTCGGGCGTACCGATGGGTTGCGTCGCGCGGTGGCGATCGACGATGCCGTCACCGACCGCGAGATCAGCCGACTGCATCTTGAGGTAGTGCTCCATGCCTTTGACGCCTTCGAAACCGGGGTTGTTCCATTCGAAGTAGTGGTGCTGGACGGCCCGCATCTGGTTGGCGTAGTACTGCCAGCCCTCCTCGGCCTCTTCCTCGGTCTCCGCGCAGTACGTCCAGAGCAGCGTTGTCGGCTGGTCTGGGGGCAGACCGAGCTCGGCGCGAATGCCGTTGAACCGCGCGATCTTCGCAGCCATCTGCTCGAGGTTGTCATCCGCGACAAACATCTGACCGAGGCCGTGTTCGGCGGCCAGACGAGCTGACGTGGGGCTCGAACCGGCGACCTTGAGATCGATGGTCAACGCACCCTTGTGCCGCGCTTGCGGACGGATGGTGGTCGGCGGTACCCGAAAGACGTCACCGTCGTAGGAGAAGCGCTCGGAACCGTCGGCCGGCGCGCAGAATGTCGACGATCTCGTAGAAGTAGTCATGCGACCGATCCTGCGGCACGCCGAGCGACGCGTACTCGTGAGGCGCGACCCCCCGGCCCAGACCGAGATGGAGTCGTCGTCCCTTCAACAGAATGTCGAGCATCGAGATCTCGCTCGCGAGCCGAACCGGATTCCACCACGGCACCACCACGACGGCAGTCCCGACGTCAACGCGCGACGTGCGTCCCGCCCAGTACGCGAGGTACTGCAATGGATTCGGCTGCATCGAGTAGGCCGAGCCGTAGTGCTCGGTCGCCCAGATCGAATCGAAGCCCAACGGCTCCACCAACTCCCCGAGCGCCAACGTGGCGTCGAACTGGGTTGCGTCCGGAACCGTCGGTGGTCGGTCATAGTCGCCCGCCAACAATCGTTCCCAGTCACCCTGGTTGTAGCCCGTCACCATCACGCCACAGTGCACGTCGGTTGCTCCTCAGTCGTTCTGCCGCAGTCATGACCGCCGCTCGAAGACGCGGTGTCCGGGCATGCTGACACAAGCGGTGGCAATCCGGAACCGAACGAGCACCGAACGTTCACGCGATCGCTCGTCGCTTCGATTATGCCGGTGGGGTACGTTCCAGGGACCATTCCTCCCCTGGCGTGTGCCTCGGGGCGGGTCGCGTGGGAGGAACATGAGTCCGGTCAGGTCCAGGCGTTGGGTTGTCGCCGCCGCTGCGTTGACTGCTTTGACATTGGGATTGAGCGTCGCCGCCGCGGGAGCGAGCACCAAACCTTCGGCCACCAAGAAGTTCTGCGATGCATTCAAGAACAACTCGTTGTTGGCGCAGCAGGAGTTCTTGGCCGGGCCGGCAGGCGACGCGGCGACGACACTGATCGCCAAGCTCCGCGCCGGGATCACAGCAGCGAAGGCCGTCGCCCCAGCGGCGATCGCGGATGCGTACAACGTCCTCACCGCAGATCCGCCAACCGATCTCGCCGCGAGCACCGCCGCGGAAAAGTCGATTGATGCCTGGGTGCTCGCGCACTGCAAGTACGAGGTGGTGAAGGTCGCCGCCGACAACTCCTCGGTCAAGATGCCAAAGACGCTGAAGTCAGGGTTTGTCGCGTTCGACGTGACGAACCATGGCACGACCGGACGCTATTACGGCGTTGTACCCCTCGCCGCGGGGCAAACCGTTGCCCAGCTGGTTGCCACTCCGTTGGATCAACTCCGGCCTCGAGTGATCACGCAAGCCCAGACGCCGCCGGGCCAAGAAGCGGTCGCGTACGGGTTGATCACCAAGCCAGGTGTCTACGTCGTCCTCGACGGCGACTCCGTCGGTACACCCCAGCCGAGCTACACCAGCTTCACTGCCAAGAAGTAGATCTCAGTGGTCGGGTAGCTCAGGGCGAGTTCAGCGGCACGGACGCGCCGACGACGTCGGCGTTGCCCTCGTGGCCAACGTCCCCCGACGACAGGTCGCGGGTCACGAGGTACGTGACAGTGAACGCGATGAGCGCCAGCATGATCGCTGGGATCGCGAGCCCGGAGTCGTTCAAGGCGTACGACAGGACCAGCAGCACCGCGAGCGAGATGGCCGCCGCTCTGAGCGTCGGCGTGCGGGCCACTGCGGCGACCAGTGGTCGGGGCGGGCGGAGCCACAGGACCACGCCAGCGGCGATCACGACCACGATCAGGAGCACAGATAGATCGTGCTCGAGAACGTCGCCGCGTTCTCGCCGCTCTTCCGTTCGATCACGGTCGAGAAGCCCGGAGAACCCCTCGTTGCCGACCTTCTCGAAGAACCGGCCGACGTGCGTGCGTTGGTCGGACGGCCGGAGCAGGTCGAGGAACCCGACGACGAGGCCACTCGCGAAGAGGATCCCGAGCCAGCGCCAGGATCGCCTTCACGGTGACGCGACGTCCGAGCAGGAGCCACCCGAGCAGCGCGAACGCCGGCGCGGAGGCCAGCGTGCCTCCGAAGTCCTGTCCGAACAGTGGTGGCGTGATCGCGACGAACGAGACCGCGAGCACGGCCAGCGCGGTTCGTACGCCCCACGGTTCGGACGGAGCCGCCACGCGACGAGCGATGCGACGAGCACGGCCGCGGTGGCGAGGAGCGCGGACGACTGGTTCCCGATGCCGGAGAAGCGGATGCCGACGGTCGCCGAGTAGCCGAACACCGAGTTGAACTCGAGGTGACCTCCGGTGAACTGGTCGACCACGAGCACCGCGAGGAGCGCCGACAGCGCAGCGAAGCAGCGGCGTCGAGCGTCTCGTCGGCGCCCGGCCAGCTGGCAGACGCGCGGCGAAGACGCACCGCGAACACCGACACGAAGAGCCAGTAGGCCAGCTTGCCCGCCGTGTTCGCCGAAGTCGAACAGCGTCGCGGGCATCGTCGCGAGCATGAACCCGATCGACGCGAGCGACAGCCACTGCAGCGCGGGTCGGATCCAGGGAAACCTGCTGGAGCAACGTCCGGCGCGAAGACCAGGAGCGACGACGCAGGCGACCGCGAGGCACGATCGCGATCCACAACACGGCCGCGGTCACCGGGTTCACGAGATCGTCGCGGAGGAGTCCGTCGGCGTTCGCGCGTTCGAGCATCGGCTCGCCGATCGGCGGCGATGCCGTGGCCGGCGTCGACCCGCATCGGTCGTCCCTCCATCGACGTCGGTACCGGGATGTCGAGCAGATCGAGCACCGTGGGTGCCACGTCGGCGAGCGTGACGAAACCCGATCGCCGCGTCGTCGCCGAGCGCAACAGCCCGGGGCGGACGCCGGGCGCACGCAACCCGGCGATGGTGACCGACCGATCACCGTTGCGGCGGCACCGGCGCGATCACGAGCACGGCGTCACGTGACAGGTCGACGTGTCGGAGCAGCCTCCCGAACAGTTGGTCGCTGCGCCTGATGGCATGCGCGTCGGAGCTGCACGTTCCCGACGGTGGTCGCGATGGCCGAGTAGCGCGATCGGCGCGCACGAGATCGGACGCCTCGACCAGGCTGACCGATCGTGCCTTCCAGCCCTCCAGGAAGGCACGTTCGACGGCGCGTGCTGTCGAAGCGCTCACCGTACGGAGCCGAGGCGTCTCGCTGGAGCAGCTGCGCGACCCGACGGCCCCGTGCGGCACCCGACCGAAGCTGCCCATGAGCGCACCGACGGCCGATCGGAAGTAGACGCGGTCGACGCCGTCGACTGCGTCGGGCTGTGTACCGTCGCCGTTCGTCACCACCGAGCGGTCGTAGCCGGCGGTGGTGAGCGCGTCGCCGAGCGCACCGGGGCGGCGCCTCGTAGAGCAGGCTGGCGTTGGCGCCGTCGATCCGTGCGATGCCGAGGTCGACGATGCCGCCGCGGGGCGGCGCGCCCGTGCGCTGCTGGTACGCCGCGCCGGCGTTCCCGCTGCCGAACCGCTCGTCGCTCGCCAGACCCTCGCCGTCGGTCGTCTCGTCACCGGCTGCGCGGGTGCCGGCGCCGATGGTGACGTAGGCGGCGCCGAGCTTGGCGGGCTGTCGATCGGCGCGGGTGGCGAGGTCGGCGATCGCGGCCGAATCGAGGAACCGCGAGAGGTTCGGCGCGTCGCCGCCGTCGAGGTCGGTCCAGGTGAGCGTCGGCACCGACACGATGAGCACCCGGTGAGGATGCGCGGGCCGCGCTGGCGCGAGTGCGGCCGCTGGACGATGCCCCGGCCGCGACGCCTGCGGCCAGGATGCACGAGCATCGCAACGATGCTGCCGAGCAACGCAGATCGGGCCACGCGGCGCTGCGGCCACCCGCGATGGATACCCGTGACTCATCGTCGCTGCTCCTCGATGCGACGCGACATCATGGCAGGCGGTGTCCGTCGGAACTCGGGCGGTCAGGCCATGGCTGATCGGAGACGGTCGAAGCCGGTAGCATCCCGGCGTGCCGACGGTGCTGCGCGTGACTCCCGTCGCGTCGAGGTGAGCACGTCGGCATTGCGGCGACGCGCGTTCGACGCCCGTGGTGATGATCGTCGCGGTCTTCGTCGTGTCGCGCGTCGCCGCGTTCGCCGCCGGTGTCCGCTTCGACGACGGGCTGCTGCACAACGCGTACCAGCTGCTCGACGTCCGGCTGCTGCGCGACGACCCGTTCACGAGCATCTTCTACCTCCACAGCCAGCCGCCGCTGTTCAACCTGTTCACTGCGGCGGTTCGTGCAACTCCCCGACGGTGCTCGTCCAGACCGTCCTCGCGCTCGTCTGGGCGGCTCGCGGGCCTCGCCACCGCCCTCCTGCTGTTCGCGACCATGCGGCGCCTCGGCGTCCGATCGTGGCTCGCGACCGTCATCGTCTGCGTCTTCCTCGTCGCGCCGGAGACGATCCTCACCGAGAGCTGGTTCTTCTACTCCCAGCTTCAGATGCTGTTGAGCGCGTTGACTCCTTTACGTGCTCACCCGGTTCGCGTCGACGCGTCGCACGATCGACGGCGTGCTGTTCGCCAGCTCCCTCGGCGCGCTCGTGCTGCTGCGCAGCTCGTTCCACATCGTGCTGATGGTGCTCATCCTGGTCATCGTGTGGCGTCAACTCCGCCTCGACGCGTCGACGCATCGCGGCCATCGCGGTCGTGCCGCTTGCTGGTGGTCGGGCGCATGGTCGGTGAAGAACGTGCTCGTCTTCGACAGTTGGACCAACAGCACGTGGGTCGGCATGAACCTGTCGTACGTCGCCCACGCCGGAGTGACGCACGCGGAGTGCGAGCGACTCGTCGCGCGACGGGACGGTGAGCAGCGTCGGCGTGTCGTACCGCGTTTCGCCGACCGGCGGCATACACGCACAGTTTCCCCACCCGACGCCTACGGCGCGGCCGCGACCGACCGCCTCTACAAGTCGACCGGTCAACCGAACTTCAACGCGTCGCTCTACATCGACGTCGCATCGCAGTATCAGCAGCGACTCGATCGAGCTGCTCCGTCATGGCGGCGTCGGCGCGATCGCACGCGCGGAGCTCGCGGCGTACACGGACTGGGCGCAACCGGGTGACGACTCGCTTGCAGCTGCGGAAGGTGCGTGCACCGATCGCCGCGTACGCCGACTGGTTCGACCGTCTGGTCCTGCTGCGCCCGGTCGCGACGGGGTGGAACGATCCCGGCGCGGTTCACCGCATCGACTGGCGCCTTTCCCGTGGGGCGATGCACTCGGTTCGGTGAGCTACACGATCCTGGCGCTGGTCGGCTTCGCGCTGTACGGCGCGATCGTCGGGTTGGCGTCGCGGTCGTCGCCCGGACGGGCTCGACGCTGCGGTGCGTGTGCACCGTCGCCGGCGATCCTGCTCGTTGCGTCGGTCGTGGTGGGCAATGCGCTCGACTACCGGGAGAACAATCGGTTCCGGGTGGAAGCCGCACCGCTTCATCCTCGTGCTGGCGGCTCTGGGGCTGGAGTTCGCGTTCCAGCGGGCTCGCCGACTCGTCGGCGGCGGCGGTCCGATGCCGACCACGGAGACCCCAACGCCGGACACCGTCAGCGCCATCCCGATGAGCCCGAGGAACCACCAAGGCGAGGCCTGTGCAGCCCGGTTGTCGACCTCGACGAGTCGAACGAAGCTGAGCCGGTGAGGCTGATACCGACAGGGCGACGATCCACCGAACGACGTCGACCAATGGGGTCGAGCGACGAGCCGCACGCATGGAATCTTCGCGTACGCTCGAGCATCGGTCGACGACTCCGTCGTGAGCCACTCGACGTCCTCCGTCGCGAATCGAGACGGCGGTGGGCGTCGGCGTGATCGTGGTCGGCGCGTTCGCCGCGCACATTCCCGGGTACGTGCCACCAGCTCTTCGACTCCGACGAGGCGCCATCGCGACCGCGGGCATGGTGGTCGAGCGTGGCGGGACGCTCTACCGCGACGTCATCGACCGAAAGCCACCGATTCCCGCCGTTCGTCTACGCCGGCTCGTTCCTCGCCACCGGCGCCCGTGACCTCCGCCCGCTGCACGTCGTCGCCGCGCTGTGTCTGGCCGGCTCCGCGCGTCCTGCTCGCGTACGCCGCCCGGAGGGTGGCCGGCCCACGCGCCGGGTGGTGGGCGGCCGGGCTGCTCATCGCCGGTGCCACCGCACTCCAACCCACCGATGCGCAGGCGGCGAACTTTGCGCACCTCGCGCTGCTCCCGGGCTGCGCGCGCGATCGTCGCCGCGCGCGCCGGATCACGGCGGAGCGCGGTCCTTGGCGGGCGTGCTCGTCGGACTTGCGACGCTCACCCGCCAAACCTGGGTGATCGGCGTGGTCCCGGCGAGCTACGCGGCGTGGTGGTGGGGCGGACGCCGGCTCGAGCGGCCGCTGCTCGTGCTCGCCGGGACGGCGGTGACGATCGCTCGCGGTCGCCCTCGTCGTGCCGTTCGGGCCGTTCTGGCACTGGACGTTCTCCGGCGACAGCTCCGTGCTCGCGCTCGGTGAGTCGCAGAACGTCGCGCTCCGGGGCGGACTGGCGCTCGAGCTGTTCCTCCTCGGCAACGTCGCCACGCTCTGGCTCGTCGTGCGGCGGGGGTGGCACCGTGACGATGTCGACCTCTGGCTGTGGCTCGGCGACCGGGCTCGTCGCCTTCGCCGCCGGATGGCGCTTCTTCGGTCACTACTGGTTCCAGGTGCTGCCGCCGCTGTGCCTGCTCGCCGGCCTCGGTGCCGCGCGTGCCGTGCGCTCGGTGCGCAGGATGCTCGTCGTCGTCGTCGCCGCGCCGGCGATCGCGGCGTGGGTGCTCGCGTTCTCGCCCCACCGCCTCGACCCCACCGTGCGGGCGATGGCCACCTACGCCGAGGCGCACACCCGCCCGGGCGACCGGATCACGGTGTGGGGCAACGCACCGGAGGTCTACTGGCTGTCCGGTCGCGGCGCCCGGCGGCGCCATGGTGAACACCGACTTCGTCACCGGCAAGACCGCGGGCGTACCAACGGTCCGCAACGTCTCGCCGACGCCACCCCGGGCGCCCGTGCGACCTTCCTGCGATCGTTGGAGCAGCACCCGCCGGAGCTGTTCTTCGACACGTCGACCGCTGGGCTGCGCCAGTACCGCAAGTATCCGGTCGCAGCTGGTGCCGTCGGTCAAGGAGTTCCTCCAGCGATCGGTACCGTCCCGGTCGCGACCGTGCGTGGCGTTCGCGTCTACCGGCTTCGGTCGTGAGCCTCGAGCGACGGAGGCGCCCGCTTGCGTTCACGGCGCGCTCCGTATCGGGCGAGACACCAGTCGTAGAGCCGATTGCCGACGACGAACACGACGACGGCGTACAGCCAGCCCAGCAGGACGTCGGAGGCGTAGTGCTCGCCGAGATAGACGAGCGACGCTCCCATCGCCAACGGATACAGCACCAACAACCAACGCCACCGCGTCGTTCGCGACCAGAAGAACAGGGCGATGAGCAGCGCGGTCGCGGCGTGGAGCGACGGCACCGCGGCGACCTTGTTCACGAACTGCTGCGAGCCCATGACCCTCGTGACAGGTCGACCCCCATGTGCCGTGACATGAACGGCGTGATGCGGACGACGTGAGGGAGCAGATCGGTGCCGACTCGCCAGCCACGGTGGCGACGCCGGGTACAGCGCGTACGTCGACGAGCGCCGCGAACGAGAGACCGATCCACAAGCTGACGTACCGGTGGAACGCGTGAGGCGCCTTGCGCCACAGCACCGCCGCCACCGTGATGGGCACGATGAAGTACGTCAGGTACACGACGAACGCGAAGTAGTCCCACACGTGCGGATGACCAGCCGTCCAGAGCGCGCGCTGGAGCCGTGACCGTCGGCGCGGTCCCGCCGAAGAGCCACTCGTCGACGCGTAGCTGCGGGAGCTCGTAGACGTGAGCGAAGACAGCCATCGGCCGCGCCCCGCAGCAGGTCGTAGGCGAAGAAGAACACGATCACCGGGAGGAAGTCGACGGCGAGCCGGGCGAGCGCTGTGCGGGCGTCCGACGACCGCGATCACGAGGCCGGCCAGCACCCAGACGAGCACACGATCTCGCGACGCCGGGAACCCCCAGAGCGCGGTGCGTGACGACGAATGCCGTCACGTACAGCACCAGGAGTGCGATCCGCCGGCGACGCCAGCGGCGTGCCGAGGCGTCGGCGTCGTCGCTGGGAGCCGCTGCCTCGGAGCGAGCCATCGCACAGTGGTACCACGCAACCGTGCAGTCGCAGGGCCCGAGCCATCGTCGTGGCCCCGGGTGCACTCATCGGGTTCTCACATTGCAGCCGTGGAGGGTGGTCGGGTGTCGGGGTCATCGTCTGTCGACCTCGCGCGCGCTCGGTCGCTACACACTGCTCGTCGGGGCGACGGCCGGAGGGCTCGCGATCCTGGACGCACCCCGCCATTCGGTCGAGCTCGGTGCTGCTCGTCCTCGGCACCGCGGCGGTCGTCGCCACCCTCGTCGTACTCGAACACCGTCGCTGCCGGCTTCGGCTCGCTGCCGGTGGTTCTGGCGATCGGGGTCTCGATGCTTGCCGCGGTGTGGGCGCCGCCACGGACGTCCAACGACCTGTGGTCGTACACCATGTACGGCCGCATGGTGACGGTCTACGACAAGAGCCCGTACGAGCACGTGCCCGCCGAGTTCCGCCCCGACCCGTTCGTGCACCGAGTCAGCCCACGGTGGCGCCACCGTGCCTCGGTCTACGGTCCCCTCTTCGTCGGCGTGTCGGTGTTCGCGGCGTGGGTGGCCGGACCCTCCGCGCTCGGCGGCCCGTCTGTTCTTCCAACTCCTCGCCGCACTGGCCCTCGCGGTGACGCTCGTCGTCGTGTGGCGTACCACTCGAAGTCTCGCGGCGCTCATCTTCCTCGGGCTGAATCCAGTCCTGGTGGTCATCGTCGTGAACGGTGGCCACAACGACGGGCTCATCGGACTCCTCCTCCTGCTGGCGACGCTGTTCGCGGTGCGACGACGTCCCCGCGCCGCCGGCGCGCTGATCGGGCTCGCGGTGCTGATCAAGCTGACCGCCGGACTCGCGCTGATCGGGCTGGTGTTTTGGGCCTGGCGTCACGAGCTGAAGCGGTTCGCACTCACGGTTGCCGGAACGACCGCACTCGTGGTCTGCGCGGGATATCTCCCCGTGCTTGCGGGCGCGTCACACGTCCTGGGCGATGCCGACAAGACCGTGACGAACGCATCACCGTGGAACGGGCTCGATCGACCGGCTGCTGCGCCATGACGCGTGGCGCAATGTGGCGAGACCACTCGTGCCGAACAACACTCTGATCGCCTTCTTCTACGTCGGTGGCGCCGTGGTCCTGTTGATGGGAGTGACCCTCGCCTGGCTGGCAGGACGCCGCCGGCGACCGGACGCCGCGGTCGGCGTTGCCGTCGCTGCGTATCCGGTCGGCGCCGAGTACGCGTATCCGTGGTACAGCGCCTGGGCGCTGCCGCTGTTCGCCGGTGCAGGTCTGACCGCGCTCGGCGGCGTCGTGTGGCTGCAATCGGTGCTGATGCTCGCTGCCCTGAAGCTCCCGCTCGCGGTGCGGGGCTCCGGGCTCCAGGCGACACTCCGGGTGTTGCTCAGTGACGTGGCCCCTCCGTTGGTGGTCGTCGCGTTCGTCGTCGCTGCGCTCCGCCAGTTCCCGCCGAACCGGCCGCGGACCGCGACGGTCAGACGACTGATCAACGCGCACCAGGTGTCAACGGTACGTTGACCACCCTGCCGCCGTCGTCCCAACCCGAGACCGGGACCCAACAGAGGGACCCACCGATCGTGGTGGATGACCGAGAAGTCGGGCATGAGGCCTCCACCTGGGTCAGCACGACCACCTGCTCGATCCTCTTCACCGCTTCGGTCACCACCTGGTTGGGACGCGGTTTCGGCGTACCGCCGGGCGCCGCGAGATCGATGTACGGCAGCCGATGCAGCGCAGTTGCCAGCGCCATCTGGTTGGCGTCGAGACCGGCCGCGAAGACGCCGCGGGCCACGATTCGCAACAGCAGGCAGACATCAGCGACATGCAGGTAGGTGTCGCTCAAGGGGGCATCCGTCGGTGGGGTCGTCGTCGACGACGATGTGCTCTTGGGGGAGGCACTCACGTACGCCTGATTGCACATCTCGGAGAACGTGTTCGGCGACCGAGACCGGCGCGGTAGCTCGGATCGGTCACGCCGGCGAACGCGAAGAAGTTCGCGGAGCTCAAGAGTTGGGCCGGGTGACCCCCGGTCACCTGGTTGACCTGCTGCAGCACGTCGTCCGTCGCGTGCGAGAAGCGAGTAGACGTCAAGCGGCTGACGTCGAGGTTGGCGGACGCTCGCCAGGAGTTGCGGCACCGTCGTGGCGTCGAGCGTCGGTACCAGCACGGCGCTGGCCCGTGGGACGCTCGACCAGCCGAATCCCGCTCGTCGCGAGCACGGCCCGAGCAACCCGGAGAAATTGGACGTCGCTCGGGCTGCTGCCGGCGACGACTGCCACGGTTCGACCGCCGAGGCGTCCGCTTGACACCAGGTCGACCAGGCGCGCCTGGACGGTCCCTTCCGACGAGCCCGTCGCCATCAACCGACCGCTCGACGCCGCGAGATCCGCATTCGACGCATCCGAATCGGAGACGAGGATCGTTCGCTGGGTCTGCACGATGCATCGCTGAGCGGGAGCAGCCACCAACGATGCAACGACGAGCGGGTGAAACCGCGTCGCATCGAGACAATCGGCATTCGGATCGCCGGTTTCCACGACGACGTGCAGATCGAATCGACGACCGCCGATGCCGCCACAACGGTTGATCAGCGTGGCGAAGGTCCGCGCTGCATTGGTCGACTCGACGGTGCTGGGCGTCGCCGGCACGAGCATGACGACGCTGACCGGATCGTCTCGCAGCCGGCGGTCGTTCGGTCTGATGGCAGCGAACCGGTTCTCGGCTCGAGCTACAGAACTGGTCAGGCGAGCTGAACGGCGAAATCTCCGGCGGCGGCGGCGAATACGCCGGCGTGGGTGGCGGCGTCGGTGGGGGCGTCGAGTGGGCTCCCGGCACGAGGCCGAACACCGCCAGTGCGAACGGTGTGATCAGGACTGCACCGCGCCCGACCGCGAATCCCGACAATCATGTGGTGGTGTCGAGCGGGGCGATCACAGGACGCCAAAGGTATTCCCCGTCTCCCGATCATGACGGCCACCCCGACCCGGCCGCCGATCGTGAGCCACGACGATTCCGTTCCCGGCTGCTGTTGTTCCTCCTGTTCCTCGGCTTGGCCGCCGCACTACGAGTTCCCACGTTCTCCAATCGTGTGTTCAACTCCGACGAGGCGTATCTCGCGACGCAGGCCCAGGTTCTCGTCGACGGTGGCCGGCTCTACGTCGACACCGTCGATCGAAAGCCTCCCGTGGTGCCGTACCTCTACGCCGCGGTGTTCCGCGTCACCGGCTCCGACGGCTTGGCACCGGTACGAGGCCTCGCGGTGCTCGCCCACGCGCTCACCGCGCTGCTCCTCGCCATCGAGGCTCGGCGTCGCCTGCGATGGCGATACGCGGCAGTCTTCGCCGGCTGCGCCTACTTGCTCGTCGTGAGCGCGTTCCTGCCGGCCGACGCGCAAGCCGCAAACTTCGAGGTGTTCATGTTGCCGCTGATGACGGCCGCGATGCTCCTGGGCATCCGCGAACGATCGGCCGCGGCGGGCGTGACACTCGGCGTCGCCACACTCACGAAACAGACCGCGGCGGTCACTCTCCTACCGCTGCTCTATTTGGCGTGGCGATATCGGCGGTGGCGCTCGGTGGTGGTGGTCGGTGCCGCCTTCGCGGCTCCGATCGTTGCTGCCGCGCTGGTCTTCGGGCCACATGACTTCACGTTCTGGGTCTTCACTGGCAACCGCGGCTACGTCGACATCGGAGGCGTCGTCGGATACACCGCCGCGCTCGGGCTGCGACAGACCGGATGGTTCTTGTTCGGCAGCGCGGCCCTCGTGGTGCTCCTGCCCTTCGCGTGGCGCGCACGACATGTCGATCGCGACCTGTGGCTGTGGCTCGCCTCGGGCGTCGTCGCGGTCGCTGCTCGGTCTGCGCTTCTTTCCGCACTACTACCTGCAGTTGGTACCGCCACTCGCACTGCTCGGGGCGCGCGGGACTGGACGTCCTGTCGGCGTCGCGCCGGCCGTCGTCGTCCTGATGCTCTGCGGTGTCCTGGCGATGGTCTCGACGACCTACTTCGTGCTGCCCGCATTCACGCAGCACGAAAACAGGGACACCCGCATCGCGCTCGCAGTCGCGCGGTATGTCCAGCACCACACCGCACCGCGACCAGCGGGTCCTGGTCTGGGGACAGGCGCCCGAGGTGTACTGGGCATCGGACCGACGACCGGCGACGCGGTTCGCCACCACCGGCTTCCTCACCGGCGCGACCGGCGGCCGTCCATCGAGTCGGGTCGGGCCGCGGTACGCCGTTCCCGGAGCAGCCGACGACTTCTTCTCCGACTTGCAGCGGACGCCGCCCGCGCTCATCGCCGACATGTCGACCGCGGACCAGCGGCACGCGCACTACTACCCGCCCCGGCGGTTCCCTCGGTTCCAACACTTCCTCGACCGAGGAGCGTGGCACCAGGTCGCGGTGGTCGACGGCGTTGCGATCCTCCGACCCGGCCCGCGCACCGCCTCGCCGGCGACAGTGATCCGGTTCGACGAAAGTACGATTCCGTCGATGCAACGCACGGCCCTGGGACGGATCCTCTGTGTAGTCGCGTTGCTCGCATTCGTCGCCTTCGGCTGCGCAGCGTCGGAGAGCTCGAGGATCGGGGCGTGTCCGATCCGCCCCGGCGCCGCCTGCTCGGGCAACTACATGACGGGCGCACACCTCGCGGGGGCGGGCTTGTACGACGCCGACTTCGAGCACGCAGACCTGACCGGCGTCGACCTCGACGGTGCGGACCTGAGCGGGGCGACCATGGCGAAGGCGCGGCTCAACCGTGCGCACCTTCGCTCCGCCACGCTCAGCTATGCCGACCTGTCGCAAGCGAACCTGACGGGTGCCGACCTCACCGACGCCGACCTCACCGCGACCACCCTGACCGGCGCCGAAGTCACACCACAACAGCTTGGCCGGGCGAAACTGTGTCGCACGACCCTGCCCGACGGCAGCATCGCCGCGCCCGGCTGTTAGCTGCCGGTCACCCCGCCAGCGCGGTGTCGGCAGGCGCCGCTTCGGTCTTGCGTTGTTCGAATCGATCGTAGAGCTGGTTCCCCACGACGAAGACGATCACCGCGTACGCCCATCCGAGCAGGATGTCGATCACGAAGTGCTCGGCCGTGTACACGAGGGTGAACGCCATCGCGAGGGGATACAGCGGCGAGCGCCCAACGCCAGTTGCCGGCCCGCTTCCAGAAGAACAACGTGAGCAACATCGGATACGCCGCATGCAACGAGGGCACCGCCGCGATCGGGTCCGCGAAGTGGCCGGTGCCGGAGAAGAGCCCTGAACCGTTTCCGAACCGAACGTGCGTCCACATCTCGTCGATGATCTTTGCCGTCGGCGGAAGGTACCCGTTTTGGCTCGCCATCCACGGCGGAACCGCGGGATAGAGCGCATAGGTGAGCAGAGCGGCGAATGTCAGCAGCACGAACAGCACGAGGAACCGGCGGAAGCGGTTGTGGGCGTACTTCCACAAAAGGCCCGCCACCGCGAAGGGCACGACGAAATGCGTCATGTAGACCCCGAACGCGGCGTAGTCCCACACGTGCGCCACGCCCGGCGTATACAGCGCGTGCTGCAACGACACCGTCGGTGCTGTGCCACCGAAGAGCCACTGATCAATCCGGATCTGGGGAAGCGCATGGGGCGACAACCAGCTGCCGGCAGAACCACGCAGCATGTCGTACAGGGTCAGCAGCACGTAGAACGGCAACCAGTCCACCAGGACACGCTTCCAGCGCGTACCGGAGTCCGAAGCGGCACCCGAGGCGATCAGCCCGAGCCCCACGACAACGAAGATCTGCAGCCGGGACCCCGGGAAGCCGACGAGCGCGACGAAGACGGTGAGGCAGATCCCCCAGAGGATCAGCCAGCGAAACCGCCACAGGAGGCGAGACGCCGGCGAACCGTTCGAGGGTCCGGACCGTTGGCTGATGGCCGTTGTACTCATCGCGTTCAGGCCACATTCTCGAGACAGGTTCGTCGCGCATTGATCCTATCGACACCCGTATCTCGTCACTTGTCTCACCTCGTCACCGCCATGAGGTGAGACAAGCTCGGGTTCAGCGGAAGTTCAGCAACGCCGGCGTCGAAGACCACCGGCTCCGACAGGGTGAGGCGGTGGTGCTGGCACGACGGCCGTGGATGGGGCTGCCTGCCTTGGCTCGTGCCGGCCGGAGGGCCAGACTCTCGACGGGGGCGTTCCCAACGCGTGCTCGGAGTTGATGGGAATGGGTCAGCGAAGGCACGGGCGTTCACCGTGAGCCGGGCGGTGTTCCGGGTTGCTTGGTTTCGGTTCCAGGCGACGCTCCGCGCCCGGCGCGGTGGGCTCTTGGCGTTGGTCCTGCTGATCGGGCTGGTGGGTGGCGTGGCGCTGGCTGCGATGGCGGGAGCGCGTCGGACGCAGTCGTCGTACCCGAGGTACCTGGCCAGCACTCACACGTCTGATTTGGACGTCGGGACCGCGATCTTCAATCCCGATGTCGGCAGCAATGTCGGGTATGACCCGGCGATCGTCGCGAAGATCGGACGCCTGCCGCGCGTGAAACAGGTCAAGACGGTCACGGGTTTCAATCCTGAGATCGTTGCATTGCGGCCGCTGCACACCCACTTTCCGAGCTGGCGAGGCGCCGCCAGGTCTGATCGGCAGCGCTGACGGCGAGTTTTCCACGCTGGACCGTGTGATCGTCACCCAGGGTCGCCTCGCCAATCCGAGTCGAGTGGACGAAGCGGTCCTGTCGGCCGGTGCGGCCCGGGTGGCTGGCCTGCACGTCGGCTCGGTGGTGCCGTTGGGCATCTTCACCAACGCGCAGGCAGTGTTGCCTGGCTGTTGCTCGGCGAAGGGGAGCATCAAGCCGTACCGTCGGGTCGACGTCAAAGTGGTCGGGATCGTCGTCTTCAACAACGAGGTCGTGCAGGACGACATCGACGCGCTCGGTGCCGATACGGTGCTCTTCACCGCGGCGTTCACCCGCGAGTTCAGGGATTGCTGCGCCTACTTCTCACAAAGCGCGCTCCAACTCGAGCGGGGGAGCCGTGATGTCGCGGCGGTGAAGAGAGAGCTCGCCCGGCTCGACATAGGTCGCTTCGGAAACCTCGGCGCGGGATCCGCTCCCTCAGTCGTCGAGGCTCAAGCCGAGCGTGCCATCAAACCCCAAGCGATCGCGCTGGGCATGTTCGGCGCCATCGCGGCGCTGGCCGCGCTGCTCATCGCGGGACAGATGATCGGCCGCCAACTGCGCTCGGGGGCCGAGGATCTCGCCGTCGTGCGCGCGCTCGGTGCGAGTACGACGATGACCGCGAGCGACGGGCTGATCGGCATCCTCGGCGCGGTCATTGTCGGATCGCTACTCGCGGTGGGAGTGGCGGTGGGCGTGTCGCCCCTGGCCCCGATCGGCCCGGTACGTCCCGTCGACCCCTCTCCCGGCATCGCGTTCGACTGGACCGTCCTTGGGGGCGGACTCGTCGTGCTCGTCGGCGCGCTGAGCGCGACAGCCATCGTGATCGCCTGGCGCCAAGCTCCGCATCGAGTTGCCCGGCGGCGCGATGAAGTGACCGTTCGAGTTTCGCCGGTGGCGCGAGCGGCCGCGGGCTCGGGAATGTCCGTGGCAGCAGCGACCGGGATCCGCTTCGCGCTCGAACCCGGGCGGGGACGCACGGCGGTGCCGGTGCGCTCCGTCATCGTCGGCGCGGTGTTGGCGGTGGTCGTCGTGGTCGGCGCCCTCACCTTCGGCGCCAGCCTCAACACCCTCGTCTCGCGTCCCGCGCTCTACGGATGGAACTGGCACTACGAGCTCCTCGCCGGCTACGCCGGCCAAGAGGACCTCCCCGAACACAAGACCGCGACGCTCCTCGACCGCGACCATTCGATCGCCGCGTGGACGGGCGTCTACTTCTCTTCCCTGCTCATCGACGGCCAGCCCGTGCCGGTCATCGGCGGAACCCCCAACGCGAAGGTTGGACCCCCGCTGCTGTCGGGACACGCGTTCACCGGCACCGATCAGGTCGTCCTCGGCGCCACCACGCTCGCCCAGCTGCACAAACACGTCGGCGACACCGTCGAAGTCAAATACGGATCGAGGAAACCGACGCGCCTTCACATCGTGGGAACGGCCACCATGCCCACCATCGGTCAACCCGGCGGCGCGCACCTGACGATGGGCACGGGCGCGCTCCTGTCGTACCAGCTCATCCCCCCCGAGATCCGCAACATCCAGACGAGCCCAGTGCCTGGCCCCAACGCGATCCTCATACGCTTCCGGGACGGCGCCGACTCCAAGGCGGCGGTCCGATCATTGGATCGGATCAACACCATCCTGAGCACCGGACCGAACGCCAGCGGGGGAGGCGTCGTCCCGGTGCTCCGCCCCGCCGAGATCGTCAACTACCGCTCCATGGGCAACACACCGGCGACCCTCGGCGCCGGCCTCGCCGCCGGCGCGGTCGCTGCCCTCGCGCTCACCCTGGTCGCCTCGGTGCGACGCCGCCGACGCGACCTCGCGCTCCTCAAAACGCTCGGCTTCACCCACCGACAACTCGGCGCGGTCGTCGCCTGGCAATCCAGCGTCGCCGTCGTCATCGGCGTCATCGTCGGCGTACCCATCGGCATCGTCCTCGGCCGCTGGTTGTGGAACCTGTTCGCTCGCACGATCCACGCAGTCCCCGAACCGACCATCCCCACCCTCTCGATCGCACTCGTCGTCGCCGCCGCGCTCATGCTCGCCAACATCGTCGCCGCCATCCCCGCCCGCCAAGCGGCACGCACACCAACCGCCCTACTCCTACACGCCGAGTAGCAGACTCGCGAAGAATGCGGGCGCGGTTCTGAGCGCGGATCGTGTGTCGCGTGGCCGGCAACGTTGTGCGATCAGCCAGGCGGAGAGCCGGGCGGGCTCGAATCCTGCCTGGTGTCCAGGGGTGTGAGGGCGACGGTGAGTCCGGCGCACCAGACGCTGCCGAGCAACCAGCCGCCGATCACGTCGGTGGCCCAGTGCACGCCGAGGTAGACACGCGACACGCCGACGACGAACACGATGAATGCGGCTGTGGTCCACGCCACGACGCGCAGCACCCGCGAGTCGGTGAGGATCGTGACCACGACTGCGAGCGCGAAGTAGGTCGCGGCGGCTTGGGTCGAGTGCCCGGAGGGGAAGGCCGATCCGTGCGGGCTTTGGAGGCGTAGTTCGACGGGTGGACGCTCTCGTCCAATGACATTCTTCACCAGGACGCTGAGGAGTGACGCGCCGCTGACGGCGAGGGTGACGAACAGCGTGAGCCACCATCGACGCCTGATGAGCAGCACGACGACGACCACCAGGGCGAGGGGGATGATCACCCAACTGCTCCCGAGCCAGGTGATGATTCGCATGGCGTCGGTCCAGGCCGGGGTGCGTTGGTCCACGAACCAGTGAGTGATTGAGGAGTCGAACGCGGTCGAATCCGTCTGACGACCATCCCAGTTCGAGCAGGAAACCCAGCGCGACGGTGAGCGTGAACGCCGAAGCGAAGGCGGCGGCTACTCCGAACGCGACGCGTCGCGGATCATGGATGGGGGTGGGAGCAGCCGTCACCGCCGGGAGTGTGGCTCGGCCGTGAGCGGTTGGCAATCAACGTGGCTGCTGAAGCCCATCCGGAGAGTCGATGACCACTGCCGCCTTCCCGACGTACTGCGCGAGTGGCCGTCAGGCGACGGGGCGTACTCCGGGATCCGGTGACTCGAGCGACCCGAGGATCCGGTCGACGAGTCGGGCCCAGGCGGCTGGTTTCGGCAACTCGACGTCCCACGACTCGAGTACCCCGAGGCCCAGTTCGGTCGCCCAGAGCATGATCAGCAGCGCATCCATGTCGACCGCAGGATCGAGTCCCTCGTCTTCCTGGATCTGGTGGTAGATCGTCTTCCACTCGTCGAGCGTGGCCGATTGCAGTTCGTTGAGCTGCCGTCGGATGTCGGGATCGACCCGGGCCGCCGCGGCACCCTCGACCAGGAGGGCGCGCAGTCCTGCCCGCGAGCGGTACGAACGCCACTGCCGTTGCATGTAGTACCGGAGGCCTGAGCGGCCGGTGGGCGGGAGGTAGAGGTCCTGCACGATGTGCTGCGCGATGGCGGCGACCAGCAGATCCGCCTTGTTGCGGAAATGGCCGTAGATCGCTCCGCTGGTGACCTTCGTCTGCCGAGCGCAGATCGCGCACCGTGACCGCACCGTATCCCTGCTCGATGAACAGCGCAGAGGCTGACTCCACGAGAGCTGCACGAGTCGTGCGCGCCTTCTCGGTCAGGGGCGGTGACGTGCTCACCGTTCGTTGAACGGCTTCGACTCGGTCGTGTCGAGCACCACTTCGAGCTCGGCGATGCGCAACGCGTCGCCGTCGAGGCGAACCTTCCCGTTCACGATTCCCGTCGACAACGGCGAGACACCGCCGAGGATCTGCGAGACGAAGATGTACGACGCGAACGTCGCCTCCTCCCCTCGGTCTTCGACGACGTGCACGTTGGCGCCGTGGTGACGCAGCGGGTACGGGCTGTGGATCCGGTGATCCGTCTGCCAGGCCATGACCTCGTCACGACCGGTGTAGTCGGCACGCACGAACTCCTCGTAGTCGGTGGCACCGCTGTCGGTACGGCATGAGAAGTGGACGTCGTCGGTCAACAGGTCCTGCAGGACCTTGAAGTTGCCTTCGTCGTAGTTGAACCACCACCGGCCGACGAGGTCCTGCAGTTGCGAGAGTTCGATCATGTCGTCCCCTTCATTTCATCATTCCGCCGGAGACCGAAAGGTCGTCGCCCGTGACGAACGACGACGCGTCACCGATCAGATAGCAGATCGGTCCAACGATCTCCTGGGGATCCGCGATCCGCTTCATGAAGGTGCCACCCGCGACCAGCTCCAGGAACCCGGGCTGGGTCTTTGCGCCACCCTCCATCATCTCGCTCATGAACGGCCCCGGCGAGAGCATGTTCACGCGGACGTTCCACTGCGCCCAGTCCATGGCCATGCTCTTGGTGAGGTTCAGGAGCGCCGCCTTCGACGATCCGTACGCGCAGATGTTGGCGCCGCCGGAGTAGGCGGCCATGGTGCCGATGTTCACGATGCTCCCACCCCCCTGATCGCGCATGGCGGGGAGCACACACTGGCTCAGACGCAACGGTCCCTCGAGGTTCACCGAGAACACCTTGTGCCAGTAGTCGAGCGTCATCTCCGCGGGACCGATGCGCGCGGGATTGATGCCGGCGTTGTTCACCAGCCCGTCGATGCGACCGAATCGCGACAGCACACCGTCGACGAACCCGGGGATCGCATCCCATTCACCGACGTGGCACGCGAGCCCGAGGACTTCGGCCTCGGTCGCGGCCGCGACCTCCTTGGCGACCTGGTCGCAGAGCTCCTGTTTCCGGCTGCTCACCACGACGGACGCGCCGGCCCGGGCGAGTCCCTCGACCATCGCCCGACCGATGCCCTTCGTGGATCCGGTGACGATCACCACCTTGCCTCTGAGATCGAACAGCTCCGCGGTGTCACGCATCTTCATCGGTCACCCTTCAGATCCGCGTTGACGACACGGTCGACGCCCGTCGGGCCGGACGTGATCTCGCCGGCGGCGTGCTGGCGCATCTTTTCGATCCGAGCTGGGAAGCTCTCGGGCTGCCAATCCTCGAGCAGTTCAGCGCCACGCAGGTCGTACACCGGCCGTTGGAGGTCTGCGAGGAGCTGCAGGCTGGTCGTCACCTGGCCCGTGAGCGTCGCGGGATCCGCGGTGCACAGCGCGAGGGCGCCTTCCGCCATCGTCTCCAGCGGCTCGTACAGATAGTCGGGCAGGTTCGCGAACTCCACCAGCACCTCGGTCGCCGCGGCAGCTTGCGGCGCGATCGTGTTCACTGCGATCCCCTGCTCGCACACCTCCACCGCCAGGCTCGTCGTCCAACGGTTCATGAACGCTTTCGTCCCGCCGTACACCGTCCCGAAGCGCGCCGGCTGGGTCGGGGGAAACGGTGGGCCCGTCGGCTCGGAGGCGGCCTGTGACGACACGTTCACGATCCAACCCTCTCCGCGTTCGAGCATGCCGGGGAGGACCCGGCGGACCAGGTGCCAGCACGACCAGAAGTTGAGCTCGAGCACGCTCGCGATCTGCTCGTCGGTCCACTCGAGGAACGGCCGGTACCCGTTCGATGCCCGCGTTGTTGACCAGGATGTCAACCGGGCCGAGCTCCCGTTCGATTTCGTCGACGAGCGCAGCGCGGTCGAGTGACCGGTCGCCGAGGTCGAACGGGATCGCGATGACGTCGCCCTCGAGCACGGCGATCTCGTCGCGGGCGCGCTCGAGGGTGCCGAGTTGTTCGAGACCGGGTGACGGGCGTGAACAAATTGCCACTCGGGCGCCTTCCGCCGCGAGGCGGAGCGCGATCGCCTTCCCGATCCCGCGGCTCGCTCCGGTGACGAGCGCGACTCGTCCGTCGCACGCACGGGCCATGTCAGCTCCTCGTACCGGTCACGCCACCGCGGGCGTGAGCCAATCGGTGGACGGCGCGACCGTGTAGGTGGCGATCAGCGCGCGGATGAAGTCGGCGTCGTGCATCGGGTCCGTAGGTTCGGCGACGTCGACTCCCTTCGACCGCATGTCGGCGAGCAGACGGTCGCAGACGACCTCGTGCGTGAGGTCGTCGGAATGGTCCATGTTCTTCTTCACCTCGTCCATGTCGGCAAAGACTTCGGCGCTCCAGTGCACGAGGAGCCGCATCTCGGCGGGTTGGTACCGCCGGATCACCTCGCCGTCGGTGGTGATGGCCCAGTCGTCACGCTCGGCGTCATACCCCAGCAGGGAGCGGTGCTTGAGCCCGGGAAGGTCGCGCTCGTCGGGTCGGCCGACCGGATCGCCGCGATGGAACATCGCCTCGTTCTGCACGACCACCCCCTTGTTCCAGAGCGGGTGCTCGAGGTGCTGTGATTCGCCCAGCGGGCCATCGGGCCAGTACGTGAACGTACCGTTCTCTCCCAGATACCACCACGTGATGACCTGCGCCATCTTCACGAGGTGCTCGGTGAAGAGGCCGGACTTCCCCATCACGTTCTGCAGCCACACCGGCGAGTTCTCGATCCGCACGCCGCGAAAGGTGACCGCGTCGAGGTGAGGGCTCAAGCCACTGTGGTGCGGACCGCACAGGTTGAACAACATGTGCGTCGGCTTCGCGTACTGCGCGCCCCAGTAGTCCCGCGCCAGCTCCAGAAACCGGCTGCTGTAGAAGCAGTCGTCGAGCTCCGGGTAGAAGGAAACGCCGTTCTCCGCCAGGTAGCCGCGGAAGTGGCCGGTGGCGATGTCGTCGAGCGTGAGCTTGCCCGCGTCGCCGTCGCGCATGGGGCCCGAGGTCGTCGCCACCAACTCCTCGACCGTCTCGAAGTGGTGGGCGGTGATCGTCGGCCAAGGACCTCCGCGCTTGATCACGCCGACCAGCCGCTCGTACGCGTCCTCGGAATACACGCCCTGCAACACCCGAGGGGGCGAGACGGGGCGAAGGAGCTCGTTCATCCGCTGCAGGTCCGCAGCCATGGCGTTCCCCCTTGTCGAGAGGCCGCCATAAATGTAACAGCGCTATTTGATTGAGGTCAACTGCAGCACGAAGACCTCGCCCGAGTGGCACCGACCTCGGCACGACAAACCCCCTCCCCGAGGAGGGGGGTTTCGCCCGTCCGACGCCGGGCCACACACCATCTGCGTCCCCGCGGTCGTGACGCCGGTATCGCCCTCGGGCGCACAGAACGCACCCGGGTGCACGACCTGCTGCGACGGTGCCTGCACGGGTGGCCTCGGTTGCGGGCGGCTCGGTCGTCGGTGGTGCGGTTGGCGGAGCCGTCGTCTCCGGCGCCTGCACGGTCACCGTCAGGAAACGCGCTGCGCGTCCGCGAGCGACAGAGCGCCCTTGCACACCGCCGTGTGCATCTGACCGTCGAACTTGTCCTTGACCTTCGCGTCGGTCTTCGGCTCGGGCCACAAGTTCTTGATGTCGTTCGCACCGCCGACCTCGAGGGGCACCAGGTGGTCGATGACGTACCTGCGCTGGGCCGACTGCGAGACGCCGTACTCGACATAGACCGTGTGCTTCGTGCGAGTCGAGACGTTGCGCACCGTCGCCGTGTACCCGCGGGTGCAGATCGTGGAGCCGACCGTCGCTTGGCTGACTTGAGGGTCTGCGAGCCCGGGGGTGAACGCAGGGTTGGGTGACGACGCAGCGATTGCCGACGACGCCGCTGCGCAGACGACGGTGACCGCGACCCGCGAATGCCACCGCTGTCCTACGAGAGCCCCCCACGGAAACCGACTGTATCCAAGGAACCGACCGCGGGCAGCGGAGCCGCGTAGCGTCGGCCGCCCATCGCGACGGCGAGCCCGTCGACGACGGTCGGTCTCACCTGCAGACCGTCAGTTACACGGTGTGTTGCGCAGGCGCAGAACGGCAGTTCTGCACTCGCCCCCGACGACGCGCCGTGCGCGTGGTTAGAGTCCAGCGACATGGCCGAGGTTCTGTTCGACGCGCCCGAGCGTCAACGGCTGTGCGATCTCCTCGTCGAACTCGGTCCCGACGCGCCGACCCTGCTCGAACCGTGGTCCACTCGCGACCTCGCTGCCCACCTCGTGCTGCGTGAGCACGACTACCTCGCTGCACCTGGCCTCGTTCTTCCCGGGCGGTGGCATCGGGTGGCCGAGAGGCGTACAGCCAAGCTGGCCGAGCGCGACTTCGCGTCGCTCGTCGATCAAGTCAGGTCGGGGCCGCCGCCTGGCTTCTTCCGCATCGGTTGGGTCCGGAGATTTCCCAACCTCAACGAGTTCTTCGTGCATCACGAGGACGTGCGCCGGGCGAACGGCCGGGGGCCGCGGAGCAATGCGCCGGATCTCGATGCAGCCCTGTGGCGCAACGTCGCTCGCGCGCCGTGGTTTCTTGCTCGGCGCCTACGCGGCGTGGGACTCGAGCTCGAATGGGCCGGGACAAACGAGCGAGTGCGAGCCCGGCGAGGCGAGCCGACGGCTCGGCTCGTCGGACCGCCTGGCGAACTCCTGCTGTATCTCTTCGGACGACAAGCCGTCGCCCAGGTCGAGGTCGCAGGCGAGCCCGCCGCGGTTGCCGCCGTTCGCGAGACATCGTTCGGCATGTGAGCGGCTTCGACGCGCACGCTATTACCCGTTCTGGTGTGCCCACGCACGCGAGAAGCGCGGCCCGACTGCGCGCACAGAGCGGCAGTTCTGTCGTGGAGCGCCGTGATCGCAACCGCAGGTCGGCTTCGACCGATGAGCTATGTCGGAGGTTGTGGCGCCGGGCAAAACGGTCGTATTCTCGGGCCCTAGGCTTCGCCGGTCGTGACATATGCACTCCTCGTGCACAATCCCGTGTGCGGGAACCGGCGGGGATTGGCAGGGCGAGAAATGCGCGTGTTTCGAATGTTCGTGGTCGGCATGCTGATCGCAGGCGGCATGGTGATGGTGGCCGAGGCTCCGGGCGGGTCCGTGCCCGCGGCATCGAAGGGCTGTAAATCGCTCCAAGCGCTCGACAAGCAACTCAGCGCCGTCAGGAGCAACAATTACAAGTCGAGCACGATCAGCAGTCTGGCGAAGTCGTTCCGCGCGCGGCAAAGTCTGCTCCCAAGAGCATCAAGTCGGCGATCAACACCATCGCCACCGTCGCGTCGGATGCGGCCGCCGCGGGCAGCGTCAGCGGCGCCGCCGCCGCGGCTCAGGAAGGACACCACAAAGCTCGCTACGGCAGTCGCCAAGTGGGGGACATACCTCTCGACGAACTGTGCGCCGTCGACTTCCACAGGGTCGAGTTCTACCGGTTCGGGTTCGGCCGCGTCGGGAAGCGGGAGCGCCACCTTCGACGCACGTCGGTGCGCGGCCCCTACAGCCGACCAGATGGGTCAAGCGTTCGGCGTCGCGATTACGAAAACCACGGACACCGCCGACAATGGCTGTTTGTGGGAAAGCGGCAGCCCGAGCCAGGCGGTACAGGTCTCGTATCACTCGCCGGTCGATTTCAACGCCGCCAGGATCGCGATACTCAAGGCGGGAGCGACGCCGGTCACGGTGCCCGGAGCAAACGACGCGTTCGTGAAGCACTTACCTCTTCCCAACGCGGCTCATGACGTCGAGTACGTCGTCTTCGACCAAGGCACGGTGCAGATTGCATTCTCGGGCCCCTCGGGCTTCCTCACCGACCAGAACGAGAGCGCCGTTACCAAGGCCATCGTCGGCTAGCTGTGCTGACCGGGGACGTTGTCCCTGAGATCGCGCTGCACCGTCCCGCTCACCCACGCCAGATTGCCCTGAATGAGGATCTGACGCAGGCGCGCGGGTGTTGCTCGTAGCGTCTCGAGGTCCGGTGGGTGGTCTCCAGAATGCCCTGCCACCGTTGGTTGGCTTCCGAGCGAAGCGACCACCTGCCGGGTCTCGGCTGCGGCGTGGCTCGAAACAGGACCGAGCATTCGTTCTGGTGCGCCCCGGCATGCATGACAACGACGACGTCGCCTGAGAACGTCGGACAGCGGTGGATCACCCGCGACAGTTAAGGCGTGTCATTTCTGAGTCGGCAACGTCGTTGAGGAACTCGTCGAACGTTGCGGCGTCGCCGGTCCGCGAACGTGGACGGTCGCACACCGGCCACGACCTGTCCGCGCGACCTACCGGGTCAATCAGTTGTCGGTGGGGCCGACCGGTGGGTACGTGAGCTCAGCGAGGAGCACGTCGAGCGCGTCGGGGCCAACGACCT
Source organism: uncultured Actinomycetes bacterium (assembly GCA_963726965.1). Taxonomy (GTDB): domain Bacteria; phylum Actinomycetota; class Acidimicrobiia; order IMCC26256; family DASPTH01; genus DASUAS01. The sequence goes on along the minus strand of CAVSEI010000005.1, from coordinate 457,596 downwards.
GGCCTTCGCGCTCGAGGCGGGCGGCGGGAGTGAGTCCGCACGCGGTGAGCGCCAGGCGGTATTCGCGGGCCAACATCGCCAGAGCGTTCGCTCCATCACGGGCACCAGGCCGCACGCCCCGGTCGAGGCGGCGAGCCAGCGTTCGTGCGAACTCGACCGCGGCGGCGTCGTCGTCGACGATGGCTTCGCGCTGGCGGGCGACCTTCAGCGCCCGCTCGAGCCCTAGCTCGGTGTCGCCCTTCACGGGCCGGCGAGTCGTCGTGGCCTTCCTAGGTGCCATCCGCACGATTTTGGCAGCCCTTCGACCTTGAGCTCAGAAACGGGAGGATCGAAGAGAGATTCGGCAGCGAGTGAGGACCTCTCGCCGGTTTCAAGAAAACCGGCGAGCCAACAGCACGAGCGCGACGAGGCTCGAGCGACAAGCAAGCAAGCACGACCCTCTCCCGTCGTCCAAGAAAAATGGTGGCGAGTTGTGGCGCTCAAGCGAACGCGACGGGTGCTCGAGCGCGGCCGGTCGACGGGGCGATGGCCACCCGGTCGAGAAGCTCCGAGCTCGGCGGGGTCGGCCCCATCGCCGGACTGGTAACCGGCGATGCTCAGGTCTCGACGAGCCGGATGGGGCCGGCGGTGGCGGGACACCCGGCGCTGTTGTGCAGGACGAGGATTCCGCCGTGAGGGACCACGATTGTGGAGGGGGTCCGGCACACGCAGTCGGCGAGTTGTTGGCGCAGCAGGTTCGCCCGCTCCGCGGCCGCGGGCTGAGCGGACGAGCACGGCCGGTGGTCGGGGTCGGGCGGCGAGCGCAACCGCACGGGCGGCGAGGTCGGCACGGGCAACGGCGTTGTGCGCTTCCTGGGCCGTGGCCCGGGTCACGTTGGCGAGTGCTTCCTCGAGTGCGACGACGCCGGCGCGGCGGCGTTCGGTCGGCGGGCCGTCGGTCTCGTACCGCTGCAGGGTCGGAGAATCGGGGCGCCAACTCGGCCGCGACCTGGAGCGCCAGGCGCGTCTTGCCGACGCCGCCCACCCCGGTCAACGTCACCAGCCGCGACGCTAGGGCAGCAGGTCCCCGGACGCGAATCAGCCGGGGCGCTACACCCCGGCTGACCTGCGGTTCTGTGGAGCGGACGACGGGATTCGAACCCGCGACCCCAACCTTGGCAAGGTTGTGCTCTACCAACTGAGCCACGTCCGCGTGGGTGACGAGGATAGCGCGCCGGGAGTGATGGAAAAGGGTTGCGATCTGTTGCAGAAATGAAACGAATCGCTACCTTTCGGCGTCGGTGGGGTCGGGCGTCGGGCGTCGGGCGTCGGGCGTCGGGCGTCGGGCGTCGGGCGCGGGTCGTGGGGGGAGAGGCTCAGGTTCCGGCGAGGCGGGCGACGACCGGCGCGAACTCCTCGTACTGATCGTCACCCAAGACGACGTAGGACACGCCCCAATCCTGTCGCCGGGCGAGCAGCGTGTCGCACACCTCGTCGACGGTGCCGGCGAGGACGCCACCCGACGACAACGCCTCGCTCGGGTCGACCCCGAATGCGGGGGCCATGGCTTCGGCAAGCCCTTGCGCATCATCGGTGATCGACGCGACGAAATAGCGGATCTGCAGCTCGAGGTCGTTGAACCGCTCCCCCGCGCCCTCGCGGATCCAGCCGACCTTGCGGGCGGTCGAGTCGCCGAGCGTGTCCTTCGCAGCTTCGACGCCGATCTCGCCGGCGCGGAGGATCGGGTTGATCCCCACGATGTCGGCCTCCCGCCCGGCCAGACGCAGCAGCTTGGGGCCGCCACCACCGACGACGATCGGCGGGCGTGGCTGTTGCACCGGCTTCGGCAGGCCGTCATACGCGGTGATCGCGTAGTGCTCACCCTTGAAGTCGAACGGGCCCGCACTCCACGCACCCTTGACGACCGCCAGCGCTTCGCCGAGACGCGCGATGCGGGTGCCGTGCGAGTCGTACGGCAGGCCGAGCACGTCGTAGTCGGCTGTCATCCACCCCGCACCCAGGCCGAACTCCAGTCGACCGTCGGAGAGCACGTCGAGGGTGGCGGCTTCCTTGGCGACCACTGCCGGATGCTTGTAGTCGTTGCCGAGCACCAACATCCCGATGCGCAGGGTGTCGGTGGCCGCCGCCGCGAACGAGAGCGCGACCATCGGCGCGAGGGTGGTGTCGACGAAGTGGTCGGGCATGAACAGCGTCGAGTACCCGAGGCCTTCGATCTTGCGGGCCTGCTCGGCCCACTCGGTGCCCGATCGGCCGGTCGACGCCTGGACGCCAAAGCGAAACTTCTTGGTGGTGCTCACGACTTCACACTCCTGTCGATCCGAACCCGAATGAATCGCGGTCGGTCACCTCGAGATCGTCGACTTCTTCCCACTCGAACTGTGCGACCTGTTGGATCACGAGCTGGGCGATGCGATCGCCGCGCTCGACCGTGAACGGCTCGAACGGATCGGTGTTGACGAGCAACACTTTGAGCTCGCCGCGGTACTGGGCGTCGATGAGCCCGGGCGTGTTCAGACACGTGATGCCGGACTTCAGGGCCAGCCCTGATCGGGGCAGCACGAAGCCGGCGTAGCCGGGCGGGATCGCCAGCGCCAGGCCCGTCGGTACAAGCGCGCGTCCCCCGCCGGGTGCGAGTTCGACGCGTTCGCGCGCGTGCAGGTCATACCCGGCGTCGTGAGGATGCTGCTGGCGCGGAAGGTCGAGCTCGGGGTCGAGGCGCTTGACCCGGATCTGCATCGCCGTCACTCCGCGAAATCGCGCGCGAGCTCGTGCCGCTGCGCGTCGGTGAGCTCGACCGCCACCTGGTACGCGGGGTGGTCGATCAGGAGCCGCGTCGAGCCCACGGCGAGCAGAGCCCGGTGGTGCGCGTCGAAGGGGAACTTGAGATAGTGAACGGTCGACGTGATGTCGTCGCGGGTGAGGCGCTCTTCGCTCTGTGGGACGGCGGTGACACGCGATCCACCGTCGCCGAACTCGAAGTGCACTGCGTACTCGATCCCGATGAGCTTGGGCAGCCACTCATGGAGCGCGCGCTCATCGGTGATTTCGATGAACAGCGTCCCCGACAGTTCCTCAGGCCCCGGAATCAACTCGTTGTACGTCTCGACCTCGTGCGCGATCGCGTCATCGGTGAGCATGCGCTCGGCCCGGGCCATCTCCTGCACCTGGAAACGCATGGTGTCGGTGTTCTCGAACACGATGGTCACGAGATCACCGAGCGCGATTCGCCGATGCTTCTTCATCGCGATGATGTGGGCGCGGAAACTGTCGCGTTCGCGCTCGTAGGCGCGATGGTCGACGATGTCGTCGACGGTCAGCTTCCGCATGCGTCACACTCCTCGTCCATCGGACAGCGCGCGACCCCGGGGACGTTCCCCCGGGGTCGCGGCCAGGAACCGGACGGCCGGTGTCAGTTCAGGTTCTCGAGGCCCTGCGTGAACTTGCCGGCGTGGCTCTTCTCGGCGCGAGCGAGCGTCTCGAGCCATTCGGCGATCTCCTGAAAGCCCTCGTCACGCGCGGTCTTCGAGAAGCCGGGGTACATCTCGGTGTACTCGTAGGTCTCACCGGTGATCGCCGAGTTGAGGTTGTCGGAGGTTGCGCCCACCGGTACACCGGTCACCGGGTCGCCGACCTCGGCGAGGAAGTCGAAGTGGCCGAACGCGTGGCCCGTCTCACCTTCCGCCACCGAGCGGAACAGCGCGGCGACATCGGGGTAGCCCTCGACGTCGGCCTTCTGCGCGAAATAGAGGTACCGGCGGTTCGCCTGGCTCTCCCCCGCGAACGCCTCCTTGAGGTTGTCGTGGGTCTTGCTGCCGTTCAGGTCGGGCATGTGCCTTGCTCCTTCATGCTGTTGGTTGGCGTTGTCGTGAACATTCCTCGCAGACGCCCCGGAACACGACTTCGACCGCTTCGACGGTGAACTCGCGCCGGTACGCGCGCGGGCACCCGGAGATCGGCGATGTCGACCAGAACGTCGCGCACGGTGCCGCAGCGCGTGCACACGAGGTGCTGGTGCGCGTGCTCGACATTCGGGTCGACCCGGATGCTGCCGGTGCCGACGTCGAGCAACTCGACTTCGCCCATCTCCTCGAGGTCGTGGACGGTCTGGTACACGGTTTTGCGCGAGATGGTGGGCATCTCGGCGCGAGCGGCTTCGAACAGGGACTCGACGGTGGGGTGCGTGTCGACGCCGTACAAGAGGCGGAAGATCGCCTGGCGCTGCGGCGTGACCCGGAGTCCCTCCGCCCGGAAGCGGGAGGTGAGTTCGTCGACCGTCTTCACGGTCACCAGCTTATCAACATCCATTGTCATTTGACAATTCGATGGCCGGTGCTAGAACACCGCCGATGTCCCGGGTCACCGAGCGGTGGATCTTCTGGGGTCTCGCCGCGATCGGCGCCGCGCTCGGGTTCCTGCTCGTCCGCCACGGCGTGAACGTGACCGACGACAGCGACACCTACATCGGGGTCGCCCGCAACCTGGCCGACGGGCGAGGGCTCACGGTGCCGTTCACCAACGTGCTCGACGTCTTCTCCCCCGCCCGGGCCGCGGGCTTCCACGGTGAAGTCCCGTTCGTCCTGTTCGGCCCGCTCCTGTCGTTGGTCCTCGCGCCCTTCGAGCGGATCAACGTCGCCTCGGTCGATGCGCTGCGGGTCATCAACCCCCTGGCGCTCGGGGCGACGCTCGGGGTCATCGGGCTGCTCGGGTACCGGGTCACGCGGCGATCCGTGCTCCTCATGACGCGCGGTCGTGGTGTTGTCGCTCCACACCTACGTCCTGCAGCTGTTCGGCTACGTCCAGAGTGAGGCCTTGTACCTCCCGCTCGCGCTCGGCGCCTTGCTGTTCCTGGGGCGCTGGGCCGCGGGCAACCGGCGCCACCACCTGGTGCTCTTCACGGGTCTCGCCGCGGTCGCGTGCCTGGCCCGGATGATCGGGATCTCGCTCGCACTCGTCGGCGTGATCGCGGTCCTCGTCTGGTCGACCGACGCGATCTCGCGACGGCTCCTCCGCGCGGCTGCCGTCGGGGCCGGGGTGCTCGGGCCACTCGCCCTGTTCACGCTGTACGAGAACGTCAAGGCGGGGAGCGGGAATCATCGTCCGTTGTCGTTCCACCCGCCGGGGACCTACGACCTCCGGCCCACGTTGGACTCGCTGACCCGCTGGGTGCTGCCCACCGACCCGTCGGGCGCGCTCAGCTCTTCGCACCGCTGGATCGTCGGCATCGCGCTCGCCGGCGTCGTGCTCCTGGTCGCGTGGTTGGCGTGGTCATCACGCGCCGAGCGAGGCGTCGACACCGAGGTCGCGCTCGAGGCGCGCCGCCTGCTCTCGGTGCTCGCGATTGCCGTCGCGTGCTACCTCGTCGTGCTGGTCGCGTCGCGCACGGTCACCGACAACAGCGCGAGCTTCCAGTTCGGCGGGCGACTGCTGGTCCCCGCCCTCCCGCTCGCGTGGCTGATACTCGCCGGTGTCGTGGCCCAATGGGCCGCGCACGAGCCTTCCCCGGTGCGCGGGCAGCGCGTCGTCGCGATCGTCGGTGTCGTGGGGCTGCTGCTCGGCGTCGCGCACCTCAGCCGCACGACGGACGTGTTGGGATGGGACGGCGGCGCGGGCGTGAACCCGACTGCGGTCGTCTCGCCCACGCCAGGCGCCGTCGAACGACTGGTCACCCCGGGCGCGGTGGTGGCGACCAATGCCCCCAACCGCATCTGGCACGACACCGGCATCGACACCATCAGCGTGCCGTCGGCGCGGTTCGGACTGAGCGGCGAGAAGAATCCGCACCTTGACCGGGACATCGCCGAGCTGCGCGCGATTGCTCGAGCGGCACGGCGGAGCGGTCGTCTACCTGGACGGCAACTTCCTCACGACCCTGCACCTCGTGCCCGAGGCGGAGCTGGTGAAGCGGGCCGGCCTGCGGGAGGTCGCCCGCACCGCGGACGGCCGGATCTACCAGCTCGCGAAATGAAGCGGAGCGGCCGCCGCGCCGCCGGGTGTGTGAAGATCGCCGGATGACCACTCGCCACCGCGCTCTGGTGACCGCCCCGTTCCGTGGACCGGGCCTTGAAACCCTCCAGGAACTCGCCGACGTGGTGATCGACCCGTGGATCGATCACCAACCCCTCCGCATCTACGACGCCGACGCGTTGGCCGCCCGTACGGCCGACGAGGGCGCCGACCTCCTGATCGTGGAGTCCGACCGCGTGGCGGGTCCGGTGCTCGATCTCCCGTTGGTCGCGATCGGTTCGTGCCGCGGCGACCCGACCAACGTCGACGTACCGGCCGCGACCGCCGCGGGCATCCCGGTGCTGCGCGCGCCCGGGCGCAATGCGGACGCGGTCGCGGAGCTGACCATCGGGCTCCTCCTCGCGGTCAACCGCGGCATCGTCCGCGCCGACCGGGACGTGCGGGCGGGCGAGACCTACCGCGACGGCACCATCCCCTATCAACGCTTCCGGGCGTGGCAACTCGCCGGCCGCACCGCCGGCATCGTCGGACTCGGCGCGGTCGGACGAGCGACGAAATGGCGACTCGAAGGTCTCGGCATGCGGGTCATCACCGCTGATCCGTTCGTGCCCGACGCCACCCACTCGCTCGAAGACCTCCTGGCGGAATCCGCGGTGGTCTCGATGCACGCCGCGGTGACGCCCGAGACCTCGGGCATGATCGGCGCCGAGCAGTACGCGCTGATGCCCCCGGGTGCGCTGTTCGTGAACAGCGCACGGGCGCAGCTGCACGACACCGACGCGCTCGTCGCCGCGCTCGACCGCGGCCATCTCGGAGGCGCCGGGCTCGACCATTTCGTCGGCGAGCAGATCCCGATCGACCATCCACTGTGCGCGATGGACAACGTCGTGTTGACACCGCACATCGGCGGCGCGAGCTACGACACCGAGAGCAACCATTCGAAGACGATCGCCGACGGCCTCGTCGAGCTGCTTGCCGGCGGCACGCCGTCGAACCTGGTCAACCCGGAGGTACTCGAAGCATGAGTGTGGAGGGAACGAACGAGGACACCAAGCAGGAACTCCTGCGCGTCGCGGAGGAGATGCTTCATACCGGGCTGGTGCAGGGAACCGCAGGCAACGTGGCGGCGCGCCTGCCCGACGGCAACGCGGTGCTGACCCCGTCGTCGTTGGACTACCTCACCATGACCGTCGACGATCTCGTGGTGTGCGATCTCGACGGGAACGTCGTGGAAGGCGAGCGGAGCCCCACGACCGAGAAGGCGTTGCACCTCACCGCGCTCCGTGAGTACCCCGAGATCAACGCGACCATGCACTGCCACGCCAAGCACTGCACCATGTTCGCGTTGAACCGCAAGCCCGTACCCGCAGTGATCGAAGAGTTCGTGGTGTACGTGGGCGGCGACGTCCCCGTCGCGGACTACCGCACCACCGGCACCGACGAGCTGGCCGAGGAGGTCGCGTCGCGGGTCGCCGACCGCAGCGCAGTGCTCATGGCCAACCACGGCCTGTTTGCCGTCGGCAAGAACCCGGCCGACGTGCTGCACATCGCCGGACTGGTGGAACGCACCGCGGAGATCGTGTGGGGCGCCATGCTCCTGGGTGAGATCGTCGCCCTCCCCGACGACACGCAGTCCACCTTCGCGGGGTACTACCGCTACGGCCGCACCGGGAAGTTCTAGCTGGTGGGTAGCGTGGCGAGCGCCCGGTCGGGCGCTTGCCGTGCGATGTTGCTTTCCCGAGCACAGAGCCCGGCACCTTTCAGCGTTCGGCCGGGCACCCTCGCTCGCCGGCAGCCCGAACGGCTACCGCTTCCTCACCATCGTGAGGCCGTCGCCCAACGTCAGTTGGGCGACCTCGACCCGGTCGTCGGCAGCGACCATGTCGTTGAACACGCGGAGCGCGACGGTGTTCTCGTCCGACGCGTCGGCGTCGATGATGGCGCCGCCCCACAGCGTGTTGTCGATCATCACCAGCCCGTTCGGCCGCAGCCGCGCCAGCAACTCCTCGTAGTACGCGCCGTAGGACGGCTTGTCGGCATCGATGAACGCGAGATCGATCTCCTCGTCATGCGGCAGCGCACGCAACGTCTCGATGGCCGGCGCCAGCTTCAACTCGATCTGGTGATCCACCCCCGCGCGCGCCCAGGCCCGGCGCGCGATCGCCGTCCACTCCTCGCTCACGTCGCAGCACAACAGCCGACCGTCGGCGGGCAGCCCGCGCGCGATGGCGAGCGCGGAGTAGCCGGTGAACGTCCCGACCTCCACCGCTCGGCGGGCGCCGATGAGGCGGGTGATCATGGTCATGAACGCGCCCTGCTCGGGAGCGATCTGCATCATCGCCATCGGGAGTTCGGCGGTCTCGGCGATCAGCGCCTGCTGGATCTCGTCGGGCGGCGACCCGTGGGCGACGACGTACTCGTGGACCTCGGGGGTCAGGAAGAACGACTTTGGTGCTGCCATGCGCGCATGCTACGACACGTGCGACGGCGCTTCTCCTGACGTGAAGCGGCTCGCCAGGCGCTCGAACAGCGAGCTCTGGCCGCTCCCCCGGACCGAATCGACCCACTCCATCCACTCTTCGCGGCGGCGCCAGGTGACCTCGAACAGCCGGCGCCGGAGCGAGCCGCGCAGCGGCACGTAGCCGAGCTCCCACGGCACGAGGAGACCCCAGAACGTGAGATCGTCGCCGGCGCCCCCGGGACGGAGATGCACCGTGATGCGCATCGATCCGTGGACCACGTGCATCAGGCGCTTCTCGATCGCGTCCGCGAGCACCGCCTCGTCGACGGTGACGATGCTGGCGACGTCGGGTGGTGGCGCGGAGAGCCGGTAGACCGCGCGCCGCTCGAAGTCGAGCACCCAGTACGGCAACGGCGACGACGCCACGACGAAGGCGACCGGACGCCGCAGCGCGAACCGTCCGATGACGCCAGGCGGGAACGCCTTCATGAAGTGGGTGAAGTAGTCCGCAAACGTCGCGTAGTCGAGCGTGATGCAGGCTTCTGCCGCGGCCTGCGCCGCGAGCTTCGGCGCCACGCGCTCGGCCAGCTCGTCGAGATGCTTCTCCTTGTCCGTGTACCAGTCGATGCCGGCGAGTTCGAACCCCGACTCGGAGCTCCAGCTGTCACCGGGGTCCATCTGGACGACTTCGGTCGCCGAGCCCGGACGCCGGGACCGGAACGCAGCACCGACCTCCGACGGGATGACCAGGTTGGCGTTCACCGGGCGGCTCTGCGGGTGGAGGAAGGACACCATGCTGCCGAAGGGCACGCCGTAGCGAGGCGCGAGCCGATCGACGGTGCGCACCCAGTCGTCGAGATAGGTCTCGCGCGAGACGAGTTGGAGGTCGGCGGGATCGTCTGCGGTGTAACACACCGGGTACGCCTGGGCGAACGAGTAGCTCTTGAACACGAACGTCGGCGGTCCGAAGTCGTCGAGGATGCGTTGCAGCGTCCGACCCCGGATCTTGCCGTCGTTGATGTCGACCAGCACGTGCTCGTGGTCCGAGATGACGAACACTGAATCGTCGGCACCGTTCTGGTACGACGCCACCCGCACGCCGGGCGCGAGTTGCACGATCCGCGCGTGCGGGAATTTCCATCACCTCGCCGAACCCGAGGCTGCGCACCTCCTCGGCCAGGGTCGGAACCCCGAACTGCGGGACGAACACGTGGGCTCGCTTGTCGATGGTGCGCATCGACGGGAAGTGGAAGTGATCGAAGTGGTGGTGGGTGAGGTAGACGTAGTCCGGGCTGAGGAGCTCGGCCGAAGGCTGGGCGACGGGCGGGTAGTGCCACCACGACCGCCAGTAACACGAGCCGATGAGCCACGGATCCACGAGGATCGAACCTGCACTGGTCTCGACGTGCAGGCAGCTGTGCCCGATGACGGTGAACTTCATCACGAACCGTCAGGGTGCAGATCGCGTCGCGCGATGGCGGCGCGCGCCAACACTTCGAGCGTGCCGCGCGCCGTGGCTTCCCACGTGAACTGGGTTGCGTGCTCCAACGCCGCGGCGCTGAGCGTCGAGCGCAGGTCCGGATCCCGCAGCACGAGATCGAGCTCCAGCGCGGAACTCGTCGGGCCCGTCGGCGAGCAGTCCGGTCGTGCCGTCAACGACCGCGTCGGCGTGGCCGGGGACGCGCGTCGCCACCGCCGGTGTCCCGCACGCCGCCGCCTCGGTGATGGTCATCCCCCAGCCTTCGCGCGCCGACGCACTGGCGAGCACCCAGGCGCGGCGGTAGAGGTCGATCTTCTCGGTTTCGTCGACCCGTCCCGGCAGCGCGATCCACGATTCCGCGCGTGCCTCGCGGACCTGGGCCTCGAGGTCTTCCCGCACGGTAGCCCTCGCCGATGATGACGGCCTCGAGGTCCGGATGATCGGCCTTCAGCGTCACCAGCGCGTCGACGAGCACGTCGAACTGCTTGACCGGCACGAGTCGCCCGACCGCGACCACGAGCGGCGTCGGCGACTTCGTGCCTCCCGGGCGTGTACTGCGGGTCGATCCCGGGCGCGACGACCGTGACGCGGCTCGGCGTGAACTTGAGGTCGTCGACCAACTCGCGCTTGCTGGACTCCGACAGGGTCACGATCGGTGTCCGCCGGTAGATGGGCGGCGCCACGCGCGACTCCACGAAGTTTCCGAATCGGGCCAGACGCGGTGGGAGCGTCATCTGCCACATCTCCGCGTGGACGTGGTGCAACCAGGTGACGTGCGCGGTATGGGACCACAGCGGCGAAAAGAACGGCATCCCGTTCCAGATCTCGACGAGACCGTCGCGCGCGCCATGCCAGCCCATCATCTCGCTGATCGCGGCGCGAGGGAACACCAGGTACCGTCCCGCCTTGCGAATCACGCGGTAGCCGTCACGCCAGGTGACCTGCGGGTGTCCGGCCGCGTACGAGGTGCGCATCGTGACCTCGATGCCCGCTTCGGCCCAGCACGCCGCGATGTTCGAGGCGTGGAGCTCGGACCCACCCGCTTCGGGGTCGTCGAGATCGCGCCACGCGAGCATGCTCACGCGGTGGAGACCGGCCTCGGCGGCGATGTCGCCGAGCTTGGCGACCTCGAGCGCCCGGTCACGGGCGCGCGCGGGTTCGCGGTCGATCGGCATGAAGCCGCAATGCTACGCGGGACGTGGTTCGCCCGACGGGATCGCACGGCCCGTAATGTTCCGGCCATGGCCCGACTCACCGGGGAACGCCCGATGGCGGGCGCCACCCCCGATTCGCTCCTGGCGTTCCACGACGCCGGGTACCGCGAGATGCAGGCCCGGCTCACGACCGGGGTCATCCTCGACGTCGGGTGCGGCGTCGGCGAGCAGACTTCACGCCTGGTGGGACCGGACCGCTTCGTCATCGGGGTCGACTACAGCGCCGAAACCGCGGTCGATGCCGGACGGCAGTGGGGACCGCGTGGCATGCGCTTCGCCGGGATGGACGGTGCCCGCCTGGGTATCCGCGACCATTCGGTCGACGTCGTGTGCTCCTCGCACATCATCGAGCACTTCGTCGCCCCCGAGGCCCACGTGGCCGAGCTCGCCCGCGTGGCCGCGGCGGACGGGACCGCGCTGGTGATCACGCCCAACCGCCCGGCCGACTTCGAGAACCCGTTCCACGTCGCGCTCTTCGAGGCGCGCGAGCTCGCGTCCCTCCTGTCGCTCTTCTTCGACGAGGTTGCGGTGTTCGGTCTCGAGGGAACGCCCGAACTCCATGCCGACTTCGCCCAACGGCGAGCCAGCGGCGAGCGCCTGCTGAGACTCGATCCCCTGAAGCTGCGTCACCGGATGCCGCGATCCTGGTACGTGTGGGGCTACGAGCGCGTGCTCCCCGTCGTCTACCGCGTGTTGGGTTCGGAGAAGACAGGGATCGGATCCGGGCTCGACGAGACGAACTTCTTCTTGAGCGACACCATCAGCGGCACGACCCCAGGGCTGTTCGCGGTCGCCCGCACCCCGCGCCACTAGCGAGAGATACCGCGGAGATCGACTACTCGGCGCGGAGATGACGCGGGTCGTACTGGACCGTGTTCGCTTGCGGCTCCGGGTCGGTACCCGCCGCGATCTCCCGGAGCTGCGGCGCAAGCCACTTCGCCACCAGCTCCGCCCCGTCGAGGGTGAAGTGCACCCCGTCGCCGCGCACGACCACACCGTTGATGGAGTCCGTGAAGCGCCCGTCGGGTGAGACGAACTTGTTCAGGTCGAGGATGGTGTAACGACCCGGGTGGGCCACCAGGAAGTCGCGGAAGAGCGAGTTGATGCGGTCGACGCGCCAGGGCGCGTATTCCGGCCAGTCGCGTCCGGACCCGACGAGCTCGGGCCGAGAGAAGAACGGGGAGGTGAGCACGACGACGCGTGCGCCGGTGGATCCGAGCGCGGTGGTGGCTTCGTCGAGCTCGTGCAGGAAGTAGGTGTCGTACGCCACCGTGCCGAACCGCAGCGATTCGCCGTCGACCTCGCGGTCGGGGACGTCCCAGGCGCCGACGAGCATCACCGCGACGTCGGGACGGAAGCGGTCGAGGTCGGGAACCCACCGGCCCCGCCAGTCGCAGCCAGGATCGACGGGGAGCAGCTCGCCGCCCTCGATGATCGAGCCCTTCGACAACAGGCCACAGCCCAGGATCCCGCGGTTCCACAGCGCAACGTGGTTCTCGGGTCCGATCTTGTCGAAGCCGAGGCCCAGCGACCCGGCGACGGAGTCACCGACCAGGAGCACCTTCGACGTCGCGGCAACCGCCGGCGCCGCGCCGGTGGTGCCGCCACTCGCATCGGGCGACGCCGTCGTCGCCACCTTCGGGATCGCGGCATTGCTGCGCGCCAACGCGCGCACGGTCTCGGTGGCAACGGACTCACCCGGGTTCGCGGTGACGGCGAAGATCGCCACCACCAACGCGAGCGTCACCGCGGGAACCACGATCGTGGGTCGGGGCAGGCGGAACGTACCGCGACGGATCGGTCGTTCCACCAACACGAACGATGCCTCGGCGAAGACGATGCTCACTCCGAGGCGGAGCGCGAGCAACGCGGTGCCGTCGAGCCCGGTACGGGTCTGCGTGAGCCACAAGTAGATCGGCCAGTGCCAGAGGTAGAGCCCGTACGAGATCCGGCCGATCCACCGCAACGGCCCGAACGACAACGCGGTCTTGAGCACGCTCCCTTCGGGTTGCACCACCGACGCGATCACCGCCGACACCGCGAGCGCCGCGAGGACGAACCCTCCCCGGTACAACGCATCGGTGCGCTCCGACATGCGCCACCAGAGCCAGAGCGTGTAGATCGCGCCGACTGCGGCGGCGGCGCGCAGTGCGTAGCGGCCGACGACTGTCCGGATCGGCCCGTGCATGAACAGCAGGATGCCGACGACCGCGCCGATGAGGAGCGACTGCGAGCGCGTGTCGGTGCCGTAGTAGACGCGGGACGGATCGCGGCCAGGGTGGTAGAGCACGGCCATCAGCAACGCGGACCCCGCGATCATCACGAAGCACGCGACGAGCAGCGCGCGCAACGACTTCCTCCACCACAGGAGGAAGCACACGATGAGCGGCCAGACCAGGTAGAACTGCTCCTCGATCGCGAGTGACCACATGTGCTTGAGCGGCGACGGCTGCGAGAACTGCGCGAAGTACGACTGGCCCGAGAAGACGAACCGCCAATTGGCCACGTAGCCGAGGGCCGAGAACGCGTCGTCCCGGATCGTGTCGACCTCACTGGGCGGCGCGAACAGCGCGGTGTAGGCGAGGATCCCGATCATCACGAGGACCAGCGCGGGGAGCAGCCGGCGGGCGCGGCGCAACCAGAAGTCGCGCAGGTTGATCCGGCGCCGCCCCGACCACTCGGTGATCAGCAGCGACGTGATCAGGAAGCCGGAGAGCACGAAGAACGCGTCGACCCCGAGATACCCCCCGACCGCCCACGACTGCCCGGCGTGGTAGAGCAGCACCGCGGCGACCGCGAAGGCGCGGACACCGTCGAGGGCGGGTTGGTAGCCGAAGCCCGCCGCGGGTTGCGCCGCGCCGAGCCACCGGTTGGCCGGTGACCGGCCCCCGACTCACGCCACGAGCATCGGGCGTCGCGCCCAGGTCGCGCGGCACCTCGGAGAGGGTGCGGGCCAGTGGTGTCTCCCTCGGGGCGATCGGCGGCACAACTTCCCTTGAGCACACGAGGTTATTCGCCGGATCTGCTCCCCACCGTGCAAGGGTTCGCCGGGGGCCCACTGGTATCGTTCGGCCCCGTGGGAGCCTCTCGACGCTTCCTCACGCGGCTCATCCTGATCACCGCGGGGGCGGCCGCCTGGCGGATCTATTACATCGTCGGCCCGGTTTTGTCGCGGATCCCGCACCTCGGCCTCGACGACGAGTACTTCTACAGCGCGCAGGCCCGCCTCGTCGCCGACGGCAAGGGGTTCCTGAACCCGTTCGGGTACTTCGCGCCGGTCGTCACCCGCGCACCGGGTCTTCCAGACCGCGGTCCACCCGCCGCTCTACACCGTGTTCCTCGCCATCCCCGCGAAGCTCGGCCTCGTCGACGCCGGCCGAACAGCGGGTCTTCACCGCCCTGCTCGGCGTCGCCACCGTGTTCCTGATCGGGATCCTCGCCCGGCGCCTCGCCGGCGACCGCGTCGGTCTCGTCGCCGCGCTGCTCGCCGCCGTCTCTCCCGCGCTCTGGTCGAACGACTCGATGCTCGGGCTCGAATCGCTCTACGGCCTCCTCGTGATCCTCGCCCTGCTCGCGGTGTACCGGCTCTGGAACGCGCCGACCCTCGGCGGCCGCCGCGTTGCTGGCCGCCGTGCCTCGCGCTCGCCACGCTCACCCGTTCCGAGGGCGTGATCCTGTTCGTGTTCATCGCGTTGCCCGCGGTCGTGCTCGTGCCGCGGGGTCACGCGCGCGCAACGCTGGAAGATGCTCGGCGTCATGGCCGCGGTCGGGATCGTGATCGTCGGGCCGTGGGTGGTGCGCAACCTCACGACGTTCGAGAAGCCCACCGTGCTCGGCACCGGGTTCGGCTGGGTGCTGCTCGACGGCAGCTGCGACACCACGTACTACGGCGACAAGCTCGGCTACTGGGACGACACGCTGCGCGCTCAAGGACTACCCGCCGCACCTCGAGGAGACGCTCGTCGACGAGCGCGCCCGCAAGAAGGCGCTCGACTACATCGAGCACCACAAGTCGCGTATCCCGGTGGTGGTCGCGGCCCGCGTCGGGCGGGTGTTCGAGCTCTACCGCCGTTCCAGAACGTCGAGTTCAACCAGGTCGGCGAACGGCGCGGCGACGTCACGTCGTGGGCGATCCTCATCGGCTACTACCTGCTCCTGCCGTTCGTCGATCGGCGGCCTCGTCGTGCTCCGGCGCGGCCGCATCCCGATCTTCCCGTTCCTCGCCATCGTCGCCGCGACCACCATCACCGTGGCGATCGAGCTTCGGCATCACCCGGTACCGCGCGCCGGTCGACGCGATCATGCCCGTCGCTCGCCGCGATCGCGATCGACGCCGCGCATCCGCTGGCGGACCGCCGGCGCCGGCCGGACGCACGCACCGGTCGCGCCGACGCCCGGTGACCGACCCGGCACCGGCGCCCCCGCGGCCGGCGAACGTCGGCGACGTGACGCTCACCGACCGACCGCGACGACGGACCAGCGCCGCCGAGCGCGATCGACGACCCACCGGACCGCGGTCCCGACCACCGTTTCGGCGCCTGGCTCCTGGCGGTCATCTGCGGGGTCGCGGCGCGTCGGTGCGCTTCCTGAACGTGTTCTGGTGGCGACCCACCACCAACCGCCCCGGCTACCACGGCTACAAGCTCGGCGGCGACGCGTTCTACTACCACTGGCAGGCGAACGCGCTGGCCAAGGGCGCGTGGTTCGTCGACCCGTTCGTGTGGCACTTCCTCGACGGCACGCGAGCGCCCGAGCGCGACCCACCCGCCGCTCTACGTCACCTACCTCTCGCTGTGGTCGCGCGCTCGGCCTCGACACCGTCACCTGGCACCGGGTCGCCTCGTGCTTCCTCGGCATCGCCGCGGTCGTGGTGATCGGCCTCGTCGGCCGGCGCCTCGGCGGCAACGCGGTCGGGCTCGTCGCCGCCGGGATCGCCGCGGTCTACCCGGAGATCTGGATCAACGACGGCATGCTGCTGTCGGAGTCGATGGCGATCCTCATGACCGCGATCATGCTCTACACGGTCTACGGCTTCGCGCAGCCGTCCGACCATGCGCAACGCGCGTCCTCATGGGCCTGGCGTGCGGGATCACCGCGCTGAGCCGCACCGAGCTGACACGCTCGTGTTCCCGCTCGTGGTGATCCCGCTCGCGCTGCTCGCCACGAGTGTCTGATCTGCGTCAGGACGCGTTCAAGCTCGCCGCCGTCGCGTGCATCGTCGGCGGGCTCGTGCTCCTGCCGTGGATCGGCTTCAACTACACCCGGTTCGAGGAACCCACCACCATGACCAGCGCCACCGGCGCGGCGCTGTCGGCGGCCAGCTGTGACGAGCGTGTACTACGGCAAGTACATCGGCTACTACGCGAACTGCTTCCAGGGTCCGTGGCCGAAGCCGTCGCTCGACGAGTCGCAACGTGACCTCGTGCCCGCGGAAGCAGGCCGATCGAGTACATCAAGGCACACTGAAGCGCGGCTCCCGCTCGTGGTGGCCGCCCGGGTCGGACGCCTCTGGGGCCTCTTCAAGCCCGGCCAGACCACCGCGCTCGACTGGTGGCTCGAGGGCCGCGGGCGCGCCGCCGAGCTGGATCGGGCTCTTCTTCTACTACGCGCTCCTGCCGTTCGCGATCGGCGGGCCTGGTGGTGATGCGCCGCCGACGGATACCGATCCTGCCGCTCCTCGCCATCGCCGCGATCGCCACGTTCGCCGCCGCGATCACCTTCGGCGTCACCCGGTACCGCGCGCCCGGCCGAGGTCGCGATCGTCCTCGCCGCCGCGGTCGGGCATCGTCACCGCGAGCCGCGGACGTCCGGGTGACCGGCCGACGCCGCCGGTCGCCACGCCCACGCCGACGTCGACGCCGATCGCCACGCCCGACACCGTCGCGCGCGCCGGCGCCGTTCAGCTTCGGCGTCGTCGGCTGATCGCGTTCGGCGGCTTCGCTCATGCCGCGTGGCGTGGGTGCTCGTCGCGCGGCGCAACTTCGCGCTGCAGGGCGACGACTACTTCTACCACTGGCAGGCCAACGCGCTCGCCGACGGCATGGGCTTCATCAACCCGTTCACGTGGAAGGCGCTCGGTCGCATCGACCCGAGCGCGGCGCACCCGCCGCTCTACTCGATGTACCTCGCGGTCGATCTCGTGGTTCGGCGGCACGACGCCACTCGCCCACCGCCTCGCGTCGTGCGTGCTCGGTGCCGGCGGCGATCGTGCTCGTCGGCTGGTGGCGCGCCGCATCGCCGGCGACCGGGCCGGGATGCATCGCGGCGTTCCTCGGCGCGGTCTACCCGATGCTCTGGATCAACGACGGCATGCTCATCTCCGAGTCGATGTACGTGCTGGTGATCGCGGCTGGTGCTGCTCGCCGCGTACCGGCTGTGGGACTCGCGCTCGTGGCTCGACGCCGTGCTCCTCGGCGGCGCGATCGGCCTCGCCGTGCCTCACCCGGCCCGAGGCCGATCATGCTCGTCCCGTTCATCGGCGCTGCCGTTCCTCGTTCGTGCAGCGCGCCGGCGATCTGCGCCGCCGCATCCTCGTGTTCCTCGCTCGATCGGCGCTCACCTGCCTCGTCGTGATCCTCCCGTGGTGGGTGCGCAACCTCACCACGTTCGAGAACCCGGTGTTCCTCGCCACCGGTCACGGCAGCGTGCTGCAGAGCGCGAACTGCGACCAGACCTACTCCGGCGCACTACCTCGGCTACTGGGACATCGACTGCATCACCGCCGGTCGGCCGCCGGCGAACGCCGCAGCAGCGAGAAGCTGCACGCGAGCAGCAAGGATCCCGGGCGTCGTGTACCTGCTCGCGCAGGACCCGCGCGACGAGTCGATCCCCGACGTCAAGGCCGCGCACGCAAGGCCCTCCACTACATCGAGGACCACCTCGACGCGCGCGCCGCTCGTCGCCGCTGGCGCGCGTCGGGCGCGTGCTGGGGCTTCTACCGGGTGCGCCAGGAGGTCGAGCTTCGACACTTCTTCGAGCGGCGCGGGCAAGTGGCCGTCGTGGGCGGGCACGTGGATGTACTACGCGCTCGTCGCGCTGTCGATCTACGCGCTGGTCGTGATGCGCAAGCGGCGGATCCCGATCTCGCCGATGATCGCCATCGTCGTGATGGTCACCATCACCGCGGCGATCTCGATCGGCATCACCCGCTACCGCGTGGGCGCCGACGTGATGCTCGCCGTCCTCGGCGGTGTCGGCCTCGACGCGCTGTGGCGCCGCTCGCCCGGCCCGCACGCCGGCGCGACGATGCGACCCGACGCCGGCGCCGGAGACTCGCGAGCTCGTGGCGCCGTGCACCGGGTCGTCGCCGACCGTCACCGACGCCGCGTCGCGACCGCGACCGACTGGCGGCGCCGCTGACCGTGCGGCGCGATCGGCCGTCGAGACGCTGATCGCGCTCGTGCGTCGGCCTCGTCGCTGGCGATCGCGGTCACGTGGCCGCTGGTCACGAAGCTCGGCCACATCGGGCACGACGCGTTCGACCCGCGGTTCCAGGCGTGGACCATCGACTGGGTGCAGCACAAGCTCGGGTCACCCGGGTCGCTGTTCGACGCCAACATCTTCGCCCCCGAGCCGCACACGCTCGCCTACTCCGACTCGCTGCTCGGCATCGCCATCCCGATGCTCCCGCTGCGCTGGCTCGGCGTCTCCCCCATCGGCCAGCTCAACATCGCGCTGCTGCTCGGCGTTCGCGACCTCGGCCGCGTCGGGCTACCTGTTCGGGCGCGTCGGTCACGCCGCTCGATCGTCGTCGGCGCGCTCACCGCGCGCCGCGTTCGCGTTCGGGCCGTTCGGTTCGGTGTCGAGCGGCGCGCTCCACGCCACCGCGCACGCGGGCGTCGGCGTGGCCGCGGCCGCGGCGTGGTGGCTGGCGGACCGCGCCGAGTCGCCGACCACGCCCGCTTGCTCGCGCCGCGCGGCGCTGCTGGCCGCCGCGCTCGTGTGGCAGGCGTCGGTGTCGTTCTACCCGGGCGCGTACGCGTTCGGCGCGGCCGTCGTCGATCCTCGCGGTGCGCTGGCGTTCGCTCGGGCGGCGCGGCTGGCTGTGGGCGGTCGGCGCGCTCGCTGGTCGCCGGCGCTGTGCACGCTGGCCATGGCGATCCCCTACCTCCAGGTGCGCGACGAGCAGCCCGGCTTCCACCGCACGCTCGCCGACCTCCCGCCGCTCGAGCGCCGACTTCGGCGCCACCGACCCGCGCCTCTCGATCTGGGGTTCGCTGCTCGGCAAGGGCGGCGGCTGGCCGATCTACGGCGAGCCGGCGTTCCCGGGTCTGTTCCTGCTCGTGCTCGCGCCGATCGGCGCGATCGCCGGGTGGCGCGCACGCGGGCGCGACGCCGGCGCGCGTCGATCGCCGGGCGTCGCGCTGGTGCTCGTCGGCGCTCGCGCTCGGCCTCGGCGCCGGGCCCGACCGGGCTGGCGTCGGTTCGCGCCGTACCGGCTGCTGTTCGAGTACGTGCCCGGGTGGGAGGCGCTGCGCGCCACCGGCCGCGCGTGGGTCGTCGGCCTGCTCGGCGTGGGCGTGCTCGCCGGCCTCGGCGCGCTGGCCGATCGGCCGCTGGCTCGCACGGCGGCTCCACTGGCGCGCCCGCACGGTCGTCGGCGTGGTCGCCGCGGTCGCGGTGCTCGGCGTGCTCGTCGAGGGCTACGCGCCGTGGACGCGGCCGACCGCGACCATCACGTGCGTGTCCGCCGTCGACGAGCAGCTCGCCGACGCTGCCCGCCGGCGGCGTGCTCTACCTCCCCGCGCTCGAGCCAGGCGCAGCGCCGCCGCGAGGCGTTCAGCGGCTTCCGCCAGGCCGAGAACGTCTACGGCACCACCGCGCACCACCGCAGCACGCCGAACGGCTACTCCGGCTTCTTCCCGCCGTCGTGGGTGCAGCTCTCGCGCGAGATGGAATCGCTGCCCGACGCCGCCGACGCTCGACCGCCTCCGCGCACTCGGCATCCGCTACGTCGTGGTGCGCGACTGGGCCGCAGGGCGGCGCCTGGGACGCCGCTGCTCGACCCGGCGCGAGCGCGCCCATTGCGTCTCGTCGGGCGCTACGGTGGCGACCTGCTCTACGAGGTCCCGCGCCGGCGACGCCTGCCGGCGCACCGAGGATCCCATGATGCCCGAACCCCGCACGCTCGTCATCATCCCCGCGTACAACGAGGAGGCTTCGCTGCCCGCGGTGCTGAAGGAACTGGCGGAGCAGACGCCCGAGTACGACGTGCTCGTCGTGTCCGACGGCTCGACGACCGGCACCGCGGACATCGCGCCGCGACGCGGGCGCGCACGTGGCGGTCCTGCCCTTCAACCTCGGGATCGGCGGCGCGCTGCGCACCGGCTTCTCGTTCGCGGTGCGCCACGGGTACGACCGCGCCGCGCAGTTCGACGCCGACGGCCAGCACGACCCGCTCGCGTTCGACGCGCTCCTCGACGGCATCGACGCCGGCGCCGACATGGTGATCGGGAGTCGCTTCGCGGCCGGCGGTGCGGTCACCTACGAGGTGAGCGGCATCCGCCGGCTGCGCGATGAAGCTGCTCGAGTGGCTCGTCGAGCGTGCTCGTGAAGCAGCGACTTCACCGACACCAGCTCAGGCTTCCGCGCCTTCTCCCGTCCGATGCTCGAGCACTTCGCGACCAACTACCCGGTCGAGTACATGGACTCGGTCGAGGCGCTGGTGCAGGCGTGCAACGCGGGCTACCGCGTGGAGGAGGTGCCCGCCAACATGCGCGGGCGGACCGGCGGCGCGCCGTCGACCCGACGGTTCAAGCTCGTCTACTACTACGTCCGCCTGCTCGTCGTGCTCCTCGTCTCCACGACGAGCCGGGGTCAACGCGCCCGGCGAACGGCGACAGCGGGAAGCCGGCGAATGAACCCCGTCGTCGCCGGCATGAGCACCTCTGCCCACGTCCTGATCATCGTGCTGGCCGCCGCGGTCATCGCGTTCATCGTGCACCTCGTCCGCAGCCGCCGGCTTGCGAGCGAAATACTCGGTGCTGTGGTTCTCGATCGGCCTCGGCCTGGCGGTGCTCGCCATCTTCCCCGACCTGCTGGTCGAGGTCTCCGACCTGTTCGGCATCGGCTACCCGCCGGCGACGTTCATGCTCCTGGCGCTGAGCTTCCTGCTTGCTGCTCGTGCTCCACTTCTCGTGGGAGCTCTCGCGACTCGAGGACCGCACCCGCACGCTCGCCGAGGAGCACGCGCTGCTGCGCCAGGAGGTCGAGGAACGTCTCGGACCTCCCCCGGGCGACCAGTCAGGCTGACGTCGGCGAGTCGGCGCCGCGCCACCACGATGAGACCACCCGCGGCGTAGGGACGACCGAGGCGCGCCAACAGCTTCTCGATCCCGAGCACGACGCGCGCGCCGGTCGTGAGCATCCGACTTCGAGCGTCGGTGCCGCTCGACTTCACGTCCTGGATGAAGACCTGGTGCTCGTACGGTGTCCCACCGGTGGCGCGCGAGCAGCGCGTCGAGCGTGCGACACGTGTACATCACCACATGGTCAGGGTGGTTCACCTCGACGTTCGCGAGCAGGCGCGGCGGTGTTCACCAGCCCGATGGCGTTGGGCGTCGTGATCACGAGCACGCCGCCGGGCGCGACGAGCGCATGCAGTCCCTCGAGGAACGAGCCGGGATCGTCAAGGTGCTCGATCACCTCGCCGGCGACCACCACCTCAGCCGGTGCGAGATCGAGCGCCGCGAGTGCTTCGACGTCGCGGCAGTCGACGACGTACGCCTCGTAGCCCTGGGCGTGGGCGCGTTCGACCCCGGCCTCGTCGAGATCCAATCCGATGAGCTCACCCGCCGTCCGGGCGAGGTGCTCGTGCAGCCACGCGCCCGATTGCTCGTTCAGCTCATGGCACCCGGCATCGGCAAACCCGACGTGCATCACCCGCTTCCCCGACGCACAACCTGGTCAGGTACTCGACGCGGTCGACCAGCGACGCGTGGGGCAACGCGTGCACCATCTCGAGTTGGGAGTACTCGCTCATGCTTGCCCGCTCTCGGCATTGAGTGTCGGCACCGTCAGCGTGGAGACGCGTTCACCCAGCGGTGGACCCACGCGGTCGCGCAGGGCAGCTTCGATGCGGGCGAACGTGCGCCGCCGGTTGTACCAGAGCAGCCGGCTGCCGAGCGGACCGGCTTCGGGCACGACCCAGAACGGCTCGTCGGGATCGAAGTCGTACGGATGGCAGTAGGTCCAGAGGACGACACCGGACGCGGAGACCCGCCGGGCGACCCGGGTCGACGTCTTGGGCAGGGCCCGCAGGTACACGCCACCCAGATACGGCAACCCGACGGGGCCGACGCGCACGACCGGGCACGGGAGCTCGACCACGCCGCTCGGCCACCGGAACGGCGTGGTCGGGAGGCCGGGGTCACCGAACAGGGGGCTCTTCGCCGGCAGCACGCTGGAGGAGTACGTGAAGCCGACATCGGCGAGCACGTCGGTGCGTCCAACGCGATTCCGGCACGAGCGAGAAGATCGGGCGCCCGGAAGCCCGACCACCGGTCGCCCGGTGAGCTCCTCGAGCAGCGCCTTCCCGCGGATCAGGTCGGCCCGGAACGTCGGCTCGTCGAGCTCGGTCAACGGCGTGTGTCGCCAACCGTGCAGCGCGACCTCGTGGCCCCGCGCCGCGACTTCGCGGACCAGGTCGGGCTCGGCCTCCGCGATCTCGCCGACCACGAAGAACGTTCCCCGCACGTCGCGCGCGTCGAGGAAGTCGAGGACGCCTCGAGTGACGGTCGGATAGCGGATCTCGGCGGCGTCGGACGGCCGATGGTCCTCGAGGTCGAGCGTGAACGTGACCAGCTCGCCCATCAGTACGCATCCATGTCGAGGAACTCGAACGTGTCGAGGGTGAGGCCGTCGTGATCGAAGCCCGGCGCGAGCCCGCGCAGGATCAGGTGCAGCGGCGAAGGCTGCAGCCGGCGCGGAGGTTGGAGCCCGCGCACCGCGACGTGCGCGTTGAACCCCGCGTAGACCGCGTACGGCGCGCGGTGAAACCGGCACACCGCGGTGACGATGGCATCGGCGCGTTGCGGGAGCGTCGCACCGTCGCGCGGCAACAACTTCAGGATCACCGCCGCGGGGACGCCGAGGTGCTGGGTGCGGGTCGTGATCGCCACCAGCTCGTCGGTGGCGTGGATCGCGTACGACCCGCTCGGACAGGCGAGCCGCCAGCGGAGGTACTCGGTGGTGTAGGAGTTCGTCCAGTGCGCCACGGGAACTTCGTCGAGCCCGGCGGTCAGCGCCTCGAACTCAGCGCTGGCGACGAACGCGACGTCGGCGCGGTGGCTCTCCACCGGGGAACGACCGCGTGTCGGCAGCGGCGCGCACAGGCGAACCGGGAGCGGTCCCGGCGTCTTCCACCCCATGTACTTGACCACCGCACCGATCGACTTGTCGTTGCAGACCCCCGACGCGAACTGCCAACCCGCGTCGGCCGCCTCCTCGTAGATCTCGAGCCCGAGCTTGCGAAACCACCCCTGGCGTTGGGTACCGCTGCGCACGACCGCGTTGAGCGAGAACGCGGCGGGGACGACGCCGTCAGGGCCGCGGTACCGCTGCGGCACCATCGCGTAGTGCGCCACCCGCACCCCGGCGTCGTCCGCCGCCCGTTGGATCGCGGGCCCGTACGGATTCTCGTCGTACAACCAGCGGAGGTAGGCGTCGTCGACGAACCGGGCACTCGGGAGCTCAGCGTCGAGCAGTTCGGTGTTGCGCGCGTTCTCACGCCCCACCGAACCCGTTTCTGCGGCGCCCATCACCCGAGCGTACTTGCGCAACCAACGAGGTTCGGTTCGACGCAAGCCCAGTTCGCGGTGGGCAGGCGGGTAGCCTCGTCGCATGCCCGAACCCATCGGACTCAGCGGGGAACAGCTCTCGCGGCTCTACCAGGAGCGCTTCACGGCCCGCGATCTCGCCTTCAAAGAAGGCATGTGGAACATCTTCTGCGAGGAGTTCTTCCAGCGTTACGTCGAGACGACCGACACCGTCGTCGACCTCGGTGCCGGCACGTGCGAGTTCATCAACGCGATCGACTGCGCCGACAAGATCGCCGTCGATCTCAACCCCGACGTCGAGCGCTCGGTGAAGCAACGGCAAGGCGATCATCGCGTCGAGCAGCTCGATGCCGCAGATCCCGACGCGGCTCGGTCGACGTCGTGTTCACCTCGAACTTCTTCGAGCACCTTCCCGAACAAGGCCGAGTTGGTGGCGACGCTCGACGAGTGCCACCGGATCCTGCGGGCCGACGGGCGCCTCATCGTGGTGATGCCGAACATCCGGTACCTGCCCGGCCGGTACTGGGACTACTTCGACCATCACCTCGCGCTCACCCACTACAGCCTGGTGGAGGCGCTGGTGCTGGCCAACTTCCGCCCCGAAGTCGTGATCCCGCGATTCCTGCCGTACACGATCAAGCACTCGCGCACGCCCCGCTCGTTGGCGCTCGTGCGCATGTACATGCGCTTCCCGCTGGTGTGGCGGATCATGGGCAAGCAGATGTTCGTGGTCGGCCGACGGGTCGTCCCGCGACACCTAGAGCGCCGGTCGAGCTCGGGAGCGTTCAGTTCCGATCGTTCCGGAGGTACACGTCGACATTGGTGGGGCCGTTGACCCCCAACCCGACGTCAGAGTGCACCTTGCGGTAGTGCTCGGCGAGCGCATCCTCGATCCGCCGGGGATCGGTGTGCTTGTCCGACAACGAACCGCGGAAGTTGAAAAACGTACGGTCGACGTCGGTGAGGACGATGGCCGCCGGCCGCCCCGACTCGATGACCTGCACGAGACGCGCCTGGTTCACGTAGTGCGAGCGCGCGGGCACGGGACGTGGTGAGGTCCTCGTAGGAGAACAGACCGAAGGTCGCATCGGGCACGAGGTCACGATCGGACGCCAGCGTGGCCGGCTGGCCCCAGAGCGCGAGCACCTCGTCGTCGGGACGGGTGTGATCGTGCACGTACGCGGCGACCCGGTTGGCGGCCGCGATGCCCTCGGGAGCAGTCCCGGTCGACGACGAACTCCCGCACGCTCGGGTGCACGACGGTGAGCACGGCGAGCACGACGACCACCACGGCCGCGCCGATCGCCGCGCCGCGGAACACCGGCGCCGTCCCGTCCGGCCCGAGGAAGCGACGGGACAGGAGGATCACCGGGATGGTGATCACCATCGGGATGACGGCGGCGGCATACTCCACCGGCGCGAACTGGCCGGCCGTCAGCTGCACCGCGAGGTAGAGCGCGGTGCCGACCGCGATCAGGAGGTACGCGGGCTGGTCGCTGCGCGTACCGTCGCACGTCACGCGACGTGAACGACGACGACGAGCGCGCCGATGACGAGCAGCACGTAGCCCCAGTACTCACCGAACCATCGCGGGATCCGGGTCGGTGACCACGGTGTCGATCCGGGTCCCGGTGTCGGCGCCGTGCCAGAGCAATTGGTGGAACGTGCTCAGCCCGAACCGCGCCGCTTCGGTGTCCGACGAAGACGAAGAATGCGGCGGTGACGACGCCGATGCCGGCGATGGCCCCGACCCAGACCCGCGTTCGCGACATCGGGCGCGCGCCACAGCAGGTAGACGATCACGATCACCGCGAGCGGCACGCCCGACGTCCGGCTGAGCGCGAGTCCGACCGCGGCGATCGCGGCCAACGGGAACGTGCGCGTCCGCCGACCCGGTCGACGTGAGCGTGGCGAGGAGCGCGGCGAGGAAGAACGCGACGAGGGCGTAGGTCTTGGTGAGGGTCAGGTTGTAGACCGCGGTCGGCGCGGCCAGGACGAGCAGCCCGACTGCCGCCGCGGCCGGGCGTCCTGCCTCGCGCCACGCCACGCGCACGCACAACGCGAGCGCCACCACCGACAGCACCACCGACACCGCACGACCGAGGTAGAGGCTCGACGTGACCAGTTGCGGGATGCCGTACACGTACGGGCAACAACGGCATCTGCGTGAAGCTGAAGTCACGGAACGGCAACTGGCCGCGGTACACCAGCCGCGCGCTGTAGAGGTACCAGCCTTCGTCGGCATTGAGGCGTCCGCGCAGCACGAAGAACCCAGCGAGGGCCGCGGTGAGCGCGACCGCGGCGATCGCCACCCATCCCAGCGCGTGCGCGACCGTGTCGCTTGTCGCACGCGGATCATCGCGGGGAGCCACCGCGACCGCGGCCGTCGCGCCGGACGGCGGGTCGCGGTGCCAGATCGACGTGATCGAGCGGTCCTTGAGTCGGAGGAACGGCTTCTCCACCAGGTAGTAGCTGAGGAACGCCAACCCGATCGACAGGACGAACGTCAGAGAGAACACCACGGGGAGGCTGCCGTAGAAGTCGCTGCTCGTGCCCGACGGCGCCAACCACTCCTGGACGTTGCCCATCACCGCGAGGTGGAAGAGGTAGAACCCGAGTGACACCGTGCCGAGGAGCACGAGGGGTCGACTGGCGAGGAACTTGCGTCCCCGCCCCTGCGTCTGGTCGCCGAACATCGCCGGCGCCAGGAGGAAGAACGCGAAGACCCCGAAGAGCCACCAGCGGACCCAGTACTCGGCCCCGTAGACGCCCGGTGTGTTCGGGGGCGAGAACGTGGCGAAGCTGAACCCGACGGCCAGCGCGCACGACCACGAGATCGCCGGATGGTCGCCGAGGAAACGCAAGATGCGCGGCAGCTCGAGACCGGTGCCGTGCGCGGCGCTGAAGACCGCCATCGCCATACCGATGGCGAAGAAGTCGACCCAGTTCGGCGCCCAGATCACTGCGACGCGTGCCCACGACGGCGATGCGACGAGGAAGTAGAGACGGAAGAGCTGGCCGAACAGGTACAGCGCCGCGCAGATCGCGAGCGCGTACCGAACCTGCAGTTGCGGTGCCTTCTTCGCGGCGAGGCGTACGAGCACGACCGCCACGACCGGCAACATCAGGTAGAAGAGGAACTCGGCGGTCAGGCTCCACGCCTGGGGGATCCCGTAGTCACCCTCGTGGCCCAGGCCGCCACCGAGCGCGACGCTCCGACTCGCGAACGGGAAGAGCAACGAGTAGTAGAGGAAGGCGTTCTTCGCGCTCCCGAGCAGCTGGCCGAGCACGACGACACAGAACGTCAGCGCGAACCAGTAGCCGGGAAGTACGCGCAGCGACGCGCCGACGCAGGAATGCGCCCATCTTCACCGACGGCTTGTCCGCAAGCCGTCGCGCCACGAACGGCCGGAACAGGAGAAAGCCGGACAGCACGAAGAAGATGGCGACGCCGACGTCCATTCGCTGGAGGATCGACTGCAGCCACTCGGGGAGGTTCGCCTGCACCCACGGCCGGGTCGCGAACGCCGCGTGCACGAGCAACACCATCGTCATCCCGAAGAACCGGAACGCGTCGAAGCACGGGAAGTGCAGGACGGGCCCGGCTTCGAATCCGGCGGCCCCGATCTCTTGTGTCGCCCCCTCGGTCGGGCTCACGTCAGCTCGACGGCTCCGCGACTTCCTCGTGGTACTCCTCGTCGACGTTCACCGACCAGACGTCGTGGTCGGCGCCGAAGATGTTCTCCACGCTGAGCATCGCGGTGTACATCGAGTGGTCCTGGTTGTTGTAGCGGTGCATGCCGTTGCGCCCGACCGGGATACACGTTGGGCGTGTGCTCCTCGAGCCAGCGGCGAAGCATCTCGACGTTGGCCTTGTAGTCGGCGTCGTAGAACGGGTACGCCTTCGGCGTCCGGACCACGTAGCCGGCCTCGACCTTCGATCCGTCGATCAGGCCGAGCTGCATCGAGCTCGCGCGTGCCGGTTGCGATCAGTTCGTCGTCGGTCTTCGTCCACCACTCGTCGCCCTCGTCGACGAAGAGCTCGAGCCCGAGGCAGGTGCGGCCGTCCTTCACGAGGTACGGCGACCACCGACCGAAGTTCTGCACCCGGCCGACCTTCACGTTGGCGTCGTTGATGTAGATCCAGTTGTCGGGGAAGCTGAACTCCTCGGGCACGACGAGGCCGACGGTGATGTGCGCGCGGTAGCGCAGCGACTCGGCGGCCGCCTGCCGCACGTCGTCGGGCACCGGCGGGTCCATCGCCTCGAGCAGCGCGCTGATCGGCATCGACGAGATGACCTCGGTGCACTCGTAGCGGTTGGTCGACGCCGTCGCTCTCGGTGGTGACCGCGATCGGCGCGACCGCCTGCGTGCTCGATCTTGGTGACCTTCGAGTCGAACACGACCTTCGAGCCACGCTCGGTGACCAGCTCGGTGGCCTTCTCCCACATCTGACCGGGGCCGTACTTGGGGTAGTTGAACTCCTCGATCAGGCTGGTGATCTGCTTGCCCTTGCTCCGGCGCGCCTTCACGACTCTTCGGCGTGAGCGCGTCGACCACCGCCCGCCAGATCGACAGGTCCTTGATCCGCTGCGCGCCCCAGTCGGCCTGGATCTCGGTGCAGGGCACGCCCCACACCTTCTCGCTCTGGGTCTTGAAGAAGTGCTCGTAGAGACGCCACCCGAAGCGTGAGGCGACGAAGCCCTCGAGCGTGCTCGTGTCCTTCGGCGGCTTGACCCGCACCCACGAGGTACGACGCCATGCAGCGGACCGCCTCGACCGGCCCGAGGTTCTTGAGCGCGTTCTTGGCGTTGATCGGGTAGTCGTAGAACTTCTTGCGGTAGTAGATGCGGCTCATGCGCGGCCGGCGCAGGAACTCGTCCTGGCCGAGGATCTCGAACCACAGGTCGTTGACCGGCTTCACCTTGGTGAAGAAGCGGTGGCCGCCGATGTCGAAGCGCCAGCCGTCGCGCACCGCGGTCCGGCTGATGCCGCCGACCACGGTGTCGGCCTCGAGGACGGTCGGCGCGACGCCGCGCTTGGTGAGCATGTAGGCCGCGGTGAGACCGGCCGGGCCCGCGCGCCGATGATGACGACTTCGTGGTCGGGATTCGGCGTGGGATTCGCTCACGGGAATCTCCGGAAGGGTCTGGGCTCCGGACGGGCGGCTGCAGCCCCGGCAGTCTACGGGGCGGCCGGCTCGCGCGTCAGGGCCCGGAGATGCCGAGGAACGCCAGGACCGCGTAGCCCGCCAGGCCGGCGCCGGCGAGGACCAGCGCGCCCCGTTCCACCTCGTCCCGGTCGGTGACGATGGCCAGCGCGAGCACGAACGGGAAGGTGCTCATGCAGTAGCGCTCGAACGAGTCGAGGTTGTGGGCCGACAGCCCGAGCACCAGCGTGGCCGCCCCGTACAGCGAGTACGACGCCGGGAGGCGCCGGATCAGCACGACCAGGAGCGCGGCGAACCCGACGGCCCACACGATGTGGAGTCCGGAGCCGAAGCGGTCACCACCGAACAGGTCGCCGAAGGCGTCGATCGTGCGGGTGAACGGATCCTGGAAGCCTCCGCGCAGCGTGGCGCGGTTCTGCAGCGAGATCGGCTTCCAGAAGTCGCCGAACTCGGCGCCGACCCACGTGAGGTACGCCGCCGCGCCGACGACCGGCGCGACCACCGCGCCGACCCGCTCGATGCGCTCGCTCGCCGACGCGCTCCTCCACCCGCGTGCCGCTTCGACCGCCGCCGGGATGACGAGCAGCACGCCGACCGGTCGGCAGAGTCCGGCGAGGAACCCGGCACCCGCGGCCCAGCCGAATCGGCGCGACCGGAGGCCGAGGAACACGACGACGCCGAGCATCATCGCGGTCGCTTCGGCGTATCCGAGCACCAGGACGGTGGCCGCGGGGAACAGCGCGGCGAACCACGCGGCGCGGCGGCGCGGTTCCGAGGTCGCCCGTCTCCCGGAGCGCGAGCCGGTGGAGCAAGCGCACCGAAGGCGAGCGCAGACGCGTTGGCGACGACGAGCGAGCGCCGACCGCGGTGTGACCGAAGAACACCCAACCGAGGCCGCGTGCGACAGCAGCGGTACGAGCGGGAAGAAGCGCAGCGACGCGTCACCGACGGCGCGGTATCCGTGCTCAGCGATGTCGCGGTAGAACGCGGCGTCCCACGCGAAGAGGCCCTGACCGAGCGCGACGGGGCGGGGCGGTGCGCCGACCATCGTGAACAGATGGCGCGACAACGCGAGTGCTCCGAGCACGAGAACGCGGGCAATCACCCACGGCACCGCGGCAACCCGCACGTCGCGCGACGACGAACGACTTGACGTCCGGACGGCTCACTTCGCAACCGCGTCGACCGAGAGCGTGGGGAGTCGCGCGACATCAGGGTGGACGCTCACTGCAGGCCCCGGCCGCACGACGGTCTTCGTGCTCGGCTCGAGCAGTTGCACCGTCGAACCGTTGACCCGGTACGCGTACCGGACATGCTCCTGGACACCGGACTGTGCCTGGACCGCGTCCGCGCCTCGCATCGCCGTCACGAGTACCGATCCTTCACCGGCGACGGGAACCCGGGAGTCGCCCGGCGCAGCGACACCACCGGGAACCAGCGTCCACTCCGTCTGGTACACGCCGTCACCGGACCCCGAGGGCGCCAACGTCTTCTGGTCGACCCGGTTCCCGACCTCCAACATCACCACCACCGCGGGCGCGTTGGTCGGGTTCCGGACTTGCACCTTCAGCGTGATCGCGCCGCCCGACAGCACCTTGATCGGCACCAGCGTGATCTTCGGAGGTTGCGCGTCGGAGTGATGGAGCGCGTCGTCGAACTTCGGGTTGCTGGATCGCTGGAGGTACGGCGTGCGGTTCGGATACCGATCGAGGAGGTCGAAGGACTTCGCGCCGCGGTCGACCGCGTAGAGCACGCGGCCGTCGAGATCCGGCCCGTTCTGGGAGAAGGGGTTGAAGTGCAGCAGGTACGGGCCGGAATCGCGGACGATGACGAGCGGCTTCCCGGGGAGTGAATCGGTCGAGTGCTCCCACGGGACCTGCGCCTCACTGATCCGTCGATT
Organism: uncultured Actinomycetes bacterium; assembly: GCA_963726965.1. Classification (GTDB taxonomy): domain Bacteria; phylum Actinomycetota; class Acidimicrobiia; order IMCC26256; family DASPTH01; genus DASUAS01. The sequence goes on along the minus strand of CAVSEI010000005.1, from coordinate 426,631 downwards.
CATCGCCGACTTGTCGTACAGGAACGGCACGGTGGCGACGACCCCGAGGCAGCACAACCCGATGACCAGCCCGCGTCGGCGTCGCCACAACGCGAGCAGCGCGGTGGCGATCCCGATGCACAACGGCACGAACAACGGGAGGAAGTACACGGGCCCGGAGAGGTATGCGAACCCACTGGCGAGCCGGTTGCCCCAGAACATGAAGTACCCGAGCGGGAACACGACCATCATCGCGAGCAGGAGCAGCGTGGTGCGGTCCCGACGCCGCCGCCAGAGTCCGACCGCGGCGAGAGCGAGTCCCAGATAGGTGCCGACGAGGAACTGCGGGAGGAAGAACCCGTTGACCCAGGTCCCACGTACCGCCTGACCCACCGTGTAGTCGATGCCCGGGATTCCCGGCATCAACCGCCGGTAGCCGAAACCGAACTTGTCGAGCGGCTCCTTCGCGGTGAACGGGAACTGGGTGAAGCTCCCGGTGACGATGCGGTTGTGGATCAGCGTGATGACGAGGAACGGCACGAAGCCCGCGCACACCCACGCCGCGGCCCGAACCTGGCGGGGCCACTGGCGCCACGTGGTGAAGATGCCGTACCCGCCCATGGCCAGCGCCCACAGGACCGCGTCGAAGGGTCGGGTGATGAACAGGACGCCGAGCAGCGCGCCGGCGGCGACGAAGAGCCACGGGCGACTGCGGCGCAGCCCGGCGAGCAGCGCGGCACCGAACAGCAGGCCGACGCCGAGCGAGAACAGGTAGCCGAGGTACACGCCGCTCTGGGTGATCACCATCGGCGACGCCAGCATCAACGCGGCCGTGACCAACGCGAGCGTCCGGTCGCGGGTGACTTCGCGGGTGAACACATAGGTGCCGAGCACCGCGAGCATGGTTCCCCAGACCATCGCCGCCGCCGACGACCCGAACAGCAGATCGGCCACGAGCATCACGCCCGGCCACCCGAGCGTGTACTGGGAGAAGAACTGGCCGCCGCGGATTCCCGTCAGCCAGGGCTGGAAGAAATGGGGCGCGCCGCCGGTCGTCGTGAGGAGCTGGCCCGCGCGCAACGCGCGTACCTGCCAGAGGTACGTGGCTTCGTCGCGGTTCCACGACATCGCCGGGTAGACGACGGCCCGCACGACGAGCGCCACCGCGACGGTGAGGCCGAGCAACGCGAGCAACGCCCAGTACCGCGGACAACCACCCGGGCCGAGTCGAGGGGGCGGAAACGGGAGTGGGCGCAGGCGCGACTGGCTGCGCGTCGAGGTCGGTTCCCGATTTCCCCACCGCTTCGAGTGTACCGGTGGCCTCTCGAGAATCCGGATCAACCGACCCGGCATCGCGTCCGACGCGGCGTAGCATCCCTCACCCATGCAGGTGGCCGCACGACCGACGACGCACGCGGTCGCCGAGCGTCACCGACGGCTCGAGTTCCTGTGCTTCGGCGCGCTCGCCTACGTGCCGTTCCTCCTGTCGTCGCCGGGCGCGCGTCAGCGCCGACACCAAGCAGTACCTCTACCTCGATCCCGATCGGCTGCTGTCGCGCGCGCCGTACCTCTGGGATTCGCACATCGGGTTCGGGACGGTTTCGCACCAGATCATCGGGTACCTGTTCCCGATGGGCCCGTACTACTGGTTGACCGCGCACGTCGGCGTCCCCGATTGGATCGCGCAACGGATCTGGCTCGGGTCGATCACGCTCGCGGCCGCGCTGGGCGCGCGCTGGTTGTTCCGGATGCTCGGCACCGGCCGGGCGGGCGCGATCGCGGGCGCCCTCGTCTACATGCTGACGCCGTACCAGCTCGCGTTCACCGCCCGGATCTCCGTGCTGCTGCTCGCGTGGGCCGGACTGCCGTGGCTGATCGGGTTGACCATGCGGGCCGTCCGACGCGGCGGCTGGCGAGATCCGGCGTGGTTCGCGCTCGTGGTCCTCACCATCGGCAGCGTCAACGCGAGCTCGTTGGTGTTCGTGGGCATCGGACCGGCGCTGTGGCTCATCGTCGAGGCCTGCCACGGCCGCGCCGCGCTCGGCGCGGTCGCGGGCGACCGCGCGCGCTCGCGGTGCTCACCGTCGGCGTGTCGTTGTGGTGGATCGTCGGACTCCGCACGCAGGGCACCTACGGCCTGCCCATCCTCCAACTCACGGAGAGCGTACGGACCGTCGCCACGGACTCGACCCCGACCGATGTGCTGCGCGGAATCGGCAACTGGTTCTTCTACGGCAAGGACCGCCTCGGGTACTCGATCGACCAGGCATCGGCGTACGCCGGCAACTTCATCGTGCAGACCGCGAGCTACGCGATCCCGATCGCCGCGTTGGGCGCCGCCGCGATCATTCGGTGGCGACACCGCGCGTACTTCGTGCTCCTCGTGATCGTCGGCACCGTGGTCTCGGTCGGTGCGTGGCCGTACGACAACCCGAGCCCGTACGGCGGGGTGTTCAAGACCTTCGCCGACACCGCCGCCGGTCTCGCCCTGCGCAACACGCCGCGTGCGGTGCCGTTGATCGTGCTCGGTCTCGCGGGGCTGTTGGCCGCCGGCGTCGCCGCCCTCGCTCCGCGGTTCGGACAACTCGTGCCCGACGCTGGTCGTCGGCATCCTGGCGTGCGCGGCGTTGATCCCGGTGTGGACGACGGGGTACCTCTCGCAGCATCTCGACCGCGCCAACGACGTTCCGGCGTACTGGAAGGACGCCATCGCCGCGATGCAGCGCGGCGGCGACTCGACGCGCGTGCTGGAGATTCCCGGCAGTGACTTCTCCGCCTACCGGTGGGGTGACACGATCGAACCGATCACTCCGGGCCTGATGGACCGACCGTACGTGGCGCGCGAGACGCTGCCGTCAGGCTCGGCCCCGTCGGTGAACCTCCTCATGGCCCTGGACCACCGGATCCAGGACGGGACGCTGGAACCGGGTGCGCTGGCGGCGTACGCGCGCCTGGCCAACATCGGGACCATCGCCCTGCGCTCCGACCTGGAGTACGAGCGCTTCGACACGCCCCGACCCCGGCTCCTCTGGCAGCAGCTCACCGATCCGCTTCCCAAGGGGCTGGACGCGCCCGTCGCGTTCGGTCCCGTCGCGCCGAACCGGTCGGCGTCTTCGTCGTCGGGGTTGGGGCCGCTCGAGTTGGGCGCGTCCCCCAAGGCCGCCGATCCGCCACCGGTCGCGTTGTTCGCGGTGCAGGGCGCGATCCCCATCGTGCACACCGCGCCAACCGAGCAACCGGTCGTCCTGGCCGGCGATGCCGAGGGCATCGTCGACGCCGCGGCCGCGGGATTGCTCGACGGTCGATCCCTCGTCCTCGAGTCCGGCTCGCTGACCAACGCGCAGCTGCGACAGCAAATGCGGAAACGCGCCGACCTCGTCCTCACCGATTCGAACCGCCGACGAAACCAACAGTTCTTCGTCGGGGTCAAGGACAACAGCGGCTTCACCGAGCGCGCCGACCAGGATTCTTCCGACGCCGAATTCCGCCTCGAGCCGTTCGCGCAGTCGGGCAACTCCACCCGTACGGTGGTGGAGCAGCACGGCGGGCGTGTCGACGGCACCGCGTACGTGACGAACAGCAACCGGCCGTCACGCGCAGTCGACGGAGACTCGAGGACGGCGTGGCTGATCGACGGCGACATCGTCGGCCAGCGGCTCACGATCACCTCGGAACATCCGCAGACCATCGACCACCTCACGTTCACCCAGCCACCGACCCTCCCGACCGACCGCTGGATCTCGCGGGTGAAGCTCCGGTTCGACGACGGTGACCCGATCACGGTGGCGCTCGGCGCCCGAGTCGCTCGTCGCTCCTGGCCAGAGCATCCCCTTCCCGGCTCGGACCGCGCGCAAGGTCACCGTAGAGGTCGACGGCGTGACCATGCCGACGGACTTGTCGCTCAACACCGTCGGCTTCACCGAGGTCGGTTTCGGTGACACCAAGATCAGCGAGACGGTACGGCTGCCCGTCGATCTGTCGCGCCGGGTCGGTGCCGCGGCCGACGGTCACCGCCTCGACGTCGTGTTGTCACGGCTGCGGAACGAGCCCGCGCGGCGACTCGACGAGGAACCCACGCTCGATCGTCGCTTCGTGCTCCCCGATTCGCGCTCGTTCCTGGTCTCGGGGACCGCGCGCATCGAACCGAACGCCACCGATCCCGTGCTCGACACCGTGCTCGGCACGACCGCGCCCGGCACGACCTACACCGCGTCGTCGCGCCTGTACGGCGATGCGAACGCGCGTGCCTCGCGCGCGTTCGACGGCGATCTCGCCACCGCGTGGACCGCGACGACCGGGATCCAGGCGGGCCAATACGTCGACGTCTCGACGTCTTCGCCGATGACGGTGGATCACGCCCGCCTGACGGTGGTCACGGACGGCCTCCACTCGGTGCCGACCCAGGTGTCGTTGGTGGCCGACGGTGTCGTCGTGCGCACCTTGCCGCTCCCGGCGCTGGCCGACGGCGCCGCCGGAACGGTCCAGACCGTCGACCTGGGATTCGACCCCGTGACCACCAAGGATCTGCGGCTCCGGGTCGACCAGGTGCGGGAAGTCGACGCCACCCCCTACCCGGGCCAGGTCCTGATCCTTCCGGTGTCGATCGCCGAGACCGGACTCTCCGGCGTCCCGGTCCCCGACCCGCCGGCGGCGATCGACACGGGATGTCGTGCCGATCTCGTTCGGGTGAACGGCACCCCGTTCCCCGTGGCGATCCGCGGTGACGCCACCGCGCAACGGACCGGTCTCGACGTCGTGGCCTGCGACCCCAGCCTCGCCCTGCCCGCGGGGAGCGCCACCGTCACCACCGCGTCGGGCCTCGACACCGGACTCGACATCGACCGCCTCGTCCTGTCGTCGAGTACGGCCGGGACCCCAGCGCCGGTGACCACGCTGGGCGCGCCGGTCAGTCACTCCGGCGCGACCGTCAAGATCACGAGCAGCACGCCGGACTCCTACCACCTTCAGGCGCGCACCGACGGCACACCGTTCTGGCTCGTGCTCGGTCAGAGCCACAACGACGGATGGGAAGCGACGGTCGACGGCAGGTCGCTCGGTTCGCCGCACCTGGTGAACGGCTTCGCCAACGGCTGGACGGTACGGCCGAATCAGGCGGGCACCGTCGACATCGTGCTGCGTTGGACTCCGCAACGCGCGGTCTGGATCGGACTCGCGATCTCCGGGCTCGCGGTGCTCGTGTGTCTCGTCCTCGTCGTCGTGCGCGGGCGACGTTCGCGCGCGCCGGCGACTCCAGCCGCGACCCCTGGAGCGCTGGACGATCCACCGATGGCGACGTCGCCGATGGTGTTCGCCACGATGCCGCCGTCGCTCGGTGCAACGGTCACCGCCGCGGTCGGTGCCGGCGTCGTGACCGCGCTCGTGTCACGGTGGTGGATCGGCATGGTGGTGGCCGTGGCCACCCTGGTCGCGGCCGCGACTCACCCGTGGGCGGTTGCTGCTGGCGGCGGGGAGTCCGATCGCCCTCGCCTTCGGTGCCCTCTTCGGCATTCCCGAACTCGGGTGGGTCGCGATCGGGCTGCTGATCGCCGACCTGGTCACGGGCGCATGGTGGGCGCGACGCCCGCGGGAGTAGATCAGTCGAGCAGGTGCTGGACGCGCGTCGCCGCGACGTGTTGGATCGCGGCCGGCTTCGGTTCGTCGACGATCAGCGCTTCGTACGCGACCACGGTCAGGTTCCCGCGTACGACGTCGAGCAACTCGCCGGCGCGCAGGAGGAAGTCAGGATTCGACGGTCGACCGAATCGCTCGTTGCCGACTGCGAACGTCTCGTAGAGGAACCAGCCGTCGGGTGCGACCGCGGCGACCAGCCCGGCGAGCAACGGTCGCCAGAGGTAGTTGGTCACCACCACCGCCGCGAACGTGCGTCCAGTCCAGGGCGCGGGTGCGCCAATCTCGAGATCGGCCTGCACCAGCTCGACGTGCGGATCGTCCATGAGATCCTCCACGCGCGAGAGGTCACGATCCACCGCCACCACGTCGTAGCCGCGCTGCCGGAACCAACGCGTGTGGCGACCGGGGCCGCACGCGACGTCGAGTACCGCTCCGTCTGCGGGTACGAGCGGACCGAATCGGGTGATCCACGGTGACGGGTTCACCCGTCGGGGCCTTCGGCCGGAGGTTCGCCGCGCCCCGGAGGAGCTCGACGGCGACATCCGCCAGCAGCAGGATCACCGCCAGCCACGCCAGGTTGTTGATCCGGGTGAAGTATCCGGGCCAATCCAGGTCGGACGGGTAGTCGTGGCGGTACTGCTGCACGATGACGTAGAGCGCGCACACGCCCAGTGCCGCAGGAGCGCCGAGCGTGACGAGGAACCGCAGCCGCGGGACCCACGCGACGAGGGCCACGAGGATCGCGGCCACCAGTCCCACCCACCACGTGGCCAGCACCGCGCCGGCGACGCCGACGGCGATCGCGCCCACCGCGATCCCGAGTGGGCCCGGGCGGGTGCCGGAGGCGACGAGCGGGTTGGCCAGAATCGGCGCGGCGTCGAGCGCGCTCTCGCCGTCGTCGCGATCGACGACGACGCCACCCGCGCAGCGCCAGGACCAGGCACGCCAACAACGCCAGCGCGGAGATCACCAGCGCGATCCAGACGTTCCGCTGCGGTGTCCACCGCAGGGTCACCGAGAAGCTGCCCGACGCGGGACGCACCCGCCACCCGTTCGCATACCCGTCGACCAGCGTCGAGCCGCCGATGTTCGTGCCCGCGACCGTGGCTTCCCACCCGGCGTTCTCGCTCTCGCCCAACACCAGCCAGAACGGCGTCCCCGGGCGGGCGCCGCTGACCGCGAGCTCGACCTTGGTGCTGCTCTTGCTGGTGACGCGGACGGTCGGCGTCGCCGCGGGCGGGGCCGCGGGCTGGGTGACGGTGGCCGGGAGCTCGCCCCGCTCGCCGAGCGCCATCGTGGTGCCGCCGGCGTCGGATCCGAGGACCAGACCGTCGACGTCGACGCCGGTGCGGGTACCCGCCGCCGACCGGACCTCGTGATCCCCGGCCGCGAGGGAGAGACCGGCCACCGCCGAGGTCGCGGGACAGAGTGAGAGGTCGACGGGACGGCCGGCGGCGGCGGCGGCCGTCGTTCCCGCGAGTTCGACCCCGACCGTGCGGCCGTCGACGGTGAGGAGATCGTTCCGGCAGGTCGCCGGGAGTTGGACCGGCAGCGCGGGCCGCTGCACCCCCGGGAGCCCGACCTCGGCGATGGCCACCGGCATCGTGCTCGGTTGACGCTCGTGATAGTCGAGCGTGGTGACATCGCGGGCGCCGGTGACGGTCACGCGCACGTCGGACCCGGTCAGTGGCGCGAAGTGGACCGGGGCCGCGACCGGAGCCGCGCCGACCGGGCCGTCGGAAATCGCGGGCAGGTCGACGGTGCGCGACTGACCACCCGCGTCGATGCGCACCTGCGTCGGTACCGAGTGCTTCCCGTCGGCGATGACCTGCAGATCGAGGTGATCGAACGTCACCGGCGCGGGAGTGGCGACCTCGACCCACTGGCCGACCGGCGCACCGAACGCGGTGCTCCACGCGGTCGCGGGATCGCCGTCGAAGGCCTGCGAACCCCGCGACTCGATGTCGCCCGGCAGATGCTGCGACGCGGTCACGGTGAGACCGTTGTTCGCAGCGGTCGGCACGCCGAGGATTTCGTCGAGCACCTGGTCGGGCGCGTCGGTCGCCAGCCGGGCCGTCCCTCGTGCCGCGAACGTCCGCGGGTCGGGCACGCGGAACCTCCGGACCAGCGCGAGCTCGTCGGCCGAAGACTTCGGTGGGACCACCACCGCGTGGAGCCGGCTCATCTGGTAGACGAGCGGCCGATCGGCAGCCGCACTCCCGACCGTGTCGACCAGGTCGGTCGGCATGCGCACGATCTCGTCCGCGCGCACGTCCCGTGCGCCGGGTGCGTCGTCACGCAGACGGATCTCCGCGAACCCGACGCTGTTGGAGTACGGCGCGGTCGCCTCGTCCCCGACGTTGGTGTCGGCGAGGGTGATGTCGAGCCGGTGGAAGGATTGCCGCGGGAAGGTGACCGTCTCGCCGGCCGCGGTGCGCGACGACGGGTGCAGGTCGACGGTGACGGGCGCACCGCCGTCGAAACTGAGTTCGACCTGGGTGAGGTAGCGGCCGTTGGCTCCGACGAGCGGTTGTACGAGGTTGACGTGGTCGGTGGTGATCGCGTGGTCCAGGTCCAGCCGCAACTTCTCGCCGATGACCTTGCCGTGGGCGCCCACCTCCCACGCAGTCGCGGTGTCGCCGTCGAACGCGCGGTGCCCGCGCAGTTCGGGCTGGTAGAAACCGCGGTCGCCGTACCGGCTCGTGCTGACCGCCACGCCGGGGGTCTGCACGACAGTGGACGCGGCGCTGCCGGCCGCGGGGAACACGTCGAGGCGATTGTCGTTCTCGTCCTTCACCAGCGCGGTCTGCCCGACCCGCTCGGTCGCCCCGTCGTTGTCGCGGCACGCTCGTCCAGCGCCGAGCGCGCTTGCGGTTGGAGTCGGTGACGACGAGCACCGCGTCGGGCTGGCGGGCCTCGGCGCGCAACGTGCCCGGCGTTGCCGCGAGGGTGCCGGAGTACAGGACGACGCCGTCGCCCGACAGTCCACCGATGGCCGCGAGGTCAACCAGCCCTTCACCGTCACCCGAGACGATCAACGGTGCAGAGGCATTGGCGGTACGCACGATCGCCGGCGCATCCTTCACCGCGAACACGCTGACAGGCGGTGGGTCCTTCGCGTCGACCGGCAGCGCCAACTGCACCTCATCGTCCTGCGCGACCGCGAGCGGTGGACCGAGGCTGTTCCCGTACCCGGTCGGCGAGCTGAGGCCCGACGGGACCGGCTCGGTGAGCAGGCGCCACAGGGGAACCGCCCGCACGAGGTCGAAACGATCGGTCTGGAGATCGGCCCGGTACACCAGCGAACCGACGCTCATGAGCCGGGCGATCGGCGCGATGGATGACGGGTCGAGCACGCCTTCCTGCAGCCGCCGATCGAGTGCATTCAGCAGATCGGCGGACGCCGCCGAACCCCACGGCACCAGCTCGCGGGCGACGTAGGGTCGGTCCATGAGACCGGGCGTGATGGGATCGACCGTCTGACCCCACCGGTACGCGGCAAAGTCCGCACCGGGGATCTCGAGGACGCGTGTGTCGTGCGGTTGCGCGTCGAGCGCAGCGATGGCGTCGGTCCAGTACTGCGGGATCGCCTCGTCGCGCGGTGAGGTCCTGGGTGTAGAACGCGCCCGTCCACAGCGCGGGAAGGTTCACGATCGCGAGCGCAACGATGAGACCCGCGAGCACGAGACCCCGCAGCGGGACACCGTCGAACGTGCGGCCGCGTCCCGCCCATGCCGACGACGCGGAGTTCACCCCCACGCCGAGCAGCACCGCGAGACCCAGCGCGACCAGCGGCACCGCACGGCTCGTGCTCCGCAACGCGAGCCCGAAGCTCGACGACTCGGCGAACGATTTGAACAGGCCACCGAGGATCGACGGGTCGTCGTACGGGTTCGCGCCGACGGCCACCGCGACGCCCACGACGGTGAGGACCACGAAGTAGGTGCGGTGACGCCACCGGATGCACCCGGCGGCGAACAACGCCAGGATCGGCAGCGCGAAACTCACCGCGAGCAGCGCCAGGCTCTGGGTGTACGGGACGCTGGCTTCGGTCCAGTGTCCGACTCGATCGATGCCGTAGAAGAACCAGTATCCGAGCCCGCGCAGCACCTCGCTCGGCAGGGACGACAACGAGACCACGCGCAGCGTCTCGGTGAACTTCAGGATGTTCAGCCCGTAGCCGCTCTGCGCCCACAACCCCGCGATCCACCACAACGACGTCAACAGCGTCAGCACGCCGATCCGCGCGGTGACTCGCAGCGCGCGTCGCCAGTCGACTTCGCGCGTCGCGAGCTCGTACAGGATCCAGAGCACCGGCGCGAGACCAGCGAAGATCAGTGCGGTCGCATTCACGCCCCCGACGATCTGCACGACGATGGCGAAGATCGCCGGGTACCGCCACCCGTCCCAGCCGTCGCGCGCCTTCCCGTCGGTCGCGTTCCCGTCGGTCGCCTTCCCGTCGTCGTGGAGGGCGCGGATCACGAGCGCGAGCATCCACGGCAGGCCGGCCCACGGCAGGAGGATCACCGAGATGCGCGCCGCGAAGTCGAGCGTGTAGGGCGTGAGCATGAACACGACGGTCGCCACGACGACACCGGGCCCGCGCACGCGCAGGGTCCGGAGCAGGAAGAGCATCCCGAGCGCCGCCGCGAAGAGGATGGTGCCGAACCAGAGCCGTTGTGACACCCACGCCGGCACGCCCAGCAGGTGCAGGACCCAGTAGTACGGACCCATCGGGAAGAGGTATCCGATGTTCTGGTGGGTGACCGTGCCCATCCCGATGTTCGGGTCCCACATCGAGACCGCGCGCTCGAGCAGCCGGCCGGGATCGAGGTAGAGGTAGGTCTTGGTGTCGGCGACGACCCGGCCCGGTTTGGTCGCCAGGATCGGGACGTACGCCAGCGCGGCGAGGAGTCCGTACCCGAGCAGGTGGAGACGACGGGCGCGCGTACGCTCCGTGGACGCGACGTCGGCGCGCGAGCCCCCGGTCGTCGTGTTCATGGTGCGGCGATGCTACGCCGAGGTCTCGACGGCGGCGGGTCGCGTCGCGTCGACGCGACCCGCCCACCAGCCATCGACGGCCACCGCTGCGAGCACGACCAGGCTCACCTCGGCGGGCGTTCGGAACCGCGTGATCCCATAGATCGCAGCCGCGGTGATGGTCACGATGACGAACTGCGCGACCAACGGCGTGATCGGTACGCGGCGCCGACGCAACCGGATGCCGCCGGCGACCGCGAACGGGACGAGGATCCAGAACGCGAAGAACCCGGCCCACGACGCGGCGACGTCGCGGCCCTCGTTGACGTTGTAGTTCGCCATCAGTCCCGGCGCGTACAGACTCCACACCCGCGCCACGCGCACGGCCACGACGACCGGGAGGCGGCCGAGATGATCCCGGATGAAGCGAAGGCCGTCACTCCGCAGCGCATTCGACACGACCGAACGGTCGCCCTTCGGGACGGGGAAGCCGGCACAGTCGAGCGCCCACAGTCCGGTGCCCTCGCCGTAGTACGTGCGGTGCAAGTTGGCCCCGCAGATGGTCAGGCCGTCGTTGGTCGAGAAGAGCACCGGCTTGTCGAAACGGGTGAGGTTGGCCACCAGCCACGGGCTCACCACCACCAACGATGCGACACCGGCGAGGAGCAACAAGCCGAGCTGACGCTTGAACGAACACGTGCGCAGGAAGAGGGCGACGGGCAGCACCATGCACGGCAACAGCAGCCCGAGCTCGGCGCGCGCCAGCATCGCCAACCCGCACGCAGCGCCCAACCACGCGGCGGTGGCGGCGCGCGGCTGACGGATGAACCGGTAGGCGAGCAGGATCGCCAACGCCACCGCCAGGGTGGCCAGGGTCTCCGACATCACCAGGCCGTCGTTGATCCACAGGTTGGGGTAGACGGCGGCGATGCCGGCGGCCACCAGGCCGGCGCGCTCCCCCGCCACCGCACGCCCGATCAATCCGATCAGCAGCACCACACCGGCGCCGAAGACGGTCATGGTGAGCCGTTGCGCGAGCAGGTGGCTCCCGCCGGGATCGAACTGTTCCATCACCCACGACGTCGGCGTGAGCATCAGCGCGGTCAACGGTGGGTGCTCGGCCTGCTCGCTGCCGTCGCGGAAGTCGGTGAAGCCGTCGCCGCGGGCGAGCGTGTTGGCCTGCGCGTTGTAGTAGATCTGGTCGCCCAGCACCGGCTCGGTGCGCTTGGCCAGCATCACGTAACCCACGCGGAGCACGAGCGCGCCGAGCGTGATGAGCAGCAGGACGCGCCAGAACTTTTTGGGTGCGATCACCGCGCTAGATCAGCCCGTGACCAACGGCGTCGACCACCCACGGCACAACTTCGTCGAGCATGTCGTCAAGTGACGTCGTCGCTTCGAACCCGAGCAGGTCGCGTGCCTTGTCGATCGACGGTACGCGCATCTGGACGTCGTGGACGAACGGCGGTTCGCTCACCACGTGGAATGGCGCGTCGCCGCGGAGGCGAGCCCAGAGGTTCTCGGCCAACTCGAGCACGGTGGTCGACTGCGCGGTCGAGAGGTTGAAGTCGTCGTTGAGCGCGGCGGGGTGCTCCATCGCGCCGACGATGCCGCGCGCGAGGTCACCCGCGTACGTGTAGTGGCGTACCTGGGTCCCGTCACCCAGGATGTGGAGGGGGTCCTGCCCCTTCACGATCTTCTGGATCAGGTCGGGCACGACGTGGCTCATCGCCAGCTTCACGTTGCCGCTCGTGATGTCGACGTCGGTCAATGCCCGCATCTCACCGGTGCCCACGCAGTTGAACGGCCGCACGATCGTGAACGGCAGCTCGTGCTGCTGGTGGGCGGCACGCGCGAAGTACTCCACCGCGAGCTTCTGGAACCCGTACGACGAGACCGGCGGCGGGATCTCCAGTTGCTGCCCCTCGACCGATGGCCACGACGTCGCACTCTCGTAGACCATCGACGAGCTCAGGTACGTGACCTTCTGGAGCGCGCCGGACCGGCGCGCGGTAATGGCGGCGTCGCAGGTGGCGGCGATGATGCGTTCGTTCGCGGCCAGCAGGTCGTACGCGAACGTGTGGAAGTACGAGATACCGCCGATCATGGCCGCACCCGCGATCAGGTGGTCGCAATCGGCCGCGAGGTCAGTGAGCAACGACACATCACTCGCATCGCCGACGACGAGCGTGTAGCGCTCATCGTCGTCGTAGGATTTGCGCACCGGCCCGTACTTGGAGTGGTCGTCGACGCCGACGACTTCGTACTCGCGGTGCAACAGCTCCTCGATCACGTAGCCACCGATGAACCCGGCGGACCCGGTGACCAACACCCGCCCCGCGCTCACGACGCGCCGCCGGACGTCCGCTGGGCCTGGGCGCGCAACTGCTCGAGCGTGAGCTTCGGCCCGAACGCGAACCGGTACCACTGCAGGTAGCGCGGGAGCCACGACACCACCTGGAAGCTCGAGGTGCCCTTGGCCCGTTCCAGCCAGATCGTCGGGATCTCGGCCACCCGGAGCCGGAGCCGCTTCGCCTTGGCCACCAGCTCGATGCCGATCTCGAACCCGGCGTCGGAGTCGATCCCGACGTCGCGTACGAAGTCGATGGAGTAGGCCTTGAACGAGTTCGTCGCATCCCGCGTGCCGACGCGTCCGAACCAGTAGAGCGACAACCCGGCGATGCGCGACAGCGCGCTCTTCAACATCGGGCCGCCGATCTGCTGACCGCCACTCATGTAGCGCGATGCGGCCGCGATCACCACTCCACGGTCCACGAGCTTGCACAGCCGGTCGATCTGCTCAGGGTCGTCGCTCCCGTCGGCCATCGTCACCACCGCGACCGGTGCCCGCGACTGGTCGATCCCCCACCGAATGGCGCGCGCCGGCCCCTTGCCGTGACCGTTCTGCATCGGCAGCACACGGGGGTCCTTGGCCGAGTACTGCTCCAGGTAGGGGAGGGTCGAGTCGCCGGGGTCGTCGTAGACCGCGAGGAGCTCACACGGGAGTTGCACGCCGTCGAGGATGCGGTCGAGGCAGGGGATGATCGCCTCGCCTTCCTCGTACACCGGCATGACGATCGACACGAGGGGCGCAGTCACACGCGCACCGCATCGGGCGTCGCGGTCACACGCGCACCCCGCCGTCGCGCAAATTCCAGATGTCGACGACCGGCACGTCGAGCACGAGGTCGGCGTACACGCGGTGCGGTGCGCCGATCACCAGCAGGTCCGCGTGCCGCACGACCTCGTCGAGCGGCACGAGATCGGGATCGACGGTGACGTAGGGGTCGGTGCACAGCACCTCGCTCCCCTTGAACTTGAGGATGCGCTTCAGCTTGTAGCTGAGACTCGACCGGATGTCGTCCGATTCGCCCTTGAACGCCATCCCGAGGATGCCGACCGTCATCTCGGCGAGGTCGAATCGCCGTTCCATGCTGGCGATGACGTACAGGGGCAACCCCTCGTTGACGTTCACGCTGGCAAGGCCCAGATTGAAGTTGTTGTTGTTGAACGCCGCCAGCTGCATCGTGTCCTTGAACAGACACGGGCCGGCCGCGAAACCGGCGCCGGGAAGATCGGCGGCGCGCGGGTAGTTGTACCGCACCACTTCGCGCACGCGCTCGTAGTCGATACCGAAGTCGTTGGCCATCATGAACAACTGATTGGCCGCCGCGAACTTGATGTAGCGCCACGCGTTGGTGAACAGTTTGGCCAGCTCCGCTTCCTCAGGCGAGAGGTACACGACCTCCTCGGTGAGGTTGCGGAACAGCTTCGTCGCCCGCTCCTGGGCGCGGTCGCTGCGACCGGCGACGATCTGCGGCAACTCGGCGAGCTCTTCGAGCGCCTTGCCCTCGGCGATGCGCTCGGGACAGAAGGCGACGTCGACGCCGAGTCCGAGTCTGGCCACGAGGCGCTCGACCACCGCGGTGACGCCCGGGTACACGGTGCTGCGCAGCACGAGCAGTTGGCCGTCGGAGAGGCAGTCGGCGATCTCCTCGATGGCCACGTGCACGGCGCCGAGATCAGGGTTGAGATGCTCGTCGATCGGGGTACCGATGACCACGACGACGTGCTCGGCCCGCCGCACCGACTCGCGGTCGAGGGTGGCCTCCAGTCGGCCCGCGGCAAGCGCCGCGGCGAGCGCCTCGGGGGCGCCCGGCTCCACGAAGGGCATCTCCCCTGCGTTCACCGCGTCGACCGCATCGGCGCGCACGTCGTACAGCGCGACCTGCAGGCCCCGAGCGGCGAACGCGAGCCCAAGGGGGAGGCCGATGCGGCCACACCCGCCCACGATCGTGACGTCGTACGACTCCATCACCGGTTCACGCGCCTGGTCTCGGGAACCGCCCGATGGTAGTCACCACGGGGGGCGTCACCGTGCGCTACTCGATGGTGTCGACGATGAGCACACTGCAGGGAGAGTGGTGCGACACCGTGTTGGGCACGCTCCCGAGGAAACGTCGCCCGCCCTGCATGCCCCGGTTGCCGACCACGATCAGGTCGGCCTGGAGGTGGGCGGCCATGTCGCAGAGGACCTCGGCCGGGCTTCCGAAGCGGGCGTGGGTCTCGATGCGGGTGTCGCCGGCGCGCCCGGCGGCGTCGGCCGCTTGCCCGAGCGTGCGCTCGAGCTCGGCCTTGATCTCTTCTTCCCACCCGCGCTCGGCGGCGACCGGTGCGGCCGCGGCCATCTCCCCCGCGGCCAGCGCGGTGGGTGAGAGCGGCTTCTGCACGGTGACGATGTGGAGCACCGCCTCGGGCTGGGTGGCCGCCAGCTCGGCGGCGGCGAGGACGGCCTTCAAGGCGCCCGCCGACCCGTCGGTCCCGACCACGATCGCCCTGAACATCCGCTGCCTCCGTCACCCGAGTCCCGCTGACGCCCCGAGGGGCGTGGTGTCCGAGACGCTACCCCCGGGCGGTCCGGGACCGCAGGAGGGCCCGGATCTCGGCCTCGTGGTACTCGACCGATTCCGGGAGGGTCACCGTGCCGAGGGCCTGGACCCCGAAGTCGAGACCCCACGCGGGTTGGGAGACGTGCGCCAGTCCGGCCCACACCACGTAGAGCACGACCTCGGTGTCGCCGCGGCGCCGGAAGGTCGCCCGGCTCGGCGCATCGGGACTGCCCGGCCCGTCACGCACCGCGGTGGTGCCGTCGCCGAAGGACCAGGCGTACGCGATCGGGTGCGCCACGACGTCGACGACGTAGCCACTCAACGCGACCGTCGCGTGCTCATCGGGGAGGTCAGCACCCCAGAATCGGCTTTCGAGATTCACGATCCCCGGCCACGCTCGCGTGCCTGGTGGATTGGCGTGCACGGTGGCGCGGGGCAACGGCGTCTGCTGCCAGATCTCGGCCGCGCTGGGAGGTGCCGGCGGGAGCGGCTCACCCGGCTGGACGCATCGCGGGACGACGAGCAGATCGGTTCCTCCACCACGCGGTGTCGCGATGTCGACGTCGAACTCGCCAGCGGAAACGACGCCGGCGGGGAGCGGTGGGTTGCCGTCGAGTCGCACCGCACCCGGCGGCGCGCCCTGGAGGGCGCCGACGTGGATGGTGACGTACGGGAACATCAAGATGCCCGGCAACGGGCTGACCGCGCTGGTGAGATCGGCGGGGATGGGGCCGGGGAACACCACGCAGCGACCTCCCGTGACCGTCCGGCTCCACTCGTAGGGCGACTCCACCGCAGGCGCGACGCTCGGCAATCCGCTCCCGGGGAAGGTCCCGGCACCGAGATCGGCGGCTGACGCACGGACGTAGTCGGGCCCGAGCTCACCCCCGCCGCTGGTCTGGGCCACGACGGTCGTCGTCGAGCTGAAGAGGGCGCCGACGATCGCGACGATCGTGAGCCCGCGTCGCGCGTTCATGCGGACCGGCGTGGGATCGCGGTGGCCGTCACCCGCACACTGAAGTCGCCGCGCTGGAGGATGCCGAGGAGCGTGAATCCGACTTCACCGTCGACCACGACGGTGACCGCCTCGCCGTCGGCATGCACCGAGACTCCGCGCAACGACGCTCGATCGAGCTGGCGGGCGATCTGCGCCCGGGCCCGCGCTTCGGCCAGCGCCGGAAGCAGTACCACGGTGCCCGACGACCGGTACGCGGCCTCGTCGATGGCCGACGCGCCCGCCAACGCGGCCGCGTCGGCAGTGGCCGCGAGGGAGCGACGCTCCGAGAACGCCCGCCACAGGTCCAGGCTCACACCACCGAGGGCGAAGAGCACGAGGCAGACACCGAGCAACCAGAGGGTGACCGTGCCACCACTGCCGCGCGACCTCATGCTCATGGCGCGCTCCCGTATTGATCGACCGGTTCCCGGTGACTCGTCGTCCACGACCACTCGCCGACGGCTCCGATGCCCGGGATCTGCACCGCGGGCATCTGCACCGTGACCTCGCGCTTCGACATCTCGCTGCCCGGCGTCAAGCACCGCGCCCCGGCGCGCAGTCGACGTCGACTTCGAGACCGTCGGCGGGCACACCGAGGTTGTGGGCCATCGTGGCCCCGAGCGTGCGTGCGGCACCGACGTCGCACACTCCCTCGCGCGCGATCCGGCGAGCGACCTCCCGCGCGATCACGCGGGCAGTGACCTGACGTTCCGACCAACCGGGCAACGTGAGGACGAGCAGCGCGACCGGGAACAATGAGGAGTCCGATGCCCATCGCCAACTCGATCGCGACGAACCCCGTCGTTCCGAGGTGTCGGTCACGGGTCGCGCTCCTTCGTCACCGTTCCGTCGATCGTGAACGACCAGGTGGGGACGACGCCGGGCAACCAGCCCGCGAACGACGCCTCGGCCTGTGCGTGCATCACGCCGTCGACTTCGCGAGCACGACACGCGCACGCTACGACCGGACGCGCCCCCGAGCAGGTTGGCCAACACGTCGCGGGCACGCTGCGATGCAGTCAGTCGGTGGACGCGTCGATCGTCGCGCCCGCCCGCGCGCCTTCGTCGACCGCGCACGGACGACGCCGCGCGGCGTAGAGGTCGACGATGAAATTCGCCATGGCCACGAACACCACCAGCGACAGCGCGGTGGCGGCGACGTACTGGATCGTGGTCATGCCCGCCTCGCGGAGCGTGGCGTCACACGCGCAACTGGCCGCGGATCCAGTTGACGACGTCGAGCCCGAGGGTCTGCATGACCGCCCAGATCGCCACCAGCGCGGCGATACCGAGCGCCGCGTTGCCCAGCAGCTCGGCGGTCGTCATTCCTGCCTCGGGCGCGACCCGAGCCCGCCACCTCCCGATCATCCGGACGAACCGCGTCGATCACCTGGTGCATGCCTTCTCCTCGCTGTCGTGGTCGGGTTCGTGCCCCGACCGCGGTCTTCGGACCCACGACGACCGGGCTGCGCATCACCGGCTCCCGAACACGATCGAGGGCAGCGGCGCCGCGATGAAGAGCAACATCACCGGCGCGAGCACCGCGATCGTGGGGACGAGCATGGCGGCGCGACGTTTCGTCGCGGTCTTGCGGATCTCTTCGCGGCGCGCGTCGCGGAGGTCTTCGCTCAAGGCGCGCAGACCGTCGGCGAGGTCGACGCCTCGTTCGGCGCCGGCCGCGAACAACTTGTAGGTCCGCGCCGCCGACGGCTCCGGCGTGAGCTCGGCGGCCCGGCGGAAGGCGACGGGCTCGGCCACGCCATTGCGCATGGCGAAGCAAGACGGCTTGCAGCTCGTCGACCACGGCGCCGGTTCCACGGTCGACGATCCGCTGCGTGGCCTGCACCGGCCCGGCGCCGGTGCGCACGTGCATGGCCAGGAGTTGGTTGACCGTGTAGAGCTCGAGCCGGAGGCGCTCCCGACGGTCTTCGATGCCGCGTTCGAGCCGGCCGCGGAGACGCGATCCGCCGAACACGACACCGCAGGCAGTCAAGCCCGAGCGCCGCCAGGGTCGAGTGCACCGCCAACACGCCGATCGCGGCACCGGCGGCGCCGAACGCGAGCACCTGCACCGCAACCCGGGCCCGGTACTCGTCGGGGGTGACGTCGAGGATACCCCGCTTGACGCAGCTGCCGGTCGAGCGTGTCGTCGCTCCGACGCTCGAGGAGTCGCCCGAGGCGAGCGACGAGTGCTCGCAGTGGCGGCCCGAAGAGGCGACCGAGCGTCGAGTCGTGCGGTGGTGCCGGTGCAACCGCGGCGACGTCCGCACCGCGACCGAGCTGCGCGCGCGTCGTCACCGTGTACGGGCGAACGCGGGGCGCCAGCCGCCGCGTCGGCGGCACCGCCAGCGCTGCAACCCCCACCGCCGCGACCGCGGCCGACACGCAGCCCAAGGCCACGGGGGTGGCGATCACGTCGTCACCGGGTCGAGCGGCGCAGCACCGAAGACCCGCTGCTCCTGGTGCGAGCGTCCGAGTCGACTGATCCACCACGATCCGAGTCCGCTCAGCGCCGGCGCCGACGAGCACGACCAGCAGCCCCGCCGGCGACCCGTAGAACTCGCGGAACGGTCCGGCCCGCACGGTCAACGCCACCAGCACGAACCACGGCATCACCAGCACCGCGCGGGCGTTGATCTTCATCTCGAGCCCCTCCGACTCGATCTCGTCGAGCACCTTCACGTCCTTCGTGGTCGCCGCGACCAGGTCCTCGAGGATCGACTGCACGATCGGGCCGCCGCGCTCGTACGCGAGGATCAAGACCTCGATCACGCGATCGCTCGTCGGGTCGGCGAGTTCCTCCTTCACGACCTCGAGTGCCGCCACCGTGCCGAGCATTCGGGCGAGGAGCGTGAATCGGGCGAAGGCCTCGTGCAGGGGGGCGGGACCGGTCTCCGCGAGGGTCGACGAGGGCATGCGTGAGCGAGCGACCGGCGGCGATGGATGCCCCGAGGTCGCGGAGTCCGTCGGGCCACGCGGCCTGCAGCTCGCGGCAGGCGGGCGGCACGACGCCGCCCGAAGTAGGCACGCGGGATCGACGCGGCTGCGATCGCCGGGACGACGGCGACGAGGGCGGTGCCGGTGACGAAGAAGGCTGCCGCGAACAGCGACCACACCGACCGCGAGCGAGCCGACCACGAACTGCCGCGGCGAGAGACGCGACCCCGCCTGAGCGAGCCAGAGCGCGGCCGGCTCGCCGACGGCCGCGGCCCGACGCCACCGGCGGAACTCCACCGGCTGACCGACGAGCTGCGCCGGCGACCAGCGCGCAGCAACACCCGACCGCGAGCGCGGCGAGGAGGATCATGAGGAGGCCGCTCGCGCCGGACAAGACGTCGTGAAGCAGACATTGTCGCCTGCGACTCGCGCCAGCCGCGTCGCCAGCGTGGTCGGGAGCGCGCCCGTCCATCGCAGCGGCGCCCCGATCGTCCCGGACGAACAGCGGCTCGACGGTGAAGTCGTCACGCAATGCAGGTACGACCGCCGCGATCTCCATGACCCGTCGCCGAATCGTGTCCGCATCGGAGTTGACGGTGTCGTCGCGATCGAGGTGCACGACGACGTCGAGCGACTCCGAGAACACCTTGCGCACGATGCGCTCGGTCACGTTCTCCCCCGCCATCAACGCGGCGTTCACCAGAGCGTCGAGCGCCTCCGACGCGCTGTTGGCGTGAACGGTGCAGAGGAAGCCGCAGCCGGCGTTGACCGCGCGGCTGAGCTCGAACGCCTCGGCGCCGCGCACCTCGCCGACGACGATCCGATCGGGCCTCATCGCCAGCACGAACTTCACGAGGTCGCGCAGACTGATCTCGCCGGTACCGTCGAGCGCCGGGGGTCGCACCTCGTAGTACGAGCCGTGCGTGATCGGCACCGCCAGCTCGCGGATCTCCTCGCACGCGCGCACGCAGTGGCTCGCGGGCGCGGCCGCGAGCAGCGCCGCCGCGAGCGTCGTCTTGCCCGCGCCCGGTTCACCGGACACCGCGACCCGGCTGCGCAGCTGCATCAGGAGCCGGAGGAACGCCGCCGCCTCGGCGACAAGCGAGTCGCGATCGACGAGATCGTCGAGCGTGACGTTGCGCACGACGTAGCGACGCAGCGTCGCCGAGAGCTGATCGCCCGACCGGCGGAATGGCGGCGGTGAGCCGCGCGCGTGCCGCCGAGCACACGCGCCTGCACCATCGGATGCTTGGTGTTCAGCTGCCGGTCGGTCGTCGCCAGCATGCGCTCGACGACCTGGCGGTTCTCGTCCTCGCTCGTCGGGCACGGTGAGACCGCGCAGGCGACCGGAGCCGTCGAGGTACGAGACGCGCGCGCCCTCGATGAAGATCTCCTCGACGTCGCGCCGGGCGATCAGATCGGTGAGGGCACCGAAGTCGGTGATCGACCGCAGCACCCGGTCGGCCATCTCCGCCGGATCGACGAGCGGTAGCTCCTCGCCGAGCAGCGCCAGCCGCTGGTACTCGTCGACCGGCGCGCTCGACCTCGACCCGCACCTCGTCGAGATCGACGTCGGGACGGAGGCGACGCCGCTCGATCCGCGCGTGCGACGTCGCGCCGGATCGCGTCGTAGGCGTCGGCGATTCATCGCGCGGCCCGGACTCGTCGGTGCCTCCGGCGGGTCGACGGCGTCGGCGCGACGGCACGTCGCCACCTCGACCAGTGCCGTGCGGAACGGCCCCCGCCCCGCCAGCGCGACCGTCCCACGCGGCCGCCTCGACGCGCACGGTCGTGGGGGACCCACGAGATGGACGACCGGCCGGACCGTGCGGCTGATCTCGGCCCGGATCTCCTCTCGCCGGTAGCGCGCGACCGGAGCGCGGTTCACGACGAGGTGGAGCGGCGTTGCACGGTCGACGCTTGACCGTCGGCCGCCCAGTCGAGCGCGCGGACGACGCCGACGGGACTGGCCGCGGCGACGCCGACGATCACGCTGCAGCGTGCGGCGAGACCACTGCGCTGATCGACGACGCGTCGTCGGCGTCGATGACCACGAGTTGATACCGGTCGCGCAGTGCGAGCACGACGTCGAGCACGTCGCTGCGTGCTCACCTGCGACGCGGCGGCCGGACTCGGGAAGCCGGCCACGACATGGAACGCCGTCGGCGCCGGGACCGCGGCACGACGGTTCGCTCGAGATCGCCGAGGCCGTGCGCGAACGCGTCGACCGCGCTCCGGAGGTTCGGCTCGAGGCCGAGACCGAGCCGGCCGGCGACCGAGGGCGCGGCCTCGTGGGCGTCGACGAGCACGACCGACCGGTGCCGCGTCGGCCACGCGACGCGGCCAGCGCCGAGCGCGATCTCGGTGACCCCGCTCCCGCGTGGTCCGGACACCGCGACGAGGCGACTACCGGTCGTCGACGGCGCGGCGACGCCGCGGGCGTGCTCGCGGTCGCCGCCGCTCCCGACACCCGGGGACGATCGCGGGCCGAGCTCGCGTCAGCACCGCGACGAACTCGGCCATGGCGTGCGTCGGCCGCGATCGTCGCGTCGACGCCGAGCGCGACGAGATGGTCCTTGCCCGCCGGCTCCTCGGGATCGAACACGCCGAGCACCGCGCGGCCGCGTTGCGTGCACCGCGTCGACGAACCGCCCAGGTGAGGGCGGGCCAGCGATCGCTCACGACGAGCGCGTCGTACTCCTCGTCGAGCGCGACCGACGGCTCGACCACGATCTGGCGCACCCGCGCGCCGCCGTGGTGGGCGAGGTGGCGATGGAGCTCCTCGACCCACGGCTCGGGCGAGAAGACGAGCGCGACGGTCGGTTCCATCGTGGTCACCGCGCCGTCGGCGTCGGCGTCGGCGTCGACCCGGTCGAGCGACTCGGGCGCGGTGCCCCGTCGACGACGCGGCGCCGGTCGTGCGGGCGAGCGAGATGTTCGCCGTCGGCGATGGCGGCCGCGACGCAGCTGCGACTGCGCGCGCCGTCGACCGCGATCGTCACCGTGAACGGGCTCGCCGACTCGCCGATCCCGCCGCGTCCGCGCGGCGTCGACCGCGAGCACCTCCGCGTCGGCGACGATGATCGACACCGCCCGCTCCCCGGCGAACAGCACGTCGACCCGATCACCGGCGGCGAGACGACCGCCGACCGCGCGCGCCGGATCGATCGGGATGCTCATCGCACGGAGTCCGTGGCGCGCGGCACGGGGACGCAGCGTGCGCGTCGACGACCAGCTCGCCCTCGGCGATGCGTGGTCGCCGCGATCCGTCCGCGGAGGTGGCCGACGGTCGCGCGGCGCGCACGACCGTCGCCGAGAGCGGCGGCGCTCATCGTGACCGCCTCGGGACCGGAAGTCGGCCGGCCGTACCGTCTCGCCGGCGCGGATCTCGTGGGCGGCGACGAGCACCGGGCGTCGCCATCGCGCTCGCGCAGCGCGGCGAACGACAGGACGACGCCGACGATCCCGGCGACGACCATCACGACGTGGCCCCGCGAGACGCCGGCCGGACAGCGCGCGGCGCCGGGCTGCGCGGCGGAGCCGGCGCTCGGCAGCGCCGTCGTCGCCATGCGTCGACCCCGGCTCGCGCATGTCCGATCTGCGGTTCGGTCGTGCATGCCTGTCCGTCATATCGTCGAGACCGGAATGTCGGGCATCTGCACGATCGGGCAGTATGCCAAGACTGCGATCAGACCGGCAAGACCGCTGTCGAACCGGACATTCGCGGCACGAGCGAAGTACGCTCGACGGCGCGCGTGAACGCTCCGCGACCGACGCCCGAGCCCGGTCGGCGCCGACGACTTCCCGCCCGTGCTCACCACGGCGATGGCGGCGGAGCTGCTCCAGGTGCACGTCGAGTACCTGCGGCGGATGGTCCGCGAGGGGCGGATCCCCTGCCACCGCTTCCCCGGCGGGCGGGAGATGCGGTTCCTGCGCGACGAGCTGCTCGAGTGGCTGGCGGCGCTGCCCGGCGAGGATCAGTCGACGTCGACCGGGCGCACCCACGCAGACCGACCCGGTCGGCACGTAGGCCGCGCCCGCCGTCGCGTGTCGGTCACGCGCACCTGGTCGCGCCCGACGCCGCAGCTCGCCCGTCGAGCTCGCCGCCGCGTCGGCAGCGCCGATGCGCACGTGTCGTGCCGTCGAGCTCGCGCAGGCGGGCCGCGAACGTCGTGACGCGTCGCGTCGC
The DNA here is from genome assembly GCA_963726965.1 of uncultured Actinomycetes bacterium. Lineage (GTDB taxonomy): Bacteria > Actinomycetota > Acidimicrobiia > IMCC26256 > DASPTH01 > DASUAS01. Next base: position 403,029 of record CAVSEI010000005.1, on the reverse strand, counting down.
CGCGCGTCGCCGCCGGCGCCGCGCGGCGCGACCACGCGGACGACGAGCGGCGCGTCGGCGGCGAGGCGGACGTCGACGCGCGCCGTCGGCGGTCGCGACGCGCGCCAGGTCGTCGCCGACCGCGGCGACCGCACCCGGTGAACGTGCGCTCGGTGAACGCGAAGCGCAACGGTGTCGCCGCGGTGCATGCACGTCGCGCAGCACGTCGACCAGCGCGCGGTCGTGCTCCCACCGCTCGAGCGCGGCGCGTGACCACTGCTCCTCGTCGGCCCGCCACTCGGCGCGGACGCGTGCGCGGCGTCGCGAGCTCGTCGCGATCGTCGAGCATGACGCGGCATTCGAGCAGATTGTCGGCCTCGCTGCACGCGCCGGCGACGCGTCGGTACCGCCGCAGAGGCCGTCGCTACCGTGATGCGGATGCGTCCCGCCGTCGACGGTCGTCGCGCGTCGCTCGTGGTCGTCGTCGTGCTCGCGCAGCGCTGGCGGTCGCCGTCAGCTCAGCGGGCGACGCGGCGCCGGACCGCGACGCCGACCCACCGGCGCCGCGACCGACAGGACGGCGTGCAGCACCTGCACTTCGAGTACGGGCCGCTCGACATCCAGCCCGGGCCAGAACGTCGATCGACACCAACAAGTTCCAGATCCCGCAGCCGACAGAAGACGGCTGGATCGTCGGCTTCAAGCCGAACCTGCGGCTGGCCAACGGCAAGGTGCCGCCGGTCGACGTGCTCCACCTGCACCACGGCGTGTGGGCCAACGCGCACGCGGCGCGACGCCACCGCGCCGCTGTTCCCCGAGCGGTTCATCGCCGCCGGCGAGGAGAAGACCGCGCTCGAGCTGCCCGCCGGGCTACGGCTACCCGTACCGCGCGTCGGACGACGCTGGTACCTCAACTACATGATCCACAACCTCACCCCGAAGCCGTACACGGTGTCGCTCACCTACGACGTCGACTTCGTGCCCGCGACGTCGCCGCAGGCGGCGGCATGAAGGACGTCCACCCGATCTGGCTCGACGTGCAGAACGGCAAGATCTACCCGGTGTTCGACGTGCTCAAGGGCAGCGGCACCGACGGCAAGTTCACGTATCCCGACGACGATCCGAACGCGCCGCGGCGTGAACACGCTACACGCTGCCGACCGACGGCGTGCTGGTGAAGACGTTCGGCCACCTGCACCCCGGTGGCCTCTACGACACGTTCTCGGTGACGCGCGGCGACCAGACCGCGAAGATCTTCACGTCGAAGGCGAAGTACTACGAGCCCGCGGGCGCGGTGTCGTGGGACGTGTCGATGACCGCGACGCCCGACGACTGGGCGGTCGCGGTGAAGGCGGGCGACACGCTGAGCATCTCGACCACCTACGACACGTCGCGCGCGTCGTGGTACGAGTCGATGGGGCTCGGCGTGGTGTGGATGTACGACGGCCCCGGCGGCAACGACCCGTTCACCGGCACGATCGACCAGAAGGGCGTGCTCACCCACGGTCACCTGCCCGAGAACGACAACCACGGCGGCAAGCCAAGACGACGCTCGCCGATCCGCGCACGGACGCTGCCGGGCCGCTGACGCGCCGACGATCCCGATCGGCAGCTTCGAGTACGGCGCCGGCGACCTCGCCGCGCAAGGGCAAGATCCCGACGGTCGACCGAGGGCCAGTCGATCACCTTCGACAACCTCGACGCGCAGCGACCAGAGCGTGTGGCACTCGATCACCGCGTGCAAGGCGCCGTGCACCGCGTCGACCGGCGTCGCCTATCCGCTCGCCGACGCCGACGTGCAGTTCGACTCCGGCCAGCTCGGCAACGCGGGCGCGCCCGACGGTCGGGCAGCGACACGTGGAGCACGCCCGCCGACCTCGACCCGGGCACGTACACCTACTTCTGCCGCGTCCACCCCTTCATGCGCGGCGCGTTCCGGGTGGTGCGCACCGGGTTCGTCGTCGTCGTCAGCCGGACGTCGTCGCATCCTCAGCGCCGAGGTAGCTCGCGATCACGAGCGGGTCGGCGCGCACCTCGGCCGGGCGTGCCCTCTGCGATCACGACGCCGGCTTCGAGGCAGTACACGCGGTCGCTCACCGACATCACCAGCGGCATGTCGTGCTCGATCAGCAGCACCGCGGCGTCGAGGTCGCGTTGGATCTCGCGAGCCGCGGCGCGAACGCCTCGGTCTCGCGCTGCGAGAGCCCGGCGGTCGGCTCGTCGAGCAAGCACGACGCGTGCGCCGAGCGCGAGCTGACCGGCGAGCTCGACCATTCGACGCGTCCCGGTCGAGAGCGACGCCGCCGGTTGGTCGGCGGCGTCGCCGAGCCCGAGCGCGCCGAGGATGTCGTCGGCCTCGGCGCGCTTGCGCCGCTCCGCGCGCGGTGACGGCGGCACGTGCAGCATCGACGGGACGAGCCGCGACCGCGTCGCGACCCTCGAGCGCGACCATCACCGTCTCGCGGACCGTGAGGTCGTCGTAGAGGCGCGCGGCCTGGAAGCGTGCGCCCGAGACCGAGTCGGTGGCGTCGGTACGCCGGGAGTCCGGTGACGTCGCGGCCGAGCACCTCGACCCGGCCGTCGGCGGGCACGAAGCCCCCGATCGCGTTCATCAGCGTGCTCTTGCCCGCACCGTTGGTGCCGATGAGACCGACCAGCTCGCGGGCGCCGACCCGGAGGTCGACGTGATCGACCGCGACCCGCCCACCGAAGCGTCACCGTCATCCCGCGTCGCCACCAGCCAGTCGCCCTGCAGCTCCGTCACCGCGAAGCGGACGGCACGGGCCGCGGGAGTGCGCCGCGGGTCCTCGTCACGCCGACCTCGGGCGCCGGTGGCGTCTCGCCGGCGGATCTGCTGCAGGAGCATCGGCACTCGACGGTGCGGAGGATGCCGGCGAGCCCGCCGGGGGCGAAGAGCAGGATGACGAGGATGCCGATGCCCGACACGAGGAACGGCACGATCGGTTCGTCGGGCCAGATCGCGGGCACGCCGACGACCCACAGCGCGCCGAGCACCGGGCCGACGAGCGCGCCGAGTCCACCGATCACCACGATGGCGACGACCTTCACCGACTCCTCGGGCGCGAACGTGACCGCCGGCGTGTTGCTGGGCAGCAGCGTGACCAGCAGGCACCCCGACAAGCGCGGCCATGCCGCCGGACACCGCGAACGCGAGCAGCTTCACGCGCGTCGTCGAGATCGTCATGCCCGCGGCCGACGCCGGGTTGTCGCGCACCGCGATCACCGACCGTCCGATGCCGGTGCGTCGCAGCTGCGCGACCAGCGCGACGCACGCGAGCAGGAACGCGAGGCACAGGTAGTAGTAGGAGCGGCGCGACGAGAAGTCGACGATGCCGGCGTCGGGCTTGGCCAGCGTGGGGAGCAGACCGCTGACGTCGAGGAACGTGCCCTGGCGCGACGAGCCACACCGACACGAACACCGCGAACGCGAGCGTGGTCACCGCGAGGTAGAGCCCGGGGATGCGCAGCGCGGGCAGGCCGATGAGCACCGCCACTAGCCGCGCCCACGAGCACGCCGATCGCGCACCGCCACGCCCCACGGCAGGTGGTGGAGCCCGAGGACACCGTCGTCGCCCGACCAGCTTCACGGTGACGAGACCCGCCGACCGCGGCGAACCCGAACTGTCCGAGCGACACCTGTCCGGCCCACCCGGTGAGGATCGTCAGCGAGCACCCCGCGATGGCGAAGATCAGCACGCGGGTCCACAGGAACGACTCCGACGCACGCGAGAAGAACACCGGGATCAGCACCGAACGCACGAACATCATGACGACACCGACTCGGGACGACGTGCCGCGACCACCACGGACGCGTCCGCGTCGGCGTCACCGACCGCGGTGTCGCGCCGGTGAGCTTCCAGCCTCCGTCGTCCAGCGCCGCGCGACAGGCGCGAGAAGATCAGCACGATGACGAGCGTCGCGACGAACAGCCACAACTCGGTCACACCGAGATCGCTCGGGGTCGACGTTCTGCTGCAGAATCACCTCGACGATCCCGACGCCGACTCCGGCCAGCAGCGTGACGGGCAGGCGCGCATGCGGGCGATGAGCGCGATCACCAACGCGCGCAGGAGCAGCTGGTAGCTCAACGCGCCGCTCACGGCCGCGCCTGCGATGCTCACCCCGCGCACCGGAGCCAACGCGATCGCCGCCACCGCGGCGAAGGCCGCCGAGATGCCCCACACCACCGCCGACGTCCGGTGCACGCGGATCCCCACGAGACGCGCCTTCTCCGGGTTGGCCGCGGCGGCTCGCACCATCAGGCCGGTTCTGGTGCGGGTGAGGAAGATCGCGAGTGCGAGCACCAGCACCGGGACGATCACGATCACACTGATCTCGCGACCCTGGAGCAGCAGCTCCGGACTGACGTTCCACGTCCAGTCGACCAGGGCCGGGAAGAACCCACCTTCGAGCACGTCGGGCAGGAGCAGCGCGACGAGCAGCAGTACCTGGGCGATCCCGATGGTCGCGACGAGCAGCACCAGCCGCGGCGCGTCCTCGAGCCGGCGGATCACCAGCCACTCCACGAGCACACCGACCATCGCGGCCGCGATCGTCGCCAACCCGAACGCCAACCAGAACGGGCATCGCCACCCGCCGAACCCGCCGCCGAGCAGCACGCCCATGAATGCGACCGCAGTCGTACCGAAGGCGGCGACCGCGAAGTTGATGATGCCGTTCGCTCGGTAGACGAGCACGATGCCGGCGGCGAGCACCGCGTACGCCAATCCCTGCACGACACCGCTGAGCAACATCTGCTGGCTGACATCCCAGCCGTGCACGCGTGATCACCGGGCGCCACCCAGGAAGATGGCGCGCGCCGAACTCGTCGTCGCGCGGTCAACTCGGCGATGGGCCCATCGAACCGGATCGCCCCCTTCTCCAGGAACACGACGCGCTCAGCCAGCTTGGCGGCGACGGTCAAGGACTGTTCCACGACCAGCATCGCCTGGCCGGCGACGCGCAGGTCGACGAGCACGTCAACGAGACGCTGGATGACCAGCGGCGCGAGACCGAGTGACAACTCGTCGACCAGCAGGAGGTCGGGCTCGAACAGCAGCGCGCACCCGAACGCGACCATCTGTTGTTCGCCGCCCGACAGCGACGACGCGTCCTGCTTGTGATGGGCCGCCAACGCGGGGAAGACCTCGTAGACGCGGTCGAGGCGACGACCGACGTCCTTGCGCAGCTCGGGATGGGCCACCAGCGCGGCGCGCGAAATTCTCGTCCACCGAGAGACCGGCGAACACGTCGGCGCCGCGCACCTGGACCACGCCGCGTCGCGAGCGGTCCTCGGCACTGGTCTTCGTGAGGTCGACGTCGCCCAGGGTCACCGAGCCCCGGGCGGGGGTGACCAGCCCGCTGATGGCGCGCAGCAGGGTCGTCTTCCCGGCCCCGTTGGTGCCGAGCATCGCCACCGTTTCGCCGGCGTCGACGTCGAGATCGAGCCCGAAGAGGATCTGCACCCGGCCATAGAAGACGTCGAGGTCACGCACCTGGAGTCGCGAGCCACCCGTCTCGGTCACGGAGTCAGTCCATCAGTGCAGCGGAAGCCTCGGAAACTCCAGCGCGGCGGCGGGCGCGGTCGGCTGGTGCAGCACGATCTCGCCGGTGCGATCCGACGCCAGCAGCTCGACCACCGTGGCCGCGAGGTCTTCCGGTTCGAGCGGCGTGATGCCCATCTCCCCGAACCAGCCGTGGGGATCCTCGCCGATCAGCGGCGTCGCCACCGCGCCTGGACACAGCGCATTGATGCGGATGCCGCGGCGTCCGAGTTCTTCGTGGATGCTGCGGACGAGCCCGATCAGCGCGTACTTCGTCATCGCGTACAGAGGATTGGCGGGCAGCGGCATGACCCCCGCCATCGACGACGTCACCACCACCGCGCCTTGCGTCTGCTCGAGCAGTGGGATCGCGGCACGCAAGCCGAAGAAGACGCCGTCCACGTTCACGCCCAGGTACCGCCGGTACTTCTCGTCGGAGATCCCGGTGATGTCCGCGAGCGCGGTCTCGTAGATCCCGGCGTTGAGGTGCACGAGATCGAGCCGCTCGAAACCCGCGAGCGCTTCCGACCATGCTTCCGGGTTCGAGACGTCGAGATGCACGTACGTGCCGCCGGCCGCCTCGGCCGCGCTCGCCCCGAGCTCGTCGTTCACGTCGAAGAGGGTCACGGTCGCTCCCGCGTCGGCAAGGGCACGGGCCGTGGCGCGACCGATGCCCGACGCGGCACCGGTGACGACGGCGATCTTGCCGGTGAAGTCGGTCACGGCGCGGCACCTTATCGGTCTCCGGGCACCCACGGGATCCCGCCGCGGGTTGCCCCGGAAGCACCCGGTCGGTTACGAACTGCCGATGGAACTCAGTGGGATCGGCATCTGGAGCGGAGAACTGCGGTACGGCGACGAAGGCGAGAAGCGCGACGCGGCCGCCGAACTCGAGGGGCTTGGCTACACCGCGCTGTGGATTCCCGACGTCGGCGGCGACGTGTTCGGCGCGCTGCGCGACCTGCTCGACGCGACCACGACCATCGTCGCGGCCACCGGCATCCTCAATCTCTGGATGCACACCGCGGCCGAGATCGGCGAAGGACTCGCCTCACTCGACACCGATCACCCGGGCCGCACGCTGTTGGGCATCGGCGTGAGCCACTCGTTGCTCATCGACCAGACCCAACCCGGCGCGTACACGAAGCCGTTGAGCGTCACCCGTAACTATCTCGACGAGGTCGACGCCGCGTCGCCGACGGTGCCGGTCGATCGCCGCGTGCTCGCCGCCCTCGGGCCGAAGATGCTCGAGTTGTCACGCGACCGCGCCGCCGGCGCGCATCCGTATCTGGTCACACCCGAACACACGGCGGTGGCGCGCGAGACGCTCGGCGACGGGCCGATGCTCTTGCCCGAGCAGCACGTCGTGCTCGAGACCGATCCCGTCCGGGCCCGCACCGTCGCACGCGAGGGCCTCAGCGTCTACCTGCAACTTCCCAACTACGTGAACAACTGGCGACGGCTCGGGTTCACCGAGGACGATTTCGCCGACGGCGGGAGCGACCGGCTCGTCGATCACGTCGTCGTGTGGGGCGACGAGGCCACGATCGCGGCCCGGGTGCAAGCCCACCTCGACGCGGGCGCCGACCACGTGTGCGTCCAGGCCTACACCCCGTCCGAGCAGAGCGGCTTCCCCCGGGCAGAATGGCGGGCACTCGCACCAGCCCTGGTGGGACTCACACGAAGGTGACCATGGACATCGAACAGTTCTACGACGCCGATCCGCGCCGCCGCGAGTCCGACGAAACCGAGTTCGGTCGGGAGTGGTCCGACGCCGCCGGTGTGCGCACCGAGCTGTCGTGGGTGGCGCTCACGGGCGAGCTCTACGCCATGGCCGAGCCCGTCGAAGCGGTCTACATGGACCCGGTGGGCGACACGCGCGTCGGTGAACTCCCCACCGAGCTCGTCACCGTGGAGATCCTCGGCGTTGTTGCCGACCGTGCCGCGGTCGACCAGTTGCTCGACGGCTGGGAGCAGGCCATGGGTCAGCCGAACAGCATCCAGTGGGTGCGCGACCGTCTCACGCAGTCCCCGTCATGAGCAACAACGCTGCGGGCGCGTCGGCCGGACGATTCATCGGCCAGGCCGTGCTGCGCAAGGAAGACCCCCGTCTCCTCACCGGGCGGGGTCGTTACATCGACGACGTCACACTGCCGAACCTGCTGCACGCCCATTTCGTGCGCAGCGACGTCGCCCGGGCCAAGATCCGCGTCGACGTGTCCGCCGCGCGCGGCGCCGAGGGTGTGGTCGCGGTCTTCACCGGCGACGACCTCAACCACAAGGTCGTCGGCACGATGTACCCGTCGATGTTCGTCGGTGCCGAAGACTTCATGTCGCCGATGTACCCGCTCTCGGTTGGCGACGTGCGCTTCGTGGGCGATCCCGTCGCACTGATCATCGCCCGCAACCGCTACCTCGCCGAGGACGCGGCCGAACTGATCGAGATCGACTACGACGACGCGCTCGACCCGGTGCTCGACTACGAGACCGCCCTGGCCGGCGACGGGAACGACGTCCACCCGAACCGTCCGGGCAATGTGGTGATGCAGATGGCGGTGCCGATGTCCGACGACGGACGCGCCGTGCTCGAGTCCGCGGCCCACGTCGTGTCCCAGAGCTTCGTGCAGCACCGCTACTCGATGATCCCCATGGAATGCCGCGGCATCGTGGTGCACTGGGAGCCGTTCGACCAGCGCCTCGACGTGTGGATGTCGAGCCAGAACCCGCACGAGGTCCGCCTCGTGTGTTCCCGGGCCACGGGCGTGCCCGAGAACCAGATCCGCGTGCGCATCGGCGACGTCGGTGGTGGCTTCGGCCTGAAGTCGTTCGTCGGGCGTGAGGAGATCGTCATCGCGCTGGCCGCCCACGAGTTGGGTGCCACGATCAAGTGGAGCGAGGACCGGCGCGAGAACCTCATCGCGTCGGCGCACGCGCGCCAGGAGCGGTGCGACGCGACGCTGGCGGTCGACGAGGACGGCATCATCGTCGCGGCCGAGGTCAAGCACTTCGACGACGCGGGCGCGTACCCCATGCCGGGTGGATCGGCCGGCCCGTTGGTGGGGATGCTGTTCACCGGCGCCTACCGCGTCCCGCACCTCGGGTGGGAGAGCACCGCGATCTACACCAACACCTGTGGCTCGGCGTCCTACCGCGGGCCGTGGATGATGGAGACCACCGCGCGCGAGGAACTCGTCGACTACACCGCGCGCCAGATCGGACTCGACCCGCTCGAGTTCCGGCGCCGCAACATCATCCACCGTACCGATCAGCCGTACGCGTCGCCCGGCGGCATGGTCATCGAGAACGTCACCCCCGAGGAGACGCTCGAGCAGGCCGCCGCCGAGATCGGGTACGACGCGTTCCGCGCCGAACAGGCCCGCGCCACCGCCGAGGGGCGCTACCTGGGGATCGGTGTCGCGGTCTACGTCGAGCCGCAGCCCGGTGTCGCCGCGTACGCCAACGAGCCCGCGCAGGTCCGCATGCACCCCGACGGGCGCGTCGACGTGTTCATCGGGTCGGGCGCGCACGGCCAGGGGCTCGAGACGACGACCGCGCAGCTCGTGGCTGAGAACCTCGGCGTCTCGTTCGACGACGTCACCGTTCGCCAGGGCGACACCGACAGCACACCGTTCGGCCCCGGCACCGGTGGCAGCCGCAGCGGGCCCATGATCGGCCAGGCCGTGACCGAAGCGTCACTCATGCTCCGCGAGAAGGTCGTCGCCATCGCCGCGCACTTGCTGGAGGCGGCGCCCGAAGACCTCGAGGTCGCCGACGGCGTGGTCTCGGTGCAGGGAACCCCGACGAAGTCGGTGCCGGTGCAGCAGGTGGCGAACGCGGCGTACCAGCAGTCCGCGACCCTGCCGCCCGAGCTCGACGCGATGCTCGACGTGGTCCACCGCTCCATGGCCCCGGCCACGATGTGGTCGAACGCGACCCACGCCGCCACGGTGGAGATCGACCCCGCCACCGGCAAGGTCGAGGTGTTGCGCTTCGTCGTGTCGGAAGACTGCGGACGGATGATCAACCCGAACATCGTCGAGGGGCAGGTCCACGGCGGTGTCGCCCAGGGGATCGGCGGCGTGCTCTACGAGCACAACGTCTACGACCGCGACGGCAACCCCCTGGCCTCGACGTTCATGGACTACCTCGTACCGACTGCGCACGAGATCCCGCTGATCGAGACCTTCCACATCGAGTCGCCCGCGTCGACCGTCGGGGGTTACAAGGGCGTCGGCGAGGGCGGCGCGATCGGTGCGCCGGCCGCGGTGTTCAACGCGGTTGCGGACGCGCTCGCACAGCACGGGATCACCGTGCTGGACCAGCCGCTCGATCCCGACACCGTGTTGCGCAAGATCCGCGAGGCAACGACCTGAGTGGGCGCGCTGTCGCACATCCGGATCTGCGACCTCAGCGGACAACTGGCCGGCGCCGGGGCCACCCGCTTTCTCGCCGCGTTCGGCGCGCAGGTGATCCGCGTCGAAGACCCTGTGCGCCAAGGGTCGTGGGACATCGTGCGCGGCGCGCCCCCGTTCGTCGACGAGCGGCGCGGCATCGACCTGGGCGGCGGGTTCAACAACCACAACATCGAGAAGCTCGGCATCACCATCAACCTGCGCGAGGAGCGGGGCAAGCAGTTGTTGCGTGACCTCGTCGCCGTCTCCGACGTGGTCACCGAGAACTTCGCCGCCGGCGTCCTCGCCCGCATGGGCTTCTCCTACGACGAACTGCGCGCGATCAAGCCGGACATCGTCTACGTGTCGAACTGCGGGTTCGGCGCGTGCGGGCCCGAACTCCGCGTTCAAGACGTGGGGCCCGATCGTGCAGGCGGTGTCCGGACTCACGTTCAGCTCCGGCCTCGCGGGCCAGCCTCCGGCGGGCTGGGGTTTCTCCTACATGGATCACATGGGCGCCAACACGATGGCGGTCGCCATCCTCGCCGGCCTGATCCATCGCAACCGGACCGGCGAGGGTCAGTGGATCGACATGGCGTGCGCCGAGTCGGGCACGACGCTCGTGGGTCCTGACCTGCTCGACTACACCGTCAACGGACGCCCGCTGCGCCGGGAGGGCCAGCCCGACTCCAACCGCAGCCACGCCCCCGCACACGCGCCGCACGGCATCTTCCCTGCCGCGGGCGACGACAACTGGATCGCGATCGCGTGTCGGGACGACACCGACTGGGCCAACCTCACCGCGGTGATCGACGAGCCGTGGGCCACCGCGGCCCGCGACGACACGCTGGCTCAGCGCCTGGCGAAGCAGGACACGCTCGACCAACAGCTGGGCGCGTGGACCGCGACCCGCGACCGCTTCGTCACGGCTGAGTCCCTGCGCGCCGCAGGCATCCCCGCGGTTGCGGTGGCGCGACCCGCAGACCGCATCGACCACGATCCGGCCACCGACGAATGGGGGCTCTGGCCGACGGTCCACCACCGGGAGATGGGTGACGTCCGGGTGGACGGCATCCCGGTGCACCTGTCGGAGACCGACTGGTCGATCGAGCGCGGTACGCCCTGCCTGGGCGAGCACACTCGCCGCGTGCTGTCGGAGATCCTCGGGCTCGATGACGCCGCAATCGAACAACTCGCCCAGGACGGGGTCACGTGACCGGGCCACTCGAAGGAATCCGCGTCGTCGAGCTGGCGTCGGAGCACGCCGCGTTCGCCGGCAAGATGCTGGGCGACCTCGGCGCGGACGTCATCGTGATCGAGCCACCGGGCGGGCATCCAAGCCGCGCCTACGGGCCGTTCGTCGGACGACGTCGAAGATCCTGAGCGCAGTCTCTGGTGGTGGCACTACAACACGTCGAAGCGGGGGGTCGTGCTCGACCTGGACACCGCCGACGGCGCCGAGCGGTTCCGCGTGCTCGCGCCGCGGCCGACATCGTGCTCGAGGGTGAACCGCCGGACTCGCTGGCCGCGCGGGGCGTCGACCACGTCGATCTCCGCGCCGAGCACGACGCGCTGATCTGGGTGTCGGTCACGCCGTTCGGCCGCACCGGCACGCGCGCCCACGAGCCGGCCACCGACCTCACCATCCTTGCCGGCGGGGGCCCGGTGTGGAGCTGCGGGTACGACGACCACTCGTTGCCCCCGGTCCGCGGTGGCGGCAACCAGGCATTCCACATCGGCAGCACGTTCGCGGTCTTGGGCGCGCTGCACCGCGGTGCTCGCGCGCGAGGTGACCGGACGGGGACAACACGTCGACGTGAGTATGCACGCGGCCGCCAACGTCACCACCGAAGCGGGCAGCTACGAGTGGTTGGTGGCGCAGGGTACGGTCCTGCGCCAGACCGGTCGCCACGCGCTGACCACGATCAGCATGCCCAGTCAGATGCTCTGCGCCGACGGTCGGTACGTGACGACCGGCTTCCCACCGCGCAGCGAGCGCGACTTTGCCGCGCTCGTCGCGTGGATCGACGAGCTCGGGTACCGCGAGGGCTTCGAGGACACGGTGCTGCTCGACCTCGCGATCGAGCGCGGCGGCGTCACCATCACCGAGCTCGCCACCGACGAGCTGTGCTCGGCGATGTTCGGCGCGGGCCGCGAAGCACTCATGTACATCGCCGAGCGGATCACCGCCGAGGAATTCTTCCGGGGTGGCCAGACCCGCGGCCTTGCCTGTGGCGTGGTGGCATCACCGGAAGAGGCGTTCGAATCGGAGCACTTCGTGGCGCGGGGCTTCCAGGTGGATGTCGAGCACGAGGATCTCGGCCGGTCGTTCCGGTACCCGGGCGCGCCGTACCTGATGCCGTCCTCGCCGTGGGCGATCTCGCGGCGCGCACCGCACATCGGCGAGCACGACGACGAGATCCTCAACGGGCACTGAGCAGCGCGTCGGGAGCACGCTGCATCATGACCCAATACTGCACCGTTCGCGGCTCTGCGGGCGCGACACTGTGCAGCATGGGCAAGCAGAGCATCACGGTGTTCCGGTCGCGGCTCCGTAGCGATGATTCTGACCGCTACCAGCGCCTCGCCGACGAACTCGAGCAACGAGCGCGCCGCTTCGCAGGATTCGTCGAGTTCAAGATGTTCGCGGCGGCCGATGGCGAACGGCTCGCACTGGTGACGTTCGCCTCTGCGGATGCCGAAGCGGCGTGGCGCGACGACGAACAGCACCGCAGCGCACAGCAGCGCGGTCGCGACGAGTTCTACCTCGAGTACGACGTGGCGGTCTGCTCGGTCGAGCGACGACACCGTTGGGAGTCGTCTGGCGCCTGACGCGGACATCGGCGAGGATGCAGCCGTGCTCTACCTCCACGAGACCCACCTCGTCGCCGGGTACCACGAGGACGCGTTCGAGGCCGCGTTCCGCGACGGGTGGATGCCCACACTTGCGGAAGGTGACGACGCCCGCCTGCTCTGGTACCTCAATCTCGCCCACGGCAGCGGATGGTCGTATCGCGTCGTGACCATCACCGCCGTGCGTGACGGCGCGGCGTGGGAACGACTGGCGTTGCGCATCCAGCGCGGCGACCTCCAGGACTGGATGCGCGACCTCGACACGTACCGCCACGACGTGACCGGGAAGGTACTCGTACCACTCCCGTGGTCCCCGATGGTCGATCTCGACCTCATGTCGGTGCCCGCAGACGGTGTCGAGCACGAGCCGGTCGTCTACATGGAAGACACGATGTGGCCGTTCGAAGACCGGTTCCTGGACTACGTCGATGCGTCCGGCAGCGTGTACGCGAAGTCGTTGGTGCACCGCGAACTCGGGGGCGCCGCGGTTCCTCGAGATCGAAGCCGGCTTCCAACCGGCGTTCGGCTCACACCTGCGACGCGAGGTGGTCCTGATGCAACGGATCCTCGATCCCGACCGCTTGCTCGGTCTGCTCACCACCGACATCCCCGCGGAGATGCGGGCACCGGGCACCTGGATGCACGACGCGCTCCAGCTGCGCGACCGTTGGGAGAGCCAGCTGCTTCGCACCGCAACGTGGTCCCCGTTCCCGGGCGGCGCGGGAGAGGACGCCGTCTGATGCTGTTCGTCCACGAAGTCCACCAGGTCGCGGGCGCCAACGAAGATGAGTTCGAGACCGCGTTCCGCGAGGGCTGGATGCCCACGCTGGCGGAGGGTGACGACGCCCGCCTGCTCTGGTACATGAACCACGCCCACGGGAGCGGGGCGTCGTACAACGTGGTCACGATCACCGGCGTACGTGACGGCGCGGCGTGGGAACGGCTGAACCGGCGCATCCAGGCCGGCGACCTCCGAGACTGGATCCGCGAAGTCGACGGCTACCGCCACGACGTCACCGCCAAGACGCTGCTCCCCGTCGACTGGTCACCCATCCAGGAAGTCGACTTCGCAACTGTCCCGACCGATGGGCGCGAGCACGAGCTGCACCTGTTCATGGAGGACACCGGTTGGCCGACGTCGCCGCTCGACGACTACATCAAGGCGTGGGACGACATCTACCGGCAACCACTGCTCGCGTACGCCGACGACATGCGCGCGATTCCCATCGACATCCAGGCGTGCTTCCAGATCGCGCACGGATCACATCTGCGACGGGAAGCGATCCTGTGGCAGTACATCCCCGATCCGCAGACCGTGGCGCACCTGATCACCACCGACTTGCCGATCGAACGACGCGTCCCCGGCACCTACATGTACGACGCCCTCGCGTTCCGGGACCAGTGGAAAAGCCGGCTCTTGCGCACCGCGGCGTGGTCCCCGCTGTATTGATCCCTTACGTGACCTTGCGGTAGCGGGCGACCGCGATCGGCGCGCACGACCGCGACGATGGCCACGATCCAGATGATCGCCTTGACGACCGCATGGGCGGCGGGGCCCCCGACGGTGAGTCGACGGGCCGCGTCCACGACCACCGAGACCGGCTGGTTGCTCGGCCCAGCCCTGCAACCACGACGGCATGGTCGCGACCGGCACGAAGGCGGACGAGGCGAACACCAAAGGCGCCAGGATCGGGAACGACACCGCCTGTGCCGTCTCGCCGTCCTTCACCGACAGTCCGACGATGGCGAAGACCCAACACAGCGAGTACGAGAACGCGAGGATGATCCCGACCGCGCCGAGGAGACCCCACACGTTGGTGCCGATCGTCCACCCGACCATGAAGCCGACGATGCACATCAAGATGACCACGAAGAAGTTGCGCACGAAGTCGGCCAGGGTGCGCCCGACGAGCACGGCCGAACGGGCCATCGGCAGCGATCGGAACCGGTCGATGAGGCCCTTGTGGAGGTCGTCGGCGAGCCCGACGCCGGTCGTCAGCGCACCGAACACGATCGTCTGCACGAAGATCCCGGGCATGAGGTAGTTCACGTACGTCTGTCCGGCCGGCAGGCTGCCCTGGATCGCACCGCCGAACACGTAGCGGAACATCACCACGAAGATCACGGGCTGGATGGTCGCGAACACGAGCAGCTGCGGGTTGCGCCGGATGTTCAGGAGGTTGCGCCACATCATCGTCACCGCGTCGCCCACCGTGTCGGCGCGCGGTTCGTGCGGGGCTGGAGCGCTACTGCCGTCATGTGTCGGCTCCTGTCTTGTCTTCAACTGTGGTGTGTCCCGTGAGTTCGAGGAACACGTCGTCGAGCGTCGGTTCCCGCAGCACCAACGTGGTGGGATCGAGGTGCTCGGCGTCGAGCACGCGCACCGCTTCGAGCATGGCGCGCGGACCGTCCGCACCGGGGACGCTCACACGCACCAGCTTGCCGTCACGTGAGACACCGCCGAGCGGGACCAGCAACTCGGCGGCGCGTGCGGTCGCATCGTCGGTCCGGAGCACGATCTCGATCACCGTCGCGCCCAGCCGTTCCTTCAGCTCGGTGGCACTGCCCTCGGCGATCACCGATCCGTGGTCGATCACCACGATGTTGTCAGCGAGCTCGTCGGCTTCCTCGAGGTACTGCGTCGTCAGCAGCACGGTCGTCCCGCCTTCGACGAGGTCTTTGATCACGGTCCACAACTCGTTGCGACCCTGAGGATCGAGGCCGGTCGTCGGTTCGTCGAGGAACAACACCGGAGGTTGATGCACCAACGCGGCGGCGAGGTCGAGCCGGCGGCGCATGCCGCCCGAATACGTGCGCGCAATGCGGTCGGCGGCGTGGCTCAACGCGAACCGTTCGAGCAGCTCGACGGCGCGGTCGTCGATCGCCGCGCCTGACATGTGAGTGAGCTTGCCCACGAGGGCCAGGTTCTCCCGACCGGTGAGGTTCTCGTCGATCGCCGCGTACTGTCCGGCCAGGCCGATCGACGCTCGCACGCGCTCGGGGGTCCTTGCGCACGTCGATCCCGAGCACCGAGGCGCTGCCCCCGTCAGGTCGGGCCAGGGTGGTCAGCATGCGAACAACCGTGGTCTTGCCGGCGCCGTTCGGACCGAGCAGGCCGAGGACCCGACCCTCGGGAACGACGAACGACACACCTTTCACGGCTTCGACGTCGCCGAAGCACTTCACCAGGCCGTCGGCGACGATCGCAGATTCGGTCATTCAGCTCAGGCGTCGACGAGCTTCCTGCGGTACTCGTGCACGTCGTAGGCCACGCCGGTCGACGCACCCAGCGCATCCGCGGTCGGTGCCCACGTCGACACGATGGTCGCGTACGCGGGTGCGCCCGGGTTGAGCACCTGCACCACCCGGTGTTCGAGCACGTCGGTCACGCCGGGCCCGGGCTCCGGCACGCTCTCACCCTCGAGGTAGCACGCAATGCGCTTCACACCGTCGGGCACCGGCGCACTCCCCCGGAGCACACGCTCTTCGACCTGGTACGTGTCGTAGGGCCCGATGAAGGAATCGTGATCGGTCATCAAGGTCTGCGCGTCGTCAGGAGTGGCGAACGACTTGGCCGGGTCGAAGAAGTCGGCCATCGACTCGGTCCAGACCTCGGTGATGGCGTCCGGCGTTGCCGCACCTTCGGTGTCGACCAGGTTCACGGTGTAGCCCGCCATGGTGACCGTCAAGCGCAACCCGAGCTGCGCGTGCACGTCGAGGTAGTGGTCACGGAACTCCTGGCGGGTGAGCCCGTCCTTGCGGTGGAAGAGGAACAGCACCTTGTCCATCGCGTCGCACCATATCGTGTCCCACATGGAGCTGCTCTCGGGACTTCGGGTGGTCGAAGGATCGGCGTTCGTCGCCGCGCCGCTCGGGGGCCTGACCCTGGCCCAACTCGGCGCCGACGTGATCCGCTTCGACACCATCGGCGGCGGCCTCGACTACCGGCGGTGGCCGGTCACCGAGGAAGGCGTGAGCCTCTATTGGGCCGGTCTCAACAAAGGCAAGCGGTCGATCGCGATCAACCTCTCGAAGCCCGAGGGGCGGGAGCTGGCGACCACGCTCATCACCGCGCCCGGCGAGGATGCCGGCATCTTCCTGTCGAACTTCCCGGAGTCGGGCTGGCTCGCCGACGCCCGCCTCCGCGAGCGCCGTCCCGACCTCGTGTACCTCAACATCGTGGGCAATCCCGACGAGTCCACTGCGGTCGACTACACGGTCAACGCGGCGTCGGGTATCGCGTCTGCCACCGGCCCCGTCGGTTCGTTGTTCCCGGTGAACAACGCGCTCCCCGCGTGGGACATCGCCACCGGTCTCAACGCGGTGATCGGCGTGCTCGCCGCCGAACGCCATCGTCGTACGACGGGTGAGGGACAGCTGGTGAAGCTCTCCCTCGCCGACGTCGCGTTCACCATGGTGGCGAACCTCGGGTTCCTCGCCCAGGCGCAGGTCACCCACGAGAACCGCCCACCGCTCGGCAACGACATGTACGGCGCGTTCGGGCGCGACTTCGCGACGAGCGACGGACGACGGGTCATGGTCGTCGCCATCAGCCTCAACCAGTGGCACACGCTCGTGCGCGCCACCGGTATCGAGGAGCACCTGCCCCCCATGGAGCGCGCCTTCGGCGCCGACTTCCGGAAGGAAGAAGACCGCTACCGCGCGCGTGACGGCATCGCCGCACTGCTCAAGCCGTGGTTCGAGGTCCGGACGCTCGACGACGTCCGCGCCGCGCTCGACGAACACGGCGTCTGCTGGGGCCCGTACCAGACGTTCACGCAATTGCTCGACGACGATTGGCGGGCGTCATCGGCGAATCCGGTGTTCGGCGAGGTCGACCATCCCGGCATCGGCCCCCTGCTCACACCCGCGTCGCCATTGCGCTTTCCCTCCACACCACCGTTCCCCCCTGCACCGGCACCGCTGCTCGGCACGCACACCGACGAAGTGCTCGAAGCAGTGCTCGGGCTTTCCGCCGTCGAGGTCGGCCGTCTCCACGACGAAGGCATCGTCGCGAGCGCGGTGCCGATCGGGTCGTCCTTGTGAGCGAGCCGGGTATCCCGGAGAGGAAGGAACCGACGCTCGCCGACACCGGCTTCGACGAACGGGCCCACGGCGCGATCTCCCGCGAGCACGCGGCCCGGCTGGCGGCGTGCATCGACGCCGATCCGGCCGCGCTCGATGACGGCACGCTCCCCCACTTGTGGCACTGGGCGTGCTTCCTGCCGCTCGTGCCGACCGCGCAGCTCGGGCGCGACGGACACCCCCGACGGCGACCGGAGATGGACGGGTTCCCACAGCGCATGTGGGTGGGTGGACGGGTCCGACGTCGAGCGGTCCGCTACGACTCGACACGGAAGCGGCACGGTCGTCCCGCATCGTGCGGGCCGAACCGAAGGACGGCGGGAGCGGACGGTTCTGGCTGGTCACCGTCGGCCACATGATCAGCCAGGACGACCAGGTCTGCGTCGACGAGGAGCAGGACCTGGTGTTCCGCGAGGCTTCGGCCGCAGCCCCGCCCGGCCCCGACCGTGACGATGCACCGGAAGCGCCCTGGGTCGAGCAGCTGGTGGCCGACCCGGTGCTGCTGTTCCGGTTCTCGGCCGTCACCGCGAACGCGCACCGCATCCACTACGACCGCCCGTACGCCACCGACATCGAGGGATACCCCGATCTCGTCGTCCACGGGCCACTCACCGCGATCCTTCTCTCCGAGCTCGCGGCGTCGACG
This sequence comes from uncultured Actinomycetes bacterium, assembly GCA_963726965.1. Lineage (GTDB taxonomy): Bacteria > Actinomycetota > Acidimicrobiia > IMCC26256 > DASPTH01 > DASUAS01. The sequence continues at coordinate 384,511 of CAVSEI010000005.1, read as the reverse complement.
GAGCGACCGCGACTTCCACGTGGTCTCCTACCGCGCGCGTGCGCCGCACTTCGCCAACCATCCGTTCTGGTTGACCGGCACACCACATGACGAAGGTGTCGACCTCGCCGCCGTACACGCTGATCACACGGTGACGATGACGCTCGAACTGCGCTGATTCAGCCCGCAGCACCCGGGATGGCGTCAGGCCCGTGCATCATCACCACGAGTTCGCCGTAGTCGGGACCGCTGCGGAGCGAGTTGCCGCCGTCGATGTTGACGATCTGCCCGGTGACCCACCGCGACTCCGGGCCGAGGAAGAAGCGCACCACGTTGGCGACGTCTTCGGGCGCGCCGACATCACCGAGGGGCGTGTTCGCCATGTAGCTGGCGTACGTCGAACCCTCGCGGGAGATGCCTTCCATGATCTCGGTGGTGATGAAGCCCGGTCGTACCGCGTTGAAGCGCACACCGAGCGCGCCGTACTCGTCGGCCGCGTTGCGCACCACCTGCTCGAGCGCGCCCTTCCCGGCGGTGTACCCGGTGAAGTAGCGGTGGGTCGTCGCGCCCGCGAACGACGACATGCCGACGAACGAACCCTTCGACTCGATGAGCATCGGGATCGAGTGCTTGGCGGTGAGGAACGTGCCGGTGGCATTGAGCCGCATCACCCGCTCGAAGTCCTCGACGCTCTGCATGGCGAGCGGCGCCAGCCCGCCGCCGCCACCGGCATTGGCGACGACGCCGTCGAGCGTGCCGGTCGGCGCCGTCGCGTCCGCCATGATCCGTTGGACGTCGCCTTCGTCGGTGACGTCGCCGACCACGTAGCGGACACTCCCGCCGTGCTCGGCCGCCGCCGCGATCTTCTCCGCCGACGCGGCGAGCGACGCTTCCGTGCGACCGCAGATGGTGACGGCGGCGCCGTCGGCCGCCGCGACCTTGGCGCACGCGGCGCCGATCCCGGTGCCGCCGCCGGTGACGAGGACCCCACACCCTTCGAGTCCCCCGGTTGGCTTCAACTGTGCAGGCATTAACGTCGGAATGTAGTGGACCTCGCGTTCGTGGGCGAGAAGGAGGAGTGAATCCGTGGCCGAGTCGAGCGGGCGCATGCTGCCGCAGATCAGCGACAACAACGAGTTCTTCTGGAAGTCGGGCGAGGACGGCAAGCTCCGGTTCCAGCGCTGCTCGGCGTGCGGCGAGCTCCGCCACCCGCCCGTGCCGGTGTGCGCCTACTGCCACTCGACCGAATGGGCACCCGCCGAGGTGTCGGGCAGGGCCGTGGTGGCCGGCTTCACCATCAACGAGCACACCTGGATGCCCAGCTTCCCTCCGCCCTACGTGATCGCCATCGTCGCCATCGAAGAGGACGACCGCGTCCGCCTCACCACCAACATCGTCAACTGCGAGCCCGGCGACGTCTACGTCGGCATGAAGGTGCAGGTCGTGTTCGAGCACGACGACGACGTCTGGATCCCGCTGTTCGAGCCGACCGGTGACACCGAGAAGGGACCGTTTCCCGCCGAGGACCCGAAGATCCACGACTTCCGCCCGATGCCGCGGAATGCGGACAAGTTCGAGGACAAGGTCGCGATCACCGGCATCGGCATGTCGCAGGTCGGACGGCGCCTGATGGTCGAACCGCTGGTGCTGACGGTCGCGGCCGCCAAGCAGGCGATCGCGGACGCGGGCCTGAAGCCCGAGGACATCGACGGGATGTCGACCTACCCGGGGCCTGGAGTCGGCGTCGGCATGTCGGAGGGCGGCATCACCGCGCTCGAGGAGATCCTGCGGTTGCGCCCGTCGTGGATCAACAGTGGGCTCGAGTTGCCGGGCCAGGCCGGTTCGGTGATCGCGGCGATGTTGGCGGTGGCGGGTGGCTTGTGCAACCACGTGTTGTGCTTCCGCACGGTGTGGGAGTCGACGTTCGCGCAGATGCAACGCGAAGAGTTCGGGCGATCCTCGAGCAACATGATGGGCTTGAACAGTGCGCCCAGGGTCGGCGGTGACATGCAGTGGCGCTTCCCCTACGGCGCGCAATCGGCCGGGAATTGGATCGCGATGAACGCGTCCGCGCACTTCGACCGGTACGGCACCACGAAAGAGACACTCGGCTGGATCGCCCTCAACGCACGCCAGAACGCGGCGCTCACGCCATGGGCGATCTACAAGGAACCGCTCACGATGGACGACTACATGAACGCGCGCATGATCACGACGCCGTTCGGGCTCTACGACTGCGACGTGCCGTGCGACGGCGCAGTCGCGGTGATCGTGTCGCGCAAGGACCTCGCCGGCGACCTGAAGCAGAAGCCGGTGCACCTCGAGGCGGTCGGGTACGCAGGTGAGCGAGCGCATGAGCTGGGACCAGGGCGTGCTCGATCATGAACCCCTGGTCACCGGTCCCGGCGGCCACCTCTGGACCCGCACGTCGCTCAAGCCGGCCGACATCGACCTCGCGCTCCTGTACGACGGCTTCTCGTTCAACTGCCTCTCGTGGCTCGAAGCGCTCGGGTTCTGCGGACGCGGGCGAGGCGAAGGACTTTCTCGACGGCGGGAAGAACATCGCCCGCGACGGCATCCTCCCCCTCAACACCCACGGCGGCCAGCTCTCGTCGGGGCGCCTCCACGGCTACGGCTTCGTCCACGAGGCGGTCACGCAGTTGCGCGGCGACGCGGGCGAACGCCAGGTGAAGCACGCCGAGACGGCCGTCGTGAGCAACGGTGGCGGCGCCCCCGGCGGCTGCTTCCTCTTCACCGTCGCAGGCTGAGGGCTACGGTCCCCGGGATGCGAGCAGTTCGAGTCGTACAACACGCCGCCCCCCTGGAAGCTCTCGAACTCCAGGACATCCCCGTCCCCGAGGCAGGACCCGGCGAAGTGCTGATCAAGGTCTCGGCGGCGTCGTTGAACTTCGGCGACATCGCGCGGTGCCGGGGCACGGTCGCCAGCGTGATGGGCCAGGTGCCCTTCACCATCGGCATGGACGTCTGCGGCGTGGTGGAGTCGGCCGGCGCCGGCGCCGAGGAATGGATCGGTCGCCGGGTCGTTGCGACGACCAACCAGTCGTTCGGCGGCGTCGCCGACTACACGCTGGCGACGGTCGGCGGTGTGTTCGATGCACCGGCAGAGCTCGACGACGTGGAAGCCGCCGCGTTCACGCTCCCCTTCCACACCGGATACCTCGCCGTCCACAAGCGCGCGCGCCTGCAGCAGGGAGAGACCCTGCTCGTCGTCGGCGGCGCCAGCGCACTCGGCACCGCGATGATCCAACTGGGCACGGCCGCCGGTGCGAACGTGATCGCGATCGCGGGCGGTCCCGAGAAGGGCCAGGTGTGCCGAGATCTCGGCGCGGAACCGGTCGACCATCTCTCGGAGGACGTGTTCGACCGCGTGATGGCACTCACCGACACCCGCGGCGCCGACGTCGCCGTCGACATGATCGGCGGCGAAGGCACCGAGACCATCTGGACGTGCATGGCGCGTGAAGGTCGCTACGTGCCCGTCGGCTTCAACGACGACCCGGAGTCGGGCCTGACCGGTCGACCGTTGCGCAAGGTGTCGATGGGCAACATCACGATCATGGGCGTGATGATGGGATACAACGAGATGCCGCTCGAGTTCCGCCGCTTCGGCATCAACACCTTTCCGCAGTCGACCGGGCGGGAGGTGCACGCGGCGTTGTGCGAGCTCGTGACCGCCGGCGCAATCCGTCCCGTGATCGGCCGGGTCATCGCGATGGACGAGGTCGCGGCCGCGCTCGACGACCACGACCAGCGGAAGACGACCGGCCGCACCGTCGTGAACGTGCAGTTGCAGGTCTAGCGCCATGTCGGCGCTCAACCCCGACGCACTGATCGCCGACGCCCGCGCCGCAACCGGGCTCGACGACTTCGGCCCCGACAGCTTCCGTGAGGGACTCGGCGTGCTCTGCGAGTCACTCACTGCCGAGGCGCAGCTCAGCGAGGTCGGCGATGCCGCACTTCCCGGCATGTTGGTCGGATCGCTGACCAATCGGTTGCGAGTATTCGATTGGATTGCCCAGCACCCCGAGGTGAAGGGCGAGCGCATCGAGGCGCCCATCGTGGTGATCGGGATGTTCCGAGCCGGTACCACCCTCCTGAGCCGCCTGTTCGATCAGGATCCGCGCAACCGGGGCCTGCTCATGTGGGAGGCGGGTGACAGCGTGCCCCCGCCAACCACCGAAAACCACCGTGCGGGCCCGCGGGTCGACGCGGTGCACGCGGGCAACGCGATGCTGTCGCAACTCAACCCGATGGTCGACGTCGTGCACCACGAACAGGCCGACGAGGCCACCGAATGCATCACGGTGATGAGTCAGGACTTCAAGAGCCTGACCCACGAAGCGATCGCGAACGTGCCGGGCTACAGCCGGTGGTTGCTCGGCACCGACCAGCGCTCGGCGTACGAGTACCACCACACGGTGCTCCAGGTGCTCCAGAGCGGCGGTGTGCGCGGACGCTGGACACTCAAGAGCCCGCACCACGCGATCGCGCTCGAGCATCTCACCGCGGTGTATCCCGACGCCAGGCTGGTGTTGCTTCACCGCGACCCGGTCGTGCTCACCGCGTCGGTCTGCAGCCTCATCAACACGCTGTCGTCGACGTTCAGCGACGTCGACCACCGCGCGTACATCGGCGAACACTGGCCCGCGATGCTCGCGGAATCGGTCAGGCGCATCGACACCTTCCGGGACTCCCATGCCGAGCATCCGATCGTCGACGTGCACTACCTCGACCTCGTGCAGCATCCGGTGGACACCGTCGCGTCGATCTACCGAGCGTGTGGTGACGAACTCGACGACGCCGGCGCCGCAGCGATCACCGCCTACGTCGCCGCGCACCCGAAGGGACAATTCGGCACGCACGAATACGACCTCGCCGAGTTCGGCCTCGACGTCGACGAGCTGGCCGAGCAGTTCGCGCCGTACACCGAGCGCTACGACGTCCCGCGTGAATGGTCCCCGTCGGGCAATCGGTCCGGCTAGGCAGCGGTCAGCGATCTCAGTGCGACGTGTAGTCGATCTCCCCCGCGCCCTTGACGCCGACCGCGAAGCAGAAGCAGTGGATCGCGCCACCACCCGTCGGACGCAAGCTGTGGACGACATCCGGCGGGATGTACACGAGGTCACCCGGACCCACCGGACGTTCCTCATCGCCGACGATCATCACGCCGCGTCCTGACATCACGAAGTACCACTCGTGCGTCGGGTGCTCGTGCGGGAAGACCGCGCCCCCGGCGGCAACCTCGAACTCGTTGATCAACTCGAGGAAGCCGCCGTCGGTGATCTGCTTCATCTCGCGCGGGTGCACGAGATACCAGACCGGGACGGTCCCGTTGTGCTCGACCTCGGGCTTCACGTCGACGATGCTGCGGACGTCCACTCGTTCCCTCCGTTCAACCGGTGACGATCACGGTACCGGCGTCCCCCAGCGGTCGAGGTACGTGAGCTCCTCGGCGGGACGGCGCACGGCCGGTTTGAAATCATCCCCCGAGTAGTACGCGACCGGGAGAAGGCATGACTGCACGAACCCCTCGGGCACGCCGAGCAACTCGTCGGCCTCGGCGCGCCGGTACAGGTGCACGGTCGTGATCACGGAGCCGAGTCCGCGGCTGCGCAGCGCGAGCATGAAGCTCCACACCGCGGGGTAGATCGACGGCGCCCAACCGGCCGCGCCGCCCGAGTTCTCGATGCACGGCACGACCAGCACCGGCACTTCGTGGATGTGCGCGGTGAGGTGGCGTGTCGAGTCCATCATCCGCACTTGCTGCGGTGTTTCGGCGACTGGAGATGCCGTGCGGGTGACGCCGGCGTCGGTCACGGCGCCGAGATACAGGTCGCCGAGTCGGGCCCGCACGCTGGGATCGGTGACGACGATCCACCGCCACGTCTGGCGGTTCGAGCCCGTCGGCGCCTGGATCGCCAGGCGCAGGCACTCCATGATCACGTCGAGCTCGACCGGACGCGTCAGGTCCAGGCGCTTCCGGACCGCACGAGTGGTCGTCAGCAGCTTGTCGACGGTGTCGAGATCGAGTCCCGACGCGCCGGGTCCGACGCGCGTCAGCCAATGCCGTAGAGCGCGAGGGCGCTCTCGCTGGTGATCACGCTCTGCTGTTCGAAGCTCAACGGCTCGAGCGCCTCGGCGAGCTCCTCGGTCACCCCCGGGAACTTGGCGTCAGGGTGCGGATAGTCCGACGCCCACACGATTCGATCCGCGCCACACAGCGGAGAGTTGGCCGTGAACGCGAGCATCGACTCGTCGGGGTCGAAGCTGATCCAGCACTGCCGCCGGAAGTACTCCGACGGGAGCATGTTCAACCACGGCACGTCCCAGCTCGAACTTCTTCGAGTGGTGGTCGAGCCGCTCGAGCCACGGCACCAGCCACCCGCCGTTCGCCTCGAGGAACAGGAACTTGGTGTCCGGGAACCGCTCGCACACACCACCTGCGGTGATGTACGCGATCGAGTGCATCACGTCGACCGGGTTGGCGATCGCCTGGGTGAAGAGGATGTTGCCCATCTCCCACCCGCCGGCGGGCTCGTCCTCGGACGGCGCGTAGCTCCAGTCGGCGAACGGACGTGCCAGCTTCAGACCACGACACGCGCCGGGGAGGTCGGGCACGAGGAACGGATGAAACGCCAGCACGAGGCCGGTGTCGGCGGCGGCCTGCCACACCGGGTCGTAGACCTTGTCATTGAACGGACGCCCGTCGACCGACGGGTTCGGGCGGAGGAACACGCTGACCATGCCCGGCTTCTCGGCGACGCGGCGGATCTCGGCCGCCACCGCGGCGACGCCGTCCTCGTCGTTCATCGGCGGCACCGCGCCCGCCGAGAACAGCCGACCCTCACCTTCCTGGCTGTGATCCGAGGCCCAGTCGTTGTACGCGCGCGCCTGCACGCGCGCGAAGTCCTCGTCGGCCAGGGACTGCAGTCCGAGCATCGACGTCGGGTACAGCACCGCGAGGTCGATCCCGTCGGTGTCCATGTCGACGAGGCGAGCCTTGGCGTTGTGGGCGGCCGGGCGCACCTCGCTGTACCGGATCTCGCCGTTGCGCACCTGTTCGACCTTCTCGTCCGGGAAGCCCGCGGTACCGGCCAGCGACATGAAGTTCGACGGGGTGACCGTGCCGTTGTAGTGCAGCCATTCGACGCCGTCCCGGTCCGTCTCGATGTGCCACACCCGGTCGCGGTACTCCGCAGGCGCGTAGTCGGGCATCGCGGTCGGGTGCTCGAGGATGTGGCCGTCGGAATCGATGTAGCGCAGGCCGTCGATGGTCGTCATGCGGGTCCCCCAGGAATGGTCGTGCGGACGCCTAGAGCGTCGCGGCTGCGCGCCCCCACCGCAAATTGCACGTTGTCGAATTTCGCCTGCGGGCCGCCCGGTGCGGTAAGCACAGCGCATGGAACTCGAGGGAGTGGGAGCAATCGTCACGGGCGGGGCGTCTGGACTCGGCGAGGGAACCGTCCGACGGCTGGCCGCCGCCGGCGCCAACGTCGTGATCGCCGACCTCAACGAGGAGCGCGGCACGGCGATCGCCGCCGAGCTCGGCGGCGGCACCGAGTTCGTCCGCACCGACGTCACGTCGGCGGAAGAGGTCGAGGAGACCGTGCGCGTCGCCTCGAGCCGTGGACCACTCCGGGTGGCGGTCAACTGCGGCGGCAAGGCCGGCGCCGGTGGGCGCACCGTGGGACGGGACGGGTCGCCGGCGTCGCTCGAGGGATTCGAGTTCACGATCAAGACCTTCCTGAGCGGCACGTTCAACGTTGCCCGTCTCGCCGCCGCTCAGATGGCGAAGGAAGAGCCGCTCGACGACAACGAACGCGGCGTCATCGTGATGACCTCGTCGATCGCCGGCATCGAAGGCCAGATCGGCCAGGCCGCGTATTCCGCCGCCAAGGGAGGCATCATCGGGCTGACGCTGCCCCTCGCGCGTGACCTCGCCGCCATCGGCGTGCGAGTCGTCACCATCGCACCCGGCACATTCAGGACGCCGGCCTACGCGATGATGCCGACCGAGATGGTCGACCACCTCGAGTCGCTCACGCCGTTCCCGAAGCGCATGGGCCGCCCTGACGAGTACGCCGCGCTCGTCGAGCACATCTGCACCAACGTGATGCTCAACGGTGAGGTCATCCGCATCGACGGCGCCGTGCGGTTCGGACCGAAGTAGTCAGACCGAACAACGCGGGCGCGCTATCGGCGGGCGAGCGCAGCAGTTCGCCGCGCGAACTCGGCGAACGCGCGCGGGTGGGTCCGGTGTGCCGTGTGCCCTGCATCCTCGAAGCGCACGAGGTCGGCGTCGAGGATCTCCGCGAGCCGTTCACCGGACTCGTAGTCCCACGGCGTGGTGTCGACGCTGCCGCCCACCAGGCGGGGCACCGCCAGTTCCGCGAGATCGAACGGCGCCTCGGCCACGAACGAGAAGTCGCGCGCCATCGAGGCCTCGTCGGCGGCACGCTCCTCGGGCGTGCGGCGGGGCGCGCCTTCGCTCCACCGCCGGAACATCGGCTGCAGTCCCGCGGATCGTTCCATCATCGTGTCGTAGTCCGGCCACCAGTCGGTCCAGGTGACGGTCGGCTCGAACACGGCGAGTGACGCGACCCGCTCGGGGGCGAGGAACGCGGCCATCAACCCGACCGCGCCGCCGTAGCTGTGGCCGACGACCGTGGCGCGGCGAGCACCGATGATCGAGAGCGCGTCGCTGCGCGTGGTCGGCGAGCGACATCGGCGGCGCATCCTCGCGGGACTGACCCCAGCCTCTGCGGTCGTACGTGACGACCGTGAACTCCGGGCTGAGCTCGGCGACCACGCCGTCGAAGCTCGCACCCGAATCGAGGAGACCATGCACGAGCACGATCACCGGCGCGTCGGGATCCGCGCTTTCGTGTTCGACGATGTGCATCAGGTCGTCGCCCGTCCCAGCGCGACGGCCCGGCGCGCGAAGTCGGCGAACGCCTTCGGCTGCGTGCGGTGCGCAGTGTGACCAGCGTCCTCGATGACGACGAGGTCGGCGGCGAACAACTCGGCGAGCCGACCGGCCGAGTCGACGTGCCACGGCGTCGTGAGCGTGCTGCGCCCGATGAGGAGCGGGACGCCGACGTCGTCGAACGAGAACGGCGCCTCGCGCACCAGCGTCAACTCGTTGGCGAGCAGTGCCTGATCGGCCGCCTTCTCCTCCGCACTCGGCGTGGGCGCCCCTCCATGCCCGGCCCGGAAGTGGTGCTGCACATGTTGCGCCTGGTCGCGGATCGTCTCCTGGTCCGGCCACCACTCGGCCCAGGCGAGCGTCGGTTCGAACACCGCGAGCGCAGCTACCAGGTCGGGCCGCAGGCTCGCCGCGAGGAGCGCCACCGCGCCACCGAAGCTGTGGGCGACGACCGTCGCCCGCCGCTCGCCGATCGCGGCGAGACGTCATCGGCGTGATCGCTGAGCGTCTCGGCGGCGTCGACGCGCCGCGAATCGCCCCAGCCCCGGCGGTCATAGGTGACGACGGTGAAGTCGGGCACGAGCTCGGCGACCGCACCGTCGAAGCTCAGGCTGGAGTCGAGCACCCCGTGCACCAGCACGATCACCGGCGTGTCCGGATCGTCGGCTCGGTGTTCGACGATCGTGCAGCGGTCGTCGGTCAGTGGGCATGCCACCTACGGTGGGTCAGATGGACCGCAGTGACGCAAGAAACCATCGACTACATCGCCGTGAATCGGTTGCAGCACGCGTACGCCGACATCGCGACCCGTCGGGCCTGGAGCGAGCTCGACGAGATCTTTCGTGTCCGACATTCCGATCGTCATCGATCTCCGCGATCGCGATCCGCTCGTGTTCGACAGCCGCGACGGGTTCCGGCGGTTTCGTGAGCGAGGCGGTCGACCGTTTCGAGTTCTTCGAGTTCGTGATCTTCAACACGCGGGTGTACCTGAACCATGACGGCGACCCGGACGCGGCGGTGGGCCGTATGTACATGAGTGAGCTGCGCCAGGACCATGCCGAGCATCGCTGGTCACAGGTCTACGGCGTCTACCACGACCACTTCCGCCGCATCGACGGTCAGTGGTGGTTCGTCGCTCGCAACTACTCATCGTTGGCGCGCCCGACGGAGAAGGACGTCGACGCGTTCGACTTCCCATCACCCGAGCCCTTCTAGGGAGGGCGCATCCGTGTCCAACATCGGTGTGCTATCCACTTGCCCATGACTTCCAACCTGCGTGATCTCCTCGTCCGGGGCGGCACCGTCGTCGACGGCACCGGCGGCCCCAGCTTCACCGCCGACGTCCGTGTCCGCGACGGCCGCATCGCCGAGATCGGCCGCGGGCCTCGCCCCCGACGGCGAAGACGAGGTCGACGCCACCGGCGCGGTGGTCGCACCCGGGCTTCCTCGACCTGCACACGCATCTCGACCCGTACGTGTTCTTCGATCCCGCGTGCGACCCGCAACCGCAGCACGGCGTCACCACCGCGATGGTCGGCAACTGCTCGCTGTCGCTGTTCCCCGTGAACGACGAGCAACGCGACCCATCGCCGACATGTTCGCGTTCGTGGAGGACGTCCCCCCCGACATCCTCACCAACTACGTGCCGTGGACGTGGAACGACTACGTGGGCTACCGCGACGCCATCGACGCCGGCCTCGGCCTCAACATCGCCGCGCTCATGGGTCACTCGCCGCTGCGCCTCGTCGTGATGGGCGACGACGCGTGGGAACGCGCCGCCACGCCGAAGAGTGCGCGGCGATGGCCGCGATCCTCGACGACGCGATGCGGCGGGCGCGTTCGGGCTGTCGACGTCGTTCTTCGACGAGGACCGCCAGGGCGCCCGGTGCCGTCACGCAACGCCGACGACGCCGAGTTCGACGTGCTGCTCGACGTGATCGCCGCGTCGCGGCCGTGGCTTCGTCGAGTTCGTGCCCGACCTCACCGGCGAGGAGCCCGAGGTCGAGATGCGACAGGCTCGCCGGGCTGTGCGGCGAGCGGGACATCCCGCTCGACGTGGACCGGGTTCGCCGTCACCGACGGCAGCACCCGCATGCACCGACGTGGCTCGACCTCACCCAGCAGTACCGCGACGCAGGGCGTGCAGATCTGGCCCGCAGCTGTCGCCGCGCACCGTCGACTTCCGCATCAACTGGGACAGCAGCATGATGTTCATGCCCATGGTCGAGGGCTGGCACCGGGTGATCCAGGCGCAGGGCGCCGACGCCAAGCGGTCGCTGCTGGACGACCCCGAGTGGCGCACCGTCGCCCGGACCGAGTGGGACAACATCGACGAAGTCGATGTTCCCGAACACACGGGTCGAGCGTCGTGCGGATCGTCGAGGTGCACAACCCCGACGACGAGAAGTGGCTCGGCAAGTCGCTCGCCGACGTCGTCGCCGCCCGCGGCGGTCACCCGTCCGACGTGCTCGCCGACCTCGTGCTCGACAACGACTGCTAGCCCGGCATCGTCGTGCGGGGCATCGCCAACAACGACGCCGACAAGGTGGCGGCGGTCTGCTCGACGACAACGTCGTCATCAGCTCGTCGGATGCGGGCGCGCACGTGCAGATGCTGTGCGCCTCGGGCGACACCACGCTGCTGCTCACGCGTCACGTGCGCGAACGAGGCGACTTCACCCTGGAACAGGCGATCCACGAGCTCACCGGCCGCCAGGCCGACGTCGTTCGGCTTCCACGACCGTGGCATCGTCGCCGGGGCGCGCCGCCGACCTCGTGGTGTTCGCGCTCGACGAGCTGCACTGGGACGTCGACGAGTTCGTCGCCGACCTGCCGGGCGGCGCCATGCGCTTCCGTCGCCCCGAGGGCGGCTACCGCGCGACCGTCGTCGAACGGCGAGCCCGTGCAGCGCGACGGCGAGCTCACCGGCAGCGCTGCCCGGGCAGGTCCTCGACGTCAACGACTGATCACACCAACCGTCTCAATTCGCCGCCGCGTACGCCTCGACGACCGGGGTCAGCTCGGTGGGGGTGGCGCCGTGCATGATCACGCCGTCGCACCCGAGGTCGAACTGGTTGCGGACCGCGGCGACGCACTGCTCGGGCGAGCCCGCCGCCATCGGGGCCAGCCACTCGTCGGGGATGAGCGTGGCGACGTGCTCGAGCTGCTCGGTGGTGGCCACGCCGTCGATCGCGCCCTGGAAGTTGGCAACGAACTCGTCGGCCCGGAACCGCTCGAGCACCGCCGGGTCCCAGTCGTTGGTGCGCACGAGCAGGTCGCCGTAGCCCTGGCAGGTAGGTGGCGAGGCGGCCGACGGTCTTCTTGAGCCGGAGGTCGGGGGCGATGTGGTCGCCGACGGTGGCGAAGCACGACCACACCTTCACCGCGTCGGGATCGCGGCCGGCCTGCTCGGCCGCGTCCTTCACCGTCTCGCACGCACGCGCGCGGTCGTCTCGTCGGTGAAGAACGTGTGCAGCACGACCTGGTCGAACGCGCGGCCGCCGAGCGCAAGCGAGTTCGGGCCGAAGGCCACGAGCCCGAGTGGGATGTCGAGGCCCTCGATGCCGTCGAGGTTGAGGTAGGGCCACGACGCCGGCGGGTCCGTCGTGACCGAGGATCATCTCGCCCGCCCACAGCCGGCGCATGATCCCGGCGAAGTCCTCCATCTGCGCGGTGGTGATGTGCGGGAGCCCCATCGCGTCGAACATGCGATCGAACGCCGCGACCGAGGCCGAGCGTGAAGCGGCCGCCGGTGAGGCTGTGCATCGTCGTGGCGTACGCGGCCGATGATCGTCGGGTGGCGGGTGTTGTGGTTGGTCGCCGCGGTGGCGATGCGGATGCGCTCGCTCACCGCGCCGACCGCGCCCGAGACCGTCGCCGCCTCCTTCACGTTGAAGCGCTCGGAGATGAAGCACGTGCCCGAGGCCGAGCGCCTCGGCGTCGCGCACCTCGTCGACCAGGGCGCGGGTCGACGTCCGGCGCGCCGGCCAGTGTGTAGAAGCCCAGCTCCTCGAAGCGCTGCATGCGACCGTCCCTCTGCGTCTGGCCCTCTGCGTCTGCCCTCTACGATCCGGCATGACCGAGCATCCTTCACACCCGCCTACGCGTTCGACCCGAGCTGGCCGAATTCGCCGCCCTCACGGTGAACCCGCCGCCGACCGATGCCGTGGCCGCGCGCGGGCGCGGTCGCGCGAGTACCTCGACGCGCTCAGTGCTGACGTCGACGTCTCGACGCTCGACATCGACGACCGCAGCATCCCCGGGCCTGCACGGCGCGCCCGACGTCACCGTCCGGGTCTACACGCCGACGGCCAGCCGACTCGTCCGCGGTACCCGCAGTCCTCTACATCCACGGCGGCGGGTTCTTCGTCGGCAGCATCGACACCGAGCACATGGGCTCCGCGCGCGCTGGCGCGGAACTCGGCGTGGTCGTCGTGTCGGTCGAGTACCGCCTCGCGCCCGAGCATCCCTTCCCGGCCGGGATCGAGGACTGCTACGCCGCGCTCGTCTGGCTGCACGACGCACGCCGACGAGCTCGGGCGTCGACCCGTCGCGCGTCGCGGTCAACGGCGGGAGCGCGGGCGGCGGCCTCGCCGCCGGACTGGCGTTGCTCGCCCGCGACCGTGGTGGACCGGCGATCTGCTTCCAGTACCTCGGCATCCCCGAGCTCGACGACCGGCTCGAGACCCCGAGCATGCGCCAGTTCACTCGACACGCCGATGTGGTCACGCCCCGCGGCCGAGAAGAGCTGGGAGTGGTACCTCGGTGACGCGCACGGTCGCCGACGACGTGTCCCCGTACGCGTCCCCGGCGCGGGCCACCGACCTCGCCGGTCTCCCGCCCGCGTACGTCTCGACGATGGAGTTCGACCCGCTGCGCGACGAGGGGATCATCTACGCGTTGCGCCTGCTCGAGGCGGGGGTCTCGGTCGAGCTCCACTCGTTCCCCGGCACCTTCCACGGCTCCGCCATCGTCACCGGCGCGGCGGTGACCCGACGCGAAGGCGTCGAGCGGATGACCGTGTGGCGCCGAGCCCTCGGGCTCGAACCCACCTGAGGTGGACATCGTCGAGCTGAGCGACGCCCTCGGGGCGGAGGTCGTCGACGCCGATGTACGCCGCCCGTTCACGGACGGTGAGATCGCCCAACTCCGGGAAGCATTCGACCACCATCACCTCCTCCTGTTCCGCGGTGACGTGATCAGTGGCGATGATCAGGTCCGCCTGTGCCGCCACTTCGGTCCGATCGCGCCGGAGACGTCGGGAGAGTTCGGCTACATCTCGAATCGGAGACGCGAAGGCGTGCTCCGTGAAGGCGCGTTGACGTTTCACTCCGACTTCGCGTTCACCACCGAGCCGGTGCACGCCTTGTCGCTCCACGCACTGGAAGTGCCGCATGCGGGCGTGCCGACCGTCTACGCCGACGCGCAGTGCGGCCTCGATCGGATGCCACGGCACCTCCGCGCCCGCATCGAGACGCTGTCGGTCGTGAACGTGTACGGGTTCAAGCTGCCGACGGATCGGCGGATGCGCGAACGAGATCTGCCTCCGGGATCTCCGATCGTCGAACGGCCGATGGTGGAGCCCCACCGCCGGACCGGCGCGCCCGTCCTGAACGTGAACGAGATGCACACCGACCGCGTCGTGGGGATGTCGGAAGTCGAGAGCGACGCGCTCCTGGCGGAGATCTACGACGTGCTCTACGCGCCGACGAACACCTTCCGGCTGGAATGGCGCGTCGGTGACCTCGCAGTGTGGGACAACCTCGCGTTGCAGCACCACCGGCCGGACTTCCCGACCACTGAGGGCCGGACCATGCAACGGGTGTGCATCCACGCCAAGACCAGCCAGGAGCTGGTGCCCAACATCGCCGAACTGTTGGCGTGAGCCCGGAACCAGTTCAGGAGGCGGGTCGAGCCGTGATGCCGGCCGTCACGGAAAGCCCGCGTGCGGGACGTCGACCTGCACCGTGCGGATGGTCCCCGTGCGAGCACCCCGAGCTTCGCCGTCGTGCGCGCTGTCGGCGGCAATCACGAACAACGTGCGGCCATCGTCACCCCCGAGCGTGCACGCGAACGTGTGCTGGCCGACTTCGATCCGGTCGGTGACGTCGCCGCCCTCGCGCACCCGCACCACCTCGGTCCCGCGCGCGTCGGCGAACCAGATCGCGCCTTCGGCGTCGAGCGTGCAGCCGTCAGGGAACACCTCACCGAGATCGGCCCACACGCGGCGGTCGTGGAGCGCGCCGTCTTCAGCGACGGTGAACGCGGTGGCGCGCTTCCCGAACGTCTCACCCACGATCAGCGTCCGGCCGTCGGGTGTGATCACGGTGCCGTTGGGAAACTCGAGCCCTTCAGCGGCGACGTGCACCTCACCCGCGCTCGTCACCCGCGCCAGCGCGGCGGGCTGCATCGGCGTACCGAGTTCGAAGCCGAAGTTCCCGACGTAGGCGGTGCCGTCGACCGCGACGACCATGTCGTTGCAACGACCGGTCGCCACGCCGGACAGGTCGGCGTGCTCCGCGACCGTGCCGTCGGCCTCGACCCGCAACAGGCGGCGGGACTCCATCGCCACGACCAGGAGCCGACCGTCGGGCAACCAGCCGAGACCGCTCGGGAAGTCTTCGAGTTCGAGCTCGACGTGGCGCACACCGTCGGCGCCCACCGACGACACCGTGTGCTGGTGGAAGTCGGAGAACCACAGGCGGCCACCGTGCCAGCGCGGCCCCTCACCGAAGTCGAGGCCGTCGACGAACACGGGGAGGCCAGCCACTGACGGGAGCCTACGGCCCTAGAGTCGCACCATGCGTGCTGCCGTGCTGAACGAGGACCACGAACTCGAGGTCGCCGAGATCGCCGATCCGGTGCCCGGGGCCGGAGAGCTCGTCCTGAGAGTGACGGCGTGCGGGATCTGCGGCTCGGACCTGAAGCTCCGCCCGTCGATGCCGGCCGGGCTGGTGATGGGACACGAATTCTGCGGCGAGATCGTCGCCAGCGGCGCCGACACCGATCCGGGATGGCGCGAGGGCCAAACCGTCACCGCGCTGCCGCTCATCGGCTGCGGCCGCTGCCTGGCGTGCCTCGCGGGCGAGCCCGCGCACTGCGAGCAGGCGGACATGGTCGGCGTGGGTGGGAGCCCCGGTGGGTTCGCCGAATACGTGCGCGTGCACCAGCGGGAGACGGTCGCGCTGTCCGATTCCCTCGAACCGGCGCTCGGGGCACTGGTCGAGCCGCTTGCCGTCGGTCTCCATGCCGTCGAGCGTGCGCACATCCGTTCGGGCGACACCGTGCTGGTGGTCGGAGCCGGACCGGTGGGACTCTCGGTGATCACCTGGGCCGCGCGCAGCGGCGCGGCCGAGCTCGTCGTCTCCGACCCTTCGGCGGCACGCCGCGAAGCCGCTTCCCAGTTCGGCGCCACCCGCACCGTCGACCCGGAGGCCGAACCGCTCGAAGCGCGCTACGACGTCGTGATCGAGTGCGTCGGCCTCCCCGGCATGACCGACGTCTGCGTTCGCGCGGCGAGCCTCCACGGGCACGTCGTGATCGCCGGCGTGTGCACCAAACCCGATCCCTACGTGCCGATCATGGCCGTGATGAAGGAACTCGCGATCGACTTCGTCGTCTACTACACACGCCGCGAGTTCTTCGCGGTGAGTGACGCGCTCGCGCAGGGCACGATCGACGCGGGTGCGTTCGTCACCAAGCGGGTCGGGCTCGACGGCGCCAACGACGCGTTCACCGAGCTGATCGAAGCCAAAGACCAGCGGAAGATCCTCGTCCTGCCTTAGGCGAGCATCACCGTTGCCGTCGCGGGGACGAGCACGGTTTCGGGCGCGTCGTGGTCGACGACCGCGAGTTCGAGGTCGACAAACGTCTGGCCGTCCTCCTCGCGTACCGCGAGCACCGTGCCGCGCGCCTCGACCGTCATCCCGCGGTTGTTGGGCGAACGGAAGCTGCACGTCATCGCCACGATGCGACCGTCGTCGCCCATCCAGGCGCGGAGCAGGTTGTGCAGATAGGACCACATGAGGTTCCCCATGCCGAAAGCACCGGCGAAGCCCTGCGCCCGGCCCGCGTCGTCGTCCATGTGGATGGGCACGAACTCGTCGTTGACCGCCGCGTAGCGGTTCCAGTTGTGGAAGTCGGTGGTCCGCACGAACGGAGGCAGTTCGGACCCCACGGTGACGGTGGATCGGTCGACAGCCATGTCAGTACCGGATGAGCGTGCCGCGCGACGTCTTGACCGTCTCGCCCCGCTGGTTGGTCCAGGTGTCTTCGGTGGTGGTGAACAGCATGAGGCCGAGACGACCTTCCCGTTCGGAGTATCCGGCCAGCCGCGACACCGACGTGATGACGTCACCGGGGCGCATACGTACCCCGTACTCGACCTCGGTGCCGCCGTTGATCAGCGCCTTCGCGGTCGCCGGCTCGATCCCGAGTGTCTCCTCCGGCGAGACGAACCCGGCGGCGACGCGCTCGCGCGGTGGCGTGTCCGGATCGGGCACCGTCATCCACGCGAACGGGTTGAACTCTTCCGGAGCGACGATGCCGCCGTGCGACGTGCTCGCGGCATACTCCCGATCCCAGAACAGTCGGGGCGCCGGTTCCGGGTAGTAGACGGCCAGGGCCCATCGCCGGATGTCGGAGTCGGTGATGGGGAACGACGTGCTGCGCCGGAGCTCGAGGCCGACGACGTCGCGCATCGCCGGGGTGATGTGCGTGCGATCGGGTGCCATAGGCGGCGTACCTTACGCGGCGCCGGGCATTCAGATCCGGTAACCACCGTCCACGCTGATGACCTGACCGGTGATGCCCGCACCCTCGGCCGAGGCCAACAGCGTCGCCATGCCGGTCAGCTCCTCGGCCTCGAACACGCGGTGCTGCGCGTTGTCGCGCTCGGCGACCGCCATGGCCTCCTCCACCGTCGAGCCGTTGCGCGCCGCGATCCGTTCGAAGTCGAGCATGGACGTGTTGGTCCAACCCGGGCAGAGGCAGTTGACGGTGATGCCGTGCTCCCCCGTCGCGACCGCCAATTGGCGGGTCATGCCGACGAGCGTGTGCTTCGCGGTCGTGTACGCCACGGTGCCCGATGCCCGCTTCGCGGCACCCGATCCGATGTTGATCACGCGTCCGAATTGTTGCTCCCGCATGCCGGGCAGCGCCGCGCGAGTGGTCCACCAGGCCGAGATGAGGTTGAGGGTCAGCGTGTCCTCGAAGCTCGCGTCATCACCGGTGAACGGGTTGTGGTGACGACCGACCGAGCCGCCGACATTGTTGACGAGCACATCGATCCGACCATGAAGCTCGATCGCCTCGGTCACGGGTCGGCGCGCGTCGTCGCGGTCGGACGCGTCGGCCACCACTGCGTGGCCCGGAGCGCCGCCGTCGGCCGCGACCTGCTCGAGCACCGCGTCCAGATCGGTGGCGGTGCGCGACGAGATCACGATGGTGGCTCCCTCGCGTGCATACCGCAGCGCGATGGCCCGTCCGATTCCCCGACCACCGCCGGTGATCACGGCGATGCGCCCCAGGAGTTGCCCCATCGTTCGACCTTATACTCCGGCCATGCCCTGGGATTTCTCGACCGATCCGGAGTTCGCGGCGCAGCTGGCGTGGATGCGCGCGTTCGTCGACGAGGAGATCGAGCCACTTTCGCTCTTCTATGACGACATGACCGACGACGCGTGGAAGCGCGCCACCGCACCGCTCAAGCAACAAGTGAAGGACCGCGGGTTGTGGGCGTGCCACCTCGACCCCGAGCTCGGCGGTCAGGGCTACGGCCAGGTGAAGCTCGCGTTGATGCACGAGATCCTCGGGCGCTGCGGTCCCGCGCCCGCGGTGTTCGGCAACCAGGCACCCGACTCCGGCAACAGCGAGCTCATCGCCATCGGCGGCACCGACGCGCAGAAGGAAGAATGGCTCGAGCCATTGCTGCGCGGTGACATCACGTCGAGCTTCTCGCTGACCGAGCCCCACTTCTCCGGGAGCGATCCGACGATGATCGCGACGCGCGCGGAGCGCGATGGCGACGAGTACGTGATCAACGGCCACAAGTGGTTCGCATCGAACGCGTCGAAAGCCGACTTCATCCTCATGATGGCGGTCACCAACCCGGACAACCCGCCGCACAAGGCAGCGTCGTTCTTCATCATCCCGAAGGGCACGCCCGGCCTCGTCATCGAGCGTGACGTGTTCAACATGCACCACCCGTACCCCGGGCATTTCCGGGCCGGTGGTCACGCGGAGATCTTCCTGCGCGACTGTCGGGTGCCGGTCGCGAACCGAGTCGGCGCGGAGGGCGACGGGTTCGTGCTCGCCCAGCAACGTCTGAACGGCGGTCGCATCCACCACGCGATGCGGTGGGTCGGTCAGTGCGGCGCCGCGTTCGACATGATGTGCGAACGGGCGATCAGTCGCGGCACCAAGGGCGAGCTGTTGATCGAGAAGCAGATGATCCAGGAGATGATCGCGGAATCGTCGGCCGACATCCGGGCGCTGCGACTCATGGCCCTGCACAGCGCGTGGGTGTGGGACACCGAAGGCGCGTCGAAGGCACGGGTCGAGATCGCCGAGCTGAAGTTCTGGGGTGCGCGCGTGTTGCACGACGTGATCGACCGCGCCATCCAGGTGCACGGGGCCCTCGGCTGGTCAACCGATCTCCCTCTCGCCACCATGTACGTCTCGGCCCGCCAGTTCCGCATCGCCGACGGCGCCGACGAGGTCCACAAGTCGTTCGTCGCCAACAAGAGGGCGAAGGCATACAAGCCGGTCGAGGGTTGGCCCAGCCGGCACGTGCCCACCCGCAAAGCCGAACTGCCGCGCCCGCTTCGCCGAGTACCTCGACAACGAGGCGGCCAACTTCTGATGAACGCCGACTGATGGCCGCCGAGCAGACGACGCCGGTCGAAGTCGCCGAGGCGGTCCCGCCCGATCGGCTCGGTCCGTGGCTCGCCGAGCACGTGCCCGGCGCGAGCGGCACCGTCCAGGTCACGCAACTCGCGGGGGGTTCGTCGAACCTGACGTTCCGCGTGCGCGACGGCGAGTACGACTGGGTGCTGCGGCGACCACCGCTGCGCGGGGTGCTGGCGACCGCGCACGACATGGGCCGCGAATTCCGTGTGCAGGCGGCACTCGCCGCGACCGACGTGCCGGTCGCCGGCCAGGTCGCCGAGTGCAAGGACGACGCGGTGATCGGGGCGCCGTTCTACGTGATGCAGCGGCTCGACGGGGTCGTGTACGACGACGTCGACGCGACCTCGGGCCTCACCGAGGATCAGGGGTTGGCCGCGTCGTACGAGCTGGTCGACGTCCTGGCGCGGCTGCACGCGGTCGATCCCGACGCGGTCGGTCTCGGCGACTTCGGCCGGCCCGCCGGCTACCTCACGCGACAGGTCGCGCGGTGGCAGACACAGTGGGAGAAATCCAAGACCGTCGAGATGCCGACGATCGACGAAGTCGGTGCCCGGCTCGAGAAGTCAGTACCCGCCGAAAGTCGCCACGGCATTGTCCACGGCGACTACAGCTTCAACAACACGATGTTCCGCCACGATGATCCGACGCGCATGCAGGCGATCCTCGACTGGGAGATGTCGACCCTCGGCGATCCGCTCACCGACATCGGCATGGTCGCGGTGTACTGGGGCGCGGTCGGCGAGCTGATGTGGCGCTCACGCAGTCCGCAGGCTCACCGCGCCAACGCGGGCTTCCCCGATGTGGACACGCTGCTCGATCGCTACGCGGCGACGAGCGGCACCGACCTCGGCGAGATCGACTTCTACCGTGCCCTCGCCACGTACAAGCTGGCGGTGATCTCACAGGGCGCGGTGAAGCGCGCGACCGGCGTCGACCCTGACCGCGTCGCCCGCACCACCGAGACGGTCTCCCTCCTCGCCGACATGGCCCTCGAGCTCACGGACCGGTGCTCGTGACCGTCGCAAGCCCCATCGACTTCGACGCGTACGGCGACTACGCGCCGCCGCCCGGTGCGTACGAGCAACGAGGGAACATCGCCACCCTCGTCTACCCCATCGACGGTCGCATCACGGACGACGGGTCGTCGGAGTTCCGCGCCGACGCCGGCCGTTATCACCTCTACTACTCGTACTACTGCCCGTGGGCACAACGCCCGATGATCGCGCTCAAGCTGCGCGGGCTCGATGGCGTGATCACGTCGTCGGCCGTCGACCCGGTGCGCGACGGACGCGGCTGGGCATTTCGCGAAGGCCGCGGGCATGGTCCCGATCCGGTCAACGGCTTTCCACTCTTGCGCGACGCCTATCTCGCCACCGACCCGGGCTTCGACGGCCACATCTCCGTCCCGGCGCTCTGGGATCGTGCGACCAACCAGCTCGTGAGCAACCACTACGCGACGATGACCGTCGATCTCGAGACGCGATTCGCGGACTGCGCCGCTCCGTCGATCGACCTGCGCCCCGCCGCGTACCGGGAAGAGATCGACGCGATCAACCTCGAGATCGTCGCATCGCTCGCCACCGGCGCCTACGCGGCCATGGCCGTCACCACCCAGGAGCAGTACGACGCGGTGAGTGACCGCGTGTACGCCGCGCTCGAGCGGTTCGACCAGCTGTTGGCCGACCGTCGCTTCCTCGTCGGCGAGTCGATCACCGACGCTGACCTGCTGCTGTTCGTGCAGCTCGTGCGCTTCGACCTGGTGGCCGTGCCGCTCGGACGGCTCACCCGTCGTCGCCTGGTCGACCACCCGAACCTGTGGGCGTACGCCCGTGACCTCTACCAGCGACCCGCGTTCGGCGAGACCACCGACTTCGACCACATCGCCCGCGGCACCTTCGGTACCGGCGCCGGGATCCGTACGAACCGCATCGTGCCCGCCACACCCGAGGCCGACTGGGACGCCCCGCACGGACGGGATCTACTCGCCTGAACCCCGCAGCGGGCGGGCAAAGCTGAGCTCGTGACCATCGGGGTCGCGGAGGTGGAAGTACCGCTCACCCCAGGGTGCGTCGGCGGGCGCCATCTCCGGTTCGTGACCGTGGGCACGCGCCCGGGCGTAGAGCGCGTCGACGTCGCTCACCCAGAAGATCACGCGTCCCCAGATCGACCGGATCGGTGCGTGCGCGGGATCGAGTTGCACGTTGAGGAAGCCCGCGCCGACTTCGTACGTCGTGAAGGGAGCGTCCGGTCCGCCCACGACCGCGACGAAGCCCAGCGCGTCGTAGAACGCGTACGAGCGCGCCATGTCCGCGGTGACCAACGTGACCGCGTTGAGCATCTCGATGTCACTCAACCACTCACCCAGGTCTTCGCCTCGGCCAGCTGCGCGACCGGGAAGACTTTCATCCCGCTCGGGCTCAGCCAGCTGAACGCGTGGGTGAGCCGCCGCATCCAGTCGATGTCGGTCACCAGCGCGACGCGTCCCCAACCACGGAGGTGCCCGAACCCGTACTTCGTGTCGTCCCACAGCGCGCCTGCGGCGAACCCCTCGAACCGTTCGCCGGCCACGAAGACGACCCGCACGTGTTCATGTTCGGCGCGTGCCGCGTCGAACGCAGGTATCAACACGGTCTCGTAGTCCGAAGCGGTGACCTCGCCCACTGCTTCGACGCCGACCACACCGTCCGGCATCCCTTCCAGCAGTTCGATCATGGCTGACTCCTTCGGGTGGCGTTCGGTGTGCCCGTCAGTCTCGCGTGAGCGTCTGGGACATGCCGAAGGATCCCGCCGATGTCGTGCGGCCACTCGACCCGCGAGTGTCGGACCGGTACCCCGCGGCAGGTCTCTCTGACAGACTGCGCGAATGAGCGGACTCCTCCTGACCGGACTCGACGGCAAGGTGGCAGTGGTCACCGGTGCCGGGCGCATGCGCTCCATCGGTCGGCCGATCGCAGTCGAACTGGCACGCGCCGGGTGCGACGTCGTGCTGACCGGGACCGGACGTCATCCCGACCGCTACCCCGACGACGAACAGGCCGCCGGATGGCACGACATCGACTCGGTGGCGGACGAAGTCCGTGCACTCGGCCGCCGCGCCCTCGCGGTCGTCAGCGACGTGTCCGATCCCGACGCGGTCGACGCGCTGCGCGCGCCGTGTCGTGGACGAGTTCGGTCGCGTCGACTTCGTCGTGAACAACGCCGGTGCCGCGCGCGGCGAGGACCGTGTGCCCGTCGTCGATCTCGCGGTCGAGCAGTGGCGCACCGTGATCGACGTGAACCTCAACGGCACCTTCTACATGAGTCGTACGTTCGGACAGCGGCTGGTCGCGCAAGGCGAAGGCGGCTGCATCGTCAACATCTCGTCGATCGGCGGGAAGATGATGGCAGCCCGCACCGCGGCGTACGCCGCGTCGAAGGCGGGGATCCACGCGTTGACGTGCGCGATGTCCGGTGAGCTCGGGGGCGACCGCATCCGCGTCAACGCCATCTGCCCCGGGATCATCGACACCTTCCGGCTCGACGACATCCCGCGGGGCGAGCCGTTCGACAACCTCGTCGCCCGCAGCATTCCCCTCGGGCGGCCCGGCGCGGGTGAAGACGTGGCATGGATGGCCGTCTACCTCTGCTCCGACCAGGGGTCCTGGATCACCGGGCAGCTGTACACCGTCGACGGCGGTACCCTCCCGGGCCGCTAGTCGTCGTTGTCGTTCAGCGTGGGGTCGGGAGCGACACCAGCGCGCGCTCGAGCGCGGCGACGTCGTGGGCGCCGATCAGCGCCATGACCCGGCGGACGTCGGCGTCGAACAACGCGAGCACGTGGTCGACGCCGCGTTCCCCGCCGCGCCGAGCCCGTACAGGTACGCGCGGCCGGCCATGCACGCACGCGCACCGAGCGCCAGCGCCTTCACGATGTCGCTGCCGCGCCGCACACCACCGTCGCAGATGATCTCGGTCCCGTCGCCGACCGCGTCGGCCACCGGCGCCACCAAATCGATGATCGCGGGTGAAGAGTCGAGTTGACGCCCACCGTGGTTGGACAGTGCGATGGCGTCGATGCCCTCCTCGACTGCGATGCGGGCGTCGGCGACCGTCTGGATGCCCTTGATCACGATCGGGCCGTCCCAGATCGAACGCAACCATTCTGCGTCGCGCCAGGTGAGCCCCGGATCCATCTGACTGGCGATGTAGTCGGCGAGCGTGACCGCGGTGGAACCGTCGCCGACGTGCTGGCCCGCGACGTTGGCGAAGCGGATCGGCTCTCCCCGAACGAAGCGCCACGTCCAACTCGGGTGGATGGCGCCGTCCAACAGCGTGTCGAGGCCGATCTTGGGCGGCAATTCGAAGCCGCGCCGGACGTCGCGCTCACGCCGACCGTGGACGGTCAGGTCGACCGTGAACACCAGCGCTTCAAAGCCCGCGCTGGCGGCACGCTTCACCATTTCCTCGACCAGGCCACGATCGCGGAACATGTAGAGCTGGAACCACTTCCTGCCGTCGCTGACATCCGCGACCTCTTCGATGGACCGCGTTCCCAGAGTGCTCAGCGTGTACGGAAGCCCGGCGCGGGCGGCGGCGCGGGCGACCGCGAGCTCGCCGTCGGGGTCGGCGATCCGGGTGAAACCCGTCGGCGCGAGCACCAACGGGAGCGACAGCGGGCGGCCGAGGAGCGTGGTGGACGGATCGGGTGCACCCACACCCCGCAGCACGCGCGGGTGGAAGCCGATGCGGCGGAAGGCCGCCGAGTTCTCGGCCATGGTGTGTTCGTCCTCGGCACCGCCGTCGATGTAGTCGAACACGCCACGCGGCAGACGGCGCCGGGCCATGCGTCGGAGATCGGCGACGTTCGCGGCCTTGGCCAGGCGCCGCGCCACCGGGTCGAGCTCGACGCCGCGGAACCTCATCACCGACCGGAGGGTTTCGATCATCGGTGAATGCTAGGAGGCGGCGAATGCTAGAAGTAGACCCCGCGATCCGAGGAGCACGCGATGGAACGATTCCAGGACCGGCGAGTGATCATCACCGGCGGCGGCTCCGGCATCGGTCGCGCGACCGTGCTGCGGCTGCTCCGGGAGGCGGGCACCGTCCACACCGTCGACGTCGACGAGATGGGGCTGGTCGGTACCGCCGAGCTCGCGGACGCGGAGGGGATCGGCCAACGCCTGACCACCGGCGTGCTCGACATCGCCGACGAACACGCGGTCCAGACCTCGGTGGACGCCACCATTGACCGCATCGGCGGTCTCGACGTCCTCGTGAACGCCGCCGGCATCTTGCGTTCCGCGCACACCCACGAGTGCACGCTCGACATGTGGAACCAGGTCATCACCGTCAACCTGACGGGCACGTTCCTCATGTGCCGGGCCGCGATCCCGGCGTTGCTCGAGTCCGACCACGCGTCGATCGTGAACTTCAGTTCCACCTCGGCCGCGTTCGGTCACCCCTACATGGCCGCATACGCGGCGAGCAAGGGTGGAATCGACGCGATGACGCACGCCCTCGCACTCGAGTACGGCAAGCGTGGTATCCGCGTCACCGCGGTCGCCCCCGGCAGCATCCAGAGCGGCATCACCGAGACGACACCCGGCATGCTCCCGCCCGACGCCGACTGGTCACTGTTCTCCAAGATGTCACCGCTCGTGGCCGAAGGCTTCGCGCCCCCCGAGGTCGTCGCCTCGGTGATCGCGATGCTCGCCTCCGACGATGGCCGCTTCGTCACCGGCACCGCCCTCCGCATCGACGGCGGCGCCCACGCCTGACGCACGCCGGTTCGGGCGGACTCAGGGAGTGGTGAGGTCGGCCTGGAACGTGTAACGGTTCGAGTTCGTACAGTCGAACGTGCCCGGCTTCGTCGGGTACACGCGGTTGAATTTGCCCTTGTTCCACTGGATGAGCATGAAGCAGCTCGACGGCACCTTCCCGCCGATGTTGACGGTGCCGACCATGCCGCCGGCGTTGAAGCTGGTGGTGTTCTGGAGCGCGGTGAGCAACGACGAACGCGTGAGACCACCGGTGCTCTTCGCCGCAGTCGTCGCGGCCTGCTGGAACGCGAGCACCGCCTCGAAGCCGTACACCGCGAACGCGTTGGCGTTGTCCTTTCCGACGTACTTCAGGAAGCCGGCCAACGTCTTGTTCGACTTTGCTTCCGAGAACGGGAGGAAGCCGAGGTCCATGTCCTCGCCGTCCATCGCCGAGCCGGCCGCGGCCATCTGCTTCTCGTCGTAGCACACGCTCGTGCACTGCCAGACGATGGAGGGATCGGTGAGGCCCTGCACTGCGGCCTCCTGCCGAAACAGCACGGCACCTGGCGCGGCGAGCCCGTTGTCGGACCAGTTCGAGCCGTTCTGCTTCATCTGGCTGATGACCGTCGTGAACGCGCTCTGCTGGTCGCGGTTCGACATCGTGGGCGTGCTGGTGACGTCGATGCCTGCGTGCTCAGCGGACTTGGTGAGCACGTCGGTGGAGCGTTCCGCGTCGGGTGAATCGTTGGTCTTGATGAACGGCCCGTTCAGCTTCGGGTTCTTCTTGGCGAGGTACTTGAACACGCCCTGGTTGCCCCGGTAGGTCTGGGGGTTCTGCCCGACGGTCGAGCAGTCGATCTGCGACGGGATCACGGGGAACGACACCGAGGCACATGCCTGCGGCGTGCCCAGCACGATGGCGCCGATGTCGGGGAGTCCGGTGGCAGCGCCGGCCTGGTCCTTGCAACCGGTCAGATCTTCGAGACCCGCTGAACAGCGCGGTTGCCGTACCGACCATGGCGAAGTCCTGCCCGCACGCGGTGATGATGGCGTTGCGCACCTGCGTTCGGGTTCAGCTTCGAGTCGATGAAGTCGACCACGAGCTTGCGGCCCGCGACGCCGCCGTTGGCGTTCACGTACTTGGCGCCGGCCTGGGCTCCGTCGACGACACCCTTGAAGACATTCGGCGCGATCGGGTTGTCGACGTCGGCGACCACCGCGATATTGATCGTCTTGGCCGTCACCCCGATCTCGGTGGCCCCGCTCGCGGCGCGGCGAACGGCCGCGGCGGCCGGCGCCACCCCGACGCCGGCCAACGCGAGCACGGCGACGAACGCGAACAGAGTGCGACGGATGTTGAGCACGGTTCCCCCCGGATCCTCAGAACGGGACGACCGTATTAACCACCCATGCTTATGTCAAGACGGGGACCACGCCGACACCGCCGCGGCCACCATCGCCACCAGGTTCTCGACGAACGTCTCGTCGTCGAGCTGGGGCCGGGCCGGTCGCCGGTGCCGTTCCAGCGCCCGCGCCCGATCGGCGACGGCGCGGAGGATGAACGAGGTGATGAGGCTGAACCGCTCGTCCACCAGGTCGGGATGCAGGTCGGGCACTCGCGCCGCGAGCACCGCGTACACCTCGTTGCCTCCGGTGCGGGCCAAGACGGATTCGAGCTCCGGGCTGAAGCGGGCCGGGTCTTCACCGGCGAGCTCGGCCACGATCAGGAGGCACGCCCGCCCGCGCCACCCACTCGCGGCCAGCTCGGCCGCCGGTCGCACGATGGCTTCGACCACCGCGCCCACGTCGTCGTCGGGCGCATGCAGCGCCTTGGCGAGCAGCTCTCCCTCGCGGTGGGCCAGGAACTCGACGTGGCGGTCGAGGACTGCGCAGAGGACGGCCTCCCGCGACCCGAAGTGGTAGCGCAGCGCGGCGCGGTTGCCCTGCCCGGCCCGCCGAGTGACCTCGATCAGCGATGCGTTCCACACACCGTGCTCGGCGAACTCGCGCGCGGCGGCGTCGAGGAGTCGCTCACGTGTCGCCGAGGCGTCGGGAGGCACCCGCAGAGACTAGAGCCGACCACGAAACGGGGGTGGCGTGGGCCGCCACCCCCGTCCGGGTATCGCTCCCTACGAGTGGAAGATGGACTGGGTGTTGGTGAAGGTCGGGTGGTTCACGAAGAAGCCGCCGAAGTTCACCGGCCCGATCGCAACGCCGGGAAGGGTGTCCCACCCGAGGGTGTTCTGGTCGGAGTTGCTCCAGAACACGGAATTGGCGACCGTCGTCGGCCCGTCCCATGCCAGCAGACCGCCACCCGCGGAACCCGCCGAGTTGCCGGTCACCATGCTCTTGTTGATGGTCATCGGACCGCCGGCGAAGACGCCGCCGCCGATGAACGCCGCGCTGTTGTCACGAACGATGGAATTGTTGAGTGTCGTCGGCCCGGTGTTGCGAATCCCGCCACCGCCGCCCCAGAACTCCATCGGGCCAGTCGAGCTGTTGTTCGACACCGCCGACGTGTTGAGCGTCGCGGTGCCGTCGTTCGAGATTCCACCCGTGCTGCCCGCGGTGTTGCCCGACACACTCGAAAGGTTGATCGTCAGGTTCGCCTGCGCGTCGTTCGCGATGCCGCCGCCGTTGAGTTGCGCGACGTTGCCCGACACGGTGGACCCGTTGAGCGTCACGAACGCTTGTCCGTCGTTGTCGATGCCACCGCCGCTACCGCCCGCGACCACGTTGTCGGAGACGGTGGAACCATTGAGGGTCAATCGGCCCGGAGCACCCGTACAGAGGCCGAAATCATGAAAACTGGCGCCACAATTGAAGATTCCGCCGCCGTTGTAGGTGCTGGTGTTGTGCGACACGATCGAACGGCTCAGGGTCAACTGGCCGTAATTGAACACGCCACCCACGGAAAAGGCGCTGTTGTTCGTCACCGTCGAACGGTTCAGCGTCAACTGGCCCCCGTTCCAGAGGCCACCGCCAAAGCTGTAGATCCCGGTGCCGTGCTGGATGGTCAGGTCGTTCAGGACCACGGTTCCGCTCATGACATTGAGCACCACGCCGGTGCCGCCAGCGTCGAGTACCGCGGGACCGGCCACCGTCAGGTCCTTGTCGATGTAGTAGCTCCCGGTGCAGGTTCCGTCCACCCTGATCGTCGAGCCGGGCGCCGCGTTGTTGATCGCGGCCTGCAGGTCGGCCGGGCAGTGCACCGTGATCCCGCCGCCGATCGCGCCCGCGGGGGTAGCCGCCGAGGCGGCGAGTGAACTTCCGGCCATCAGACCGGCGATCGTGGCGACGAGCAGCACACGCGAACGAAGGAAACGCGCCGTCTTGAACATGAGCCCTCCCAGGCGTGAACCCGCGTCACGACACCCGTGGCGCGGAGTTGCACCCACACACCGCCCGGGCTCCTGAGAGGTTTACCGTCGGCCGGCAATTCTCTCGGCCCCTCGAGTGCGGTAAACCTCACGCCGCCCCGGACGGTGTGCTGTTCTGTGGTCCGCATGGACGCCGCCGCGCAGCCCGACGACTCCAGGGAGTCGACTGAGCCGGCGGTCGTGGCGCGCAATTCCGGCTCGTTCGATGCTTTCTATCTGGTCGAGTTCCCCAAGATGGTCGTGTGGGCCACCGCGCTCACCGGCGATCCCGCGATCGCCGAGGAACTCGCCCAAGAGGCGATGCTGCGCGCGTATCGGCACTGGTGGCGGATCTCGGGCTACGAGCGGCCGGGCGCGTGGGCCCGCCGCGTGACGATGAACCTCGCCTTCTCGGCGCGGACGCGTCGGCGGGCCGAATCCGCCGCGCTCGAGCGCCTGGCCAACCTCCCCGGCCCCGCCGAGGACGACGACCTCGACGATGCCGCGGCGTTCTGGGCGGTCGTGCGCCGCCTGCCGCGTCGGCAGTGCGCGGCGGTGACCCTCTACTACCTGGAGGACTGGACCGTCGGCGACATCGCCGCCGAGCTCGGCTGCTCGGAGAACACGGCCAAGGCCCACCTGTTCAAGGGACGGCGAAGCCTCGCCCGTCTCCTCGACGTGGAGCTCGACCAATGAACCTCGACGAGAGAGGCGCCCGCGCCGCATCCGTACTCGACCACCACATCCGCGACAACGTCGATCCCGCGCACTCGCTGCGGATCCTCTACCAGCAGACCGGGTATCGCGCGCGGTCGCGCCGGCGGCGCCCCGCCGCGATGGTCGTCGCCTTCGCCGCGGTCGTCGCCATCATCGGGGTTCTCGTCGCCGTCGGCGTCTGGTCCTCGAACTCCTCGACCCACGTCGGCGGGAAGCACGCGCAGCACCTCCCGGCCGGACCGACGCCGACCGCGCCCACACCGTCGACCACCCGAGTCGCGGCCTGCGTCAGCCCGTGCTTCACACTCCACCTTCTCCGGGCTGACAACCACCAACCGTTCCCGGCCGGGGGGGAGACCGGAGGGAAGTTGGGCGGTGCCTTGGCGAGGATCTGTCCGGTGGCGAGTTGCCCGGATCAGGGTTCCGGCCCCACGGTCGTCTTCCCGCTGGCCGACGCCAACGGCGACGTGGTCGTGCGCGGCCTCGACCCCGCAGTCGAGTACGACTTCCTGCCCATGGTCATCAACATGCCCGGCTGGAGCTGCCCGGACTACACCGATCCGAACACCGGCGACAATTACCTGGTTCCCCCGGCACCGGTCACGCCGACCGCGCACGACGTCACCGGCACCCCGACCGCACTGGACAACACGACCTTCTTCATCGACGACTGCGGCTGAGCGTCAGAGGACCTTCGTCGCTCGACCCGGATGGACGCCGGCCCCGCTTTCTGACAGTGTGTCAGATCCCAGTTGCCGCACCTCCGGGGGACGTGATGGAGTTCGGGATCTTCGTACAGGGCTACACGCCCAAGTTCCGTCGGGACGTGGATCCCGAAGCGGAGCACCACGCCTTGATGAACGAGCTCGAGCTCGTGCAGGCCGCCGACCGCGCCGGGTTCAAGTACGTGTGGGCCACCGAGCACCACTTCCTCGACGAGTACTCGCACCTCTCGGCCAACGAGGTGTTCCTCGGCTACCTGGCCAGCTGCACCGAGCGCATCCACCTCGGGTCGGGCATCTTCAACCCGCTCCCCCAGGTGAACCATCCGGCCAAGGTGGCCGAGAAGGTCGCGATGCTCGACCACCTGTCGGGTGGTCGCGTCGAGTTCGGCACCGGCCGCGGCGCAGGGAGTCACGAGATCCTCGGCTTCCTTCCCGAGATGCAGGACCTCACCGGCACCCGGGAGATCTGGGAGGACGTGATCCGCGAGTTCCCGAAGATGTGGACGCAGGACACCTACGAGGGGTACGAAGGCAAGTTCTGGTCGCTCCCGCCACGCAAGATCCTGCCCAAGCCCTACGTGAAGCCGCACCCGCCGATGTGGTACGCCGCCGGCAACACGTCGAGCTACGCGATGGCTGCCCGCTACGGCCTCGGAGTGCTCGGCTTCTCGGTCGGCAGCATCGACGAACTCGCGCCCGTGCTCGAGGCGTACAAGAACGACATCGTCAACGCCGAACCCATCGGCGCGTACGTGAACGACAACGTGATGGTCACCAGTGCGGCGTTCGTCGCCGAGGACCGCGAGGATGCCGTCCAGTCCATGGTTGCGGGTCGGTTGTCGTACCTGCAGAGCAACGTGTTCCGCTACCACGACACGTTCCCGCACCCGGACTGGGCGCCGCAGTGGCCCGAGCTGCTCCCCGATCCGACCGTCGAGGAGGTTCGCGCCTCGATCGGTACGCCCGGCACGATCGTGGGCAACCCCGACGATGCGCTCAAGGCCTGCCAGGAGTGGGCCGACGCCGGCGTCGACCAGCTCTCGTTCGGTCAGGGCATGGCCACGCAGGAGGAAGCGCTCGAGACCATCCGCATCATCGGCGAGCACGTGATCCCCAAGCTCGACAAGGACCCCGAGCACCGCACCAGCCGCTTCCGCCGCGAAGCCGGAGCACGCGCATGACCAACCCGTTCAGCTACGAAGGCAAGCGCGTCGTCGTGACCGGCGCTGCGACCGGCGTCGGCGCCGGGCTCCTCGACGTGCTCGCCGACTTGGGTGCCGCGCACGTCACCGTGCTCGACGTGAAGGCCCCGACCGGACCGAACCACGACGTTCATCGCAGACCGACCTCGCCGACCCCACCGCGGTCGACGCCGCCATGGCCGCCATCGACGGCCCGGTCGACGCGCTCTTCAACAACGCGGGCGTCGCCGACACACTGCCGTCGGAGACCGTGTTCCGCGTGAACTTCCTCGCGCTGCGCAGGCTGTCCGAAGGACTGCTCGACCGCATCCCCGAAGGGGGCGCGATCGTGAACACCGCGTCGACCGCGGGTGGACGCTGGGCGGACGCACATCGACGCGATCAACGAACTGCTCGACATCGACGGCTGGGACGATGCCCTCCGCTGGTACGACGGTCGTCGAGCTCGGCACCGAGCCGTACTTCTTCTCGAAGGAGCTCGTGCAGGTGTACACGATGCGGTCGTCGCGCCGCACGATGGCACGCGGCGTGCGTACGAACAGCGTGTGCCCGTCACCGATCGACACACCGCTGCTCGACGACTTCCGCAAGACGATGACCGACCGCGTCATCGACTGGAGCGTCGGCGCAGGGCAACGGACGCCTCGTGACCGCGCGAGAGGTCGCGACCGTGCTCGCCTTCCTCGGCAGCGACGGCGCGGCCTACGTCAACGGCGTGAACCTGCTCGTCGATGCGGGCTTCACCGCGGCGATGGCGACCAGCCAGGTCGACTTCGCCGGCCTCGCCTGACCCCGAACCGGCTCCGATGGCCACCGTCCTCCTCGAACATCCGAGCGACGCCGTCCGCATCATCCGGCTCGACCGCCCCGATCGCCTCAACGCGATCACCTTCGAACTCGTCGCCGATCTTCACGACGCGCTCGACGCGGTCGCCGCGGACCCCGACGTGCAAGGTGGCGGTCCTCACCGGTGCCGGTCGCGGGTTCTGCGCCGGTCTCGATCTGAAGGACTTCGGGACGCCGCCGTCGGCCGGTGAGCACCCGCACTTCCCTGTCGGCACGACCGGCCAATCCTTCATGGCGAACCTCACGCAGCACATCCGGGCGACGCCCCAGATCGTGATGGCCGCGGTCAACGGTCCCGCGTTCGGTGGTGGACTCTCGCTGTCGTTGGCGTGCGACCTGCGGGTTGCCGCGCGGTCGGCGACGTTCTGCTCCGCGTTCATCAAGACGGGGCTCACCGGTACCGACATCGGCGTCACGTACCTGCTCCCCCGGCTCATCGGCGCGTCGCGGGCGTTCGACCTGATCGTGACCGGGCGCACGGTCGACGCCGACACCGCCGAGCGCCTCGGGCATCGTGTCGCAGGTCTTCGACGACGACGGCTTCCTGGACGCCACGCTCGGGGTGGCCGCAGGGATCGCGGGCTACACCGGTGTCGGCCTCCGCATGACCAAAGAGGTCATGTGGGCGAACCTCGACACGCCGAACATGGCCGCGTGCATCGCGCTCGAGAACCGAAACCAGGACATCGCCAACCGGTCGAGCGAGGTGCGGGACTACATGCGTGGGTACGCCGACGAGGTGACCGGCTAACTCTGGCGCTGGATGAGCTCGAGCAGGTAGCCGTCGGGATCGCGCACCAGTGCGACCCGAATGCCGTGCTCCGCCATGTCGCGCGGTTCCCGTTCCGAGCTTCCACCGTTCGCGATCACCTGGCCGTGCATCGCGTCGACGTCGCCGGTCACGAGCACGATCTTCTCGAAGCCGGTCCCCGGTTCGGGCGTGCCGAGACGATCCGCGTGCTTGACCAACAGGATCGACACGGCATCCCCGTCGCCCGCGACGAGCACCTCGTGCAACTCGCCGATGTCGATCTTCATGCGTTCCTCGAGGCCGAGGACGCGCGTGTAGAAGTCGACGGATCGATCGAGGTCGTCGACGTTGATCCCGAATCCCGAGATGTGCACGTTGTTCGCCATGGGAGCGGGACTGTACCCGTCAGCGAGCACAAGGCGTCGAAGGGTACGTTGCCCGGATGACGGCCACCGGTCCGCTCGCGGGCATTCGTATCCTCGATCTGTCGATCGCGGCCACCGGCCCCTACGCGGTCGCACTGCTCGCCGATCAAGGCGCTGACGTGATCAAGGTGGAACGCCCCGGGTTCGGGGAGATCGGCCGCTGGATCGGCGTCCAGGTCGACGGCATCAGCGCGCTCTACCAGCTGTGCAACCGCGGGAAGCGGTGCATCGCGGTGAACCTCGATGCACCGGCAGGTCGGGAGATCGTGCACGAGTTGGCCGCGAGCAGTGACGTCGTCGTGCAGAACTGGCGGCCGGGCGTGGCCGAGAAGCTGGGCGTCGGCTACGACGACCTCCGCCGTGACGACCTCGTGTACGTGTCGATCTCGGGCTTCGGGAACACGGGGCCGTACGCGCACAAAGGCGCCTACGACACCGTGATCCAGGCCTACGGCGGGATCGGTTGGAGTCAGGGCGGCACCGGTGAACCAGAATTCGTCCGCCAGGTGCTCGCCGACAAGGTCACCGCGCTCAGCGCGTCACAGGCGATCACGGCTGCGCTGCTGGCGCACGAGAACGAGGTCGCGGCGGGCAACACGTCCACTTGTCGATGCTCGACGCGGTGGTGTCGTTCCTGTGGGTCGACGGTGCAGGCAACGACACGCTGCTCGACGGCGACGGATCGCAGCCCGCGTCGTTCTCCGCCGGCGCCCGTCCGTTCCGGTTCACGGATGGGTGGGCGGTCGCCACCCCGACCGCGAACTCCGACTTCTTCGGCATGTGCAGAGCGTTCGGTGTCGACCAATGGGACGATCCGCGTGTCGCCTCTCCGGCGTTGCGCCAGCAGAACCCCGACGTCAGCCGCCGGCTCAACGAACGGTGTCACGAGGCGGCGGCCACCATGACGACCGCCGAGGGCATGGCCCGCATGGAGGCCGAACGTGTGCCGTGCGGCGTCGTGTACGACCCCGCCGAACTCGCGGACGACCCACACGCGCAGGCGATCGGGCTGCTCGTCGACGACGTCCATCCGGTTGCGGGCCGTATCCGCCAGCCGCGGCATCCGATCCTGTTCGCCGACACCCCGGCCGCGCTCGGTGGCCCCGCCCCGACCATCGGCGCGGACACCGATGCGGTGCTCGCCGAGCTGGGATTCGCCGATCGCACCGCCGACCTCCGGGCTGAGGGTGTCGTCGCGTGAGCGTGAGCGTGAGCGAGGCGGGAGCGTGAGCGTGAGCGTGCACGCGGGACCTACGATGACCCCGACCATGGACACGCCTCTGCTCGGCTTCTCCCACGTGCAGCTCATGGTGCGCGACGTCGCCGCCAGCCAAGCGTGGTACGCGACGGTGTTGGGACTCGAGCCGTTCGCAGTGGCCGACGACCGCTCCTACGTGGCGATGCAGCACCGGCCCAGCCACGTCGCCATCGTGCTGAGCCGCGGCACCGACCCGTTGTCCGACGCGTCCGCGGCTCCACTCGACCATCTCGCGTTCGCGGTCCGCGACCTCGAGACGCTGCAGCAGTGGGCCGACCACCTCACCGCGGTGGGGGTCGACCATCCCGGCATCGTGCTCGAGCTGGGGAAACCGTCGCTCCAGCTGCGCGACCCCGACGGCATCGCCATCGAGTTGGTGGCCCCCGCACCCCGCACGCCGTCGCCCGAGACGCCGCCGAACCCCCGACCTCTGCTTTGACACCCAGGGGCTCGACGCGGAACCCCCGATCCGGATTGTTCACAACGGGCGATGACCGCCATCCTGGCCATGCAGACGCTCGATGTCGCGGCCCGCAGCGCCGCAGCCGACGGGGCGGAGTGACCCAGAACCTGCCTGGCTCGATGCCTGCAGGTACGGTGGGGTCCTGATGGCCGACAAGACGAAGCGCGCGAAGCCGAAGGCCCCGAAGAAGGCGACGGTCCGCGCCCCACTCGACGCCGAGAAACCGCCGCCGAGGTCGCCCGCGATCGATTCCCAGGAGGCAGCACGCGGCCCGGAACCGCGCCCGCGAGCGATCGGGCTCCGAAGACTGAGCGGGCGTTCCCGTCAGACGCCGCCGAAGTGGGGGTTGTCGATGAACCCCACGATCGTGCCGTCCGGTGTGCGAACGGTGGCGGTGATGATGCCGTCGCCGACTTCTGACGCGGCGACGTGCACTGACGCGCCGAGCGCGAGCGCGTCCTCGACCGCGGCCGCGACGTCGGCGACGCCCCAATAGGTGAGCGCCCCGTCGTCGGGAGCGCCGTCGGGCAGCAGCCCGAGTTCGTAGCCCGCGACTTCGAACCCGACGTAGAACGGCTCGTCGAAGTAGGGCCCGAAGCCGAGGAACGTCGGTCCACCACGCGGTGGCAGCGGCGAGATCGGGTCGCGGGATGGATCACGGTGCGAAGTCCGAGCAGCTGCGTGGTCATCACCACATCCTTCCAGATGCGTGCAAGGATTCCACCGTGGCCGAGTTCGATCCGTTGCACGCACCCGGCGAGTCGCCGGGCCTCGAGGAACTCCGCGCCGATGCGCCCGTCGTGCGCATTCCCGACGGCCCCTGGTACCTCGCTCGCCACGCTGACGTCCTGCAGGCCACCCAGGACGTGCGAGTCTTCGAGGCCAGCTTCCGCCAACCGGGCATCGTCGTGCCCGACGAGGAGCAACTGATCAACGAGATCCCCGAACCGCGCCACGGTCAGGTACGGCGCATCATCAACTCGGCGATCGCGGTCCACCGGCTCGCCCGCATCGAGCCGTTCTGCGAACAATTGTGCAACGACCTTCTCGACGATCTGCTCGCGCGTCCACGGTCCCGTCGATCTCGTGCAGCAATTCGTGATGCCGGTACCCAACAACGTGATCGCGCATCTTCTCGGCGCGCCGCCCGCGGACTTCGCGCTCTGGGCTGCGTGGTCGGACGACGTCGTGCAGGGCACCTGGCCGGCGACCAATCGCAACGAGCGCGGCGTCGGGCTCCCGGGCGCGCACCCCGAGTTCACCGCCTACGTCGACGCGCTCATCGCCGCCCGCCGCGCCGAACCTCGCGATGACTTCGTCACCCGCCTGCTGGAGAGCGAAGTCGACGGGCGCACCCTCACCGACGTGGAGGCGCGAACCCAGCTCGTCTTCCTGTTCATCTCCGGCAACGAGACGACGCGTCACCTCATCGCCAACCTGCTCTGGACCGTGGCCAACGACGGCGCGCTCTTCGCACGACTGCGGGCCGAGCCCGACCTCGTGCCGGTGGCGGTCGAGGAATCACTCCGCCACGATCCCCCGATCCGCTTCCTCCTCCGCAACTGCATGGAGGACCGGGAGCTGCACGGTGCGCACCTCTGCCCCGGCGACAAGGTCGCGTTCGGTCTGCTCTCGGCCAATCGCGACGAGTCCGTGTTCGAGGATCCGCACACCTTTCGGCTCGATCGTGCTGACCCGCGCGGCACCTCGCGTTCGGTGGAGGGCCGCACATCTGTCCCGGGGCGAGCCTCGCCCGGCTCGAAGGTCGCGTCGCGCTACGCGTGTTCCTCGACCGCG
This sequence comes from uncultured Actinomycetes bacterium, assembly GCA_963726965.1. Classification (GTDB taxonomy): domain Bacteria; phylum Actinomycetota; class Acidimicrobiia; order IMCC26256; family DASPTH01; genus DASUAS01. Next base: position 347,397 of record CAVSEI010000005.1, on the reverse strand, counting down.
TGGCCGAGATCCGTCCGGAACACCCCGGTGACTATGAGGAGGTCCCGGTCGCATGGGCGCACGGGCCCCCGCGTTGTCGGCGTGGATCACCCCGGCGCCTTGAGATCGGCGACGACCCCGGCCCAGTGATCCGGGTCAGGGGCACGATTGTTGGTGAGGCTCACGGCATCGGCGATGCCATCGAGACGTGACCGTAGGGCCGGCGCGATCTCAGCGGTCGGCCCGACCACCGCGATCGACTCGAGGATCGTGTCGTCGATGAGCGCGGCCATCGCGTCCCACCGCCCCTGCTTCGAGAGCCGGTTCAGCTCCGGGTGTAGCGCGCCCCATCCGTGGCACTCGAGCGTCTCCGCGTACGCCGGCGTCGATCCGTAGAACGCCAGCTGCTGGCGGGCGACATCCTTCAGCCGCTCGAGCTCCTCCGCCCGGTCCGACGTGACGACGAGGGTCGCGCACACGACCTGCACGTCGGCGCGAGTGCGGCCTGACCTCGCGAGCCCACGCTCGAGCGCAGGCAGCGTGACCGTCGTGAGCGATTCGCGCGTCGTGAACGGGTGCGTGATCAGACCGTCGGCCACCTCGCCCGCGACCTCCACCATCCGAGGCCCGAACCCGCCGAGGTAGACAGGCGGGCGCCCGAACGGGTTCGGGCCCGGATCGAACGCAGGGATCATGAGGGTGTGGTGGTAGAAGTCGCCCTCGAACGCGAGGGCGTCGTCGATTCCCACGCTGACCAGATCGCGTCGAGCGCGACGACCATCTCCCGCATGCGGCGGGCCGGCTCCGACCACACCGAGCTGAAACGGTTGACGACGTGCGGACGGACCTGTGAACCGAGACCGAGCAGGAAGCGACCCCCGGTCACCAGTTGGAGGTCGTTGCCGAGGTAGGCGAGCGTCATCGGGTTCCGGGCGAACGCGATCGCGATCGCAGTCCCGAGCTGCACCCGCGTCGTGTGTTCCGCCGCGACCGCCAGTGCGACGAACGGATCGTGCTTGGCCTCGAAGCTGAAGATGCCGTCGTAGCCGATCTCCTCCAGGCGCGGGTAGAGCGCGCGCACGTCGCGGGGATCCTCCAGTGGACTGGTGGTGAAGACCCGCACGCCGCGGATCCTCAGGAGGACGCGTCGCGCGGGTGCAGCGTCGTCCCGATCGCCGGGAACGGCGTCGGCATGATCTGTTCCGCGCGCACCGCGGGTGCGCTGAGATCGCCGCCCGTGTGCGCGACGCTGAACGTTCGCTCGGCACGGTTCCGACCGCCCATCCACCGGATCCACCGCATCAGGGTGGTGACGCGATTGCTGAACCCGTTCAGGAACGCGAGGTGCACGAAGGCCCAGACTACCCAGGCCGGGAACCCGCTCAGGCGAACGCCGTGCCAACTGAAGATCGCCCGGAAACGACCGATGGTCGCCACGCTCCCCAGGTCGCGGTACGTGAATGCGTGCGCGTCTTCGTGACCCCGGAGCCGGCGGCCGATGGTGTGCGCGGCGTGGAGGCTGCCTTGCATGGCGACCTCGGCGACCCCGGGGAGATCGTCGAGGCTGGTCATGTCGCCGACCGCGAAGACCTCGGGATGGCCGGGCAGGGTCAGGTCCGGGAGCACCTTGATCCGACCGGCGCCATCGACCTCGGCCCCGCACGCCGCTGCCAACTTCCCCGCGAGCGGCGACGCCTGCACTCCCGCGGCCCAGACCACGGTGCGGGCGGCAAGGCGTTCGGTGGTGCCGTCCTGCGTGGTGACCTCGACCCCGAGCGCATCGACGTTCGTAACGCGTGTGCGCATCCGTAGCTCGACGCCGAGATGACCGAGTGCGCGCGCCGCGGCACGCGACAGGTCGTGCCCGAAGGTTGCGAGCGGCTCCGCGCCGCCATCGACGATCACGACCCGTACCGATTTCGGGTCGAACGTCCGGAAGTCACCCGACAGCGCTCGCGTCGCGAGCTCGCGGATCTGTCCCGCCACCTCGACCCCGGTCGGGCCCGCACCGACGACGAGGACCGTGAGCCACTCACGTTGATCTTGTGCATCGATGGCGATCTCGGCCATCTCGAACGCGCCGAAGATCCGCCGACGCAGTTCGAGCGCGTCGTCGATGGTCTTCATGCCCGGCGCAACCAGCGCGAACTCGTCGTGTCCGAAGTAGGACTGCTTGGCGCCGGCGGCCACGATGAGACTGTCGTACGGGATCTCCATGGGCTCGAGCCCGAGGCGCTTGGCGAGCACGACCTGACGATCGAGATCGAAGCCGTCGACCTCGGCCAGGTCCACCTTCACGTTCTTGTGCTTGCGCAACACATGGCGGAGCGGCGGCGCGATCTGCCCGGGCGACAGGATGCCCGTCGCCACCTGGTAGAGCAGCGGTTGGAAGAGGTGATGGTTGCGCCGGTCGATCAAGGTGACATCGACCGGGAGGTTGCCCAGATACCGACACGCCGGCAGGCCACCGAACCCGCCGCCGACCACGACGACGCGGTGCCTCACGGCAGCCCCAGCTCCACCGCGATGAGGCGGCGGCCGGCGTCGATCAACGACAGGTGGGTGAATGCCTGCGGGAAGTTCCCCAGGTGCTGTCCGGTGGTCACGTCGATCTCTTCCGCGTAGAGATGGAGCGGCCCCGCGAACGACAGCAACTTCTCGAACAGCGCCCGCGCGCGATCGATCTCACCGATGATCGTGAGCGCAGAAACCAGCCAGAACGAGCAGATGGTGAACGTGCCCTCTTCGCCGGACAGGCCGTCGTCGGTACTGTCGACGCGGTACCGGAGCACGAGGCCGTCCTTGGTCAGCTCGTCGGCGATGGCGAGGACGGTGGCGCGTACGCGCTCGTCGTCGCCCGGCAGGAACCCCATGATCGGGATGAGGAGGTTGGATGCGTCGAGCGCCTTCGTGTCGTAGTGCTGGACGAAGACGCCGCGCTCGTCGACACCGCGCTCCAGGATCTCGGCCCGCATCCGATCCGCGGCGGCCTGCCATTGCTCGACGTGCTCCTCGTCGTCGCGAACGCGCGCGATGCGCAACCCGCGGTCGACTGCGACCCAACACATCATCTTCGACGCGACGAAGTGCTGGGGGTCACCCCGCATCTCCCAGATCCCCTGGTCCGGCTCAGGGAAGCGCTCGATCGCCTGGTTGACGAAGTAACAGATTCCCGACCACACCCCGAGGGGGATCTGCCCACCCTGGCGCTGGTGGACTGCCACCGCATCGAGGAGCATGCCCCAGACGTCGTGCTGGTGTTGGTCGAACGCACCGTTCCCGATGCGCACCGGCCGAGAATTGCGGTAGCCAGTCAGGTGATCGAGCGTGTGCTCGGTGAGGTCGGTCTCACCACCGATGCCGTACATGATCTGGATGTCCCAGTCGTCGCTCTGGTCACTGGACGCCAACGTCTCGACCAGAAACGCGAAGTACTCGAACGCCTCCCACTCGAAGCCGAGGTCGTGCAGCGCGCGCGAACATGAACGCGGTGTCGCGGATCCACGTGTAGCGGTAATCCCAGTTGCGTTCGCCACCGGGCGTTTCGGGAAGCGACGTCGTCCCGGCCGCCATGATCGCCCCCGTCGGCGCGTAGCTCAGCGCCTTCAGCGCCAACGCGCTGCGCTCGATGTACGGCCGCCACGGGTGGTCGGCGATGGTCGCCAGGGCGAGCCAGTCGCGCCAGTACTTCTGCGTGGCGGCGAGCTGTGCCTGCGCCTCCTCCTCGGTCGTGGGACTGTCACCCTCCCATGAGAGCGCGACCCACGCCGTCTCACCCGCTTCGAGCGTGGTGCGCCCGTACGAGCGAGCTCCCACGATCCCGAGCCGCAGGCTGCCGGTGAGGTCGAGGGCGAGATCGCCGGAGCGGACGGTGACGCGCTCGTACCCGCCGTCGTCGTACGACCACTCCCCTGCGGTCTGGCCGTAGTCGAACTGCGGCACACAGTTCGCCTGGACCTCGACCCGGCCACTGCCGCAGGTCGCGATCCGCAGCAGTGTTCCCTGCGCCATCGTGTCGCCCGGGACCCGGCGGTACCGTTCGCGCCGTTCATCGGTCGGCGCCGGGCCGACGACGAGGAGGTCCCACACGATCAGCCAACCGGTCGGCGTGTGCCAGGTGGTCTCGAGGACGTTGGTGCCGGGGACGTAGCGGCGCTGGTTGGGTGCATTGATTCCGGTCGGACCGAAGCGGAAGAAACCCGCGGACCGATCCAGGAGCGCGCCGAACACGCTCGGGGAATCGGGCCGGGGCAGGCAGAGCCATTCGACCGAGCCGTCCGGTGCGATCAGGGTGCTGACTTCGCAGTCCGACAGGAACGCGTAGTCGGCGATGTTGGGGAACGTGGACATGCTCACGAGTTTGACACGCTGACCCCTGGGTCTCGGCCCCGGGTCGGCGGTAGGGTGCCGGCATCCGTAGATCTCACAGGGGGATGTCGATGGCAACGCCGTTCAGCTACGAAGGCAAGCGGGTGGTCGTCAGTGGTGGTGGCGGTGCCGGGATGGGCGCAGCCGCGGTCGAGGGTCTCGTGGAGCTGGGGGCCGAGGTGCACGTGCTCGACCTGAAGGACGCGCCCGTCCCCGTCGCCAGTCACCAGATCGTCGACCTGAAAGAGCCCGATGCCGTCGCCGCGGCCGTCGAGAAGATCGGTGGTCGTATCGACTCGCTGTTCAACTGCGCGGGGCTGCCCGGGCCGCCCTTCTCCGACGTCGACACGATGCTGGTGAACTTCGCCGCGCCCCGCCACCTCGCGGCGCTGGTCGCACCGCACATGCCCACCGGCAGTTCGATCTGCAGCATCTCGTCCACCGCCGGCAGCGGCTACCTCATGAACATCGCCAAGTGGCTCCCGCTCGCGACCACGGCGGACTACGCCGAGGCCAAGGCGTGGATCGAGTCACACCCCGAGGAGATCGCGAGTGGTTACTCGCCGTCGAAGGAAGCCCTCATCGTCTGGACCATGAACGCGGGGATGGACTACGCCGCGCAGGGGATCCGGCTCAACTGCATCAGCCCCGGTCCGACCGACACGCCGATGATGCCGGCGTTCGAGGACTTCGCGGGTGGCGGGGCGATCATCGACCTGTTCGCCCAGGGACTCGGGCGGCGCTCGACGCCGGCCGAGCAGGGGTGGCCGATGATCTTCCTCAACAGCGACGCCGCGTCCTACATCGCGGGCGAGAACCTGAACACCGACGGCGGCACCGTCTCCGCGATGACGACGGGCCGCCTCGTGCTCGACTTCGACCCCGAGACGCTGCTCAATCCGAAGTAGCTACTGGAGTGCCAGCGTGAAGCGGGCGGTGAACGAGTCACCGGGCTGCACCAGTGGCACGTTGCCGCCCGTGAGCGCGTTGGTGGCTTGCGTCATGGGTTCGAGTGCAGCGAACGGCCGCCCCGGTGGGATCCACACCTGCGCGTAGGGATACCCCTCGCCGGCGCGCACCTCGACCGCGGCGCCGTCCTCGGCAGTGAACGCGAGCCGTCGATCACGGCCGAGCGCGTAGAGATCGTCGAACGTGCGCCGGCCGACGGGCGAGTGCTCGGCCGCCGCGGCGCTCGCGCCACCGGTCGGGAGACCGCGCCCGTCGAGCTCCAGGTGCGTGCGCGCCGGGAGCCGGAGTTCCCAGCGCGAGCGCGGCGCGCCCGGCACCCGGAGGTACGGGTGCCAGCCGAAGGCGATCGGCACGCGCCGTCGACCGGTCGGTACCACCGTGGTGTCGACGACCAGGTGCGCTTCGCGTGCGGTGACCTGGAGCTCGATCCGGTGTGGGAACGGGAACGCCGGTGCGTCGACGTCGATGACCGCGTGCAACCGCGCGGTCGCCGCACCGCACCCGCGACGACTCGACCCGCCATCCGGGCGCACCGACGAGCAGGCCGTGGATCGGGAGACCGTTTCCGTCGGTGTGGACCGGCTGCCCGGCGAGGTCGACGGCGATGCCGGCGGCGCGGTACCGCCGCGATCCGAGCCGGTTCGCCCACGGCGCCAGCAACGGGAGTCCCCCGGTGTGCCCGGCCCGCAGTGCATCGACGCCCCCGGGGAGCGCGAGGTACTCGCGTCCGCGGTACCGGAGCGAAACCCCGGTCATGCCGACGTCGGGCAGGAAGGTCGCGCGGAACTCGCCGGTCCGGAGCTCGATCGCCGGTTCGCCGCGGAAGCGGCACTCCCGGACCGCCGCGGTCAGCGCGCCGGCCACACCAGTTCGAGGTTTTCGACCAGGCGCAGTCCCGGCGCGTACCGCAGCTCGATCCCGGGCTTGATGCCGTAGTCCGGGATGCGGCGGTGCCATTCGCGCAACGTCACCCGCAACTCTCGGCGCGCGAGGTGCGAGCCGAGGCACCGGTGCACACCGCCACCGAAGGTGAGGTGACGATTCACCTCGCGGTCGAAGCGCACATCCATCGCGTCCGGGTACTCGGCAGGGTCGACGTTGGCGGCCCCGACGTTGACGAGCACGAAGCTGCCCTCGGGGATGCTGTGGCCGGCGACCGGGCATTCGGACTTCGCCTGTCTCGGCACGTTCGGGACCGGCGTCTCCCAGCGCAACAGTTCCTCGACCGCGCTCGGGATGATCTCGGGAGTGTCGACCAGCTGCCGGCGGTGCTCGGGGTGCGCGCCCAGGAACGCGAAGAAGCACGACAGCGAATCGGTGACGGTGTCGAGCCCGGCAATGAAGAACAGGTAGCAGATGTCGAGGATCTCGTGACGCGTCAACCGGGTGCCGTCGATCTCCGCGTTGTTGAACCGGGTGAGGATGTCGTCGCGCGGATCCTCGAGGCGTTCGTCGAGGATGTTGTCGAAGTACGCGTACAGCTCCTGGCCGATGTCCTTTTGGATCTGCAAGCGTTCTTCCGGTTCCATGTCGATGGTGCCCGGGCGCAGGATGCCGTCACGCAATCGCTGGAACGTTCCCAGCTCCTCCCACGGCAGTCCCATCAGACCGAGGAACACCGACGACGGGAACGGCTCGGCGAACTCATGGGTGAAGTTGCACTCGCCGCGGTCGATGAAGGTGTCGATGAAGTGGTTGACCCGATCGGTGACGTCTCCCTCGATCGCATCCATCTGCTTGGGCGCGAAGAGCGGATCGAGGATCTTCCGGTAGGTGAGGTGCCGCGGAGGATCGACGCTCAAGGGAATGAGCGGCCGCACGTTGCCGAGTTCGAGGAACCCCTCGGACGAAAAGACCTCGCTGTTCTTCAGCGTCGCCTCGACCGCCTCGCGACTCGCGACCATGTAGACGCCCGGCATCGCTTCCACGACCTCGGCGTCGACGAGCAGTTGGTAGCGCGGTTGCGGATCCTTGGAATCGGACAACGCCTGGTTGGCGAGGATCAGGTGCGAGCCCTCGATCGAGTCGTCGGCGGGCGCGTCGGTGCTGGTCATGGGGTCCACGCGGCGAGCGTACTCGCACCCCTGGCCGGTCGGTGCCGGGCTGGACAAGCCTGATGACATCAGTCATACTCCGAAGAGCATCAGTCGAGGAGCTCCCGTGACGACGTACGCGCCCGAGACCACGCAGATCGCCGACGACTCCCCCGAAGCGCTCGCGGCCCTGTTCGAGACCCACGGGTGGGGCGACGGACTGCCCCTCGTCGCGCCGACACCGGAACGGGTCGAGGCGATGCTCGCGACCGCGGCCGGCGATCCCGACGAAGTGGTCGCCACCCTTCTTCCCCGAGCGGGGATCGTCACCCGGCGCGTCGTCGCCATCAACGCGGTGCTCGCCGGCTGTCCGACCGACGTGTTTCCCGTGGTGCTCACCGCGGTTCGCGCCCTCGCAGAACCGGAGATGAACCTGCGGGGGGTCAACGCCACGACCCATCTCGTCGCGCCGATGGTGATCGTCCACGGCGAGATCGCGCAGACCGCCGGGTTCAACGCCGGCGTCGGCGCCTTCGGCCCGGGTAACCGCGCCAACGCGACCGTCGGGCGCGCGGTGCGGCTGATGCTGCTGCACGTTGCCGGGGCACGACCCGGCTTCGGCGATGCAGCCACGCACGGACAACCGGCGAAGTACACGTTCTGCGCGGCGGAGAACCTGGCGGAGTCTCCGTGGGAGGGCTACGCGGTGAGCCGCGGCGTCCACACGTCGAGCGCGGTGACCGTGCACTGCGGCGAAGGGCCGCACAACGTCCACGACATGGAAGCCGACGGCGATCCGCAACTCATCCTCGACAAGCTCGCGTCGGCGATGACATCGCTGGGGATGAACAACGCGCCGATCAGTCAGGGCGAGTTCTTCGTGATCCTGGGCCCGGAACACGCGTACAGCCTCGCCATCGGCGGTTTCGCGCGCGAGGACGTGTCGCGGTACCTCTATGACCGTGCGCGCATGCCGGCGGCGGTGTTCCGCCGTCATTTCGAGGAACTCGCGTGGGCCCAGTGGATGAAGACCGTGCCCGACGATCACGCGCTGCCGATGACCGGCGACCCTGACAACATCCGGGTGCTGGTCGCCGGTGGCCCGGGCAAGCACACGCTGCTGGTCCCGTCCTGGGGCATGACCCGCAGCGTCACCCTGCCGGTGGTCGGTTGATGGGCGTCACCATCTACCTCCCCGACAGCGAGCCCGGGCCCGAGCTCGCCCAGCTCGCGCCGTCACCGACGTCGCTCGCGGGACTACGCATCGGCGTCCTCGACAACGGGAAGCCCAACGCCGCGGTCGTGATGACGCGCGCCGCCGAGACCCTTGCCGCGCGGACCGGCGCACGGGTCTCGCTGGTGACCAAGAAGGGACCGTCCGGTCTGTCGGCCAACGCCGCCATTCCCTGCGCGCCCGACATCTTCGAGCGCCTGCTCGCGCAGACCGACATCGTCATCACCGGAAGCGCTGATTGCGGAAGTTGCACCGCGTACAGCGTCTTCGATGCGATCGAGCTGGAGAAGGCCGGGACCCCGGCGGTGGTCGTCACCACGACGCAGTTCGAGCCCATCGCCGCGACGATGGCCGCCAACTTCGGACTTCCCTCGCTGCGCACGCTGGTGCTGAACCACCCCATCGGCGGCACCTCGCGAGCCACGCTCGACGAGTGGGCCGACGCGGCGACGGACCGTCTCGTCGCACTGTTCACGGACGCTGGGTAGGCGCGCCCCTCCAGTTCGCGAACGAACGCATGCCCGACGATTGGCTGCCGACGGCCAGCAATGTCCCGTCCGGTGCCCAGAGGTGGACGGTGCCGTGGCCGTAGCCCCCGTCACCCAGTTCGGGCTGGCACTCGAGCAGGACCCACTCGTGGGCCGCGCGTGGCCGACGCGCAAGGTGTTGTCGAGGCTCGCACCCGCGCCTTCGACTCCCGCCAGGCGTGCCAGCGTCAACGGCAGGTGGTCGGCGACCAGGGCCATCAGCGCAGGGAGGCTCGTGCAGTGCCCGGGCGTCGAAGCCCAGATCAGCAGCGCCGGTGGACGTGCGTCGCTCGCGGGTCCCGCAGCGCGGATGTCGGTCACCGACTTGTACCCGCGTTCCCCTCCCTCCGCGGGCGGGAGCAGCGGCGGGCAGTCCTCGGGCGCGGGCACGGCGGGCATGGAGAGGTACCGCGCGGTGAAGCCGTCAGACCGCTCGTCACCGGTCGCGCCGAGCGCGGTGAACATTGCTCCGTCCGACGTCGACGCCCGCACGAGGACCTGCGAAGTACGCCGGCCGTGCACCAGTTCTTCGACGACGACGTCGATCCGCGTGCCGTGCGGCGCCGACGCCGCGAACTGCGTCGTGGCCCAGACGATGCGGCGCGCGGTCGACGTTTCCATCGCGGTGATGGCGACGCCGAGCATCGCGCCGCCGTAGAGACGGCCGTCCGGTGTCCGAACCGGCTCGGACACCGGCAGCACGCCGTGGCGGGCGCGGTCGGCCATTTCCAGTCCGAAGAATGACCGCTCGGCCGCGCGCGCGGCGGCGTCTGACTCCACGTGTGCCATCGGGGTCGGCATCGTAGGCTGTGCCGATGCCGTTCTGGACCGATCAGGTCGTACCCCGTGTGACCGACAAGATGCTCGGGAGCCGTGAGGTTGCCGGTCACCGACGGCGCGTGATCGACGGACTGCACGGCGACGTCGTCGAGATCGGCTTCGGGTCGGGGTTGAACGTCCCCCACTACCCCACCGAGATCACGACGGTCGCGGCGGTGGACCCGTCGCTCGTCGGCCGGAAGCTCGCCGCCGATCGGGTCGCGGCAACGCCGGTCGCGATCCGCTTCGTCGGGCTCGACGGCGAGGACCTCCCGCTCGAGGATGCGTCGGTCGACGGTGCGCTCAGCACGTTCACGCTGTGCACCATCCCGGATGCCGGGCGTGCGGTGCGTGAGGTGCATCGCGTCCTTCGCCCAGGCGGGGCGTTCCACTTCCTGGAGCACGGGTTGTGCCCCGAGCCCGGTGTGGCGCGGTGGCAGCGGCGGCTCAACCCGATCCAGCAGCGCGTCGCGGGCGGATGCACCCTCGACCGGCCGATCGAGGGGCTCATCCGCGACGCGGGGTTCGAGATCAGCACGCTGCACCACGATCAGCTCGCCGGACCCCAGTTCATGCGGCCCTGGTCGTACCTCTACGAAGGCATCGCGACCAAGGCTGCGTGACGCCAGTTACGGCTGCAACACGGCCTCGATCTCCAGCGTGATCTGGATCTTGTTGCCGAGCACGACGCCGCCACCTTCGAGCGGGGCGTTGAACGCGATTCCGAACTCGGACCGGTCGATCTCCGCGGTGGCGGTGAAGCCGGCGCGGGTGTCACCGAAGGGCGTCGAGGCTTGGAAGCCGTTGATCTCGAGGTGAAGCGGAACCGCGCGGGTCACGTTGCGCAGCGACAGTTCGCCGTCGACCACGAACCCGTCGCCCTCGGCGTGCACACCCGTCGAGCGGTAGGTCATCTTCGTGTGCTGTTCGACGTCGAAGAAGTCGGCCGAACGCACGTGCGCGTCACGGTCGGCATTGCCGGTGTCGATCGACGACAGGTCGATCTGCGCCTCGACCGACGACTCGAGCGGGTTCTCCGCGGTCACCAAGGTGCCGGAGAAGGTGCCGAACCGGCCCTTGACCTTGCTGACCATGAGGTGACGGATGCTGAACCCGATCTCGGTGTGGGTCGGGTCGATGACCCAGGTGCCCGGGATGTAGCCGGCGACGGGAGGTGCGGTCTGGACTGCGGTCATGGCGATCTCCTCGGTGGGTGAGTCCTTTGCGATCTCAACTATTGAACACTCTATCATCATGTAGTTGAGGTGTCAACCATTTCTCGGGATAGAGTGCCTGCCCATGGGGGATCCCGGCGACGAGGTGCGCTGGCTCAGCCGCGACGAGCGGAGGATCTGGTTGGGTTGGGTCTTCTCCAGCCGGCTCCTCTGGGACGAGATCGAGCACGACCTCCAGCGCGACTCGGGTCTCTCGTTCGGCACCTACGAGATCCTGGTGATGCTGTCCGAGAGCCCCGGGCGGTCACGCCGAATGAGCGAGCTGGCCGACGCCACGCAGTCGTCGCGCAGTCGTCTGTCGCACGCGGTGGCCCGCCTGGAGCAGCTCGGGTGGGTGCGACGCGAGGCGTGCGCCGAGGACCGGCGCGGCTCACGGGCCGTCCTGACCGACGAGGGGTTCGCCGCACTGGAAGCGGCCGCGCCCATGCACGTCGAGAGCGCACGCCGGCACCTGTTCGATGTCCTCTCCCCGGCGCAGCTCACGCAGCTCCAGGAGATCGACGACGCACTGCTCGAACACCTCTTGCCGCTGGCGAGCTCGCGTGGCGACGTGCGCTCCAAGTTGTTGGAAGAAGCGCGCGCTCAGCTCGAGCCGTAGCGACCTCCCGCGGCGTCGCCGTAGGCTGCGCCGGTGACGCAGGGACCCGCGACCGTCGTGTTGGTGCACGGGGCGTGGCACGGGGCGTGGTGCTTCGACCGCGTCGTTCCGTTGGTGCGCGAGGCCGGCATCGACGCCATCGCCGTCGACCTCACCCGCTCGGACTTCGCAGGCGATGTCGCCGCTGTGCGCGCCGCGCTCGACACGGTCGACGGCGACATCGTCCTGCTGGGTCATTCCTACGGGGGCGCGGTGATCACCGAGGCCGGCGCCCATCCTTCGGTACGGCACCTCGTGTACCTGTGCGCGTTCGCGTTGGGTGACGGTGAATCGTGCATGACGGCAGCAGCCGGCGATGACGGCGTCGCCGCGATCTCACACGAGGGTCGGCCGAACCTGGGGCATGCGTTGGTGCACCACGACGACGCGACGACGACGCTGACGCGCGCAACGGCGCGCGCGTGTGCCTCTATGCCGACGTCGACGACGCCACCTTCGAGTGGGCGTTCGCGCGGCTCGCACCGCAGCCGATGGCCACCCTCGCCGCGACACCGACGACGATCGCGTGGAACTCCGTACCGTCGACGTACGTGGTGTGCTCCGAAGACCTCGCCGTCCATCCCGATCTGCAACGACTCATGGCACGCCGCTGTACCGACCGCGTCGAGTGGCCGATCGGGCATTCGCCGTTCGCTCACCGTCCTGAACTCGTGGCCGACCTGCTCGTCGCCCTCGCGCGCCAACCGATCTGACCGGCCGGACCGGACGATGGTGCGCCGCCCCCGGAGCCTGCTCCCCTACTTCATCCTGTCCGGCAGCGTGTCGCTGGGCTACGGCTCGATCTACACCCTGCTCGCCGATCTTCGCGATCGCTACGGGTTCAGCGAAGCCCAGCTCGGCCTCATCGTCGCCGCCGGCTTTCTCGCCGGATTCGTCGCGGAGCTGGCGTTGGCCCGGCTCGCGGACCGGGGCCAGGCACCCCGCCTGATCCGCGGGGGTGTGGTGCTGGCCATGTTGGCGATGGTCGGAAGCGCGGTGGCGACGCAGTTCTGGGCCTTCCTCCTCGCGCGGTTGCTCCTCGGGCTCGGAAGCGGGTCGGTCGGGCCCGCGGTACGCCGCATCGTGATCACGCGTGACCCCGACGGTGTCGGCGCCAACCTCGGTCGGCTCGCCGCGTTCGACGTCGCCGGCTTCATGCTCGGCCCCCTCGTCGCCGCCGTCTTCGCGGAGGCCCTGGGCATCCGCGCTCCCTTCATCTTCCTCGCGGGTGTCTTCGTGGGCGTGCTCGTGCTCGCGGTGCGCCTTGATCTGACCGTGGGCGTCGGGGGTGAACAGCGTCGAGCGTTGCGAGGTCTGCTCCGGAAGCCGGCCATGCAGGCGACGCTCGCAGCCAGCGTCGCGTTCTTCATGACGGTCGGAATGTTCGAAGCGATCTGGGCGGTGCTGCTCCGGGACCACGGCGCCGAGACCTGGCTGATCGGCCTGACCCTGTCGCTGTTCACCATGCCGATGATCTTCTTCGCGCCCATCGGTGGTCGCCAGGCCCAGGCACGCGGGCCATTGCGGGTCGTGTCGGTCAGCCTGACCGTCGCGACCATCTGCACCTTCTCCTACGGGGTGCTCCCGAGCCTTTGGATGCTGCTCGCGGTGTCGATCGTGCACGCGGTCGCCGACTCCTTCACCATGCCGGCCAACCAGGTCGTGGCGGCGCTGGCCAGTCCACCCGAGCACCTGGCCTCGGCCCAGGGACTTCTCGGCGCGACCGGGCTCGCCGCCGCCGGGCTCACCGGCCTGGCCGCCGGGTTCGTCTACGAGGAGGTCGGTCGCGTCGCCGTGTGCGCGGGCACCGCCGCGATCATGGCCGGCTTCCTGCTCATCGCGATCACGCTCGGCCGACGCGATACTCGCCGACACTGCGGAGATGCTCGGAGGGATCCCCAGCGTCAGCCCAGCCGATCGGCACTGACCGGCACGAGGTACGACGGTGCCGCGGTCGTGCCAGGCTTCCCCCCGAAATCTGCTCCACCCAACGGAGGCTCGATGCCCAACCCGATCGGTTCCCTGCTGCCCGGCGACGAGCAGTTCATCCATCAGATCGTCGACACCTTCGCGACCGTCGGCTCGACCGACCTGTCATGGACAGAGAAGGTCTGCGCGATGGCGGCCGCACGCGACGGTTCGCTGCAACTCGGCTTCGGACTCGGCAAGTACACGAATCGCAACGTGATGGACTGCTACGCCGGCGTGTCGCGCGGGGTGGAACAGCTCACCGTGCGCGCCAGCCGCCAGCTTGCGCCGGAACCCGAGATGACCGTCATCGGTCCGATCCGCTACGAGGTGCTCGAGCCGCTGCGCACGGTGCGCTTCGTGCTCGAGTCGAACAGCTGTCAACCGATCGCGTTCGACTGGACGTTCGAGTCGATCGTGCCGCCGTACGTCGAGGATCGCACGCACATGCGCGACGGCTACCGCGTGTCCGCCGAGCTGGTGCGCTACCACCAGACCGGCGTCGCGCGACGGATGGGTCGCAGTCGACGGCGTGCGCACCGAGATCACGCCCGAGACCTGGGTGTCGACGCGAGACCACTCGTGGGGGGTTCGCTACGGCGTCGGTGTGCCGCCCGCCGATCTCGCGCCCGCACCGTCGCACGCCACCGCGCCCGGCTCCTCGTTCGAGTTCCTGTGGAGCCCGATCCTGATGGAGCGACCCGACGGCAACGCGCTACGCGATCTGGCTCGAATGGTCGCGGGTCCGGGCGTCCGGGTTCCTCCAGGAACAGGCCCACGGCAGCGGTCGAGCATCCCGACGGCGCGGTCGAGCACATCGTCGGCATCGCGCCCGACACTGACGTACGACCCCACGAATCGTCGGCTCCGCGGCGGTCGAATCACCTGCACCATGGCTGACGGCTCGACGCGCCCACTCGAGGTCGAGGTCGTGTCCGACACCGGCTTCCATCTGGGTGCAGGCCTCTACTTCGGCTTCGACGATCACCACCACGGCGAATGGCGCGGCGACCTTCTACGTCGACGGCGAGCGCATCGTCGACTGCTCGACCCCGGAGCAGGCGCGTCGCCTGCACCAGATCCGCGACACGGTCATCCACGTCGTCGACGCGCGTCGGAGGTGGCGAGGGCTGGGGCAACTGCCAGCCGATCATCACGGGCGAGCACCCCGCCCTCGGTCTGGCCGGTGAGACGTCGTTCATGTAGCCATCCGCGCCCGATGGCGTATTTGGTCGAATTGCCCGAAGAACGAGGGCCCCAGATGCAGGCACCGGGTATGAAGGCTCAAGGTCAGCGCCGATCGGTACGATCAACCCCCAGGGGATCCCCCGGTCTCGGGGACACACGGACGGCGCGGAGGATCAGGTCGATGAAGGGCAGCACTCGTACTTCCCGCCCGGGTCAACGCGCGCTCCTCGCCTGCTCGGCGCTGACCGGCCTCGTGGCTGCCGCGTTCACCGGTACCGCATTCGCCGAACCCAGCCCGTCGTCACCGGCGCCGGCGGCGAGTGGCCACTGGGCAAACCGCACCGGTGACGGCTACCACGAGCACCGCAACGCCGACGGCGAGACTGACGTCAACGTCTGCTCGTACGCGACGCCCCCCGGCGTCGCGCACTGCAACGCGCGCGTCCGCACCGACGTGTTCGCGGCACAGCTCGGATCCGCACTCAGCGCCCAGGGCGTGGCACCGGCGGCCGTTCCGAGCAGCGCGGCGTACGGTCCGCCGAGCTCCAGGCCGCGTACGGAACCCCGTCGGCCACCAACGGTGCCGGCCTGACCGTCGCCATCGTCGACGCGTACGACGACCCCAACGCCGAGAGCGATCTCGCGGTCTACCGGAGTTCGACCGGCCTCCCGGCCTGCACGACCGCCGAACGGCTGCTTCCAGAAGGTGAACCAGAACGGTGGCACCGCCTATCCCGGTGGCCAATCCCGGGTGGGCGGAGGAGATCTCGCTCGACGTCGACATGGTGAGCGCGATGTGTCCCGCTCTGCCACATCCTCCTCGTCGAGGCGACCAGCGGCCAGCTACGCCAACCTCGGTACCGCGGTGAACCGCGCCGCGACCATGGGCGCGATCGCGATCAGCAACAGCTACGGCGGCGCGAGTCCAGCGCCGAGACGTCGTACGACACCAGCTACTTCAACCACCCCGGCGTTGCCATCACCGTGAGCTCGGGTGACAGCGGGTACGGCGTCGAGTATCCGGCGGCGTCGCAGAACGTCGTCGCCGTCGGCGGCACGAGCCTGCACAGCTCCGGAGGTGCGTACACCGAGACCGCCTGGAGCGGTGCCGGCAGCGGATGCAGCGCGTACGAGACCAAGCCGTCGTGGCAGCACGACACGGGGTGCGCACGCCGAAGCGTCGCCGACGTCTCCGCGGTCGCCGACCCGAGCACCGGCGTCTGGGTGTACGACACCTACGGCGGCGACCCGGGCTGGGAGATCTTCGGCGGCACGAGCGTGGCGTCACCGATCATCGCGTCGGTCTACGCGCTCGCGTACGGCGGCCCGTCGACCAACCAGCCGGCGTCCTACCTCTACGCGAACGCCGGATCGCTCCACGATGTGACTTCGGGCACGCAACGGCAGCTGCGGGGGGTCGTACCTCTGCACCGCGGGCACGGGTACGACGGGCCGACCGGCCTCGGCAGCCCCAACGCGCTCGGCGCGTTCGTGGCGGTCGTGGCCACCCCACGCCCGACTTCTCGGTCGAGCGTGTCCCCAACACGGTGACGCTGAACCCGGCGCGAGCGGCTCGAGCACGATCAACCTCTCCGCGCTCGGCGGCTTCACAGACACGGTGACGCTCTCGGCGGCGGTCAGCCCGGGAAGCGGCCTCACCCTGACCGCCCCGACGCTGCCCGCGTCGGTCGCGCTCTCGTCGAGCGCGAGCGCGAGCTTCGGACTCACTGCCGTGTCACCCGGCACGTACACGGTCCTCGTCACCGCGACCAGCGGGTTGTTGACGCACACCGCCTCGGTGACGGTCACCGTGCCCACGCCGAACTTCACCGATCGCGGTCTCGCCCTCGAGTCGCTCGGTCACCCGCGGATCGTCGACCACGTACACGGTCACGATCGGGCGGACCAACGGCTTCACGGGCGGCATCACGCTCAGCGTCACCGGCCAGACCACGAACGACACCGCCACCTTCAGCGTGAATCCGATCGCCGGCACGGCGACCACGTCGGTGCTCACGATGAAGAGTTCGACCAAGGACTCCCGGGGCACCCGTACGCTCACGATCAAGGGCGTGAGTGGTGCACTGAGCCACACGGTCAACACCTCGCTCACGCTGCGCTAGGGAGATCACACGCGGGGCGACCGGCGAAGTCGCTACGGTGCCTGACCGTGGAACTCCGACCGTTGATGGTGATCGACGTCGTCGTACAACCTGTCGTCGATCTGGGAGACTTCCCACTCGGGAGCCGCCGGATGATCGTGTTCGACGGCGGCACGTTCGAATCTCGTGACGGCCTGCGCGGAACGATCGCGCCGGGTGGCGTCGACTGGCAACGGGTGCGATCTGACGGCGTGATCGAGATCGATGCGCACTACCTGCTCGTCACCGACGAGGGCGAGCCGATCGAGGTCCGTTCGACCGGGCTGCGCGTGGCGACTGCCGAGGTTGCTGAGCGGATTGCCCGCGGCGAGGTGGTGGCGCCGTCGGAGTACTACTTCCGTACCCACGTGACGTTGTCGACGTCAGCACCTCGGCTCGCATGGATGAACGACATCCTCGGGGTGTCGACGGGTGAGCGTCGCCGCGACTCGGTACGAATCCACGTCCACGAGATCTGCTGACGCATGATCACGCGCACGCCGGGATTCATCGTCGCCGGCGCGGGGATCGGCGGCCTCGTCACGGCGCTCAGCCTCCACGAGATCGGCGCGCCGGTTGACGTGTACGAGACGGTGCGCGCCGTGCGCGCCTTGGGTGTCGGCATCAACCTCCTCCCCCACGCGGTGCGCGAACTCGACGCACTGGGGGTGCGCGGGGCACTGCAGCGCCGGTCGATCGAACCGCACGGCCTCGTGTACTGCTCGCGCCACGGCGACGAGATCTGGCGAGAACCCCGCGGCACCGCGGCCGGGTACCCGTGGCCGCAGCTCTCGATCCATCGCGGCGCGCTCCAGGAGGTGCTGCTCGATGCGTTCGTCGAGCGCGTCGGGGTCGAGCATCTCCACCTCGGCCACCGACTCGTCCACGTCGACACCGACGACGAACGTGCACGCGCCGTGTTCGAAGACGGTCTCATCGTGACTGGCGAGGCGGTGATCGCCGCGGACGGGATTCACAGCACCGCACGCGCCCAGCACTACCCGCACGAGGGGCGACCGCGTTGGAACGGCTCGCTCCTCTGGCGCGGAGTCGCCGAGATCGAACCGGTGCTCGACGGCCGGACCATGGTCTGGGCCGGCCATCGCGATCAGAAGTTCGTCGGCTATCCGATCGCCGACCTCCCGAACGGCGATCAGGCGTTCAACTTCATCGCCGAACTGCGGCGCCCGGAGTCGGGACTCGGCGACAACGAGGACTGGAACCAAGCCGGCGATCTCTCCGACTTCCTCCCGG
This sequence comes from uncultured Actinomycetes bacterium, assembly GCA_963726965.1. Lineage (GTDB taxonomy): Bacteria > Actinomycetota > Acidimicrobiia > IMCC26256 > DASPTH01 > DASUAS01. The sequence goes on along the minus strand of CAVSEI010000005.1, from coordinate 329,045 downwards.
AGTTCGAGGACTGGCGATTCGAGTGGCTCGACGTTCCTGCAATCATCCGCGTCGCACCCCGCACGTTTCTCTTCCCGATGGTGGATCGGGATCCGGTGGCGCGTTGGACGTTCGGACGCTCGACGCTGCTCGGTGACGCCGCACACCCGATGTACCCGATCGGTTCCAACGGTGCGTCGCAGGCGATCCTCGACGCGCGCGTCCTCGCCGGTTGCGTGCGTGCCGAGGTCGACGTCGGTACTGCACTGCAACGATACGAGGGCGCGCGGTTGCCCGCGACCGTGGCGATCGTCGAAGCCAACCGCGGTCTCGGGCCGGAGGTCCCCATGCAACTCGTGCACGAGCGTGCGCCAGACGGGTTCGACGAGATCGACGCGGTCATCACCCGCGCGGAGATCGACGAGGTCACCGAGGCGTATCGCCGGACGGCCGGGTTCGCAGTGTCGGCGTTGCGCGACGATCCGAGATCGCTGATCGACCAGTGGTCGACGGTCAGGAAACCGCGCTGAAACCGGGGAGCCAGAGGTGCGCGGTGCCACCGGTCTGCATCGTCACCGTGACCGGTGCGGGCGGTGACGTCAGTTTCGACGGCGGGCCTCCGCCGAGGCGGAGCCCGACGCGGTTGCCGGCGCGGAACCGGTGATGGTGCGCGCGGATGTCGACGCGGTACTCGACGGTCGCGCCCACGGCCACCGGCTCGGGATCGACGTGTGATCTCCGGTGGCTCGCGGCGAGGTACCCGTCGTTGACCAAGGATTCCTCGCCATCCGGATCGACGTCGAGCAGCTCGGCATAGAAGTGCGCGTCGGTGGCGTCAAGCGTCGCGCGGAACGTCAGGGATGCGTGACCGAGGAGCACCTGGTCGCCGACGAGCGGCGCGGAGGTGAACGTCAACCCGTCGACCTGACCGTCGGGAGTGTTCGATTCACGGAACGTCACCGTGCCGTCGTGGTCCCCGGCGTCGTGGTCCCCGGCGTCGGCCGCGAGCGATCCGTCGGCGCCGAGCAGCAGCGTGGCACCGGCGGTTCCGCCCGGAGCCCAGCCGTCGAGCGCACGCCATCCGGCACCCACCCCGGGCGGACCTTCGAACGACGTGAACGTCGGCTCGACCGGAACCGGGACGTCGGGCAGGCGGCCGACCCAGTGGTCGAACCATGCCAACAGCACGCCCGACGACAGCTGCTGGGTACTGCCGAGGAGCTCGGCCGCCTCGCCGCCCGTTCCGGACCACGCGTCCTCGACCAGCGCGACCGGGAAGAAGTGCGGCCACGGACCGTAGATCACCCATGTTCGCTCGGGCCGGGCCTCGATGTTCGCCAGGGTCCCGGACCGGAAGTAGAGGTCGTTCCAGCCGCCGATCGCGAGGACCGGGATCGTGACCGCGTCCAGGCAGTCGACGAACGACCGGTCGCGCCAGAAGTCGTCGAACGCGGGATGGGCGCGGTTGGCGGCGAACTCGGCGTCGGCGTCGATCACTCCGCCGCTGGTGAGGTTGGCGATGTCGGGCCAGTTGTCGATGTCGCCCCGTTCGGTCGACTTGATCCCGCCGGGAAACACCACGTCGTGGTAGAGCGACGACGGCGACTGCATCGGCGCGATCGCCACCAGGTGCTCGGGCCGCTCGACCGCACAGCTGTAGCTCGTCTGGCCGCCGAAGCTCTCGCCGAACATTCCTACGCGGGCGTCGGAGAAATCTTGTGCTGCCAGCCACTCGACGAGATCGTGGGCGTCGCGGCCGGCCTGCCGGAAGCTCCCGTGGTCCCACCGTCCGCCGGAGCCACCGACGCCCCGGAGTAGGGGGACGAGCGCGTTGTACCCGCGCGGCGAAGAAGTCGGCCTCACCCAGGTAGAAGTCGCGCAGGACGACGTACGGCGAGAACTCCACCACGACGCTGGGGAAGCGTCCCTCGACCGGCTCGCCGTCCTGCGCCGGACGGCGGAGCTCGCAGGCGATGGTGATGCCATCGCGGACCGGAACGTCGATGGTGGTCCCCACGACGTCATACGTCGGCGACCGCTCATAGGACCACCACTGCGGTGTCAACGGGGCTGCGACACTTCGCTTGGGCGATCGCGATGCGCGAGTTGCGAGCGGTGCCGGGTCCACACCGAACGGATCGTATCGAGCGGCAAGCGGCGGCGGCAGCGGGGTCGAGTGGACGGACTGTACTCAGCTGACCTGCACTGATGCTTGGAGGCGGCGGCGGGAATCGAACCGCGTCGACGGTTTTGCAGACCAAACGCCAGCTTGTCGCACCATTCGCAGTCGTGACGTGTCGTGCGCCTGACCTGCGGTTTTGCACTTCCGGCTCAAACGAACTTGACGCCGCGTTCGCAGTCGAAACGCGCGGTCCGTTAGCGGTGTGTCAGCACGACCAGACCCGGGCTGGACGCGTACAGGTCGAGCCACACCGCGGCGGAACCCAGCAGCCGGGCAACTCGATCGGAAGCCAACCCAACACGTCGAGCGGCAGGCAGTTCGCGAGCAACGACCACTGGACCCCACAAACGCTACGAGCAACCCCGCAACGTTGTCCCCGACTCAATCAGGCAGATATGGCGCCGTCGGTACTGCCGTGGGCACGGTCATCATCCGCGTCGGTGGGCGCTCCGCGCCGGGCAGATCGCCACCCCGATCGGAGCGTTGCCGACGGTGATGGGGGCCGAGACCACGCCCGTCGCCGTGGTGATCACCGACACCGTGTCACCCTGGCCGTTCCCGTTGTTGGTCACGTAGGCGCGCTTGCCGTCAGGGGTGATCGCCACCCCGGCCGGACCCTTGCCGACGGTGATGGGGGCCGACACCGCACCCGTCGCCGTGGTGATCACCGACACCGTGTCACCCTCGCCGTTCCCGTAATTGGTCACGTAGGCGTGCTTGCCGTCAGGGGTGATCGCCACCTGGAGCGGACCGTTGCCGACGGTGATGGGGGCCGACACCGCACCCGTCGCCGTGGTGATCACCGACACCGTGCCGTCCGCGAAGTTGACCACGTAGGCGCGCTTGCCGTCAGGGGTGATCGCCACCCCGACCGGAGCGTTGCCGACGGTGATGGGGGCCGACACCGCACCCGTCGCCGTGGTGATCACCGACACCGTGTCACCCTCGCCTTTCCCGTTGTTGGTCACGTAGGCGTGCTTGCCGTCAGGGGTGATCGCCACCCCGGCCGGACCCTTGCCGACGGTGATGGGGGCCGACACCGCACCCGTCGCGGTGGTGATCACCGACACCGTGTCACCCTCGCCGTTCCCGTTGTTGGTCACGTAGGCGTGCTTGCCGTCAGGGGTGATCGCCACCCCGTCCGGCATGTTACCGACGGTGATGGGGGCCGACACCCCGCCCGTCGCCGTCGTGATCACCGACACCGTGCCGTCGACGCGGTTGGTCACGTAGGCGCGCTTGCCGTCAGAGGTGATCGCCACCCCGATCGGAATCTTGCCCACGGTGATGGGGGCCGACACCCCGCCCGTCGCGGTCGTGATCACCGACACCGTGCCGAGCTCGTTGGCCACGTAGGCCCTGCCCGCACACCCCCCGGCCGCACCAACAACGGACGGTACCGAGGAGCCGATCTTGATGCGGCTCGGCGCGTCGTCGCGTACGAGCGCTACCCCGACCACAACCGCCGCGAGAACGGCAGCCGCCGACGCGATGGCAAGCGGCGTGTGGCGTCGGGAATGAGTCGACGCCGACGCGACGACAACCCGCTCGACCGGGCGGAACTCGCCGTCTGGAGCCGTCAACGTGTCACAAAGACGCTCTAGCAACTGCTCCGCGAAGTCCTCCGACAAGGCGGCGTCGTCGCGTAGCGGCGCGAGCAGCGCGTCGTAAACGGTGTCATCTCGGGGCGTCATGACGTGCGCTCCTCCAAACGCTCGCGCAACCTCACGCGGGCTCGCGCCAGCAACGACTCCGTTGCCGACACGCTGCGACGAATCATCGCGGCAACCTCGGGAACCGAGTACCCGGCCACATGGCGCAACACGAGCACCGCGCGTTCTGCACTCGACAGCCCGTCGAGCACGAGGCGCAACTCGGCGGCGTCAAACGCCGGGAGCGCGGCCGGATCGGCTTCGTCACCCACGCGACGCGACGAATGCACGAGTCGTAACTTGCGATCCTCGCGGGAGACTCGCCGATAGTGATCGGCGAGCAGGTGGCGGGCCACCGTCATAAGCCACGCCGCCGTCACCGTCTCGGCGCTACCCGCCCGGATCTCCCGCACCGCCCGCGGAAATGTCTCCTGGGTCAGATCCTCCGCCACGACCCGGACACCAGCACCTCGCGACAACATGCCGAAGACGGCCGGTAACGTCTCCCGGTACAGCGCCGTGAACGTGTCGACATCGATCGCCTGATCATGCTCCCCCACCGAGAAGTACGGCACCACCTGTCCGAGTCTCACACCTCTTTAACGCTCGGGCAGTCGCGATCCAGTCGCGGAGTTCTCGGATTTCCTCGCCGGGGCTTGCACCGAGCCACACATGCGAGCATCGAAGGGGACGCCCGTAGAGGAACTGGGCGACTCATCGGACGTCGATTCCGACGGAAACATCCGCGTCGAGTGGACGCTCGACCGGGCAGCCGACGGCAGCTTCTTCCTCCAAGACCCGAAGACGGTGAAGTCGCGCCGCACGGTGAAGCTCTTCAATGCCGACGACATCGCCGTCATCCGCCGCCACAAGGCCGACCAGCGCAGCGTCGTCTGGCGCTCGGGGCGAGGTGGAACACCGAGATCCCCGACCTGCTGTTCGACGCCGGTGACGGCTCCCCCATCTCGCCGGGGGCGTACACGCGGTGGGCGCTGCGGTACTTCGAGGGGCACGACCTCGACGGCCTCCGCTTGCACGATCTCAGGCATGTGCTCGGCAGCTACTTGCTCAACGAACTCGGAGTGCCAGCGACGGACGTGGCTGCGTACCTGGGGCACTCGCAGGTCACCACGACGCTGAACGTCTAGGCCCACGCCGCAGAGCACCGCGTCGACCGGGTGGCGCAGGCGCTCGCCGCTGGCTCCCGTTAGCGAACCGTTAGCCGGTCGTCTCTGCGGCGCGGGGGCGAGCCCCGCAGCCGTTGCACTGGTTGGAGGCGGCGGCGGGAATCGAACCCGCGTCGAGGGTTTTGCAGACCCTTGCCTGAGCCACTCGGCTACGCCGCCATTGCCGTGCTCGCGCACGACGGGGAGCTGAGGTTACCCCTTCACTCCCGCCCATCTCGCGCCGAAACACACATATGCCATCGGACAGCGGTCCTGCCGTCGCGCTCTCGGGCGTGCGGCGCGCCTTCGGGGAAGTCGTGGCGGTCGCGGAGCTGACCCTCGAGGTTCCACGCGGCACGGTCACCGTCCTTCTGGGGCCCAATGGCGCGGGCAAGACCACCGTGGTCCGTCTCGTCACCGGCGCGCTCCACGCCAATGGCGGCGAGGTGCGCACTCTCGGCCTCGACCCGGAGGCCGCGGCCGAAGGCACCGAGATCCGTCGCCGTTGTGGCGTCGTGCCCGCGCGACCCGCGCTGTACGACCGCCTGTCGGGCACGGACAACCTGCAGTACGCCGCGTCACTGTTCCAAGTGGAGCCTCAACTAGTCGAAGACCGCATCGCCGAAGCCGCCGACCGGTTCGGCATCTCCGACGCGCTTCACCTCCGCGTCGGCGGCTATTCGACGGGGATGCGCGCCCGCCTGGCACTGGCGCGCGCCGTCCTCCACGAGCCCGATCTGTTGCTCCTCGACGAGCCGACCGCGGGGCTCGACCCCGAATCCGCGCGCACGGTACTCGGGCTCATCGACGAGATGGCCGAGGGCGGCAAGACCGTCCTCATGTGCACGCACCTCCTCCTCGAGGCCGAAGGGCTCGCCGATCAGGTGGTCGTCATGGACCACGGGCGGGCGATCGTGTCGGGCTCGCCGCGGGAGCTCACGCGCCAGTATTGGCCGGCGGCGCGGGTCATCCTCGATGCCGACGATCCTGCCGTGCTCGACACGGCTCGCGCCCTTCCGTTCGTGCGCGCCTACGAGCGCAACGGCGTCGCGCTCGTCGACCTCGAACGTGAGACCGACGTGCCTGATCTCGTCGACGCTCTCGTCAGTGCGGGTGCCCGCCTCACGCGCGTCGAGCCGCAAGCACCGAGCCTCGAAGAGCTGTACTTCGCCATCCGCAAGGACAACCGCACGGGCAATCGCGAGGAGCACCGATGAGTCGCGCGGCCAAGCAACCGAACCCGTCGTGGGTGATTGCCCGCACCGACCTCCGCCAACTCATGCAGGCACGTGACTTCTGGATGCCGCTCATGATCGTCGCGTTGTTGTTCTTCGTCATCATCCCGACGTTCCTGCTCTTGATCCTCGGCTCGGTGAAGGACGCGAACCTGGCCAAGAAGCTCAGCGACGTCGTCGGGAGCTTGCCCAAGGACTTGCAGGCCAAGGTGCACGGACAGAAGGGGCCGGCGAGCGCGTCCTACGCGTTGGCCGTCTATCTGTTCGCACCACTCGCGATCATCGTACCGCTCACCGTCTCGTCGGCCGTCGGTGCACACACCATCGTCGGCGAGCGCGAACGCGGCAGCGGTGAGTTCCTCGCGCACTCCCCCGCCACCGAGCGGCAGATCTACCTCGGCAAGCTCATGGCCAGCCTCATCCCCGGCTACTTCACCGCGGCGATGGGCTTCCTCTTCTATTCGCTCGTCGTGAACCTGATCGTCGGTCCGAAGCTCGGGGGCTGGTTCTTCCCGACGACGAACTGGTGGATCCTGATGCTGTGGGTCCTGCCACCGTTCATCGCGCTCGCGCTGGCGGTCATCCTCGCCATCTCGGCCCGGGTGTCGAGCGCGGCCGCGGCACAACAAGCTTCCGCGCTGGCGACGCTGCCGCTGATCATCATCGCCTACGGGGTGTCGAGCGGCACCCTCTTCAGGGGCGCGGGCGCCGCGTTCACCATCGGCGCGCTCGCCTGGATCGGCGCGATCTTCGCATTGTGGCGCGCGTCGAAAGCCGTCTCGCGCGAACGTCTCCTCGGCATGGGCGCCGCCTGACCCCCCCTGACCCACCCCTGACCCACCCCTGACCCCGTTTTGGCGTCAGTGGTGCGCCACTACGGCGCACGAGTGACGCCAAAACGTAGAGTGCCGCCGTGTACGAGAGCTTCGCCACGGTCTGGGAGTTGGTCGCGGACGCGATCCCCGACGCCGTGGCGGTCGTCCAGGGTGAGCGCCGGGTGTCGTACCGCGCGGTCGAGGATCGAGCGGCCCGGCTGGCCGCGGGTCTCGCCGAGTTGGGCGTCGGGCAGGACGACCACGTTGCGCTGTTCCTCTACAACTGCCCCGAATACATGGAGTGCCTGTTCGCGCTGTCGAAGCTGCGAGCGGTGCCGGCCAACGTCAACTTTCGCTACCTGGGTGACGAGCTGGCGTTCCTGGTCGACAACGCCGACGCCGAAGTGCTCGTGTACCACCGCTCGCTGCGCGACCGCGTCCTCGACGCGCGGGACCGCATGCCCGGCGTGCACCATCTCGTCGAGGTCGACGACGACCACGACGACTCCGAGTACGAGCAGCTCATCCAGGCGCACGACCCCGCGCCGCGAATCGAGCGGTCTGGCGACGATTCCCTGCTCTGGTACACCGGCGGCACCACCGGTCTCCCGAAGGGTGTGCTCTGGCACCAGGGCACGCTCATGGGATACGGGCTCATCGCGGCGTACGCACTCCAGGACGAGACGCCGACCGACAACGTCGCCCAGCTGATTGACGACGTTCGCCGTTGGCGCGAGCGCGACACTCCGCTCGTGTCACTCCTCACGACGCCGCTCGTGCACGCGACCGCGGTGCATCAGGCGAACACGGCATTCGTCGTCGGCGGCACCATCGTGTTGTTGGACCGAGGTCACATCGAGGGCGACACGGTGTGCGCGACCATCGAACGCGAGCGACCCAGTGTCCTGGAGATCGTGGGCGACGTCTTGATGCGTCGAATCGCGCGCGCCCTCGAATCGGCCGACGGGCGCGGCGAGCCCTACGACCTGTCATCGCTCAAGCGGATCCACAATTCGGGGGCGATGGTGAGCGCCCCGCTCAAGGACGCACTCCTTTCACGCGGCACGATGCACGTGTACGACTCGCTCGGCTCCAGCGAAGCCGTCGGGTTCGGCGTCGCGCTCACGACCGAACCCGGCCAGAGCGAAACCGCCCGCTTCAAGCTCGGTCCCAACGCACGCCTCCTCACCGACGACGACCGCGACGTCGTGCCCGGCTCCGGAGAGGTCGGCGTGCTCGCGGTGCACACCTCGTGCGCGGTCGGGTACTACAAGGATCCCGAGCGCAGTGCGGCCACGTTCCGCGAGCTCGACGGCGTGTTGCACGCGATGCCCGGGGACTTCGCCACCGTCGCCGTCGACGGCACGCTCACCCTGCTCGGACGCGGCTCGAACTGCATCAACTCGGGAGGCGAGAAGGTCTGGCCCGAGGAAGTGGAAGAGGTCCTGAAGGAGCACCCGGGCGTGACCGACGCGGTGGTGATGGGCGTACCGGACGACGAGTGGGGTCAGATCGTCGCGGCTGCGGTCGCCACGACCGGCGACGATCCGCCTGACGCCGCCGCTCTCGGCGACTGGGTCGGCGCCCGCCTCGCCGGGTACAAGCGCCCGCGCCGATTCGTGTTCACCGATGAGGTCGGACGGAACACCGTCGGCAAGCTCGACTACGAGTGGGCGCGCAACGCCCTCCTCTGAACCGCGCGGCTCCGACTCACCAGGCCAGGTGCTCGCGCACCAACGCGGCGGCGCGCGCCGAATCCTCCTGCACGAAGAAGTGGGTGCCGTGTACGACCTGCAACTCCACACCTGCGGCCGCAGCTTGTGCCTCGAACATCCCCGCCGGGAGATCGGTCCCGTCCGCGCTCACGATCGCGACCTCGGCGGTCAGCGACGAGAGATCCGCGAACGACGCGGGCGCGGCATCGGGGCGTGTGCCGCACTCGAAGAACCACGCCTCGACCTCGGGTGGGCAGGAGAGCTCGACCTGCCCGTCGGGCCGGTCGCGAAAGCCCCACCGCACGTAGCCGTCCAGCGCCGCGGGTTCCATCACGTTGAGCGGCGGGCGGTTGCCGTACGACGCGCGCACCGTGGCGCGATCAGCCCACACCGCGCGACGCCGGCGCGCCGTCGCCGACATGTGGTTCTCTCCGCCGGACCCCGGCAGCCCGCCGTGTGACGACATGGCGATCGGTTCACACAGCAGGAGACGACGGACGAGCCCGGGACGCAGCTGGTCGACCAGGATGCCGGTCCCACCGCCCAGCGACTCTCCGAGGACGACCACCTCGTCGAGACCGAGCCGGTCGACCATCGCCACCACATCACCGGCGGCGGCGACGAACCCGCACTGCTCGAAGGTCGTGGGAGCGTCGCTCGTACCGTGGCCCCGCAGATCGACACCGATGGGCCGGTACTCCCCGCGCAGGAGCCGAGCCAGCGGGTCGAACACCCCGGCGCAGAACCCGTTGGGATGCAGGAGCAGCAGGGGCGGGCCGTCGCCACCCCAGTCGAGCGCACCGATGGTCATGCCGTCGTGCTCGACCTCGAGCAGCTGGGGCTCCATCGAGCGCACGCTACCGGAAGCTCGTGTCCACTCCGACTGGCCGACAGGCACCGGTCATTGGGTATCCTGCCCGTCATGCCGACCGCAGCAGGAAGCCGATTGCGCTGTGAGCAGTGCGAGACCGAGATCATCGTGGTGAAGGGCACCGACGCCGTCGTGTCCTGTTGCGGGCAGCCGATGGCCGCCCGCGAGGGGTGACGAGATGCCGAACCAGATGGGCAAGCGTTACACGTGTGCCGTGTGCGAGGCGACGGTGCTGGTCACCAAAGCCGGCGACGGCGAGCTGAGCTGTCACGGCGCGGCGATGGAGATCGCCCAGGCCAAGCCGCTCCCCTCCTCCGACTAGCCACACCGCCACACCGCCAGCCAGGGGGGCCTTCGTGAACATCGCCATGATCCTGGAGATGGCGGCCGACGCCCTCGGGGACCGCATCGCGTTCGGGACGCGTGCCGACGGCTTGTCGTACGACGCCCTGCGCACCGCAGCGTGTGCCGTCGCCGATCGGGTCGACGGTTCGGGCGCCGAGCGACTCGCGCTGATGGAGCCCAACGGACCCATCGTTCCCGCCACCCTGTTCGGCGCCGCGTGGGCCGGCGTCAGCTACGCGCCCCTCAACTACCGCCTCCCCGAAGCATCCCTCGAGCATCTCGTCTCGCGTCTCGAGCCGGTGATCGTCGCCGGTCCGAATTGGCTCGACGCCAAGCAGCCGAGCACTCGGGCCTTCCCCGACTCGCCCGCCCACCCCGCGGTGCTCCTGTTCACGAGTGGAACATCGGCCGAGCCCAAGGCCGCGGTCCTCGAGCACGACCAACTCCTGGCCTACGTGTTCAACACGCTCGAGTTCGGTTCCGCAGACGACGACGAAGCCGCCATCGTGATCGTGCCCCCGTTCCACGTGGCCGGCGTCGCCGCGGTGCTGAGCAACACGTACGTGGGCCGGCGCATCGTGCCCGTCCCCGGGGTGCGGTTCTCGGCCGAAGACTGGCTCGTGATCGCGGTGACGAATCCATCACCCACGCCATGCTCGTGCCGACGATGCTGGGCAAGATCGTGGAAACGATGGAAGCGAATCCGGAGCTCCGCGTCCCCAGCCTGCGTGCACTCTCGTACGGCGGCTCGCGGATGCCGGCCCCGATCCTGGAGCGGGCGCTCCACCTCTTCCCCGAGGTCGACTTCGTCAATGCCTACGGGCTCACCGAGACCAGCAGCACGGTCGCGGTGCTCGGCCCCGACGACCACCGGCTCGCCCTCTACAGCGACGAGCCACTGTTCAAGGCCCGCCTGTCGTCCGTCGGCCAGGCGTTGCCCGGCATCGAGATCCGCATCGTCGACGATGCCGGCGTCTCGTTGGGTCCTGACCTGCCGGGCGAAATCCAGATTCGCGGCGATCAGGTCAGCGGCAAGTACGTGGGAACGGACTCCAAGACCGACGGCGACGGCTGGCTGCACACCGGCGATCGCGGCTGGCTCGACGTCGAGGGGTACCTCTTCTGCGAAGGACGCGCCGACGACACCATCATCCGGGGCGGCGAAAACCTCGCGCCGGCCGAGATCGAGGACGCGCTGCTGCAGCACGACGCCATCTCGTCGGCCGCGGTCGTCGGCCTCGACGACGAGCAGTACGGCGAGAAGGTCGCGGCCATGATCTCGCTCCGCCCGGGGGTCGACGAGGTCGACCTCGGTCACGTGCGCGAGTGGGTCCGGGAACGGCTCGGCTCGTTGAAGACCCCGGAGCTCATCGTGATCTCCGCCGAGATCCCTCAGACTGCGACCGGCAAGATCCTGCGCCGCGAAGTGAAGGCCGAGCTCGGCCGTCTCTAGCGTTCGACGGCGCCGACATCGGGAGCCGCGGCCACCGCACTGGTGATGTCGTCGAGCCGCTCCGGGTGCCCCTTCAGGGTCCCGTCGAGAAATGCGAGGCTGATCCGGCTGACGAGTTCGAACGCCGGATCGCCCGGCTGGGTGTAGGGCGGTACGTGACTCGAGTTCAGGCTGACCAACCAGCGCGGTGACGTGAGGTTCTCACGATCCCAGGCGATCGAGTGCTGATACGGGTCGTACTCGTCGTTGAGCTCCATGATGTGGAGGATCGGCGTACCGGTGTTGCGCAGGGTCGGGTTGTTGGCGTTGTCGAGGTCGCCGGCCATCGCGATCACCGACTTCACCCGGACGTCGCGACAACACGTCAGGAACCCGACCCCGAACGCGATCACCTCGCCGTCGGAATGACCCGTGGCCGCGACACGATTGGGGTCGATCATTCCGGCCAGTGCGTCGTTCGCACCGAGCGAGAGCATCTGGGTGAGCACGAAGGACGTGTCCGCGAACGTCTGCTCGTAGTCAACGTGGCTCGCACCGCCCGAATTGCCGCTGAGGATCGGATAGGTCGGTGCTGCCACCACGTACCCCGCCGCAGCCCATCGCTCGAGCAGGGGTAGGTAGAAGGTGGGCGTGACGTCGTACCCGTGAGCGAAGAGCACGAGCGGGTATCGGCCGTGCTTGCGGTCGGGTGGGGCATCGGGCTGCGCGTCGTCGCCCGGTGTCCCCTCCGCCGGATACCAGACCTGCGTCGGCAACGTCCGGTTCGGTGCCCCCGCGAACGAGCCGTTCGCCGACGTCGCCCGCGTGGAGTCGACGAACGTGAACGAGCGGGTCCCGACCGCGTAGGTCTGGGCGCTCGCGGTGGGCAATGGCGCAGTGGTACTCGTTGTCGTCGTCGACGACGACGACGGCGTCTCTGCACCCGAGGTGGCAGGCGTGGCGGCCGGGATCGGCGACGTCGTGGTGGTCGACGGCTGCGCGCCGGCCGCGGACGGACTCGGGGCGGCCGAGTTGTCGTCACCGCCACCGAACAACGCGAACCCAGCCAGGGTGATCCCCACGGCGAACGCCACGACCGCGGCGCCGAGGGCGGCCGCCCGCCGGCGCCGGTGGCGCATGTCGCGACGCCGCGTCGCGCGGGGGGAAGTCATGCGTAGGCACGGTAGCCAGGCACGCGGCGCCTGCCCGCGCTGGCTACTGCGACGGTTCGATTCCGCTACGCCGTCCCCGCGCTCCGGGCCCGGCTCCGCTTCGTCGCTAGCTCTCGTCGATGCTGATGGCCTGCTTGGGGCACTGGCGGACGCTCTGGTCGACCCGCTCGCGCAACTCGTCAGGGGGGTTCTCCTGGAGCACGTACAGGAAGTTGTCGTCACGGACCTCGAACACTTCCGGGGCGATCCCCATACAGATTGCGTTGCTCTCACAGAGGTCGAAGTCGACCACGACCTTCCAAGCCATTGTTGCTCCTCGAGATCGATGTGGTGACTGAACCGCCCGCGCACAGGGCGCGGGCAGTTCGAGGATCCTCGGAAAATGTAGCGCCTCTCGCGTCAGGAGACCTGCGAGCGGCGGCGAGCCGCCATGATCAGCACCGCACCCAGCACCAAGGCCGCGACGCCGATGAGCACGAAGGACGGCGTGTTCGAAGAACCGGTGTACGCCAGCGCCTTGGCCGCGTTGGCCGCCTTGTCGATGTGGATCACCACGTCGCCTGAGGGCGTGGCACAGCCGGCCGTGTACGCGTTCTTGTTGCCGAACGTGTAGTTCGCGGAGACGTTCGTCGGCTCGGTGACGTGGACCTGCAACGACCACGTGCCGTTGGTGACGTCCTGCTCGGCGACCGCCACGACCGGGCCGTTGGGGAGCGGCGCCTGCGCGTAGAGGGTGAGGTGCACGCCGTTGGGCGCGGTGCCGCTCACCGTCACCACAGCCGGGAAGTCGGGCACGGGGTTCGGGGTGACCGAGAGGATCACGCAGTCGCCGGGCGGCGCGGGCTCGGTCTGCGCGCCGGCAGTCAGCATGGGCATGGCGAACAGCGCGCCAAGCGTGCCGACCACCGCCACACCGATGAGCTTCCGTACGGGACTCCGCACGTCGTGCCTCCTCTGCCTGCGTCTACCTGTGTTCTTCGAGTTGCGTCTTCGACGCCGCGGTCACTCTCCGCAGCACCAGTCTGGCATATCCGGGGCGGCCTTCGCCACTCTCCGCGGCCACTCTCCGCGACCACTCAATCCTACCCACGAGCCGTCTCGTGTCGAACCAACGCTAGACGGTCGACGGAGTCCCTCCGCGGATGCGCAGCGGGCGGAAGAAATTCCTGACGTCCTCGATCAGGAGCTCACCCTCCTCGAACGCTGCGAAATGTCCGCCACGCGGCATTTCTGTCCATTGGTGGATGTCATAGAGGGACTCGGCCCAGTGCCGGGGCGACCGGATGATCTCCTTGGGGAAGGCGGCCACCCCGATCGGCACCTCGACCCGCTGCTCGGGGACGAACCCCCGGGTCTGCTCGGCCTCGTAGTACAGGCGCCCGGCCGAATGGGCGGTACCGGTCAGCCAGTACAACATGATGTTGTCCAGCAGCTGATCCTTGGTGAATCGGCGCTCGACGTCACCGTCGCAGTCGCTCCAGGTGCGGAACTTCTCGACGATCCACCCCGCGAGACCGGCCGGCGAGTCGTCGAGCGCGTAGCCGATGGTCTGGGGCTTGGTCCCCTGAATCTTCGAGTACCCCGAGTCGACGCGGGAGTAGTAGTCCATCGCGCCCAAGGCAGCCTGTTCGTCGTCGCGCAGGTTGGCGAAGTCGAGGTCTTTCGGCGGCGGCGCGACGATCATGTTGAGGTGGACGCCGGCAACGTGCGCGGCGTCCACCAGCCCGAGCTGGGTCGAGATCATCGAGCCCCAGTCACCGCCCTGCGCGCCGTATCGCTCGTACCCGAGACCGGCCATGAGCGTCGCCCAGGCCTCGGCGATGCGGCGAGGACCCCAGCCCCGCTCGTGGGTCGGGCCCGAGAACGCGTACCCGGGGATGGACGGACAGACGACGTGGAACGCATCGGCGGGATCGCCGCCGTGGGCGCGGGGATCGGCGAGCGGACGGATGATCTCGAGGAACTCGACGATCGAGCCCGGCCACCCGTGCGTGATCACGAGCGGGAAGGCGTCCGGCTCCGGAGAACGCTGGTGGACGAAATGGACGCGGGTGCCGTCGATCTCGGTGAGGAAGTTGTCGAACGAGTTGAGGACGGCTTCGGCGCGACGCCAGTCGTACTCGTCGCGCCAGTACGCGACGAGCTCGGCGAGATACCCGCGCTCGGTGCCGTAGTCCCAGCCCGCGTCCGGGAGCTGTTCGGAGAGGCGACTGCGTGCGAGGCGCGCGCGCAGGTCGTCGAGGTCGACCTCGGGGATGTCGACGGTGAAAGCTTCCATGGCCAGGGTCATGACGGCGACGCTATCGTGCAACGCCCGATCAGGGAACGGTCGAGCGAATCGGAGCGTCAGGTGGATCACACGTACAAGATCACCGAGATCGTCGGATCCTCTCCCGACGGAATCGACGATGCGATCAAGAACGGCATCGGACGGGCCGCCAAGACGCTGCGCAACCTCGACTGGTTCGAGGTGACCGACGTCCGCGGGGCGATGAACGACGGCCAGATCGCGTGGTATCAGGTGACGATGAAGGTCGGCTTCCGACTCGACGACGGCGAGTAGCGCCCAACTCGCCAGCCGCACCGGTTACCGCTTCGCCGGCTTCGTCGGCTTCGTCTTCCGGACCACCGGATCGCCGCAGCGGTACTGCTCGACGACGAAGTAGCGCGTGCCGTCACTCTGCACGAGCGCGCCGCACGGCACCGGCACCGAGTGCATCGCGGGCCAGGTCGAGGTGCCGACCGTCGCCGGGACACCGAACGAGAAATCACCACGGTTGGCGGCGGCGAGGAAGCGCGCCGCGGTCAGTCGTTTCCCCGCCCGACGTGAGGACCGCGAGGAAGGCTTCCGCCGACCAGTAGCCGGCGGCGACCCCCGGCGTGAGCGCGGTGCCGGGCGCGAACCGCTCGACGTCGGCCGCCAGTCGACGGTTGGCCGCGGTCGCCTGCTCGAACGGGGCGTACGGCACGAGCACGGTGAGACCGCTCGCCACGACGGGCAGCGCCGGTTGGTAGAACGCGCTCGGCGCGGCGACCGTCCCGGTGAATCCGGCGACGGTGAGCTGGCGAGTGAGCGCAGTGGTCGTCGCCGGCGTCGTCAACACCAGTACCACGGAGGGTGCCCCTGACGTCAGCTGGGCAACGATGGGTGCGAGGTCCGGCTGCGGTGCCGGTGGCGCGGGAAGCGTGACCGCGGGCGCCACGGTGAAGCCGGCAGCCCGCAGGGAGAGGCGAGTCTGCTCGGCCGTCGCCGCGCCCACCTCGGAGTCGTCGACCACGATCCGGGCGTCAGAGCCCTGCGCGCCCCCGAGGAGAGCACGCAGTTGCGCGCCCCACGCCGGGCTCGCCACGCTCGTCTGGAGCGACGCTTGCGCGCCCACGAAGCCGAAGCCGAATCGGTTGCCGTTCCACGCAGTGGTCTCGGCGGCACCGAAGAACGGCGTGCGGGCCCGCGCGAGCTCGGCGGTGTCGAGCACGCTGCTGACCGCGGGCACCACCGCGAAGGTCGAGGACGCGAGCTTCTTCACCGCGGTGGTGTCGGCCGCCGGCGTGCCCGCGTCGGTCTCGGTACCCGAATACTCGATGGTCCGGCCGGCGACGCCCCCGTGGGCATTCACCCGCGCGAACCGCGCCTTCGCCCCCACCTCGGCACCCGTCGACTCGACACTGCCGGAAACGATGCCCCCCACGGTGACGGTCGTGCGGGTGACGCCGATCACCGGGCCGGTCGGTGCGGCTCGCGGGGCCGCCGGCGCGGGCGCGCCCGGCAGCGCGATGACGACGAGGCCGACGGCCAGCGCAGCAAGGCATCGGGCGTGCACCCGGTGCGTCGGCGTCAAGGCCTAATTCACCGGGACGACAGCACCGCACGTGTACGGCACCGTCACCGCGTAGGCCGTGCCGTTGCTCCCGACGAGCGCACCGCACGGGCTCGGTCGTGAGTGGGCCGCCGGGAACGTCGTTGGCCCGACGGTGTTCGCGACCTTGTAGGTGAAGTTCGCGTTCGCGGCCTGCACCAGGCTCTGCGCGCTGAGCTTCTTCCCGGCCTTCTGCACCGCGGCGAGGAACAGATCGGCTGACCAGTACCCCGCCAAGACGGACTGCGAGATCGGTTGACCGGGCGCCACCTTCTGGACATCGGCGATCAGCTGTTGCATCGCCGGGTTCGTCGCCGCGGACTCCGTCGGCGCGGTCTGGACCATGACGAAGGCACCGGCTGCCGGCGCCACGAGGTTGGGCGTCGTACTGGATCCGGTTGGTGAAGACGCCGAGAAAGCCGGCCGCCGCGAGCGCCTGCTTCAGACCCAACACGTTGGAGATGTTGCCGACGACGAACACCGAGTCGGGCGACTTGCCCGAGTTGCTCGTGAGGATCTCCTTGGCCACTGCGCCGTAGTCGGCCGTCGCCGGGCTCGTCAGTGCGCTCTTGTCGTAGACCACGTTCATCTTGGCGCTCTTCACCCCCGCGGTCAGCGACGACAGCTCGTACTGACCCGACGGCGTGTTCTCGGTGACGATCGCGGCCGCCTTCACGCCCTTCGCGGTGCCGAACGCTTTGCGGACCAGCACGCCCCACGCATTGCTGGTGACGCCCTTCGCCACGAGACAGCCGGTGAAGCCGAAGCCGTACTGGTTGCCACAGAAGTTCGACGACAGCGCCCAACCGAAGTAGGGAACCTTGTGTTGGACCAGCACGTCCGCGCCCGCAAGGTCCGGCGTGACCGTCGGCACCACGGCGAACACGTGGTCCTGTGTCACGAGCACGGTGGCACCCTTGGTGTCGAGGGTGGCATCGCCGGCGTCGTCGGTGAGACCGAGGTACTTGACCGTGCGACCGTTGACCCCGCCGGCGTCGTTCGACCGCTGGAACCGAGCTTTGGCGCCGATGTCGGCGCCGTCGTAGAGCTCCCCGTACCCGAGACCGCCGACCGTGATCGACGTCGGCGTGACGCCCGACGTCCCACCCGCTGCCCCGGTCGTCGGCGCGCTCGTCTGCGCGCCTGCGCTCACGACCCCGGCGACGAGCACCGACGCGAGCGTGCACGCGAGCACGACCGGCACGCGACACCTCATGCGGGCACCCCGACGAGGACGGGGCGGAGGATGCCGAGCAACGCCTGGATCTCGGCCGCGCACTGGTGGAAGACCTCGGGTTCTCCGCCCGCGGGGTCCTCGACGTCTTCCCAGGGTTCCAGGACCACTTCGTCGAGCCGCAGCGCGGCGATGCGCTCGGCCAGGTTCCCGGGCACACCGGGCAGATCACGGGCCAGCCGCTTGAGCGTGCCGGTACGAGCGGCAGCTTCCGGGTGGCGACGCCGGACGTACGCAACGTGCTCGCGCGCCATCGCGAGGACGAGATCGGCATCAGTGAGATCCGCACGACCCAATTGGCGGCTGCGGTGCGCTTCGGTCTTGGCGCCCACCCCGAGAATCGCATCGCGGGTCCGCCAGCTCATCGGCATGCCCTCGATGACGTGGGTGCCCCGTGTCGACACCGCGATCGCGGGCACGTGTTCGGCGAGAATGGCGCCCGCCATGACCGATCGGGCGGCGTTGCCCGTACACAGCGTGATCACGTGGGACATCCGGCGGAGTCTCGAGAGCGCTCAGCGGCTTCGCCGCGGGCGGGAATTGACGGCAATACTGCGGACATGACCGTCGAACTGCGGCCCGCCGCCAGCCGGTTCCACACCCAGATCGACTGGCTCGACTCGTGGCACTGCTTCAGCTTCGGCCCGCCACCACGACCCCGCGAACACCCACCACGGCCTGCTGCTCGTCAACAACGACGACATCGTGCACGGCGGTGGCGGCTTCGGCACGCACCCGCACCCCGACATGGAGATCGTCACCTGGGTGCTCGAGGGCGAGCTCGAGCACCGCGACAGCATCGGCACCGACGGCGTGATCTACTCCCGGCCTCGCGCAGCGCATGAGCGCGGGCACCGGCATCCGCCACTCCGAGATGAACGCGAGCGCCACCGCCGACGTGCACCTCGTCCAGATGTGGGTGCTGCCCGACACGCGACGGGATCGAGCCGGGCTACGAGCAACGCGACCTCAACGACGCGTTGGCCGGCGGCGGGCTGGTCGCCGGTCGCGTCGGGGCGGGGCCACGACGGCGCGGTGTCGATCCATCAGCGCGACGCCGTGCTGTTCGCCGGTCGGCTCGGCGCGTGCGCGGAGGTCGTGGTACCCGACGCGCCGCACGTCCATGTGTTCGTCGCCGTCGGCGACGCGCATCTCGATGGCGCCCGACTCGCGACCGGCGACGCCGTGCGCCTCACCGGCGCGGGCACGCCGGCGCTCGTGGCCGGCGCCGACGGCGCCGAGGTCCTCATCTGGGCGACCGCGTGAGCGTCGTCGCCATCGACTGGTCCGGTCGCCGCACCGGCGAGCGTCGCTACCTGTGGACCGCCGAAGCTGAAGACGGTGTGCTCGTGCGTCTCGACTCCGGTCGGTCGCGCCTCCAGGTCACCCACGACCTCGTCGCGCGCGTCGCCGCCGAACCCGCGCCGGTCGTCGGATTCGACTTCTCCTTCTCGCTCCCCGAGTGGTTCCTCGACGACCGCGGGTTCGCCACGGCACCGGACTTGTGGAATGCCGCAACGTCGGACGGCGAGGACTGGCTCCGGAAGTGCGAACCGCCGTTCTGGGGGCGCCCGCACCGGCCTCGCCCGGCCCTCCCCGAGCACTTCCGGCGCACCGAGGCCGGGCTCGGCGCGGTCGGTGGGATCCGAGCGAAGTCGACGTTCCAGATCGGCGGTGCCGGGAGCGTGGGAACCGGGTCGCTCCGCGGCTTCCCCGTGCTGGCCCAGCTGCAACGCGCCGGCTTCGCCATCTGGCCGTTCGACGCGCCCGCACGGCCACCCGTGGTGCTCGAGATCTATCCGCGTCTCCTCACGGGCGCGGTCGTGAAGTCCGACGTCCGGGCTCGCCAGGACCATCTCCGTCGACACCATCCCGGCATCGACCCGGTACTGCGGGAGCGTGCGATCGGCAGCGAGGACGCGTTCGACGCGGCGGTGGCGGCCCTCGTCATGTCGATGCACGAGAACGAGCTGCGCGCGCTCCCGGCGGTCGACGACCCCGTCGCGCGGCGCGAGGGTTGGGTGTGGGCGCCCGCCGTCGAGATCGAGACGCGGTCAGGTCGAGGCAACCGCGTCCTGTAGCCGCTTCACCGAGGTGACGATGGCGGGCTGCAACGCCGCGGAGACGTCGACGTCCGAGGAATAGGCGAAACCCGACACCGCGTCGCCCACCCGCACGGTCACGATCCCGAGGCCGACGGTCTGTACGGTGCCGTCCTTCAAGGTGACCACGACCGGACCGGAGTAGGCGAGGGCTTCGTCGCCGATGTCGACCCCGTCGAGTGGCGCGATGTCGACCTTCACCGACGCGAGCTGCTTCGCGACGGAGGGGTCCTTCGCCAGCTGGGCTTTGAACACCGCGCTGAACAGCTTGTCGAGACATGTCGGGAGTCCGGAGCTGGCGAAGGTCTTCATCGCTGCGACCGCCTTGGCCTCCGACGGGAACACACTGACCGTGTTGGTGACGTCAGCATGCCCGAGATCGAAGTCGGGCGACTTCGCGCGCGGGTTCTGCTGATTCGCCTTGGTGAACGACGCGAACGCCTTGCAACTCGAGATCTTCGCCGCCGCCGCGTTCACCTCGGCATCGGACGATGGCTTCCGAGCGCTCTGCTTCCAGCCGGCCGGGAAATCCGTCAGCCGCAAGACGCCGGCCTTGGCGATCTGCTGCTCGGCCGAGGTCGCGGAAGCGGGTGCGGCCGTCACCGCGGCGACGAGCATCGCAACGAGGACGATCACGGACTTCACGGGGCACCTGCCGCGCTCGCCTGCACCGCTTGGAGCCGCGTCACCGATGCGTCGATGGCCGGGGTCAGGATCTCGGTGAGATCCGCACCGGTGGTCAGGTAGGTGACGTCATCGACCGCGCGGCCGACCTGCACTGCGGCGTTGCCCACCCCGATCTTGCTCGTCGACCCGTCGGTGCCGGTGAGCGCCATGTTGCCCTCGTAGACGACGCTGTCGTCACCGAGACCGGCGATGTCCTGGCGATCCAGCGTGACCGACACCGATGCGATCTTGCCCTTGGTCGTCGGGTCCTGTGCGATCTGCTTCTTGAACAGCTTCTCGAGGCAACTCACCATGCTCGGCTTCGCGAACAGCGCCAACGCGTCCGTCGCGCACTCGCCCGGTCTTGAACACGTCGACTTCGTTGCTGATCGTCCGGGTGTCGTCGGCGAAGTCCGGCGACGTCGCCTTCGGCTGTGCTCCGGTGAGCTTCTGGAGGGCGATGTAGGGCGCGCAGCCCGACACGCCTTTCGCCAGCTTGATGTTCTCCGCGCTCGACGACGGTGTCGACGGCTTCCGCGCGAAGCCGGTCGGGAAATCGGCGAGCAGGAACGTGCCCGCCTTCGCGATCTCCTCGTCGCCGGCACCCTTGGTGATGGCGACGGACGGCGTGGCCAGACCGAACACCATCGCGCCGATCAGAACCGCGCCGGTCAACGCGGTGGTGAGTCGAATGCCCATGGGAGCAATCTATGGGCCCCACGCGCCCATACTTGATCACTTGCGCACCTCGGAGCGTCTGCCGATCGGAATCGCGCGGGTCGCCGCGGGCCTCGCGGCCGCGATCGGGTTCCTCCTGGCCGTGCAACTCGTCTGGGGTCCGCCGGCCGGCATCGTCGTGCAGGGCGCGCTGCTCGGCGGGCTGAGCGCGCTGCTCGCACTCGGGCTGGCCCTGGTCTACCGCGCCAATCGCATCCTCAACTTCGCGCAGGGCGACCTCGGCGCGGCGCCCGCGTCGCTGGCCGTGCTCCTCGTCGTGAGCAGCGGCGCGAGCTGGCTCGTCGCGTTCATGACCGGGATCGCCGCGGCATTGGTGCTCGGTGCTGCGGTGGAGTTCCTCGTCATCCGCCGGTTCTTCCGCGCGCCGCGCCTGATCCTCACCGTCGCCACCATCGGTCTCGCGCAGGTCCTGGCCGGGCTCGGACTCCTGCTCCCCGGATGGTTCGACGTCGCGCTGCCCCCACAGAGCTTTCCCGCCCCGTTCGACGTGTCGTTCACCATCGAACCGTTGCGCTTCGGCGGCAACGACGTCGTCGCGCTGATCGTCATCCCGGCGGCGTTCCTGGGGCTCGCGATGTTCCTCCGCAGCCGGCTCGGCCTGGCGATGCGCGCGTGCGCCGACGATGCTGACCGCGCTGCGCTCGTCGGCATCTCGGTCCGCCGCGTCCATCGCACCGTCTGGATGCTGGCCGCGCTCCTCGCCTTTCTCGCAGTGTTCCTCCGTGCCGGGGTCGTGGGTTTGTCGATCGGGACGGTGCTCGGACCTGCACTCCTGCTCCCCGCGCTCGCCGCCGCGGTCATCGGCCGGATGGAGCGACTGCCCACGATCGCGCTGTCCGCGATCGCGCTGGGCATCGTCGAGCAGTCCGTCGTGTGGGGTTGGAACCAACCCTCCGACGTGCAACCCGTCCTCTTCGTCGTCGTGCTGATCGCGGTGTGGCTCACGCCCGCCGGGTCAGGGCTTCGAGGTCGGATCGAGCCGTCGACGTGGCGCGCCATCCGCGAGCCGAGACCGGTGCCACGCGAGCTCGCCCGCCTCCCGGAAGTACGGATCGCGGGCGCCACGCTGTTGGGTCTCGTCGTCTTCGCACTGGCGCTGGTGCCGCTCGTGTTCACCGAGAGTCGTACCAACCTGGCGGCCGTCGCGCTGATCTACGGCATCATCGCGCTCTCGCTCGTCGTCCTCACCGGTTGGGCGGGCGAGATCAGCCTCGGGCAGATGGCGTTCGTCGCCATCGGCGCTGCCGCGGGTGGGTCGATCACCGCGCGGTGGGGATGGGATCTGTCCCTCGGACTCCTCGGTGCGGGGCTCGTCGGTGCCGCGGTCGCGGCGCTCATCGGCCTCCCGGTCCTGCGACGGCGCGGCCTCACCCTCGCGGTGATCACGCTCGCGTTCTCGCTGGCGACGACGGCCTGGTTGCTCAATCCACGGATCTTCGGCGCGGGGAACCGATTCGACTGGCTGCCCCCGCCCCGGGTCGAACGGCCGAACCTGTTCGGCGTCATCGACGTCAGCTCGGAGACGCAGTACTACTTCCTCTGTCTGGTCGCGCTTGCGCTCGTCGCGTTCGCGGTGCTCGGCATCCGGCGCAGCCGAACCGGACGGGTGCTCGTCGCCATCCGTGAAAACGAGCAGGCGGCGAGCGCCTACGGCGTGAACCCGCGACGCACGACGCTCGGCGCGTTCGCCATCTCCGGGTTCCTCGCCGCGTTCGCGGGCGCGTTGTTCGTGCACCATCAGAACGGATTGCAACTCGATTCGTACACCGCGGGCGAGAGTCTCGTCGTGTTCGCGATGGTCGTCATCGGTGGCTTGGGCTCGATCCCCGGCGCGCTGCTCGGCGCCCTGTTCGTGCGGGGCGTGACCTGGTGGTTGCCGGTCGAGTGGCAGATCGTCGCCACCGGCGCGGGCATGCTCATCGTCCTGCTCGTCTTCCGAGGCGGCTTCGGTGCCGCGTTCGCTGACGTGCGCGACGCCGGCCTCCGCTGGGTGGCGACGCGCCGTGGCATCTCGGTGCCGAGCCTCGCCACGAGCCCGCCACCCCAGTTCGACGACCCCGGGCCGCCGCCGGTCGAACCCGATGCCGATGATGCCGACGCCAACGTGCCCGCACGGTTGCGAATCCGCGGGCTCGACGTCGACTACGACGGCGTCCAGGTGCTGTTCGGCGTCGACCTCGACGTGCACGAAGGCGAGATCGTGGCGCTCCTCGGCACCAACGGTTCGGGGAAGTCGACCCTGCTCAACGCGGTGTCCGGGATCCTCCGCCCCGACCACGGCACGGTCACGTTCGACGATCGCGTCATCACCCGCACCCGCCCGGAGCGCATCGTTGCCCTCGGCGTGATCCAGGCACCCGGCGGACACGGGGTGTTCCCGTCACTCACCGTCGCCGACAACCTGCGGTTGGCCGGTTGGCTTCGAAGCGACCCGGAGGCGACCCAGGCCGCGACCCGGGACGCACTCGCGCTGTTCCCGCTCCTCGCCGAGCGCGCCCGGCAAGTGGCCGGGAACCTGTCGGGCGGGGAACAACAGATGCTCACGCTGGCCATGGCGTTCGTCGCCCGGCCTCGCCTCCTGCTGATCGACGAACTCTCGTTGGGACTGTCGCCCGAGGTTCTCGGGCGCATCCGGGATCGGCTGCGCTCGCTGCGGTCCGACGGCGTGACGATCGTGCTGGTGGAGCAGTCGGTCGACCGCGCGCTCGAGCTGGCGGATCGCGCCTACTTCCTCGAACAGGGCACGGTGCGGTTCGCGGGGCCCTCACGGGAGCTCCTCGATCATCCTGAGCTCGTGCGGTCGGTGTTCCTCGGGCGCGGCACCAGCGTGCGTACGCCTCCGGCGCCCGCGGCGCCCGCGCCCGAACCCCGGCTCGAGGTCCGCGATCTGCGTGCGCACTTCGGCGGAGTCGCGTCGCGCTCGACGACGTGTCGTTCACCGTCGGCGCGGGAGAGATCGTCGGCGTGCTCGGACCGAACGGCGCCGGGAAGACCACGTTGTTCGACAGCATCTCGGGGTTCGTGACCCCCGACGCGGGCGCGGTGATCCTGTACGACGGAACCGCCGCGACCTCTCCCGCGCCGCGCCCGCAGTACGCGAGCGCGCCTCGGCCTGGGCCGCTCGTTCCAAGACGGGCGGCTCTTTCCGGCGCTCACGGTGTACGAGACGATCGCGGTGGCACGCGAACGCGCGGTGCGCGTCCGCGATCCGATCGCAGCCGCGCTCCACCTGCCGATGGTGGCGCGCTCAGAACGCGCGGTGTCGGCAAGTGTCGACGAACTCATCGAGTTGGTGCGGCCTCGGCGCGTTCGCCGACAAGTTCGTGCACGAGCTGTCGACCGGCACCCGTCGGGTCGTCGACCTTGCGTGCGTCCTCGCCCACGAGCCGATCGTGCTCCTCCTGGACGAACCGTCGAGTGGCCTCGCCCAGCGCGAGGCCGAGGCCTTGGCGCCGATGTTGCGCGACGTCCGCGATTCGTCCGGCGCGTCGCTGCTGATGATCGAACACGACCTCACCCTCCTCAGCTCGGTCTCGGACCGGCTCGTGGCCATGGACGCGGGCCGGATCGTTGCCTCCGGGGTGCCGCACGAGGTGCTCGAGCATCCCGAGGTCATCCGGTCGTATCTGGGGACCTGACCGGGCTACGGCGGCGCCACGCGCGACGATCTCACCCTGTGCGTCGCTGCTCCCGCTCTCTGTTCGCGTCCGGCTGTGCCGTCCTGGCGCTGACCCTCACCGGCGCCAGCGCCGGCGCGCACGTCAACACCGCCAAGGCCAGCCAACCGGCGTGCGACACGGCGACGGGACGGCTGGCGGTGCCGAGTGGCTACGCACCGCCGTGCGTGACGTGGACCGGGGGCGACAACGGCGGCGCCACCGCGCCGGGCGTCACCAGGGACTCCATCACCGTCGCGCTCTACCAGGCCCAGCCCGACCTGCTCCAGCAGGCGTTCTTCAAGAACACCGGCAGCGACGAGAGCCTCACCGCGGAGCGGGACACGACCCAGGCGTACGTCGACTACTTCTCGGCCCACTACCAGCTGTACGGCCGGAAAATCCACCTCGTCACGGTGAAGGCGAGCGGCGCCCCCGACGACGACGTCGCGGCCAAGGCCGATGCGATCAAGGTGGCGACCGAGGTCCACGCGTTCGCGTCGTTCGGCGGACCCGGTCAGACCACTGCGTACGCCGACGAACTCGCGGCACGCGGCGTCTTGTGCGTCGGCGACTGCGTCATTGCCGAACCCCAGTCGTTCCTCGACCGTCACGAACCGTACGTCTGGCCGACGATCGCATCGCCCGAGCAGGCGAGCGAGCACTGGGCGGCGTTCGTCGGCACCCAGCTCGCTCGGCGCAAGGCGGTCTACGCCGGCGACACGGCATTCCACACGAAGCCGCGCGTGTTCGGCGTGGTGCACTACGACGACGACGCGGGAACGTTCGCCCAGAGCGTGTCCCACTTCGAGCGACGCTTGGCGACGTACCGCGTGAAGCCGGCGGTGACGGTGCCCTACGCGCTCGACATCACCACTGCGCAGCAAGATGCCGCGCACCGTTGATCGCCAAGCTCAAGAGCGCAGGGCGTCACGAGCGTCATCCTCGCCGGCGATCCGGTCTTCCCGACGTTCCTCACCAAGGAAGCAACCGCGCAGGACTACTTCCCCGAGTGGGTGGTGCTCGGGTACGCGTTCACCGACACCGCGGTGTTCGGCCGTCAGTACGACCAACGCCAGTGGGCCCACGCGTTCGGCGTGTCCCTCCTCCCCGCCCGCACCGCCGACGACGTCGACGAGCTCGGCAACCTCATCACGTGGCAAACGGGACACCCGCCGGAAGCGAAGACCTTCCGTGAGCTGGTGCAGGCGCCACTGGTGTTCTTCACCGGGGTGCACCTCGCCGGACCGCGCCTCACGGCGAAGTCTTTCGAGGCCGGCCTCTTCCGATTCCCCCCGGCGGCGACCACGACACCGACGCGCCTCCACCTCTCGTGGGGGAAGCACGGCATCTGGAAGGGCGTCGACCTCACCGGTGGCGATGACGCCACGGTGATCTGGTGGGATCCCGGCGCCCACGGACCCGATGAAGTCGGTGGTGACGGCACGGGTCTCTACCGGTACGCGGACATGGGCAAGCGGTACCTCCCCGGGCAGTGGCCCACCACGCCGATCCGCCTGTTCGACCCCAAGACGTCGAGTGGCGTCCTCACCCAGCTCCCGCCGGCCGACGCGCCGCCGAGCTACCCGTCGCCCGCCGGCTGACGGGCGTCGTCGCGCGACGTGCGCACCCAGCCCTCGCCCTCCACGAACTGACGGATCACCCGCGCCGGGTTGCCGACCGCGACGCTGAAGTCGGGCAGGGTGCCGGTGACGACGGACCCAGCGCCCACGGCGACGTTGCGGCCGATGTCGGCGCCGGGCAGCACGACCGTCCCGTGCCCGAGCCACGAACCCGCACCGATCCGCACCGGTCGGGGTGCCGCGAACTGCTTGCCGATCGGCAACGACGTGTCTTCGTACCCGTGGTTGGCGTCGGTGATGTAGACGTGGTGACCGGTGAAGACGTCATCACCGATCTCGACGGTGTGATGCCCCACGATCCCGCTGCCCTTCCCGATGAGCACGCGGTCGCCGATGGTGACGACCGGCGAGTGGTCGATGACGTGCCCGGGCATGACCCCGGCCGACAACGAACAGTACGGCCCGATGATGCAGCCGGCGCCCAGCTCGATGTACTCCTCGCCGTAGAGCGCGGCAACCGGGAAGCAGATCGCGGAGCCGTCGCCGAACCGGCGGAACGGTCGCGCCCGCCGGCTGCGGGGCCCGATGGTCGCCTGGCACGACACGCGCTCCCACAGCGCTCCGATGGCGTCACCTGCGAATCGGCGCGCCGGGTCGAGGAGCCGTTCATCCGTCAAGGGGTCTCCGGTCCGGTCGGGTGGCTTGGTGCGCCCGCCGCATGAACACCAACGCGGCGAACACTCCACCGATCACCACGACCAGCACGCAGAACACCAGCACCGGCGGCCAGTTCGTGTCGGTGCCGTGGATGCGTACCGGCACCACCTCGGTGATCGGGGGGCCCGTGTCGGCCGCCGCCACGAGCAAGCCGACGGCCAGGAACGGGTGCATCGCCCAACTGTACGATCCGGGGATCCCGACGGAAAGGCGGATCCATGGACGCTGGCCTGATCGTCATCATCGTCGTCGCGGCGTTCGTCGCCTTCGTCGTCTGGAAGTCGTTCCATTCGGTCGGCGCCACCGAGGTCGGGCTGGTCGGCAAGCGGTTCGCGTTCCGCAAGCTCGGCGAGGACAACCCGATCGCGTTCCGCGGCGAGGCCGGCTACCAGGCGACCCTGCTCATGCCGGGCTGCGTTTCAAGCTCTGGCCGCTGTTCGGCGTCAAGAAGTTCCCGTGGGTCCAGGTGCCGGCCGGCGAGATCGGCGTGGTCATCGCCCAGGTCGGCGGACCGCTGCCGATCGGCGCCAAGAGCGCGGTCTACACGCCGGAGCTGGCGAACTTCTCCAACCTGCACGGCTTCGTCGACGCGGGCGGTCAAAAGGGCGTGCAGCGTCCGGTGCTGCCTCCGGGCACGCTCGTGCCGATCCACCCGGTGGCGTTCCTCGTGCTCACCGCGCAGAGCGTCTACGGAGTCCCGGTGTCGCCCGACCTCGCCACGCCAGTCGAAGGACAAGACGCTCTCCCCCGCGTCGTTCGGCCTGTCTCCCGACCAGCTCCGCGTCGTCGTGATCGCGCCCGACGTCGGCGGCATCGACCTCGTCGGCGTAGTGACCGCGCTCGAAGGTGAACCGCTGCCGTCGGGCGACATCGCCAGTCGGCTCGGCGGGTTCGAAGACGTCGCCGCGATCGAGG
Source organism: uncultured Actinomycetes bacterium (assembly GCA_963726965.1). Taxonomy (GTDB): domain Bacteria; phylum Actinomycetota; class Acidimicrobiia; order IMCC26256; family DASPTH01; genus DASUAS01. The sequence continues at coordinate 301,013 of CAVSEI010000005.1, read as the reverse complement.
CGTCGAACGCGGGCGGGAGCACGACACCACCGATGCCCAGCTCATCGACCTGCTGCTCGGCAGCAAGAACACGCTGCACAACAACTACCAGGACTTCCAGAAGTTCCTCGACGCCGGCGGCAAGATCGGGCTCCAGCACGACCCGCTGCTCTACGGCGCGTACCTGCTCAACCCGTTCCTGGTGCGCGTCGACGTCGTGCCGATGCTGGTCGTGAACCAGGGTGAGGTGGCGGTCATCAAGGGCTTCGTCGGCCTGCCCACCGCAGACACCTCGGGCGCCGACTTCAAGTTCGGGTCGATCGTGCGGCCGGGCCACCGGGGCATCTGGCAGGAGCCGCTGCGAACCGGCAAGTACGCGATCAACCCCCGCTGTACGCGGCCGAGATCGTGCCGACGTTCATCCTGACGCTCAACTGGTCGGAAGCCACGTCCGAGGCGCACGATCTCGACGCGCAGCTGTCGTCGATCGTGGCCAAGAGCCGCGAGGGCTTCATCTTCACGATCGACCTGCAGGTGCAGATCCACGTGCCCGACACCACGGCGCCGAAGGTGATCTCCATGGTCGGCACGATGCGCAACCTGGTGAACGAGGTGCTGCAGAGCGCGGTGGGCAACCACTTCCGCGACACGCTGCAGGCACTCGAAGCGGTGAAGTTCATCGAGACCCGTCGCGAGGTGCAGGCGGCGGCGTTCGAGGCCATCACCCGGTACCTGAGCCAGTACGAAGTGGAGACCAAGGGCGTCTACATCCAGGACGTCGCGTTCCCGCAGGAGTTGGTGGTCGTGCTCACGCAACGCGAGATCGCCAACCAGGAGAAGGCGACCTTCGAGGAACAACAGCGCGCCGAGACCTGCGTATCGAGATGGAGAAGGCGAAGGGCACTGCGGACATGCAGTCGCAACTCGCGAGCGCGCAGGTCGGCGTGCAGATCAAGACCAACGAGGCGCAGGCGCGCGAACAAGAAGCGAAGGGCGAGGCGGCCTACGTGCAACTCACCGGCGAGGCCGAAGCGGCGCGTCGTCAGGCCATCGGTCTCGCCGAGGCCAAGGCCACCGAAGCGCTCGGGCTCGCGCGTGCGACCGGGTTCGAGGCGCAGAAGGAAGCGCTGGGAGGTCCCGCCACTGCCGTGGTCGCGGTCGCCAACGCGGTGGCCGACGGCCACATCACCGTCGTGCCCGAGGTACTGGTCACCGGCGGCGGCGGTTCGTTCGACGGCTTGGCGGCAACCCTGATGCGCTACCTCGGCAACAACAGTTCCGGCAACGGCAAGGGAGCGCGTGGTCCCGAGCCGACACCGGCGCCGGTCGTCACCCCGACCGCGCTCGAGGCCGCCGAGCTGACCGAACAGGAGAGTCGCCCGGACGCGGTCGGCACCTGACCCGGGATCCGCGTCAGGGTTCTTGTGTGACCGCGAGGAACCGCTCGATCATGGCGTTGACCTGTTCGGGGACCTCGAGGTGATTGAAGTGACCCGCGCCGACCGTCTGACCGGTGCGGATCGAGGCACTCAACGCGCGCAACGCCGCCGCGTCGTTGATGGGATCGTCGGCGGCGATGTGGACTGCCGGCACTCGACACGCGCGCGCCGCGGCCTCGCCGTCCCATTCGCCCATCGCCTCGACGCAGGCGATGGCGACGTGATCGGGTACGGCGACCATGTCACACCGGATCCGTTCCTGGAGCTCGGGATTGCCGGCAAGGCTCGCGACGGCATGCTCGATCAGCGCGGTGCGCACGGCGGCGCCGTCCGCACCGGCGAGCTGGGCACGGATCTCCGCTGACAATTCTGCGGCGGCGGACGACGCGACGATGGGCGCGGCGTCGAGCATCACGATCCGCGCGGGAGATCCGGGTAGCGCGCCGCCACGTCGAGCACGATGGCACCGCCCATGCTGTGCCCGACGAGCACCGGGCGGACGACACCGATCTCCGCGCAGAGCCAGGCGACGTCGTCCGCGAGGGCAGACACCCCGTAGCCGTGCTCCGGCGTGTCGCTCGCGCCGTGTCCGCGCAGGTCGACGGCGACAACCCGGTGGTCGCCACGGAAATGATCGATCTGCGGCTGGAAGTGCGTGTGGTTGCAGGTCCAGCCGTGCACGAACACCAGCGTGGGGTCGCCTGACCCGGTTTCGTGATATCGCAGCGTCGCGCCGTCGTGGTCGCGTCCGTGCTCGGTCAACTCCAACTGGTCCACGGTGCCCTCACGCCGACTTGCGGGCCCGCTTGGCTGCCTTCTTGGCCGGCGCCTTCTTCGCTGCGGCGGCTTTCTTCACCGGCGCACGTTTCTCGCTCGTCTTCTCACCCTGCTTCGCTCCGGTACGGGCCAGGCTGGCCTCGAGCGCGGCCATGAGGTCGAGGACCTTGGCCGGCTCCTCCGGCACGGCCGGGGCCACGATCTCCTCGCCCGCCGCCTTGCGGTCGATCAGCGCGAGTACCTCCTCGCGATACTCGTCGCGGTACTTCTCGGGATCGAAGGTGCCTGCGAGCGACTGCACCAGCTGGCGCGCCATCTCGAGCTCGCGCTCGGTGGGCTCGCTCGCCGGCTCCTCGAGCGGCTGCTCGCCGTCGGCCGCCAACACCTCGTCGGCGTACCGCATGGTTTCGAGACAGAGCACACCGTCGACCGGTCGGATGGCGACGAGCGCCTCCTTCGAGCGCATGACGAAGCGGCCCACCGCGACCTTGCCTTCGTCTTCCATGACGTCGGCGAGCAACCGGTAGGCCTTGGCCGCGTCCTTGTCCGGGATCAGGTAGTAGGGCTGCTCGAAATAGATCGGGTCGATCTCGGAGAGGTCGACGAAGTCTTCGATCTCGATCTGACGACTCGCCTTGGGCTTCAGCGCCGCGAGTTCGTCGGCTTCGATGACGACGTACTGACCAGGCTCGAGCTCGTAGCCCTTCACGATCTGGTCGTTCGGGACCTCCTCACCGGTCAGCTCCGACACCCGGCGATAGCGGATGCGGGCGCCGGTCTCGGCTTCGAGCTGGTGGAATCGGACATCCTGCGAACGCGTCGCGGACACCAGGCGGACGGGCACGGTCACCAGTCCGAAGCTGATCGAACCGGTCCAAATGGCGGTGGGCATCTCCGGAGTCTCCCCGTTCTCGTGGGCTACTACCTTCGCAGGTCGTGGCCCCGGTTTCCAAGAACAGGTCCAAGAACCGGTCCCAGCCGCGGTCCCCCGACCCGGCCGGATCCAGCTCGGCCACCCACGTCGAGGTCGACGGGCGGCGCCTACGGGTCACCAACCTCGACAAGGTGTTGTACCCGGCCACCGGGTTCACCAAGGGGCAGGTCATCGACTACTACGCGCGGATCGCCCCGGTCATGCTCCCCCACCTGCCGCGACCGGCCCGTCACCATGGTGCGGGTCCCCGACGGCATCGGCGGGGAGCGGTTCTTCGAGAAACGCTGCCCCGGGCACCGGCCCGACTGGCTCCTCACGGTTCGCCTCGACGCCGACTCCGACGTCGCCGCGTGTTCGCTCGACAGCGTCCCCGCGCTGGTGTGGACGGCCAACCTCGCTGCGCTCGAGCTCCACACTCCTCAGGCGCCGGCGGCGGATCCGTGGCGGCCGACCGCGATCGTCTTCGATCTGGACCCCGGCCCGGGAACCGACCTGGTCGACTGCGCGCGCGTCGCGCTCGAGCTCCACGACCTCCTCGACCAACTCGGCATGCGCGCGACGGCCAAGACCTCGGGGGCGAAGGGCCTGCACCTGTCGGTCGGAATCCGGCCGTCGGTCGACGCCGAAACGACCAAGGCATTCGCGCTCGCGTTGGGGAAGGTGCTCGAGTCGCGTGATCCGGAGCGGGTGACCGTCACCATGGCGAGAGATCAGCGCGGCGGGCGGGTGTTCGTCGACTGGAGTCAGAACGACCGACACAAGACGACCGTGTGCGCGTACTCGTTCGCGCGCAACTGACGTCCCCGGCGTGTCGACTCCCGTGTCATGGGACGAGCTGCGCGCGGCTGTGGATTCGGGCGACGCGCGCTCCCTGGTGTTCGACCCAGCGGCCGTGCTCGCACGCGCCGCCGAACTCGGTGACCTGTATGCCGACAGCCTGGCCGCGGATCAGGACCTCCCCGACCTCGGCTGATCGCGCTCGAATCGCGCATAAGTTCGACGGAATGTCACCAGTTGATGAGACTCGCCTGCGGCACTTGTCGGATCGCGCCGAGATCAGCGATGTACAGCTTCGATACGCCACGGGAGTCGACACCCGCAACTGGGAACTCCTCCGCACCTGCTTCACCGACGATCTCGAGGTCGACTTCAGCTCGGGCTTCGGCTTCCCCGTCGTTCGGGTCAAGGCCGATGAGTGGATCGAGAACATGGCACCGGTGATGGGTGCTCTGAAGGCGACGCAGCACATGATCACGAATCACGTGATCACGTTCGACGACGACGATCGCGCCACGTGCGTCGCATACGTTCAGGCCAGTCATCACAACCCGAACAGCACCGGCGAGAGCGACCTCACCGTCTACGGGTTCTACACGAACCGGTTCGAGCGAACCGCGAGCGGGTGGCGGATTGCCAAGTGCAAGCTGACGGTCAGCTGGATGACGGGAAACCTCGGCCTCTTCGGGGGGCTCTCCGCAATGACGGCTGCGCTCCTCTGAGACCTGCTGACGGTGGCAGAGGTGTGGGCGAGTTGGCCCGCACCCGAGCGGGGAGAACGACGGATGGCGATCTCACCGAAGTGGAAGTTGGTCGCCGTCGATCTGGATGGCACGTTGATCCATGGCACGACGGCATCTCTGCACCTTGCCGATTGGATCGGCCATCGGCCGGTGATCGAGGAGCTGGAGCGTCGTTTCGCCGCCGGCGAGATCAACAGCGGAGCGGTGGCCGATGGCGACGTGCCGCACTACGTGGGCCACACGATCGACGAGGTCACCGCCGTCATGGCATCCGCACCGTGCATCGACGACATCCACGACGGCATCCAGAGCCTCAAAGATCGTGGCGTCTCGGCGCTGATCTGCACCGTGTCGTGGAGCTTCGCCGCGCAGTGTCTTGGCGATCATTTTGGATTCGCCGGAGTTTCGGGCACGGTCATGCACGTCGCTCCGGACGGGAAGCTCAGCGGCCGAGTCGAGAAGTACTTCGAACCGGAAGACAAAGTCGAATACCTGCGGGACTTCTGCACCGCGAACGCCATGTCCATGGACAACGTGGTCGCGATCGGCGACGGCCGATCGGACGTTCCGATGTTCCGGGCCGTCGGCTTCTCCGTCGCGCTGAATGCCTCTGCGGCGGCAAGAGCGGCCGCGTCAGTGGCGTTGGACAGCCGGTCGTTCATGGACGCCCTTCGAGCGGTTCCCGGCCTCCTTGACGACAGCTGAGCGGTCGTCGTTGCGCAATCTGCTGACAGCACACTTGATGGACGGGCGCGACGATCGTCGACTTCCAAGCTCCCTGGGCGCTGTGCCTATCGGGCCGCGAGTGTGGGCGTCAGTCACTGCCGCGGGCACGGTCATCATCGGCGTTGGTGGGCGCTCCGCGCCGGGCAGATCGCCACCCCTTCCGGAAGTTTGCCGACGGCGATGGGGGTCGAAACCACGCCCGTCGCCGTGGTGATCACCGACACTGTGCCGTCGCTGGTGTTGGTCACGTAGGCGCGCTTGCCGTCAGGAGTGATCGCCACCTGGTTCGGAAACTTACCGACGGTGATGCGGGGCGACACCGCACCCGACGCCGTCGTGATCACCGACACCGTGCCGATTCCTCGAACCTGTTGGTCACGTAGGCGTGCTTGCCGTCAGGGGTGATCGCCACGCCACCGGGCCCGTTGCCGACGGTGATGGGGGGCGACGACACCGCACCGGTCGCGGTCGTGATCACCGACACCGTGCCGTCCGCGAAGTTGGTCACGTAGGCGCGCTTGCCGTCAGGAGTGATCGCCACCCTGATCGGATGGTTGCCGACGGTGATGGGGGGCGACGACACCGCACCCGACGCCGTCGTGATCACCGACACCGTGCCGTCGCCGCTGTTGGTCACGTAGACGCGCTTGCCGTCAGGGGTGATCGCCACCTGGTTCGGTTGCGTGCCGACGGTGATGGGGGCCGACACCACACCCGACGCCGTCGTGATCACCGACACCGTGCCATCGCCGCTGTTGGCCACGTACGCGTGCTTGCCGTCAGGAGTGATCGCCACCCCGCGCGGCCCCTTGCCGACGGTGATGGGAGGCGACACCGCACCCGACGCCGTCGTGATCACCGACACCGTGCCGTTCCCGTTGTTGGTCACGTATGCGCGCTTGCCGTCAGGGGTGATCGCCACCGTGCTCGGAAGAATGCCGACGGTGATGGGAGGCGACACCGCACCCGACGCGGTGGTGATCACCGACACCGTGCCGTCGACCTGGTTGAGCACGTAGGCCGTGCCTGCACACCCCACGGCCGCAGCCGCACCCGGTGTAGCCGACGTCGCGACCAGAATCCCCGACCCCGACAACGCAGCCACGACCATGGCAACGAGCTTCCGGCACACAGCAACTCCGTTCATCAGGCCGCTCCCGCTTGGCGAACGCGGAACGGTGCGGTCACGCCCACACTCTTGACAACCTGAGACGCAGACGTTCGCGCCACACCGCGGTCCATCAGACGAGCGAGATTTCCTGGGCCGCGCTCCGCAGTTCGGCTGGCTCGGGAGACACGCGATTAGGGTCGCCGACGGAGCGAGAGAGGCGGTGTCATGTCCAGCGCGCGAGTTGTACGACACCATCGGCGCCACCTACGCGGTGACTCGGCACACCGAACCGCGGATTGCCACACAGGTCTGGGCTGCGCTCGGGGATGCTCGGACGGTCCTCAACGTCGGCGCGGGCACCGGGTCCTACGAACCCGCCGACCGATACGTCGTCGCGGTCGAACCGTCGGCGCTGATGCGCTCGCAGCGCCGCTCCGACGCGCCGACGTGTCTGGCTGGATCTGCCGAACACCTGCCGTTCGCGGCCCAGTCCTTCGACGCCGCGATGGCGTTTTCCACCATTCACCACTGGCAGGATCCGATCGCTGGACTGCGCGAGATGCGCCGCGTTGCTCGCCGCGTCGTCGTGTTCGCGTTCGACACCAGTGACCCGAGCCAGTTCTGGCTCACGCGTGACTACCTGCCCGAGGCCGCTGCCTCGAGAGCCTGCAGAGTCTTGGCTTCGCTGCCCGAACTGGCCCGTGCGATCGGAGCCCGGATGGAGCCGGTGCCCGTCCCGTGGGACTGCACTGACGGCTTCTTCGAGGCCTACTGGCGCCGACCCGAGGCATACCTGGACGAGAACGTCCGTCGCGGAATCTCGGTCTGGACCGCAGTCGGGCCGGAGGCCGAGGCCAGGGCCGTGCACAGCCTCCGCAATGACCTTGCCTCCGGTCGGTGGGCTGAACGCAACCGAAACCTCGTCGCTCTCGACGCAGCAGAGCTTGGCGCGCGCCTGCTCATCGCCTGAACCTGCCACACCGTCCAGCCACACCGTGCAGCGGGCGCGGGCATTCTGGAGGGGTGCACCTGCGTCTCGGGCATCCGATGATCCGCTCGTTCGGTGTGCTCGCGGTGTTGGTCGGCAGCGTTGCTGCCTGCTCCGACGGAGTCTCGAACGACTCGACCGCGGTTCCACTGGTCCAGGCGCCCACGGAGATGGCGGCTCAATGCCGGACAGCAGCCGAAGCACTGGAGTTCGCAGTGCCATGCCCGAGTCGAGTTCCGATCGCCAAGGGCCGCGGGTTGACCTGCGAAGCGCCCCCTCCCACCACCGACCTGCCACCCTGCGTCGGGATCGCAGGAACTCAACGCACCTTCTTCCTGCAGTTCACCGACTTCGACGTCGGTCGCGGGTACCGCGGGGTTGACGGCAAGCCCGAAGGCCACGTGCTTGTCACCGCCTCTCCGGTGTCGGGTGGCGCGCCGCGGCCGTGTATCGGGACGGTCCAGCGACGTGGCGTGATGGTGCCGTGGGGGGCGGCGACCATCTACCGGTGCTCGAGCGACGGGCTACGGGTGCAACGCCAAGCAATGCACGGCGAGGGCGCACAGCTCGGTCATGTGCTCCTCGCGTGGACCCAGAACGGGATCGTCTACAGCGTGAGCGCCCACGGAGACACTGCGGTGAACCTTCGGCTGATCGAGCGCTTCACCAAGTCGATGATCCTGGTCCAGCCGTGACGTTTCGTGGCGACGCCGCCGGAGAGCCCGTCACCGGCGCACCGCGACCGGCAGCGTTACGATCGTTCGCCTCGCTCGGGCACACGAGCACGTCGATCCCAGCCACGCAGAGGTCTGGAGGCCAAGCCGTGAGTGAGCTTCAAGGCATCGCTCGTTTCCAGTTGTACGAGGGCAAGCTCGAAGAGTTCAAGCGTTTGTCCGCGCAATGCATGGAGATCGTGCGGACCCAGGACACCGGCACGCTGCAATACGAGATCTACCTCAACGACGATCAGTCGGAGTGCATCGTCCTCGAGCGGTACCGCGACTCCGAGGCGCTCATTGAGCACGCCGAGCACCTTGGCGACCTCATGGAGGCAATCCTCGCGACGGGCTCCGTGTCCGGTGAGCTCCTCGGCGAACCGAGCGCAGAGCTCAGAGCGAATCTGGCCGACGGCCCGGTCCGTCTCTTCACGACCTTCCAGTCGATGTAGACCGGCTCAGGTGACCGAAGCCGTCACGCCTCGATCATCGTCGGACTGAGCGCGTAGATGACGAACAGGTCAAGCGCGATGATCACGATCGCCCCCTGCCAGTACGGCGAGAAGAGCCAGAAGAAGGCGAAGAGCGCCTGCACGACGGCAGCCATGACTCCGACCCACACCCCGAACGCGGTACGGAAGAACACCGCGAACCCGGCGATCACGACCAGGGCACCGACGATCACGTAGATCCAACCCCAGGTGTCGAGATTGCTGCTGCTGAAGAGCAACGTGTCGCCGAAGCTCTTCTCGACCTGACTGCTCGCGTGCAGTGCCCACAGCCCGTTGATCGCCATGTTGCCGCCGGCCAGGATCATCACCACGCCTGCGAAGACGATCCAACCGGTGCCGCGCCCACGACGCTCCACTGTCTCGACCACGAATCCCCCGTTCGTCAGCAGGTGACACCCGCGGAGTCACCCAGTGACAAGACCGTAACCCCCGTCGAGACACGCATCAACGAGACGGCGACTCGAGCCACTCGGTGAGGTCCCGGGAGTTTCGTCAGCGCGGGTCGACCCGGTCGAGGTTCGAGTGACGGGTCACGCTGACGATCCAGCTGCTCGGATCCTCGGTCTCCTCGTCACGGGGCGCCGAGCGCGTAGCGACTGATGGTTCGTTGGCCACCCTCGTGGTCGCCGTAGAGCAACTCCACCGTGAGGATCTCCCGCCGACCGATGGCGGCGGCGAACTCCTCCCGTGCTCGCTCGTCACCCTCGCGGAACGCGCCCTGCCAGAAGCTGCTGTCGCCAGGAGGGACGTAGAGGTCGCGGGTCTGCGGGCGGAACTCGGCGGGATCGGTGTGACCCTGGCGACCGAACTCGACCAACGGGTCGGCGTGCCAGCCGTGGATGACCGCCATGCCCGCCCCGACGTTGCGGAGCGACATGGCGAGGTAGACCGCGTCGGGTGCGACCTCCACCCACGCCCGACCACCAGGGACGATCGACCAGTGGCGATCTCCCCACATGATCTTCTCCGGCGGGTCCTCGAACGCGCGACTGCACCAGCACCGGACGCATCCCCGCCTGGAACGCGCGCTCGGCAACTCGCGCCGAGCGGTTCGCGGAGCGGGTCGCGGAGAACGTCGCGATGGCCAACACGAGCGTGCCCGCAGCCGTCGACAGCGACGCGATCGTCGACCAGTCCGCCACGTCAGCTGAGGATGTCTTTGCGCTTGAACCACCAGAGCCCGATCAACGCGAAGACGGTCACGTACGCGAACTGCAGCAGCGACGCCTCGCCACAGGTCGGAGTGCCACTCACCGTGGGTCACGAGATCCACCCACGTGTCGAAGTAATGGGTGGGGAGCGCGTAGCGGAGGCTCCCGAGCGAGGTGATGGAATCCAGGATGAGGGACGTGAAGTACAGACCGACACCGGCAAAGATCGCGCCGAACGGCGCGTCGGTCATGCACGACACCATGAACGAGAACGCGACCACGCCGGTGAGGCTCCACGCCACGTAGACGGTCGCCACCGCGAGATGGCCGAGGATGTCGCCGGTCGACTGCGAGAACGAGAAGGGCCCGAAGGAGAGCTGCACGGGGTCGGCGCCGAAGAACACGATGCCGACGATGAGTCCCGTGACGACCACCAGGACCACCGCCAACCACGCGCAGAACACCGCAACCGCGAACTTGGCTGCGATCAATCGCCCGCGCCCGATCGGCCGCATGAGCAGGTAGCGAAGGTTGCCCCAGGATGCTTCCCCCGCGATCGCGTCGCCGCCGAACAGCGCCACGACGATCACGAGCAGGAACGCGCTCGTGATGCGCAATGCGAACGCCGGCAGGATGAGACCCGTCTGCGACGCGAGGTACAGGAGCCGACCCTGACCGCCCGCGTCGGGTGGGTTGAGCTCGATGGCCACGGCCATGATCATCGGGATCAGGATCAGGATTCCGAACGCGACGTAGGTGCGGGTGCGCCGCAGGCTCTTCACCAGCTCGGTGCGGACGATCATTCCTCCAACCCCGCGGCCTCCACCAAGCCGAGGAACGCCTCCTCGAGTCGACGCCGGGCGGTGACGGTCTCGACCGCGACGCCCGCCTGCACCAGCGCCGCGACGATTTCCGAACGCTTGCCACCCTCGATGGCGACGGCCAGACCGGGCTGTTCGGGTTCGATGCGTCGCACCATGGGGAGCTGCTCGAGCACCCGACGCGCCGCCGCTTCGTCGTCGACCTCGAGGTAGACGGAACCGGCGTCGCCGATGAGCTCCTCGACCGAGCCGGTGGCGACCAACTTGCCCTTGTCCATCACGACCGCATGGGTGCAGATCTGTTCGACCTCGGCAAGGACGTGGCTCGAGAACAGCACGGTGGCACCGGACTCGGCGACCCGGTGGACGAGGCGGCGGACCTCGCGCATCTCCTGCGGGTCCAGACCGTTCGTGGGTTCGTCGAGCACCAGGATCTCGGGCCGCCCGAGCAGCACCCGAGCGAGCCCCAACCGTTGGCGCATGCCCTGCGAGTACGTCTTGACCTTGCGGTCGATGGCGGTGCCGAGATCGGCGATCGCGAGCGCAGCCTCGAGATCGGCGTCGGACCATTTGGCGTTGCCCGCCTCCCACCAGAGCCGGAGGTTGCGCATGCCCGAAAGGTGGGGGACGAACGCCGACGACTCGATCAGCGCGCCGACCCGACGGAGTTGCTCGGTCCCCGGCTTCACCCGCTCGCCGAAGAGCCGGGTCTCGCCTCGGGACGGCCGGATCAACCCGAGCAACATCCGTAGGCACGTCGTCTTCCCCGCGCCGTTCGGACCGAGGAGCCCACACACCTGTCCCGGCTCGACCGCGAAGGTCAGATCGTCGACCGCGAGCACTCCCGCGCCGAAACGCTTCGACAGGCCGACGATCTCGACGACCGGTTCGGTCATCGACCGCGAACGCGGTGCGAGAGGCGCGGGGGGAGCACTCCGGCGAGCGTAGCGTGGCCCCTGATGGATCCCCCGTCGAGGCCAGTTGCCGTTGCGCGCCGCCCCCGTGACGCGCAGCGTCGACGCGTGTACCTGGCCGAGACACCGCTGCCGTCAAGTCCTCTCCCCGGCCTCGAAGCCTGTGCCCGCTTCATCGATCGCGTCGTCGGCACCTTGTGGTGGCACGAGCGGTTCCCCGAGCATGATCTCGGCGGAGTGCCGCGGCTCCGACCCGGGCAGGGCGCGCGGCAGGCCTTCTACCGCGAGGAGGACACCGGACCGACCATCACGCTCCCGCGTCGCTATCGCACGAAGGCCGTCGTCCTCCACGAGCTCACCCACTGGGCGCTCGGCATGAACTCCGGACTCCCCCACCACGGCCGCACGTTCGCGCGGGTGCTCCTCGACGCCATCGACGAGTTCTGCGGCGCAGACCGCGCCGCCGTGCTCGCCGCGTCCTATCGGGAGCACGGCGTGCACGTGGCGCGCCCGCCGCGCGTCGGCCCCGACGGACGCCTGCACTACGGATGGGACGAACGCCTCCGGCTCGGCAAGGGCCGGCTGCTCACGGTGTCGACCACGGTCGACGGTGACACCCGAGAGCTCTCCGGGATGTTCGACGGCTATGAGCGCGGCGCGTCGACCTTGCGCTTCGTCGTGCTCGACGACTCGATCGTGCGCATCCCGACGAAGACGGTGTGGTCGGTGCGCGATGTCGGCTGAGGGGACCCGCAGGGCGATCATCGCCGCGTTCCTCGCCAACCTCGGAATCGCACTCTCCAAGTTCTTCGCCTTCGCGGTGACGGGTTCGGCGTCGATGCTGGCCGAGGCGATCCATTCCGTCGCCGACACCGGGAACCAGGGCCTGCTGTTCCTCGGCGGGAAGCGCAGCCGGCGCGCACCCACCGACGAGCATCCGTTCGGCTTCGGCACGGAGCGCTACTTCTGGGCGTTCATCGTCGCGCTGGTGCTGTTCACTCTCGGATCGCTGTTTGCGCTGTACGAAGGAATCCGCAAGCTGATCGACCCCCACGCGTTGGACTCGCCGATCTGGGCGTTCAGCGTCCTCGGGATCGCGATCGTGCTGGAGGGACTCTCGTTGCGCACCGCGCGCCGGGAGGCGGACCCGAGCCGTCACGGGCGGACCTGGTGGCGCTTCATCCGCACCACCAAGAGCCCCGAGCTCCCCGTCGTGTTGCTCGAAGACGTCGGCGCGCTCATCGGGCTGATGTTCGCGCTCATCGGTATCAGCTTGGCCGAGATCACCGGCAATCCCCGATGGGACGCCATGGGCAGCATCGGCATCGGCCTGCTGCTCGGCGTGATCGCGGTCGTCCTCGCGATCGAGATGAAGAGCTTGCTCATCGGTGAAGCAGTCGCCCCGGCGGTCGAGGGCGCGCATCCGCGACGCGCTCCTCGACGGGCCCGAGGTCACGCGCATCATCCACCTTCGGACGCTGCACCTCGGTCCCGACGACGTCCTCCTCGCGACCAAGCTCGAGTTTTCCAGCACGACGATCCCCGAGCTCGCAGCCGCGATCGACACCGTCGAGGCGCGCGTGCGAACCTCGACCCCGACCACCCACCTGATCTACATCGAGCCCGACCTCTACGACGCTGCGCGCCACAACTCCGAGGAGTCCCTCATGGCCGATTCGAGCGAGACTTCCAACACCACCATCGCCGCGGTCGACCGGTTCAACGAATCGTTCAACCGCCACGACGTCGATGCAGTCATGGCCGCGATGACCGACGACTGCGTGTTCGAGAACACGTCGCCCCCGAATGGTGAGCGCTTCGAGGGACCGACGCAGGTGCGTGCGGCGTGGGATGCGTTCTTCGCCGCGTCACCCACTGCCCATTTCGACGCGGAAGACGTCATCGCCACCGGCGACCGGTGCGTCGTGCAGTGGCGGTACTCGTGGACCAACGACGACGGTTCCACCACGTCGCTCCGCGGGGTCGACGTCATCCGTGTGCGCGACGGCAAGGTCGCGGAGAAGTTCGCGTACGTGAAGGGCTGACGCTCGGGTCAGTCGACGCGCCGGAGGTCGCGGCGGTACCGCTCGCCGTTCGCGACGTACATCTCGACGATGTGCACGATCTCGTTCGGATCGACGGTGTCGAGCCGCAACTTCGCGGGAACGCCGAGCGCCATCGCGCCGCTCGGGACCACCATGTCGTTGGGGACGACCGCACCCGCACCGACGAGCGCGTGCGACTCGACGATCGCGCGATGCAGCACCACCGATCCGGTCCCGACCAGCGAGCCGTCGTGCACCGTGCAGCACTCGAGGTGGGCAAGGTGACCGATCACACAGTCGTCGCCGATCACGGTGTCGTGAAGCTGCGTGGCGTGGAGGACGGAGCCGTCCTGGACGGAAGTCCGGGCGCCGACGGTGATGGCGCCGTAGTCCCCCCGGATGACGGCCTGGGGCCACACCGTCGAGCCGGGCCCGATGGTGACGTTGCCGATGATCGTGGCCTGAGGGTGGATGTAGGCCTCCGGGTCGATCCGGGGCTCCACGGCACCAAGGGCGTAGATGGCCATCGACTGACCCTACAGGCGAGCCTCCGAGCCGCCGATACCAAGGGGCATGGCCGAGGCGTCGCCCTTACTACTCACCGTCACGCCGAAACTGCTGGGGAAGCACCTGCGCGACGTCCGTCGCAAGAAGGGCCTCTCGCAGTCGGAAGTGGCACGCGGCGCCGGGCTGAGCCGGCGCGAGCTCGTCGCGTACGAGCGCGGCAAGGTCCCGATCCCCGAGAGCGACCTCTGGGTCCTGGCCGGCTCGTGCGGTGTCGACGTCTCCGAGCTCCTGCCGACGACCTCGACCCCCGAGCTCGCGGCCGCGAGCACGACGACGATCGGTGACACCGTCGCGCAGCTGCGACGCAACCAGGAGGACATCGGACTCGCGCCGTATCTCGCCACCCTGAACCGACTTCGGGCGCTGCCACCGGGGAAACGCGTGCCGGTGAAGGACCGCGAGCTCGACGCGATGGCCGAGGCGCTCGGGCGCGACCCGGCGACGATCGAGGCGCGCCTGCAGTCCGGCATGCACGTCTCGCCCGAAGAGGCGGCCCGCCTCCGCGCGCTCATCCTGCCGCCCACCCGCTCCGGCGCCAAGCCGCGCGCGCTCGAAGCGGCCGCGACGATCCCGGCACCCCCCGTCATGGCGACCGTGCCGGGGCCCCCGCCGCCGTTCTTCGACACGCCGATCGACGCCGCAACGGGCAACGTCGACGTGTTCGAGGAGCTCGCCCGCCTCCCCGAGCCGCTCCCGCTGGGCGACCCTGCGACGCCCGTGCCCGACTTCCTCACATCGCCGCTCCCGCCCAACGGCGCGGTGGAGCTGGTCGACGGCATGCCCCAACCGGTCAATGCCAGCGTCGGCTTCGGCGCAGCTGCGTTCGGGAATGGCGCGTACGCGACCGGCGAAGCGCCAGCCCCCGAACCGGTACTGGTCGACAGCGCGATCGCGGCGTGGAACGCCGCCGATGCCCCGCCCATCGACGTGGCCCAGCGCCAGGGCTCCAGCACCTGGGACTGGGGCGCACCCCCCGCGCCGCCGCTCGAGCAACGACCGGTCAACGGCGACATGTGGGAGGCGACACCGTGGCAGCCGCCGGCACCCGGCGGGGCGGGGATGGACGCGCCGCCCACCTTCTGGGAGGGCACCGACGACTGGACCCCGTCGGAGTGGGCACCCGCACCGCCCGAGGCCGCCGTCGCCACCCCCGAAACCGATGTCTGGGCACCGACCGACTGGGAGGCAGACCATTGGGGTTCCGACCAGTGGGGCACCAGCCCCTCGACGTCCGACCAGTCGACGCCCGACCAGTGGACTTCCGACCAGTCGACTACTTCGACTACTGACGAGTGGGCTTCCGACCAGTCGACTTCCGACCAGTGGGCTTCCGACGAGTTGGACTCCGTGCAGTGGAACGCCCCCGTCGACGCTTCGGGCCCGGTCGACGACGCAGGCACGCCCGACCCGGGTGCGCCGGACGCAGGTCCCTGGGACCACCAGCCCGATCCCGAGGCGGTCAGCACCGGTTTCTACGTCGATTGGGGCGCGCCCGAGTCCGACGCGGAACCGCCCGCCTGGGAATCGCTCGTCGGCGCTGACACCAGTGACGTCGTCTTCGACACCGTCGACACCGCTGCCGTCGCCGCGCTGGGCGACGACTGGGCGCCCGAAGCACCTGAAGCGACCGACGCACTGGTCGAGGACGACGCGCTGCCACCCATCATGTGGCGGGCCGACGCGGTGACCCCGCTCGCGCTCGGGGCAGCCGAAACCACTGCCACGCCCGAGTTCACACCATCCCCCGAGCCCCTGCCCCTCGAGTTCGTCGTCGCCGGGAGCGACTGGCAGCTCGGCAACGCCCTCCCGCTGGTCGAAGTTCGCGGCCAAGGCGCGCTGGTCATGCGGCGGGCCGACGAACGGTGGGCGCTCGCCGACGTGGCGACACCGACCGACTTCGTCCTCGAGGTCGACGTCGACTTCCGTTCCGGGCCCGGT
Source organism: uncultured Actinomycetes bacterium (assembly GCA_963726965.1). Lineage (GTDB taxonomy): Bacteria > Actinomycetota > Acidimicrobiia > IMCC26256 > DASPTH01 > DASUAS01. Next base: position 284,875 of record CAVSEI010000005.1, on the reverse strand, counting down.
CTGGGCGTGCTCTTCCGCGCGAGTGTCGACGGCGAAGGGCGCATGTCGGGATACTCGTTCGACATCGACCCGATCTACGACGGCGGCGGCTACCTCGTGCGGCAGTGGCAGGCTGACCGTGAGCTGTGGAACCCGATCGCCCGGGTGGCAAGCGGTGACCCGACCACCATGCACGGCTCGCTCACGGTTCGCCTCGTGGTGACCGACGACCACCTCGTCGCGCTGGTCAACGGCGTCGAGGTCCTGACCGTCGAGAGCCTGAAGCAGGCGTCGACCGATCGGGGTCGGGAGGCCGCCACGGGTGACCGGGTCGGTGTCCAGGCCTGGTCGTCGTCCGACCTGGTCATCGACACCCTGCGGGTCGCGTCCGCCTGATCCCCGCCGCCGTCCCCGGTCAGTGCGCGCCTCCCGCGCGGACCGAGACCCGGGCCGACATGCGGACCTCGCCACCGACCAGCATCCACACCGCCAGCTCCGTCACCCCGGCGGCCACGGTGCGCACGGCGCTGGCGAGTTCGACGACGTCGCCGCGTTCCACCGCGCCCCGGTACTCGACGCTGGCGCGAACCGGTACTCGACCGGGGAGGCGCGCGGCCAACTCGTCCTCGACCGCCTCCAGGTACCGTGCGTTGTTGACGTGGTCGAGCACGTCGAAGTCGCTCGCCCGCAACGACCAAGGTCGGAGTTCGACCGCGCCCGCCGGGCGCTCGTGGCGGAGGCGGCCACGCACTCTCCGGTCACCGGCGGCGGTCCCGTAGATCTGGAAGAAGTCGGGATCGAGCGGGAGCGGACGACCACGGTCGCGGTCGATGAAGACCCACAGCGCGACCGCCTCGACCAGGAGTCCGCGCGCGCCCCGCATCGTCGTACGGCGCTCCGCCCACCGCGGACCCGTACCGCTGCAGTACGTCGTGAGCTCGACCTCGTCGTGGTACCAGGGACGGGTGACGATCTCGACGTCGACGCTCCGCACGACCCAGACGCCACCGCGCTCGGGAAGTCGGGCGTCATCGGCGTCGTCCGTCGCGACGTCCTGGAGGTAGCGGGCCAGCGCCTCGAGTCGCAGTCGAGCCGAGCTGTCGACGTCGCCGAGGTGCACGCGTCGCGGTGATGCGTAGATGCGGCCGTGATCCGGAGGCGGGACGAACTCGACCGTACTGGCGGGCACATGGTCATCGTCGCGCGGGCCTGCGCGCACCCCGGCATTCGACGCCCGGTATCACCGCCTTGCATCACCGCCCGGCGTCAAGGCCCGGCGTCAAGTTCGGGAGAGGGTGCGTCGACAGAACGAGTGACGGTGGCAGGATGGCGACCGACGAAAGGGCGATTCGTGTCGGGAATGCTCGAGCGGTTGGGACGGCGCGCGGTGCGCCACCGCTGGTGGTTCATCGGCGGATGGTTCGCCGTGGCCATCCTCGTCGTCGCGCTCGCCGTCGGCCTCGACGCCAAGTTCAGCGACACCTTCCGCATCCCCGGCGCGCAGTCGCAGCAGGCGCTCGACCTGCTCGAGCAGGACTTCCCCGCGGCGGCGGGCGACAACGCGCTCGTCGCCTTCCAGGCGACGGATGGGATCAAGAGCCCGACGATCCAACCGGCGATCGCGTCAGCGGTCGCCGCGCTCGAGAAGATCCCGGGCGTCACCAGTGTCAGCGATCCCTTCGGACCCCTCGGCGGTGCGACGATCTCGAAGAACGGCCGGATCGCGGTCGTGACCGTACAGTTCGACACCAAGGCCGAGAATCTCGAGAAGAGCGTCTTCGACCAGATCGAAGCGGCCACGGCGCCTGCGGTCAAGGCCGGCGCCAAGGTCGCGTACGGCGGCGCGGTGATCGACTACCTCGACCAACCCCCGTCGGGGAACGCCGACCTCATCGGCTTGCTCGCCGCGGTGGTGATCCTGCTGTTCGCGTTCGGTTCCGTCGTCGCCATGGGCCTGCCCATCCTCACCGCACTCCTCGGTCTCGGCGTCGGCCTCTCGCTCATCCAGATCATCGCTTCGTTCACCCAGATCGGCACGGTCGCACCTGTGCTCGCGACGATGATCGGTCTCGGCGTCGGCATCGACTACTCCCTGTTCATCGTCACCCGATATCGCGAGAACCGCGCCGCCAACCTGGAGTTGGAGACGGCCGTCGGTCGCTCGGTGGCCACCGCCGGTTCCGCGGTGCTGTTCGCGGGCTCGACCGTCGTCATCGCGATCTGCGGACTGGCCATCTCCGGTATCCCGTACGTCGCCAGGCTCGGCTACATGTCGGGCATCGTGGTCGCGGTGATGATGGTCGCGGCCCTCACGTTGCTCCCTGCGATCATCGCCGTGGTCGGCAACGGGATCGACCGGTGGAAGGTCCCCAGCCTCATCCACCATCCTGACCGCGTCGGCGCCGACGACGCCGTCTCCCCGCGCGCGAGCGTGTGGGAACGGTGGGCGACGCTCGTGGCAGGCCATGCGTGGCCGTTCGCCATTGCCGGCACCCTCATCCTGCTCGTCATCGCGTGGCCCGTCCTGTCGATGCGGCTCGGCGAGTCCGACGACGGCAATCTGCCGACCTCGGCGACGCAACGTCAGGCGTACGATCTCGTCGCCGAAGGGTTCGGACCGGGGACGAACGGACCCCTACTCGTCGTCGTGTCGTTGCCGTCGCCCGGCGACACGGCCGTGTTGACGGACGTCACCGCCGCGCTCGGGAAGACGACCGGCGTGAAGGCTGTGCTCCCCCCGCAGGTGAGCCCGAACCAAGCGGTGGCCCAGATCGTCGTGCTCCCGACGAGCGCGCCCGACAGTGCCGAGACCGCCGACCTGGTCGGCACCCTCCGATCGTCGGTGCTTCCCCACGCGATCGGGACCTCCGGCGCCCACGCCTACGTCGGCGGCGTCACCGCCGCCTTCATCGACATCGGTGATCGGATCAGCGATCGACTGCCCTACTTCATCGGTGCAGTCGTCTTCCTGTCGTTCATGCTGCTGATGTTGGTGTTCCACTCGATCCTGGTGCCGCTCACCGCCGCGGTGATGAACCTCCTCTCGGTCGCGGCCGCGTACGGCGCCACCGTCGCGGTCTTCCAGTGGGGGTGGTTCAAGGGTCTCATCGGGCTGCAGTCCACCGTGCCGATCGTCGCGTTCGTGCCGATGATGATGTTCGCCGTGCTCTTCGGACTGTCGATGGACTACCAGGTGTTCCTGCTCACCCGGATCCGAGAGGAGTACGACAAGAGCGGCGACACCCGCCAAGGGGTCGTGCGCGGGCTCGCGCGTACGGCGCGGGTCATCACGTCGGCCGCGCTCATCATGATCTTCGTCTTCGGCGCGTTCGTCTTGAACTTCTCGCCCGAGATCAAGATGTTCGGCCTCGGACTCGCGTTCGCAGTGCTGGTCGACGCGACCATCGTGCGCATGATGCTGGTGCCGTCGATCATGGAGATCCTCGGTGACGCCAACTGGTGGTTCCCGAAGTGGCTGAACTTCTTGCCGCGCCTCGACATCGAAGGCGGTGGTGGCGGAGCCGCCCAACCCACGTCGGACCCGGAACCCGCGCCCGAACCGGTCGGAAGCGGAGTCTGAGCTCAGTCGAACAGCTCGAGCACCCGTTCGCTCGGGCGCGCGATCACTGCGCGGTCGCCACGGAACACGACTGGGCGCTCCATCAACTCGGGGTGCTCCAGCAGCAGCGCGACGACCTGCTCCTTGGTCTGGTAGTCGTCGGCCGAGAGCCCGAGCTCACCGAATCGCTTGTCCTTGCGCACCAGCGCCTCGGGTCGGTCGGCGATCGCATCGACGATTCGCGCGAGCTCCGCGTCCGTCAGCGGCGCCTTCAGGTATTCGACGACGTCGAGCTCGACGCCCCGTTCGCCGAGGATCTCGAGCGCACCGCGAGACTTGCTGCACACCGGGTTGTGGTACACGAGCATGTGGTCGTTCGGCATGCCGCGCAGGCTACCGCGCATGCTGGTCCGGCAACGTCGACGGTGGCGGTCTCGTGATCGCATCGGCGAGCAGCTCGAGATAGCGAGCGCGCGGGACATCGACCGCGCCGAGCGACTCGAGATGCGGGGTCGTCCACTGGACATCGAGCAGCACACCGCCGCCGTCCTGGAGGAGGTCAACCAGCGCGACGAGCGCAACCTTCGACGCGTCTCGTACCCGATGGAACTTCGATTCTGCCGCGAAGAGTCCACCGATGCACACGCCGTACAGACCACCGACCAACGCATCGCGGCCCCCGTCGTCTGACTGCCAAGTCTCGACGCTGTGCGCCCAACCGAGTTCGTGCAACTCGCAGTACGCCGCCACGAACTTCTTGTCGATCCAACCGTGCGGCCGTCGCGGATCGGCACAACCGCGCACCACCGATTCGAACGCGGTGTCGACGCGAACCTCGAAGCGCCGGCACGACCGACGCAACGAGCGGCTCACGATGAGACCGTCGAGCGGGATGATGCCGCGCGGATCCGGCGACCACCACGCAATGGGTCCGAGCCCGATCGGACCGCGGGCGTGGAGACGCATCGGGAACAGTCCGTGCCGGTAGGCCGCGAGCAGGGTTCCCGGCGCCAGATCGGCGCCGACGCCTGCGATCTCGGTGTCACGTGCGGTCCCGGCCGGTGGCAGCGCCCAACGGCTCGGAGGCGGCTCGACGGGCACCGCGTCCACGCTACCGAACCAGCCTCTGACCTGGGGCTTTCGCCCGGCCCGGGCGCGGTTCCGTGCTGCCCACACGTCGTGCCGCTAGCGTGATCCGATGCCGCTCGTACACCGTTCGGGTTCGCGCGCGCTCCGCATCGGCGTGCTGACCGCGTCGCTCGCGGCGGTCGCGGTGCTGCTCGGCCCGGGTGCAGCAGCCCAATCCGCAACCGACACGTCCGGCACCAGCGCGGCCGCCCTGCGGACCCAAGCCGATGATCTGGCAAACCGATACTTCGCCGCGCTGTCACGCGTGCAGACCCTCGACAAGGACATCGCGCGCAACGAGCAAGCTGTCGCCGACCTCACGACGCGCGCCAAGAAGGTGCGACACAACACGCGCGCGAGAGCGGTCGTCGCGTACACGACGTCGGGATCGCAACTCTCGGCGCTCATGGACGGTCAGGACGCGCTCGACACTGCCCGACGCGTGCGTCTCATCGATCGCGTCGTTGCACACGATGAAACGGTGTTCACGAAGCTCCGCGTTGCAACCCGCGCGTTGCACAAACGCCAGCGCATCCTGCGTGACACGCGTCAGGCGCAGGCGGACGCTTTGAACGAGCTACGCGACCAGGGGGCGGCGATCAACGCCAAACTCGCGCAGGCAGAGCTGGAGGAACAATCGGCACGGACGGCGGCGGTCGTCGCCGCGATCGGCCCACCCGCGACCACGACCACCGGGACCGCGCCCCAGGACAGCGCCGCGCCGCAGGACACCGTTGCGCCGGCCTCCTCGACCACCACGACGACGGCGGCACCCCCTGCCACTCCCTCGCCGCCGCCGAACTACGTCGGGACGCCCGGCGTCAACCCCCATCACGACGACCCGTTCCTCACCTGCGTCCGCCAGCGGGAGAGTGGCGGGAACTACGGCGCGGTCAACGCAGCCGGGCCCTGGCTGGGCGCGTACCAGTTCCTGCAGTCGACGTGGAACCTGACCGCCAGCCACGCGGGCAACACCGACCTCGTCGGCGTGCCCGCCAACACCGCCAGCCCCTACGACCAGGACGACATGGCGTGGGCGCTGTACCAGTGGCAGGGCATGGGCCCCTGGGGCGGTTCGTGCCCCTGAACCGGTCGCCCGAGTTCAGCGCGCGCTGAATTCGACGTCGTCACCCGACGCCGTCATCGCGCGCGTCAACTCGATCGTCTCGAGCAGGCGCCGGTCGTGGCTGACGACGAGCAGCGTGCCGTCGTACCCGGCGAGCGCGTGTTCCAACTGCTCGATCGCCGGCAGGTCGAGATGGTTGGTCGGTTCGTCCAGCACGAGGCAGTTGACACCACGCGCCGCGAAACGGGCGAGGACGGCACGCGTACGTTCGCCCGGTGACAGGCTGGCGCGGGCGCGGGTGACGTGCTCCACGCCCAGGCCGAACTTCGCCAGGAGCGAACGCGCCTCCGGCACGAGGAGGCCGGTCTCGGAGATGAACGCGTCGAGCAACGTCCCCTCACCTGCGGACCCGGCGCGGCCCTGATCCATCTCCCCAACGACGACGCCGGGACCGACCCAACGAGTACCGGCCACCAGCGGGAGCCGACCGAGCAGTGCGAGCAGGAGCGTCGTCTTCCCCGTGCCGTTGGCGCCCACGATCGCCACCCGCTCGCCCCAACCGATCTCCAGGTCGACCGGACCCAGCGTGAAGCTCCCCCGCTCGACGACCGCACCATGAAGGCGCATCACGACATCGCCACTCCGAGGTGCGCTCGCCAGCTGCAACCGCAGATCCCAGCCCTCCCAGGGCTTGTCGACGGGCTCGAGCCGCGCCAGGGCACGCTCGGTGATCTTGGATTTCGCGGCCTGCTTCTCTGACGACGCCACCTTCAGGTGGCGGACGATCTTGTCCGTTTCGCCCGTGTCCCGCTTCGCGGTGCGCGCGCCGCGCACGGACCATTCCTTCTGCGTGCGCGCTCGTTGCTCCAGCCGCGAACGCTCGGCCCGGTACGTCGCGTAGTCCTCTTCCGCGTGCGCGGCGCGCGGTGTTGCGGGCTTCCAGGTACCCGGCCCACCCACCACCGAATTCGACACCGGCACGGCTGTGTACGTCGAGCTCCAGCACCCGGTCCACCGTGCGCTCGAGGAACGCCCGGTCGTGGCTCACCACGACGACACCGCCGGGCAGGTCGTCGAGGAACCGTTCGAGGCGGTCGAGGCCTGCGAAGTCGAGGTCGTTGGTGGGCTCGTCGAGCAGGAACACGTCGAAGCGGCTCAGGAGGATCGCGGCCAACGAGGCTCGAGCCGCCTGACCACCGGAAAGCGCGACGGTCGGGCGCTCGAGGGTCGACTCCGCCAACCCGAGGTCGGCGACCACGCTTCGTGCCCGGGCATCGAGATCGGGTCCGCCCGCCGCGAGGTACCCGTCGAGGGCGGCGCTGTACGCGTCGGCGACGACGGCGTCATCACCCGCGGTCGCCAGCGCCGCCGCGGCGCGCTCGAGTTCCAACTCGGCCGTGGCGACGCCGGTTCGTCGGGCGAAGAACTCGAGCAGGGTCTCGTGACCCCGGTCCGGCTCTTGCGGCAGGTATCCGACCCGCAGCGTCGGCGGCGCCGCCACCACCGTGCCCCGATCGGGTTGATCGAGCCCGGCGAGGATGCGCAACAGCGTCGTCTTGCCAACGCCGTTCGGGCCGACGACCCCGAGCCGCGTGCGCGGTCCGATCGACAGGCTGATCCCGTCGAGGACGAGGACGCTGCCCCGTGACCGCGAGAGGTCTCGGGTGATCAGAGAGAAGGCTGAGGTCGTCAGTCGCCCGACTTCCACACCAACGGCGCCCGCCACACCAGTTCCGGATCCGGCGCCGATGGTGCGAGCGTGTTGTCGTCCGCGGGCGCATCCCGGTGGGAAGCGTCGCCGTTCGGCGGGAAGCCGTTCGTGTGCGCACCGTTGCCGTTGCCGTTGCCGTTGCCGTTGCCGTTGCCGTTGCCGTTGCCGTTGCCGTTGATGGCGTGCCCGTTGGTACGAACCCGGTCACCGTTGCTCTCGACCCCGTTCGCCGTCGACGCCGCCGGGAACGCCGCGCCGATGACCTCGACGGGCGCGAGGGGCGCGGCCGGCTCGAGCGGCGGATGCGCAGGCACGTCCTTCGTCTCCGTGATCGGCGCAGGGGTGCCGTAGTAGTACGAGTAGCTGCTGTCGTCGCCGCGCGCCGGTGTGGCCACGAAGACGACACCGCCCACCGAGGCTCGGAGTCGAGCGAGCATCTCCGCGGTGCGGCGGGCGTGGTGGCTCTTGGTGACCCCGTACTGGGCCACGACGAGCACGAGGTCGGCGAGGGGCGCAATGTCGATGGCGTCGTTGGTCGAGAGCAACGGCGCGGTGTCGAGCAACACGATGTCGTAGTGACGGCGCGTCGCCTGGATCAGGCGCCGCTGCGCCTCGACCACCTGCGCCGGGGTGGCCGACGCGCTCACGTCGACGCTGGTCACCACCTGGACGCCCTTGATCCCGGTCTCGAGGATCGCTCCGGGCACGTCGTCGACGCCGAACTGGTGGTGCAGCGCCGGGCGGCGGAAGTCGCCGTTGACCGCGAGCACCGAGGAACCCGCTTCCGCGAACGCCGCGGCAAGGTTGGCGGTGGTCGTGGTCTTGCCCTCGGCGGCGGCACCCGAGACGATCATCACCACGATGCCGGTACCGCTGCGATCCCCGCTGGTGCCACCGTCGGGGTGCTGGTGTTGTTCGGCGAGCGCCAGCTCGAAGAGGACCGCGGAACGCACGGCCCGGTATCCCTCGGCCGCGCGCGAGTACGGCGCGACCGTCGAGATGATCATCCGCGTCTGGTTCTTGGCTTCGCCCTTCGCCGTCCTCGTCGCGGGGATCTCGGCGAGGACCGGGAGTCCGAACGCCTCCTCGAGATCCTCGCGGGTGCGGACCCGCCGGTCCATCGCGTCGAGGAGCAGCGCGATCCCGACCCCGATGAACAGCCCGAGGAACCCACCGAGGATCCCGCGAGGCACGGGACCGGAGAGATCCGGACCGGCCGAGCCGGCCACTGCGCCCTGGATGTCGCCGTTCTGGTTCACTTGCGTGAGGTGATCCCCCTGGGTTCCGCGGTCGAGCAGGCCCTGGTATTCCGCCTGCGAGATCGGTACCGCCTGGGGCGTGTCGAGGACCTCGACCGGACTCGGCGTGGGCGAGTCGAACGAGTGCTGCGCGATCTGGGTCAACGTGAGCCGCAGTTCGTCGGCGGTGGCGTCACGCTCGGCGCGGAGATCCTCTGCCGCGACTGCCGATCGCGCCCGCGATCTGCGAATCGAGGTCGGCCTCGTGGGCCTTGAGCGAGTCACGCTTGGCCAGGAGGTCCTTGGTCGTGCCTTCGTAGGCCTGGACACCGTCGGCGTCGAGCGAGGCGACGAGCTGCTTCCCGAAGGTCCCGGCCAGCTGGTCGGCTTCGGTCGACGTCGGCGCGATGGCGGTGATCGCGAGCGTCCCCAACGCGTCGTTCGACGTGACCGTGATCCGGTCCACCAGGCGATCGGCATCGCCACCGAGCTCGGTCGCGACCAGCTTCGGGACCGCGCCGTTCGTGACCCGCACCGCGACCTGATTGAGCCCCTGGAACCCACTGTTGTCCGTCGACGAGTCGTGGCGGATGGTGAGCGTCTCGGTCGACCGGTAGAACACCCTGGTCGGCGCGGCCTCCTTCGAGGTCGCCACGGTCGATGCCGCGCCGAGCGCGGCACCGACGAGCAGGCAGCCCGCGATGATCAGCCAGCGCCGACGGACGATCCGGGCGAAGCGGAGTAGATCCACGAAACCTCTTCTGTCACTTTGTGCCCACACCAACCACTCGAGCACGCATCCGCACGCTCGGGTAGCTCGCCGACCCCAGCCGGGTCGACCACTCGGGCCAGCCATTCTGCCACGCAGAGTGGGCGGAATGGAAATGAACACCGGAACCGTTGGCGCAGCACCGGTTCGGTCCTCCGATTCTCGCTCCGATGCCCGCAAAAGGGAAGTCGCGTGCTCCCGAGCTCCGGGAAGAGCTCCTGGCGATGGCTGACGGCTCTGACGGCGCCAGCCGACTCGAACACGCCGAGCGGTTGTGGGCGATCCTCGACGACTACGAGGCGTGGCCGGGTCGAACGCTGGTGGGCGAGGACGGGGCCCGGGCCGGCTGGCTCGTCGCCCAGGGCGCGATCGACGACGTCGGTCTCCAGCGGCGCTGCCTGGAGATGCTCGAACTCGCCGTCGCGCTCGGCGACGCCGATCCGGTCCACCTCGCGTACCTGCACGACCGCGTCCTCATGAACGACGGACGGGATCAACTCTACGGCTCGCAGTTCGTGCTCGCGGCCGACGGCGATCTCGAGGCGTGGCCGGTTGACGACCCGGTGGCGGTGGACGCGCGACGGGCTCGGCTCGGGTTGGTCTCGTTTGCCGAGCACGCGGCGACGATGCGGGCGCGCTGGCGCGAGGAACACCGCGATTGTCCTGACGCAGCGTCAGTTCTGCGTGTCGGCGGCCCGCCAGCAGTACCACGCGGCGACCGACCGGTACGGTCGCAACGGTTCACCCAGTGGTTCGAGTTCGCCCGCGCCGTCGGCGGCGCCGACAATCCGAAGGATCGCGCCGTAGCCCTTGCGCACGCCGAGGTCGTCGACCGGCCACACGTCGAGCCGTCCGAGCTGGAACATCAGGAACATCTCGGCGGTCCAGCGGCCGATCCCGCGCACCGACGTGAGCTCCTGCACGATCTCGTCGTCGGATAGGCGAGCGACTCGATCGAGCTCGACGTCGCCCGCCAGCACCTTCTCGGCCAGGTCCCGGATCGACGCGGTCTTGTTCCCCGAGAGCCCGGCGGCTCGCATCGGTCTGACCGGGAGCGCGAGCACGGCCTCCGGGGTCGTCGTCGCCCAGCGCGGCCTCGACCCGGCCGTGGATCGTGCTCGCCGCCGCGCCCGCCAGCTGCTGGTAACAGATCGCCCGCACCAGCTCGGCGAAGTGCGTGCGGCCGGGCCGCCCCCGTCGCAGATCGGCGGGTCCGTGCGCGTCGACGATCGGGCGGAACTCGGGGCGCCTGGCGGGCCAGCGCCGCGCTCGCCTCGACCACCTCCCGACGTGCCACGCGCGGCACCGTAGCCGCGTGCTCCGGCCGGTAGCCTCGGCCCGTCGCGATGCCCGCGCCGGTAATCTCCCCGCGTTCCCGTCGTCTGCGCGGTCGCGTCGCGCTCGCCCTCGTCGCTCGCCGGCTGCGGTGGTGGTGGTGGCAGCGCCACCCTGGGCAACGAGGCCGGTCACGACCTCGGGGCCGGCGGCTCGACGACCCGCCGGACTACGTCTCGTACATCGCCACCGCGAAGAGCACGGTCACGCAGGTCGACGATCTACGACTCGCCCGACGCCGACGCCGAACCGCGCGCAGCTCGAGAACCCGTGGCTCGTCGACCCGACCGTCCCGACGTCGACGGTGCACGCAGGTCTTCCTGGTCAAGGAGCAGCGCACCGACGGCTGGGTGCAGGTGCTGCTGCCGGTGCGCCCGAACGGCAGCACCGGATGGGTCAAGGCGTCCGACGTCACCGTCACGCCCAACACGTACCAGATCGACGATCGCGCTCGGCGCGCACACGATCACCGTGACCAACGCCGAGCGACGTCATCTACACCGGCCCGGTCGCGGTCGGGGCCACCGACCCGCCGCTTCCCGACGTCGGCAAGCCCACCCCGACACCCACCGGCGAGTACTACCTCCGGGTCCTGCTCCAGGCGCCGGACCCGACCACGGTGTACGGGCCGTACGCGTACGGCCTGTCGAGCCACTCCGAGGCCCTCGACCAGTTCGCCGGCGGCGACGCCGAGATCGGCATCCACGGCAACAACGACGCGTCGGTGCTCGGTACCGACGCGACCCACGGCTGCGTGCGCATGGACAACGACGCCATCACCAGGCTGGCCAAGCTGCTCCCGCTCGGGACCCCGGTCACCGTCACCGCGTGACCTGATGAAGATCGACGGCTCCAGGATCGTCGTGACCGGGGCGTCGTCCGGGATCGGTGCCGCACTGGCGCCCATGCTCGCCGGCACACGGCGCCACCGTCGGTCTGGTCGCCCGCCGCACCGATCGCCTGGCGGTCGTCCTCGAGGAATGCCGCGCGCATTCGCCCGCCTCGCGCGCGTGGACCGTCGACCTCGCCGACCTCGATGCTGCCGAGCGGGTGACGCGCGATGCGACGCGCGCGTTCGATGACGTCGACGTGCTGGTGAACAATGCCGCCATCCCCGCTCGCATCCCGGTACCGCGTCTGACCGCCGCCGACGTCGCGCACGTGATGGACGTGAACTTCCACGCGCCGGTGCGGATGACGCTGGCGCTGCTCCCACGGTGGATCGCGCGCCACGCGGGCTGCGTGGTCAACGTCTCGAGTCTCGGCGGGCGCATCCCGATCGCCCAGGAAGCCGCGTACTGCGCCAGCAAGTATGCACTGTGCGGCTGGAGCGAGGTCATGGCTGTCGACCTCCACGGCACCGGCGTCGAGGTGAAGCTCGTGCTCCCCGGACCCATCGACACCGAGATCTGGGACCAACCCGGCAACGACCCCGCCGCCTACGACGGCCCGTTCATCCCCGCTGCGGACGCGGCGACCTCGATCGTCGAAGCCATCGAGGGAACCGGTTTCGAGTACTACGCTCCGCCCGAATTCCCCGGCGGCGTCGGGAAGCAGCACGACATCGTCGTGCACAAATCGGCCGACCCCGGCGCGTTCGTCGCCATGATGGGTTCGATGCGCCCGGAGGGAAGCCGATGAGCGAACGTCTCTACTTCCGCCAGCTGTTGTCGGGCCGCGACTTCGCGCGCGACGACCAGATGGCGCGTCAGATGGTGAACTTCGTCTACCTGGTCGGCGACCGCGAAACGGGAGAAGCCGTGGTGGTCGACCCCGCGTACGGCGTCAACGAGCTGGTCGAGATGCTCGCGGCCGACGGCATGCGCCTCACCGGTGTGCTCGCCACGCACTATCACGCCGACCACTGCGGCGGTGACATCATGGGGTACTCGATCGAGGGTCTCCGCGAGCTCTCGCGCTCGACGAGGGCGCGGTGCCGGTGCACGTGCAGCGAGACGAAGCCGAGTGGGTCAAGCGCAGCACGGGCGTGTCCGACTCTGATCTCACCCTCCACGCCAGCGGCGACGTCGTGACCGTCGGGGACATCCCCATCACGCTCATGCACACTCCCGGACACACCCCGGGGAGTCAGTGCTTCGTCGTCGACGGCAAACTCGTCGCCGGCGACACCCTCTTCCTCGAGGGATGCGGACGCACCGATCTCCCGGGCTCCGACCCCGACGCGATGTACGAGAGCCTCACCCAACGCCTCGCGACGGTGCCCGATTCCACCGTGCTGTACCCAGGCCATCTCTACTCACGCGAGCCGTCGGCCACGATGGGCGAGACGCGCGAACGCAACTTCGTGTTCCACGTCCACGACCTCGCGAGTTGGCGCACCTTCATGGGCGCCTGACTCGAGTCTGGCGGCGAGCGCCCCGCGCTGGAAGGGCCTCCCAGCTCGACGGGTACGCTGTCGTGTCGACTCAGGAGGACCAAGCATGAGCGAAGCGCCCGCCGTACTCCGCATCGGCACGCAGGAGACCGAGTTGCCGATGATCGTGGGCAGCGAGGGCGAGCAAGGCGTCGACATCTCGAAGCTGCGCCGCGCAGACCGGCGCGGTCACCCTCGACAACGGCTTCGTCAACACCGCATCGTGCGAGTCGGCAATCACCTTCATCGACGGCGAAGCCGGCATCCTGCGGTATCGCGGCATCCCGATCGAGGAACTGGTGTCGGTTCCCGTCCCGTCGTTCCTCGAAACCTCGTACCTGCTCATCTACGGTGAGCTCCCCACCCGGTCGCAGCTCGACGACTTCCGCTTCGGGATCCGCAAGCACACTTTGCTGCACGAAGACGCGAAGCGCTTCTTCGACGCGTTCCCGAAGGACGCGCATCCGATGGGCACGCTCTCCTCTGCGGTCAGCGCGCTGTCGACCTTCTACCAGGACAGCAACAACCCCCACGACCCCGATCAGGTTCACTTGTCGATCCTGCGGTTGATGGCCAAGCTCCCGACCATCGCCGCGTACGCGTACAAGAAGTCGATCGGCCAGCCGTTCCTGTACCCCGACAACTCGCTCGATCTCATCGAGAACTTCCTCACGATGATGTTCGCGGTGCCGTCGGAGCGCTACGAGGTCAGCCACAACACCGTGGTCACGCTCAAGCAGCTCCTCATCCTCCACGCCGACCACGAGCAGAACTGCTCCACCAGCACGGTGCGCCTGGTCGGCTCGAGCGAAGCCAACCTGTTCGCCTCGATCGCCGCGGGCATCAACGCACTGTGGGGCCCCTTGCACGGTGGCGCCAACCAGGCGGTCATCGAGATGCTCGACCGCATCACGGCCGACGGCGGCGACGTCGACAAGTACGTACGGATGGCCAAGGATCCCGACGACCCGTTCCGGCTCTCCGGGTTCGGCCACCGGGTGTACAAGCACTACGACCCACGCGCCCGCATCCTCAAGGACGCCTGTCACCAGGTCATCGCCGAGCTCGGCAAGATGGACAACCAGCTCGATCTCGCGCTTCGGCTCGAGGAGGTCGCGCTCAGCGACGAGTACTTCGTCGAACGCAAGCTGTACCCGAACGTCGACTTCTACTCCGGGCTCATCTACCGCGCCATGGGATTCCCCACCCAGATGTTCCCGGTGTTGTTCGCCATGGGTCGTCTTCCCGGCTGGATCGCCCACTGGGTCGAGATGATGGAGAGCCCGGCCACCAAGATCGGTCGGCCTCGCCAGATCTACACCGGCCCGACCAAACGGCCCTACGTACCGGTCGACGAGCGGGGCTGAACCCACCCGATGCCTGCTGACCGCTCCGGCGGGTTCGGCTTGCACCCGGTCGCGCACGCGCACAGACTCGATGCCGCCACGTCCCCGTGACCCTCGAGCGAGAACGAGAAAGAGGACCCATGAGTGAGAGCGCGCCCGCCACCGAGCTCCGGTTCGAGCCTCCCGGCCCCGGTCCGTGGGCGCTCGATCCCGTGCACCACCCCCGGCCCATGACGCGGTACTGGGTCGAGACCCATCCCGACGCGTTCTGGCGGGGCACCAACGACTTCTGCCGGTACTACGGACTGCTCATCGACGGTCTCGAGGCCCAGTACGTGAACGGGTTCGCGTACCACCTGGTGCACCCGGCTCCGGACGCCGAGATCCCGCAGCGCTTCCAGCGAGCCAGCGAGGCATTGGCCGGGAAGGCCTGGCGCGACCAACTCAAGGAGTGGGACGAGATCAGCAAGCCCAACGCGATCGCCCAGCATCGCGAAATCCAGGCCGTCGATCCCGACGCCCTCTCGGACGAGGATCTGGCCGCGTACCTCACGCGGTGCCGTGACCACCACGCGGCGATGATCACGCAGCACATGCGCTACACCGCCAGCGCGGTGATCCCGACCGGGGACTTCATCGCCCACGTCGGCGACTGGACCGGTCTGCCACCCGCCGAGCTGCTCGGCCTCCTGCGGGGCTCGGCGGCGGTGTCCGCAGGTGGTTCGTCGGAGCTCGAAGCGCTGAAGACGATCGCGCAGGATCCCGCTGCGATGAAACTCCTCGAATCTGACGACGATCCTGCCGAAGTACTCGCCGCGCTCGCGCGCGCTCGATGGTGACGCGGGCACCGCGGTGTCGGGTTACCTCGACCTCGTCGGCTTCCGACCGCTCGACGGCTTCGACATCTCGGAGCCCGGCGCGCTGGAGCTGCCCGACGCGCTTCTCCGCTCCATCCGGGTCACCGTTTCCGGGCGCGACAACGAAGGCGCGGACGTCGGCGACCTGACCGCGGGAGTCCGCGCCCAGGTCCCCGAAGCGCACCGCGACGAGTTCGACGAGCTGCTCGGCGAGGCCCGACTCATGTACCGGCTCCGCGACGAGCGCGGGGTGTACAGCGACGTCTGGGCGTCCGGACTCATGCGGCGCGCCGCGCTGGCGGCTGGTCGCCGGGTCGCGGGTCGGGGCGGCATCGACGAGCCTGAGCACATGGTCGACGCGACCCCCGACGAGATGACGGCGCTGGTCACGGGCACCGGCGGGCCATCGGCCGAGGAGCTCGCGGCGCGCGCACGGTTCCGGGCCGCGTACACCGCCAAGGATGCGCCGCCGTTCCTCGGCGACCCGCCGCAGCCACCGCCGGACCCGTCCGGCCTCCCGCCGGACGTCGGTCGGCTCATGCGCGCCGTCGGCATCGCGCTCGGCATGCTCTTCGGCAGCTCCGAGGCGGAACACGAACACGACATGCTGCGCGGCCTGGCCGCGAGTCCGGGAGTCTACGAAGGTCCGGCCCGCCTGGTCGTGGGTCCGTCCGAGTTCGCGCGCATCCAACAAGGCGACGTGCTCCTCACGCCGGCGACGACGGAGGCGTTCAACATCCTCCTGCCCCTCCTGGGCGCGATCGTCACCGACAACGGCGGCTTGCTGTCGCACTCCGCGATCGTGGCGCGCGAGTACGGCATCCCGGGAGTCGTGGGTACCCGCGACGCCACCGAACGCATCGCCGACGGAGCGCGGGTCCGCGTCGACGGTGCCGCCGGTGAGGTCACGGTGCTGGGGTGACGGAAGTCGTCGCGCTGGCTGACGTGCGCGACACGTCGGTCTTCGGGTCGAAGGCCGTCGGGCTCGGCGACGCGATCCGAGACGGTCTGCCCGTGCCGCCCGGGTTCGCGCTGTCAGGTCCCGTCGTCGAGGCGGTCGCCTCCGAGGATCCCGAGGTGACCGCGCAGGTCGCGACGGCCATCCGCGATCTCCGCGCCCCGCTCGCGGTGCGCTCCTCCGCAGTCGACGAAGACGGCAAGGACGCCAGCTTCGCGGGGCAACACCTCACGTTGCTCAACGTCCCGTCGGCCGACGCGGTGCCTTCCGCGTTGCGCGAGATCTGGTGGTCGGCGAACTCGGACTCCGCCATCACCTATCGCCAACGCGTCGGCCTGTTCACTCGCCCGAGCGTCGGCGTCGTCGTCCAGACGCTGCTCGATCCCGAGGTCGCGGGGGTCATGTTCACCGAGAACCCGGTCACCGGCGCGGACGAGTGCGTGATCGAAGCGAGTTGGGGGCTCGGTGAGGCGGTCGTCGCCGGTCTCGTGATCCCCGACACCTTCCGCGTGGGCCACGACGGCGAGGTGCTCGAGCGCACGCCTGGCCTCAAGCGCACCGCGATCCGGTCGCTGCCGGACGGCGGGACCTTCGAGGAGACGGTGGCGCCCGAGCTCACCGAGAAGCTCTCGCTCGACGACGGTCAACTCGCCGAGCTGCACGAACTCGCGATCCGCGCCGAAGCGGTGTACGGCAAGGCCCGCGACATCGAGTGGGCGTTCGCCGACGGCACGCTGTACCTCCTGCAGTGCCGCGCGGTCACGACATCTTCGTCGCCGTCGACGACGAGCGACCCGGAGCCGGGCCCGGCCGTGCGGGATCCGGCCGAGGTGTTGCCGGGCGTGCCGTTGTTCGCCGAGCTCGACGAACAACAGGTTGCGCAGATCGCGAATCTCTTCAAGCTCCGTCGCTTCGCCGCTGGGGAGACGGTCATCCGGGAGGGCTCGGGCGGCGCCGCGTTCTTCCTCATCGATTCGGGTGAGGCGACGGTGACGATCCATGGCGTCGAGCGAGGCGTCCTCGGTGCCGGCGACCACTTCGGCGAGATCGCGCTCATCGACGAAGGTGAGCGAATGGCGACGATCACCGCCACCACCGACCTCGTGTGCCACGGGCTCACCTACTGGGAGTTCCGTCCGCTCGTGCACGACAACGGTCCGATCGCCTGGAAGCTCCTGCAGTCGATGGCGAAGATGCTGCGGTCCGCCCAGCAGACCGCCAACGCCGCCGGCGATCCGTCGCACTGACCCTCACGCCCTCCCGATGGGGGCGTCCACCGGTTCGTGCCGTCGCAGCCACCACAGCGCGGGCACGGCGAGGAACAACGGGATCCACAGCGAGGCGACCCGGTACGCGAGCGTCGCCAGCACCGCACCCGAACGCGTCGTCGAAGCTGCGGCGAGCAGCGGGATCAGCGCGGCTTCGACGGGACCGAGGCCGCCGGGAGTGAACGGGATCAGGCGCAGCACCGCGGCCGCGACGAACGCCAACAGCACGAACTGTGGCCGTGGGGTCGGGCTCACCGCCGCGACCGCCGCGAGCAGGCACGCGAAGTCGGCAACCGAACGCGCCAACGCGATTCCGAGCACACGCCTGGAGCCGGGTCCGGCGAGCGCACGACGGAGGTGACGGCGTTCGCGACGCAACCCGAGGATGATCGGGCGCGGATCGCGCCGGAGGAGCCGACCCGCGATCGCGCCTGACCAGTCCGCCACGGTGTCGGTGCGGAGGAACAGCACGAGCAGTCCGGTGATGAGCACCAACGCCGCACACCCGAGGAGGGCCGTGCGCGAGAGGCTGTGCGGCACGCTGATGCCGATGATGACCATCACCGGGCCGACGAGCGCCAGTGCACCGATCGATGCGATCTGCAGCAGAGAGAACGCGACCAGCCCGGCGGTCGCGGCGGCGAGCGTTGACGCCACGTCGCGCCAGCGCGCGCACCTGGACGGTCGTGCCCGTCGCGCCCCCGAACGGCGCGATCGTCGCCACGCCGGAGCCGACCAGTTGGGTCGACGCGAAGAGCATCAACGTGCCCTTGGTCGTCCGCCCGTCGTTGATGAGCATCCGTTGCAGCACCCAGGTCAGGTACAGCACCAGGGCCTGGCACGCGAGCACCGCGACCAACCAGTACCAGTCGATCTCGACGAGCTGGCCCGTCGCCCCGAGGACGCCGAGCACCGACGGCGCGAGGAGGTACAGCAGCGCCCCACCGACCAGCCACGGCGCGCCCCGCCGCGCGAGCTGGCGGAGGGTGGTCGCGTCAGGGGCGGACGATTCCGGCTCGAGGATGTTCGGCGTCATCACGGAGGGTTTCGAGCCCTCCGTGGGCACTCGCGCTGGATCAGCCGCCGAGGCGGGCGTTGTAGTCCTCGATCGCCGCGGTCGAGTTCGTCGACGCGTCCTTCAGCGCGGCCTTCGGGTCGGTGCCGTTGAGGAACATCGTGTTCTCCGCGTCCCGCACCGCGTCGCGCACGCCGGTGTAGTTCCCGATCACCGACCCCGACGGTCGCCACGTTGGTCGGACCGTTCGACAGCTGGTCGTACGCGACCTTGTAGGCCGGGTTCGCCGCCCAGTAGTGCCTGCATCGCCGAGCTCGTCGGCCGACGCCTTGAGGATCGGGATGTAGCCGGTGCCGATCGCCCACGTGGTCATGTTCTCGGGCGTGTCGAGGAACTTCAGGAACTGCCACGCCGCCGCCTGCTTGGCCGGCGCCGACTTGTTCACCATGTACAGCGCACCACCACTGACGAGCACGCCACCCTTGATCGGACCCGCCCCCGGACCGGGGAAGGGCGCGACGCCGAGGTCGACGTTCGGGCGCGTTGCCGCCCGACAGGATCGCAGCTGATCGTGCCGAGCACCGCGCTGGTGTCGAACGCCATCGCGTGCGAGCCACTCTGGATGCCCGAGCAGGTTGTCGAAGTTGCCGGTGCCGAGGTCGGCGTTGGTCGTGGCGAGCCCGTCCTTCACCATGCCCGAGAGCCAGGTGAAGATCTGGCGCCCCGGTGGCGTCGTCGTAGGTCGGTCTTCGTGGCGCGGGCCTTGCGCCCGTTGCTGTTGTTCACGTAGAGCTTGTTCGCCATTGCCCGCCAGTGCTCGAAGTACCCGGGCTCGGTCTTCAACCCGAGCGGCGCCTCGACCCCGTTGGCCTTGAGCTTCTCGGCCGCGGCACGCACCTCGTCGAGGGTCGTCGGCGGCTTGGTCGGAGTCGAGTCCGGCAGCCGTGAACGCCTTCTTGTTGTAGAAGAAGACGGGGCCCGACGTGTTGAACGGCATCGCGTACTGCGTGCCCTGCGACGGTGAAGTAGCTGATCACGCGGGGCAGGAAGTCGGAGAAGGCGTACTTGTCGGCCTTGGCGCACACGCTCGCCGGCAACACCGTTTGCGTGTCGATCATCTGCTGCTGGTCCGTCTCCTGCAGCTGCACGATGTCGGGAAGATCACCGCTGCTGAGGACCGGCCTTGTACTTGGTGAACGTCTGCACGTAGTCGATCTGGTTGACCAGCGTTGACCTTCACGTCGCTCTGCGACGAGTTGAACTGCATCGGTCAGCTTCGTCAGCGTCGTCGTCCAGACGCTCGGTTCATCGAGTGCCACATGGTGATCTCGACCGGCTTCGATCGCCTTCTTCAGCGCAGCCAGCGGGCACGTCGTGCTGTTCGCCGCACCCGCCTCGGGGACCGCCGACCGCGGTCAGCCCGGTCGTCACGCACCACCGCGACGAGACCCGAGCCCGCCCAACGCTTCCACGCCCGCATGTCCACTCCCCGGTCGATCACCCTGATGCGGGCTCCAGCATGGCCGATTTCGGCGCGCCGCATGGGGTCAGCTCGCCGATGCGGGCGTTGTAGTCGGCGATGGCCGCGGTCGCGCCGTCGCCGCGGCAGCCGACCGCGGACCTCGGAGAGGTGTCCTCGAGGAACATGGTGTTCTCCGCGTCGCGCACGGCGTGCGCGCACCGCGATGTTGGGGCCGATGACCGATCCCGACGTGGCGATCGTGTTGGGTCCACCGAGCAGCTGGTCGTACGCCACCTTGAACCCGGGGTTCTTCGCCCAGTAGTCCTGCATCTCGCGCTCTGGCGGCCGACGACTTGCGGATCGGGATGTAGCCGGTGCCGATCGCCCACGTGGTCATGTTCTCGGGCGTGTCGAGGAACTTCAGGAACTGCCACGCCGCCGCCTGCTTCGCCGGCGCCGACTTGTTCACCATGAACAGCTCGCCGCCCTGCACGAAGACGCCACCCGGGATCGCGCCCGCACCCGGACCGGGCATCGGTGCCACTCCGAGCTCGATGTTGGGATCGTTGCCTGCACTCAAGACCGCGGTGATGGTGCCCGAGCGCGGCGCTGCTGTCGATGGTCATGGCGTGCGAGCCGTTGCGGATCCCGAGCAGATTGTCGGCGGCACCGGTCCCGACGTCCGCATTGGTCGTGGCGAGACCGTCCTTCACCATGCCCGTCATCCACTCGAAGACCTGTCGTCCCGTCCGCCCGTTGAACACCGCCCTGGTGGCGCGGGACCGGCGACCGTTCGCCGTTGTTCGCGAACAGGCGGTTCCCCATCGCGGTCCACTGCTCGAGGAAGATCGGGTCGGTCTTGAGCCCGAGCGGCGCCGGCACGCCTGTGGCCTTGAGCTTCTCCGCCGCCGCGCGCAGAGTCGTCGAGGGTCTTGGGCGGCGTGCTTCGGGATCGAGTCCGGCCGCGGTGAAGGCCTTCTTGTTGTAGTAGAAGACTGGCCCCGACGTGTTGAACGGCATCGCGTACTGCGTGCCCTGCACCGTGAAGTAGCTGATCACCCGGGGCAGGAAGTCCGAGAAGCTGTACCTGTCGGCCTTGGCGCACACGCTCGCCGGGAGCACGGTGCCGGTGTCGATCATCTGCTGCTGGTCCGTCTCCTGCAGCTGCACGATGTCGGGAAGATCACCGGTTGACGAGTCCGGCCTTGTACTTCTGCGAGTGTCTCCTCCCAGCCCACCTGATTCGACGAGCTTGACCTTCACCGCCGACTGCGACGCGTTGAACGCATCGGTCAGCTTCTGCAAGCGTCTCACCGTTGGCGCGCGCCATCCAGTGCCACATCGTGATCTCGACCGGCTTGCTCGCCTTCTTCAACGCGCCCAGCGGACAGGTGTGCTGTCGCCGCCGCGCTCGCGGTGCCGGACCACGACGTCACGCTCAGCCCGGTCGCCAGGAGCACGCGATCGCGAGCCACGCCTCGTCGACGTGGTCATCCCTTCACCGCGCCGGCGGTGAGACCGCGCACGAGCTGCTTCTGGAAGAAGAGCAGCAGGATCACCAGCGGGATCACCGCGATGACCGCACCCGCGAACACGATGTTCAGCTGGTCGATGCTCGACTGCTGGAGCTGCTTGAGGCCGATCTGCACGGTGCGCAGCTTGTCGTCCTTGGTGATGAGCAACGGCCACAGGTACTGGTTCCACGCGGCCAGGAACGCGAACACGGTGAGCGCGGCGACCGCCGGTCGCGCCAGCGGCACCGCCACCCGCCACAGGAACCGCCAGTGTCCGTAGCCGTCGAGCGCGGCCGCGTCACGGAGCTCGTGCGGCAGGGTGAGGAAGGACTGGCGCATGAGGAACGCGCCGAACCCGGTCGCCAGGAACGGGACCGCGAGCCCGGCGTAGGTGTTGTACCAACCGAGGTCGCTGATGGTGGACACGTTGGTGACGATCGTGACCTCGAACGGCACCATCAACGTGGCGAGGAACACGACGAACAGGATGCGCTTGAACGGGAACTCGAGGAACGCGAACGCGTAGCCCGCGAGGATCGCGGTGAGCACCTGGCCGACGGTGATGAGGAACGTCACGATGAAGCTGTTCTTCAGGTACGTGCCCATGTGCCCGGCGTTCCACGCATCGCCGTAGCTCCCGAACTGCGGGTTGGTCGGGAACAGCTTGGGCGGCTGTCGCAGGATCTCGCCGGGACGGGAGCAGCGAGTTGACGACCGTGATGTAGATCGGGAACAGCACGATCACCGAGAGAACGGTGAGCAGCGTGTAGCTGCCGACCTTGCCCCACACGCGGCGACGCGCGGTGCAGCGCACGGGCCGCGTTCAACGCTCATACGACACCCTCCGCTCGAGCAGCCGGATCTGGCCCAGCGCGAGGAACAGGGTGAGGAAGAACAGCGCGATCGCGAGCACCGCGGCCTTGCCCGGGTCACTCTGCCGTTGCAGCGTGTCGTAGATGAAGTAGGTGAGCACGTTCGTCTTCTTCAGCGGTCCGCCCTGCGTGAGGATGTCGATCTGGCCGAACGACTGGAACGCGAAGATCGTGCCGATCACCACCGCGAAGAAGATCGTGGGCGACATCATCGGCAGGGTGACGTGCCAGAAGCGCGACCACGCGCCCGCGCCGTCGACCCGTGCCGCTTCGAACAGGTCGTCGGGCACGCTCTGGAGCCCCGCGGCCATGAGGATGAACGTGAGCCCGAGCGTCTGCCACACCGTGACGACCGCGACCGCGACCAACGCCCAGTCGGGATTCTGGAGGATCGTGGGGTTGGTGGTGAGGCCGAGCCACGGGAGCAGACCGACCTGCGGGTTCATCAGCGTGCCGAAGATCACCGCGGCGACCGCGACCGATGTCGCCACCGTCGACGAGAAGAAGGTGCGGTAGACGCCGATGCCGCGGAGCTTCTGGTGCGCGAGCACCGCGAGCCCGAGGCCGAGCGCGATGCCCGACGGGCACGGTGAGGAACGCGAACAGGAAGGTGGTCTTGACGCTGTCGAGAAAGTCCTGCGACGTGAGCACGTCGCGGTACTGGTCGAACCCGACGTACGTGCTCGGCAGTCCGGGGAACGGCGGGTTGCGGAAGAAGCCCGAGGTACACGTTGTGCACCAGCGGCCAGAACACGAACACGCCGAAGACGAGCAGCGACGGGATCAGCAGCAGATAGGCGAGCGCCGCGACTCGTCGCCGTCGGATGCCGCGCGCCGCGGCCGGTGAGACCGTCCGGCGGCCACGGCGATCAGGCGCCCGACCCGGGCGCCGCTCTCGGGGTCGAACACGTGCACGGCGTGCGGGATCGGCGCACCAGGAACGTGGTGCTTCCCTCGGCGGGTGCGGCGTCGTGCGCGTCCTGACGCACGATCACGAGCTGCTGGTCGGCGAGGCGGCACACCACATGCCGCTCGTGGCCGAGCGACTCGACCACGCTCACCGAGCGCCGGGATGCCGTCGTCGGTCGTCGAAGCGCAGGTCCTCGGGCCGCACGCCGATCACCACCTCGTCGGAGTGCGGTCGCGGTCGACCGCGCTCGCGCAGCTCGGGATCGAGCGGGATGTGACCACCCGGGATCTCGCGCGACCAGCGTCTCGTTGATCCGGTTGATGCGTCCGGTGACGGTGTTCATCGGCGGGCTGCCGATGAAGCGGGCCACGAACAGGTTGGCCGGCTCGCGCGTAGACGTCCTGCGGCGCGCCGATCTGCTGCAGCACGCCGGCGTCGAGCACTGGCGATGCGGTGCCCCATCGTCATGGCCTCGACCTGGTCGTGGGTGACGTAGACGACCGTCGCCGCCAGCCGCCGCTGCAGCTCCACCAACTCGGCGCGGGTCTGCACCCGCAGCTTGGCGTCGAGGTTGGACAGCGGCTCGTCCATGAGGAACGCCTGCGGCCGGCGCACGATCGCGCGGGCCAGCGCCACCCGTTGGCGCTGACCGCCGGAGAGCTGCGCCGGCTTGCGGTCGAGCAGCGTTTCGAGAGCGAGGCTCTCGGCCGCCTCCCGACCAGCGTGGTCGCGCTCGGCTGCCGGCACCTTGCGCGACCGCAGCGGGAACTCGATGTTCCGCCGCACCGTCATGTGCGGGTAGAGCGCGTAGCTCTGGAACACCATCGCGATGTCGCGGTCCTTCGCCTCGACGTCGTTGACCACGCGGTCACCGATGGTGATCGTCCCCGCGGTCGGATCCTCGAGCCCGGCGATCATGCGCAGCGCGGTCGACTTGCCGCAGCCCGACGGGCCGAGCAGCACGAGGAACTCCTCGTCGGCCACGTCGAGCGAGAGATCGTCGACGGCCGCGACGTCGTCGAACCGCTTCGACACGTGGTCCAGCGCGACCCGACCCATGGTGGCGCTCCCCCGTTTCGCCCGGGCGCCGCGGTCAGGCGGCGGGTTCGTCCTTCTTCGGTGGACGCCAGAACGCGAGCAGGAACAGTGCGGCGCCGCCGATGCCGACGACCGCGGTGATGAGCAGCGCCTTCTTCGGGTCGAACGGGAACACGAAGTCGAAGGCGTGATCGAGCGACCACTTGCCCGGCCCGAGGGTGCCGAGCGTGATCGAGAGCACCGCCACGGTGGCGACGTACTCGTAGCCCTCCTTGGCGCTGCTCAGGAAGAAGCCGTTCTTCAGGTGGTTGGTCATGAACGCCACGAGCATCAGCGCGCACACCCCGCCGTAGTCGAGCGGCGTGAGGAACCCGAGCACGAGCAGGAACGGGATCGACACCTCGGTGAGCGTGACCGTCCAGCGCGTGGAGCGGGCCCGGCTTCAGGCCGAGGCTCTCGAACCAGTTGGCCATCCCGGACCCGGACTGGATCGGCCTTCACATGGCGCCAGCCGTGGGCGAAGATCATGATCCCGACCCAGACCCGCGCGAGCAGCACCGCGAAGTTCGCTGCGTCGCTGCCCGAGATACATGGGCGCCTCCTCGTCGGGATGGTCCGCTGCTCGGCCCGCCCGCGCCAGGACGCTACCCCGCGACGTGACGGAGCCGCGGCACCAGCCCCGCGCGGGCCAGCATGCGCACCGCCCGCTCCTCCTCCACGTCGATCACCAGGGCCTCGCCGGGCTCCCGGCCCACCACGAAGGTCACCACACAGTCGTCGCAGGCCCCGGTGTGCCGCATCACGCACTCGTCGCAGTCGATGGTGAGCATGCTCGCAGGATGGCAGAAGGGTGTGACACTCATCTCCGGAGCACCGCCAGCAACACCGACGACTGGACCACTGCTGCCCCGACCGCCTCGGCGCGCGGTCCTGACCTCGGCATCGCTCGACGCCACCACGACCGGGATGGTGGTCGCCGGTGCATCGGCCTCCCGAACGACGACGTCGTCAGCGGTCTCCCCCGGCGCCGAGAACACCACCCGGACGCCGGGCTTGCGCGGCAACGGCACCCCTCGCACGTCGGCGCCGTCGAAGGCCACGATCACGTCGCACCGGATGCGGAGATGCAACTCCGCCAAGGCTGCCACCAGACGCTCACGCTGCTCCTCGAGCGGCGCGTCACTCCACGCCGTCTTCGACACGTTGTACCCGTCGACGACGAGCAGGACCCCTCGGGTCCGCAGCATGCCGTCGAGCCCGGCCCGAGAGTTGGCGATCAGGCCGGGTGGACACGGCGGCCGGACACGTCGAGGTCGAGCACGAGGCGCCGCTGCGTCCACCTTCGGCCGAACCGCACGAGGTGAAGGAGACACGAGTGACCCCAGCCGGTCGGCGATCCCGCGGATGTCGTCGGCCGCGGCGAGCACCGCGTCCGGATCGACGGTGGATTGCGGTCGACGCGTCTCCGCGAGCTCGGTCTCCAACCGCGCCACGCGTGCTTCCGCGTGGCTCGCACGCGCCTCGGCCGCGCTCGCCGCCCGCTCCGCGGCCGCCACTGCCTCCGCCACTGCCGCGGCGTCTCGACGGGCTTCGTCGCGTTCCCGTTCGGCGCGCGCCAGACTCTCGCGTCGCGACTGACGTTCGGTCCGCAGTTCCCGTTCGGCGCGTTCGCGCTGTTCATCAGCACGCGCCCGAGCTGCGTCGGCGCGCCGGATCGCCTCGGCCGCACCCACCAGATCCGCGGCGCGGGCTCGCGCCTCGGCGCGCAGCTGCGAGTCTTCGACACCGCGGGCTGCAGTGGCGAACGCGATCCCGAACCCGAACGTCCAGCCCTCCGGCCGAGCCGCGTACAACGCCGATGCGAGCAACGCGAGGACGCCGTCGCGGCTCGCGGCGTCGACGAGCGTCAACGCATCGCTCGCCGACCAGCGGCTGAGAACATCGGCGACCTCGGCACGCTCCAAGAACCGATCCGAGACCCGCCGCGGAACGCCTCGTCTTCTTCGAGCGCGCGCTGCAGTTGTCGACGGGCGGCACCGCGCGTCAGCCCGCGCGCATCGAAACCGACCAGTGACCGTGCCGACACCGGAACGTCGCGCGGGCTCCAACACACGCAACACCGCGCCCGCGTCTTCGAGCAGCGGCGCGAGCAACGCCTCCGGGGCCGGTGCGAGGTCGCCGGTCACGCGTCGGGGGCGCCGGCGAACGGCACCTCGTCGACGGCGATCTCCTCGATGGTCTCCCCCGACGCGCCACACCAGCGGCACGTGACCTGCTCGATGTTGGCGTCGAGCACTTCCTCGTCTTCAATGCTGAGGTCACCGCCGACGCTGAAGTGGTGGAACGCACGCGTCCGACGCGACGACACGACATCGAAGCGCGTCAGGTTGCCACAGGCCGCGCACCGGAACCGCGTCGTCATGACGACACCGACTTGTTGCGGCGACGCGCCATCCATCCCCGTCCACCTTCGACGAAGAGTTGGACCAGCAACGCGGTGACCAGGGCCCACACCGCGGTGACGATGGCGAGCCGGGCGTACCGACCGGTGCCGGTCCCGACGAAGATGTCGAGCAGGTCGTTCTTCTTGATGAAGCCCAACTGATACGCGGGCCACACCGTGAGCACGAACCCGAGTGGCACCGCCACGATCCACGAGATCAGTCGCCAGTACCACGCCACCTTCGTCCGTCGCGGAGTCGATGGGGGCGCGGTCCGGCGTCCCCGACGGGTCGATGGGTCCGGCGACTCATCGCCCGGGGCAACCGCGGCGACGGTCGCCGAGACCCCCACCGTCGCCGGGCTCACGACTTCGGATCCTCGCCGGCGCGGCGGCGGGGCAACTGTGGCGGTGCCCGATGACCGGGCGGGCGGTGGCGGTCCACCCGTCGTCACCGAGGTCGGCACCTTGAGCACCTGGCCACAGCGATCACAACGGAACGTGGGTGCGTCGGTGAGATTGTCGACTCGATGCTTGGCCCCGCATGCCGGGCATTCGAGGGCGCGCGCCATCAGCCGACGCCACCTTCCCGTGCGGCCACACTCACCCGGACGAAGGCCTCGAGGGTGGCGGCGGCACGACCATCGTCGATCACCGCACGCGCCTGCTCGACGCCGGCGGCGAGGTCGGGCACCACGTCGGCGACGAGCATCGCCGCGGCGGCGTTCAGCGTGACGATGTCGCGGATCGGGCCCGACGCACCCGCGAAGACCTGGTGGACGGCCTGCGCGTTCCCGGCCGCATCGCCGCCCGCGAGCGCGCCCAGATCGGCGAGCGGAATGCCGACATCGAGCGGATCGACGTCGTAGATGCGCAGGTCGTCGTGTTCCAGTTCGTAGACCGTCGAGGTCGTGGTGACGGTGAGCTCGTCGAGCCCGTCATGCCCGTAGAACACCAGCGCGCGCTCGACCCCGAGCGTCGCCAGCGTGCGGATGACCCGCTCCGCCATCACCGGGTCCGACACACCCACCGTTCGGCGATCGGCGCCCGCCGGGTTGGCGAGTGGTCCGAGGAAGTTGAAGGTGGTGGGCGTCCCGAGCTCGCGCCGCACCGGCGCCGCGAAGCGCATGGCCGGGTGGAACCGTTGCGCGAAGCAGAACCCGATGCCCACTTCCCGCACACACCGAGCCACGCCGTCAGGTCCGAGGTCGATGACGACGCCGAGCGATTCGAGCACATCGACCGAACCGCACTTCGACGACGCGGCTCGGCCGCCGTGCTTGGCGACCCGCGCGCCGGATGCCGCGGCGACGACGGCGGCCATGGTCGACACGTTGACGGTGCCGGCACCGTCACCTCCGGTGCCGCAGGTGTCGACGATCGGCTCGCCCCGGTCGCTGATGTCCGTGAGGTCGACGCGTTCTGCGAACTGCAGCATGGTCCGTACCAGCGCCGCGAGCTCCGACGCGGTCTCCCCCTTCGCCCGAAGGCCGACGGCGAACGCGGCGATCTGGGCATCGGTGGCGTCACCGGTGAGAATCACCGACATCGCCTGCGCGATCAGGTCGTCGGGGAGGTCTTCGCGCCGGAGCAGTCGCCCGATGACATCGGGCCAGAGCGCTGCATTCATCCGCGGGATGCTACCGGGGTCGATGCGGGCCGAGCCCGCACCAGCTCACGCCGATTTGCGCCGTTGACGCACGAGGCGTCGCCGCTCCCGTTCGTCGAGACCACCCCAGACACCCTGCTTCTCCCGCGCGGTGAGCGCGTGCTCGAGGCAAGGCTCGCGCACCGGGCAGATCCCACAGATCGCCTTGGCCAACTCCGAGCCGTCGTCAGAATCCGGAGGGGGGTAGAAGAGCTCGGGGTCGGCCCCGAGACAGCGGGCGTATTGACGCCAGTGGTTGGTCATCGGTTCGTGCCTTTTTTCGTTTTCCCTGCCAGTTCGAGGCATCGCCGCGAACTCAATCCAACGAAGACAACTTCGGCGCGTATTCCCCTTTTCCTGAGAGTTCATTCCTCGTTTTTGCACCGGCGGACGAGGCCTCGGAGCCGCGTCGAACCGGAGAGCCAGGCTGCGTAAGGGCCTCCCGTAGGATGGGCGGGGTGACACCGATCGCCCCCGAGAGCACCCCGTCGGCCTTCCGAGGTGCCCGGGGCCAGGCCCTCGCCCTCGGCCTGGCGTTCGCGCTCACCCTCCCCGGGGTCCTGAGCCGGCTCTCCGACGCCGCCCTCGGTGACGTCGTCGCCCCCCTCTTCTTCGGCTTGGCCATCCTCGGTTCGGCCTTCCTGCTGGCGTGGGCCGCCGAGGTGCTGCAGCTCGACGTGTCGCAGGGCCTGGCCCTCACGGTGCTCGCGTTGATCGCGGTGCTTCCCGAGTACGCCGTCGACTTCACCTTCGCCTACAAGGCTGGGGAGAACCCCGAGAAGTACGCGCCGCTTGCGCTCGCCAACATGACCGGTGGCAACCGGCTGTTGATCGGCGTCGGGTGGTCGTTGGTCGTGCTGCTCGCAGCGTGGCGTATGAAGAGCATCGCCAAGAAGCGCGGCTACGAGGGCGAGCTCGACACCGACACCTCGCTCGAACGGCCGCACGCCATCGAGATCATGTTCCTCGCCATCGCCACGCTCTACTCCTTCACGCTCCCGCTGAAGCGCACCCTGACCATCGTCGACTCCATCATCCTCATCTCGATCTTCGTGCTGTTCGTCGTCCGCATCTGGAAGGCACCGTCGACCGAGCCGCATCTGGTGGGACCGGCAAGGCTCATCGGTCGGCTGCCGGTCACCACGCGGCGCGTCGTCGTCGGCGGGCTGCTCGCGTACGCGGCCGGCGTCATCTTCCTCTGCGCGGCACCGTTCGCCGAGTCGTTGGTCCACCTTGGTGAGCAGGCGGGAATCAGCACGTTCCTGCTCGTGCAGTGGGTGGCGCCGCTGGCATCCGAGGCACCCGAGCTGCTGGTGGCCGCGCTGTTCGCCTGGCGACTCAACACCGAGCGCGGGGCTCGGCACGCTGCTCTCGTCGAAGGTCAACCAATGGACGCTGCTCGTGGGGTCGCTCCCGATCGTGTACGCGATCTCCGCGGGCCATCTGAGCGGTTTGCCCCTCGACTCACTCCAGCGGGAGGAACTGTTCCTCACCGCGGCACAGTCGGTGTTCGCGATCGCGATCCTCGCCAACCGGAGGATGAGCGTGCGCGAGGCGTGGACGCTCTTCGCGCTGTTCATCTCTCAGTTCGTGCTTGGTGCGGTGCTGCCCGAGAACCTGCGCGAGCTCGAGCGGATCGGAGTGGGAGTCGTGTACCTCGTGCTGGCCGCGGTCATCCTGGTGCACCAACGCAGCTACCTTCGACCGTTGGCGCGTGATGGTCTCGTCGTGCCGGTCGACGAGCTGTTCCACGAAGCGGAGCCCGAAGAGGCAAGATCATGACCATGGAATCGCCGGATCCTCGCGACCCGAAGATCGCCGACGACGGCCCCCTCGTCGACTGGCGCGCCGTCAGCCGTGGTGCCCTACTCGGTCTCTGCGTGCTCGTCGCCACCAGCGTGTTGGAGGCGATCCTCGATCGGAACGTCGACAACTTCAAGGACACCGGCTGGATCTACCCGCTCTTCGTCGCCATCCTGTTCGGGTACGCGCTCGGAGGTTGGCAGGCCGGACGCGCCGCGCCGGCTGGCGCGCTCACCAACGGCACGCTCGCCGGTGTCGGTGCACTCGTGTTGTGGATCCCCGTGCGCATCGCCATCTGGTTGGTGCGCGACGAGCACAAGGGCCTCTTCACCGGGCACAGCCCCGCGCTCCGCCCCGGCCAGGTGTTCGGCCAGGTGGTGATCGCCGCCGCGCTCGGCATGCTCGGTGGCTGGGTCGGCGCGCGAACGGCGGCCCAGAACGCCGCCAAAAGGTAGCGGTCTGTTGCAGATCTGCAACATTCCGCCACCCTTCACCGAGGCTTCGGGGGCGTACAGCCGGGTCGGGCGTCGTAGGCTGGGGGCGGCAGCGAGTCGGCCGGGTGGCCGCGGACCGGCGTGACCGGTTCCGAGGAACGTCCGGACTCCACAGGGCACGGTGCTGGGCAACACCCAGTCGGGGCGACCCGCAGGAAAGTGCAACAGAGAGCAGACCGCCGATGGCGGACCGGCCTCCGGGCCGGTGCGCACAGGTGAGGGTGAAACGGTGCGGTAAGAGCGCACCAGCACCCGGGGTGACCCGGGTGGCTCGGCAAACCCCACCGGGAGCAAGGCCGAACAGGGGGAGGGCGGCCCGTCCTTCGACCCCCGGGTAGGCCGCACGAGCCGTCCGGGTAACCGGCGGCCCAGATGGATGGTCACCACGGACCTCGGTCCGTACAGAATCCGGCGTACACGCCGACTCGCTGCCGCTCACCCTCCTGACCTCCGGAACTCACCCGCCGCGTTCGGGTGTTGAGGTCAGACAGGATTGAGTCGCGCCACCAGGCCTGCTCGATCTCCAGATCGACGAAGATCGAGCTTGATCACGCGTCGGATCGCTCGCTCGAAGTCCTCGTAATCGATCGCGACGTAGTTGACGGCGAGCACCTCGACCGACCGGATGTCAGGACGAGGGACCGTGGTCAGGACCGTCTTCGCTCGCGCGCTCGTCGCGAGGAGGAGCGCCCCGTCGGTGAGCACAGCCGTCACCTTCCGCACCTCACCGAGCGCGTCGCTCGTCCCGTGTTCCACCGCGAGGATCTGCGCACCCTCGGGCAGATGTGGCTTCAGCCCCCGGAGCAAGAGGCGATCCCAGAACTGCATCGGTCGCATTCTCCCTGAAGGTCGGGACCGAGTGCTCGGGGCTCCGCGAGCCCGGGCGACAACCGGGGAGGGGCGGACGCAGTGCGTCACCCCTCCCCGGCCGACGATTCCGGTGAGCGCTACGGCGTCGACGTCGTGCGTGACCTCGGGAGCCGAGCCGGTCTTGTTGGCTGCGATGAGTGCCGGATCTCCGACCAGCTTGCCGAAGATCGCCTTGCCGTTGTTCATCACGACGAACTTCCCGTTCTTGAACGTGACGAAGTACTGGCAGCTCTTCTCCGGGGTCTTCCCGAAGTTCTTGAGGCTGATGTCGAGCGGCTGGCAGGTCAGGTCGGCAGCGCTTGTAGGTGCCGAGATTGTGCAGGCCGTCGATGAAGCCCTGGCGGGTCGGGTTCTTCCCCGCCTGCTGCAGACCGGTGATGGCCAGGTCGCAGGCGATGTACCCGGTGTAGTCGCCGTAGTCGGGCACGCCGGTGATGCCGGCGTACTTCTTCAGGTCGGCCCGGAACTGCTTCACCGCCGGGTCGGTCTTCAGCTCGGCGGGCTTGTAGATCTGCGACACCACGTCGGCGGAGTTGAGCGTCTTGGTGATGGGCGAGTCGAGCATGGCCTGCCCGTAGCCCGACGCCATCAGGATCGCCTTCATGGGCACGCCGTTCTGCTGGAGGCCCTGCGCGATGGCGAGGTTCGTGTTGCCGTCGAGGGGCAGGTACACCGCGTTCGCCCCGGCGTTCTTGAGCCCCAGCACGATCGGGACCGACGTCGGTGCTCCCGAAGTCGACCGCGGTGTTGAGGTACACGGGCTTGAGACCCGACGCCGCCGCGGCGTACTTCTGCGTGTCCTTGGCCACCCCGCTGGACGACGGCGACACGCCGTAGCCCACGGACCCGATCTTCGTGGCGCCGAGCTTCTTCGCCACGTCGGTGGCGTTGGTGAAGATGATGCCGGCGGGCGGAGGACTTCCGTTCCCGCCCGCGTCGATGATGTTCTCGTTGCCCTTCTGGCTGTAGTAGTTGCCGTCGAAGCCGCCGCCGATCAGCGGCACCCCGGCGCCCTGCAGGTATCGGTACGAGAGGAACGCGAACGACGAGTTGTTGACCACGGCGAACACCTTGCGGTTCTCCACCAGATCATGGGCGCCGGTGAGGTTGGCGCCCGACGACATGTCGTCAACCGTCTCGAGTTGGATCTTGCGGCCGTTGACGCCGCCCTTGGCGTTCTGGGCGTCGACCCGCGCCTGGCACGCCTTCCCCGAGTCCTGGAAGTTCGGCGCCGCGACCCCGGTCCCGGACCAGATGAAGCCCAGCTTCACCGAGTCCTTGGTGACCCCCTCGGTGCTGCTCGACTGGGCGCCGGCGGCGCCGGCGGTGAGTCCGATGCCCAGAACGCCCACCGTGATGGCACAAAGTGCGCGCTTGGCGCGCCTGTGCTGGTTACTCAACATGGAACCCCCCTGTTGCTCAGCCGATGGCCGCCCCGTCGGAGCGTCCGCCCCCGGGTATTGGTCACGTTACAATTTTGCCTCGACCGATGCACGTCAGGTCCAGAACGAGCGGTCAGCGCTCGAGGAGCGGCTACCAATCGGTGGGGCGATAGTCCTTCAGGAACTGCCCGAAGACGTGTTCACCGCGGTTGAACCCCGAGATGATCGGGTCGACGATGCGGGCCGCTCCGTCGACGATGTCCAGCGGCGGGTGAAAGCGGTGCTCGGCGGTCTTGCGCTCGGCGATGTCGAGCGGGTCTTCGTCACTCACCCAGCCGGTGTCGACGCTGTTCATGTGGATGCCGTCGGCCTGGTACTCGGCCGCCGACGTGCGCGTCATCATGTTGAGCGCGGCCTTCGCCATGTTCGTGTGCGGGTGCTTGGTGGTCTTGAAGCGACGGTAGAACTGGCCTTCGACCGCGGAGACGTTGACGATGTGCTTGTCGCGCTCGGGCGTGCGCAGCATGAGCCCCTTGAGCCGGGCGTTCACCACGAACGGTGCCACCGCGTTGACCAATTGCGTTTCCAGGAGCTCGACGGTCGAGACCTCGGCCAGCATGAGTCGCCACGAGTTCCGGTCGCGGAGGTCGACCTGCTGGAGATCTTGATCGAGCTGTCCGTCCGGGAAGAGATGGCGCTGCGGCTGCACCTCGCCCGGTAGCAGCGCCCGTTGCGACAATGCGGCCGCGCCGGAAAGACCAGGAAGCTCGTCGTACTCGCCGACGAGGGCGCGCACGTCGCGCGGCATCTGCGCGAGCGACGCGGTCTCGACGTCCATCATGTGACGGTAGAAGTCGGGTGGGCGGCGCACGGTTTGGCACGCGTTGTTGATGATGAAGTCGAGCCGCGCCCGCGAGCCGTCGACATGGCGACAGAACGCCTCGACACTCGGCGTGTAGCGCAGGTCGAGTCCGAAGATCTCGAGCCGATCGGCCCACACGTCGAAGTCGGGCTCGCGCGCGTACCGCAAGGCCGCATCGCGCGGGAAGCGCGTGGTCACGATGAGGTGCGCGCCACTCCGGAGCAACTTGATGCCGGCCTGATACCCGATCTTCACCCGCCCGCCGGTGAGCAACGCGACGCGACCCCGGAGGTCGGCGGACTCGGTGCGTTTCTCGAAGTTGAACGCGGCGCACGCCGGGCAGAGCTGGTCGTAGAAGTGATGTACCTGCAGGAAGTGTTCCTTGCACACGTAGCAGTGCTGCGAATCGCGCAGTTCGTCTGCGGCGTCATCGCCCTCGAGGTCGTCCTCGGGCGGAAAGACGTTGGGTGTGGTGAAGACCGGTTGGGCCCGGAGTCGGCGGATGCCGGTCTCGGCCAGCAGATCCTGGTCGCGGCGGATCCGCTCGCCCCGTTGGCGCCGCTGGCGGGCTTTGAGCCGACGGCGCCGTTCGTTGACGTCGGGCGAGAACACGTTCCCCGCGGCGTTCACGAACTGGATTCGCTCCTGCTCGCTCATCACCTCGAGAACGGACGGGTCCTCGACGACGGTCTCCAGCAACTCGGTCACGGCGCGCAGGCGCGCTCGAACATCCTCAGGGTCTCCCACCGTGCCCAGGATGCCAGGCGCGGACCCTGCTCGCGGTCACGTTCACGAGTGCGCGTGCAGGACCGCATCGATCTCCGCGGCGGACACGGGTGCGAACCCGAGCTCGACGCGGCGATTGTTCATCTCGGTGATCTCGGTTCGCTGCACCTTCGCCAGGCTCGCGGCGAGTTGTCGAACCTTGGCGTTGTCGCCGTGCTCCGCGGCGTAGTCCGCCATCGCGGCACCACCCGCATGATGCAGGATCATCAGTCGGGTGAACCGGTCGTCGGCTTCAAGCCCCTGCGCGGCGCGGAGCGCGACGACCTCGTCATCGGTTGCCATCCCGGGCATCTGCGCCGGCGGCGTCGGATGTCCCATCCATGCCATGGCGACGTCGTCAGTGGTCGACACCCGGCTCCCCGCTTCGCTGAGGAGACTGTTCATCACCGCGAGCTCCTCCGACTGGCTGATCACGATCTCCCGCGCAAAATGGCCGACGAGCGAATCGTGCTCGCGACCGAGATACGCGAAGCTCAGCTCGATCGCGCCTCGATGGTGCGTCTCCATGTCGGAGAGGAAGCCGACGTCGACCGCGTTGAAGCTGGGGTCGTCCGGCTGCGCGATCCACCACCCCACGACCCCGGACAGGAAACACAGGGCGAGGCCGAGCGCGACGACCTGGCCGCGACTCGGGCTACCCACGAGTGTTCGGATCGAGCGGGAGCGGCGCTATGCCGTCGGGTCCGACGTGGTGCCAGGGGTCTCGGGTGCCTGCGGATCAGAGGAAGTCGCGGCGGGGGTCTCGCGATCCTCGTCGTGGAGTCCGCTGCGGAACTCCTTGGCCGCCTGGCCCATGCCCTTCGCCAACTCCGGCAGCTTCTTGGAGCCGAAGAGGAGCAGCACGACCGCCAGCACGATCAGGAGTTCGACCGGTCCTACGTCCATGCCGGAAGGCTACTGGCCGCGTGCCGCCCGCCGGGCGCGACGCCAGACCTCGCCGTACGCGTCGAGTCCCTCGGTCGAGAGCCAGCCGTCGGGACCGGCGGCGATCGTGACCCGTTCGGGCACCGCACCCCACACCGGGACGCCGGCTTCGGCCCACATGACGACGGTGTCCTGGTAGTCGCGGGTGAAAGTGCGGGCCGAAGCGATCACCAACCCCGCCGGAAGCCGCTTCGGCACCATGTCGAGGACGGCCTCGACCCGTGCGGTCTCGACGCCTCCCACCCGGGTCGGGATCACGACCACGTCGGCCAGGTCGAGCGCCTTGGCCAAGAGGCGCTCGTGACCCGGGGGCGTGTCGACCACCGCGACCGCGTCGGCGTCGATCTTCTCCAGCACTTTGGTGAGCAGTCGCTCGGTGGGCGCCTCGACCACCGTCAGCGGCTCGAACACGGCGTCGGCCGCGTGTTCCACCCAGTCGGCCGCGCTGGCCTGGGGGTCGGCATCGACGAGCGTCACCGATCGCTTCGGGAGACTGGCAAGGGCCGCGAGGTACACCGAAGTGGTGGTCTTGCCCACCCCTCCCTTGAGCGCCGCCACGACCACGATCACGGGCAGCACCCTACTCATTCATTGGTCGATGCCGCTGCGCCGTCCCGCCCTCCGGACACGGCCGGGGAGCTCTCGGGTTCAGAGCCAGGGGCGATTCCGGGCGAGCTGGGCGCCGTTGTCGCCGAACACGAGCTGCCCGGTCACACTCCGGCCGAGGTCGGAGGCGAGGGCCACGACGAGACGCCCGAGATCGTCGGGCTCACCGAGACGCCCGAGCGGGTGTGCGGCGACCAGGCGTTCCACCGTGTCGTCGGAGAGCGCGGCGCGTACGACCGGCGTGAGCGTGGTCCCCGGCGCCACCGCGAGCACGCGAATCCCGTGGGGGGCGAGTTCGACCGCGAGGGTCTCGGTGAGGTGGTTGATCGCCGCTTTGGCCGCGCCGTACGGCGCCATCCGCACGGCCGGACGCGTCGTCTCGCCCGAGCTCACGTTCACGATCACGCCTGCCGTCCCGGCTTCGACCATGGCGCGTGCCTCGGCCTGACACGACCACATCGTCACGAACAGGTTCTGCTCGACGATGTCACGGAGCGCGTCGTCGTCGAGCGAGAGGAACATGTCGGGCGTGCGGCCGGCCAACGACCCGACGTTGTTCACCGCGACGTCGAGACCCCCGAGTTCGCTGACGACACGCGCGACGAGCGCACGAACCGAGTTGGGATCGCGTACATCGACCTCGACACCGATCACACGAGTGCCCGCGGCACCGAGTTCGGCGACGGCGTCCTCGAGGGCCGCGGTGTCCTTGTCGGCGACGACGACGTCGCACCCGGCCATCGCCAACCAGTGCGCGATCCCCCGGCCGATCCCCACGCCCCCACCGGTGACCAACGCCCGCTTGCCCGCGAGGCCGAGATCGATCGCCATGTCCGACGAACGTAACATCCTGGCATGACCGACCTGTACTGGGATCCGTTCGACACCGACATCGACCTCGAGCCCTACGGCATCTGGCAGCGCATGCGCGACGACGCGCCGCTGTACCGCAACGACCGCTACGACTTCTACGCGTTGACCCGGTTCGCCGATGTCGAAGCCGCGCACCGCGACCCGAAGACGTTCAGCTCCGCGCACGGCACCGTGCTGGAACTCATGTCCGAAGACGGTTCGACCCGGGCGGCCAGATGATCTTCCTCGACCCGCCCGAACACACCCGGCTGCGCACGCTCGTGTCACGCGCGTTCACGCCGCGGCGCGATCGAAGCGTTGGAGGAACGCATCCGCGAGCTGTCGGCCGACTTCCTCGACCGGCTCTCGGGGCGTGACTCGTTCGACTACGTGCAGGACTTCGCGGTCTACCTGCCGTCGATGGTGATCTCATCGCTGCTCGGCGTGCCGTTGGCTGATCAGGAGACGCTGCGCAAGCTGATCGACCAGGTGTTCCACATCGAGCCTGGCGTCGGCATGATCAACGACGTGTCGCTTCGCTGCGCAGATCGAGATCAACACCTACATCCGGTCGCAGCTCGAGGAATGCCTCGTCCACCCGCGCGACGACATGCTCACCGACCTGAGCGTCGCCGAGATCACCGAGACGACGGCGTCACCCGCACGCTCACCCTTGCCGAGGGCGCCGACTTCGCCAACCTCCTCATCAGCGCGGGCACCGAGACGGTGGCCCGACTGCTCGGCTGGGCGTCGGTCGTGCTGGCCGACCATCCCGACCAGCGCGCCGAACTGGCCGCCGACTCCTCGCTGCTCCCCAACGCGGTCGAGGAGCTCCTCCGGTACGAGGCGCCGTCACCGGTGCAGGGCCGCTGGACCACGCGCCGACGTCGAGCTCCACGGCGAGACCATGCCCGTCAACTCGAAGGTGTTGTTGCTCACGGGCGCCGCTGGACCGCGACGAGCGTGCGTACCCGAACGCCGATCGCTTCGACATCCACCGCGACAATCGACCTCCACATGTCGTTCGGCTACGGCATCCACTTCTGCCTCGGCGCGGCGCTCGCCCGCATGGAGGGCCGCATCGCGCTGGAGGAGACGCTGCGAGCGTTTCCCCGAGTGGACCGTCGACCACGAGCACACGGTGCGCCTCCACACGTGCACGGTGCGCGGGTACTCCCAGGTGCCGATCAGCGTTTGACCGCCCGATCTGAGCGCCCGATCTGAGCGCCCGCTGAGCAAGTCAGCCCGCTCAGGGACCTCTCAGCCGACACACACCACCATGGTGGCGGGAGAGTCGACCCCGGGAGGATCCGGATCATGAGCAACGACACACCAGACGCCAACGGGGAACCGACCGAGGCGACGCCCGCGGCACCCCCCGCGGCACCCGCCGCGCCGGCGACACCCGAGGCCGAGACCAAGCCGTTCACGTACGAAGACGCGGTGAAGTCCGCCGGTGACGAGGACGACGTCGAGGAGCCGCCCACGGTGGCCGCGCCCGTGGCACCCGTCGCGGCACCCGCTGCCGCCCCATCCGCGGCGGCCCCGTCCGGTGCGGCGGCGAGCTCCCCGGCCGGCATCTTCGTCCCGAAATGGGTCGGCCTGGTGGCGGCAGCCATCGTGGCCGCGCTCGTGTTCGGGGGCATCGGGTACGCCATCGGTGACTCCTCGGGCGACTCGAACTCTCAGAATGCAAGCACCGCGACCGGCAACGGCCCGTTCGGCAACGGCAGCGGTCAGTTGCCCTCGGGCAACGGTCCGTTCGGCAACGGCAACCGCCAACTGCCGGGCACGGGGAACGGGAACGGCAACAGCAACGGGAACGGGAACAGCAACGGGAACAGTGGAGGCACGAGCGGCGGCAGTAGCCAGACCACCGGGAACACCGCGTTCCTCGGCGTCGCGCTCCAGGACGCCGACAACGGTGCCGGCATCTCCCAGGTGCAATCGGGGAGCCCCGCGGCCGATGCCGGACTCAAGACTGGCGACGTGATCACGGCAGTCGACAGCACCAACGTGGCCAACGCCGCCGCACTGGTGACCGCCATCCAGAAGCACTCGAGCGGCGATCAGATCACCGTCACCTACACGCGCGACGGCAAGTCGGCGACCGCCAAGGTGACCCTGGGCAGCCGGTCGAGCACACAGTCGAACTGAGCGGTCCCCCCGCCGCGTGACGGGGCGGTCAGCCGTCGAGGACCTGGGTGACCAGCGCCGCGATGGCCGACCGCTCCGAGCGCGTCAAGGTGACGTGCGCGAACAGCGGATGCCCCTTGAGCGACTCGATGACGCTCACGATGCCGTCGTGACGACCGACGTGCAGGTTGTCGCGCTGGGCGACGTCGTGCGTGAGCACGACACGACTCCCCCGTCCCAACCGACTCAACGCGGTCAGCAGGACCGACCGTTCGAGGTTCTGCGCCTCGTCGATGATGACGAAACTGTCGGTGAGGCTACGACCACGGATGTGCGTGAGCGGCAGGATCTCGAGCAGGCCGCGATCGAACACCTCCTCGATCACTTCCCGGCCGACGATGGCTTCGAGCGCATCGGTGACCGCCGCGCCCCACGGTGACATCTTCTCGGACTCCGAGCCTGGAAGGTAACCGAGGTCCTGGCCGCCGACCGCGTAGATCGGGCGGAACACGACCACCCGTTGGTGCGTGCGCCGCTCGAGGACCGCTTCCAGACCCGCCGCCAGCGCGAGCACGCTCTTCCCAGTGCCTGCACTCCCACCGAGGCTGACGATGCCGACCTGCTCGTCGACCAGGACGTCGATGGCGATGTGCTGCTCCGCAGAACGACCGCGCAGCTCGAACACCGCCTGATCGGCCCGCACCAGATGCAGCCGTTTGTCGGGATGCACACGGGCCAGGGCGGACTGCGAACCGGAGTGGAGCGCGACCCCGGAGTGACACGGGAGGTCGCGCGCTTCGGCGAGGTCGACGACCCGGTGTTCGAACAGATCGTCGATGACCGAACCCCAGACGTCGAGGTCGACGAACCCGGTCCATCCGGAATCAGACGGCCAACTCGTTCCGGTACTCGTCGGCGGACAGTCCGACGACCGCGGCCTTGAGGCGTAGCGGCAGGTCCTTGGTGACCACCACGACGTCTCCGCCCTCGTGGACCAGGCTCAGCGCGACGGCCAGGATCCGATGGTCGTTCGAATCCCCCCGCAGCGTCTGGGGGAGCCCACCGAGATCCTGGTGGTTGAGCTCCACCCGGAGCGTGCCGCCTTCGTCGTTGACCGGCATCGGCTCGATGAGCGAACCGTGGCGGGTACGGAGGTCCTCGAGGAGATGGAGGCTCCGGCGCGCAGCCCAGCCCAGCTCCGGGTGGTGACGCTTGCGCTCGAGCTCGGTGAGGACCACGAGCGGCAGCACGACCTCGTGCTCCGCGAAGCGGGTCACCGCCAGCGGATCGGCCAGGAGTACGGAGGTGTCGACGACGAAGACCGTGCTGTTGATCAAGGCAGGGGGGACGCTAGCCCTCGCGCACGGGCGGGGCGCGGACGCTGCTCATCTTCGCCACAGGTTCGGTTGCCTAGGGTGGGCGGTTCACCACCGGTCCGGCCTCGGGAGGGCAACGCCAGTGGCGGACGGACGCACCGACGTCATCATCGCAGGAGTCAACAAGGCGGGGACCACCTCGCTCTTCGTCTCCCTGTCGACCCATCCCGACGTGGCGCCGTCGTCGATCAAGGAGACGCGGTACTTTCTGCCCGCCCGCTACGGCGAACCCCTCGCATCGGCGTCGGTGTGGGACGACTACTTCGCGGACAGCGGTGACCGACCCGTCCGGCTGGAGGCCACGCCGTCGTACTTCTACGGCGGCGCCCGGGTCGCGGAAGCCATCCGCGATCGCCTGGTGAATCCTCACATCCTCCTGTCGTTCCGGGAGCCGGTCAGCCGGGCCATCTCGTTCTTCACCTACCAGAAGATGCGGCTCCGCTTCCCGGCCGACTACCCCTTCGAGGAGTACCTCGCGGCCGCCGATCGGCTCACCGACGCCGACTTCCTCGATCCCGACAACGAGCCGTACATGGCGTTCCGCGGTGGCTGCTACGCCGACTCGCTCCCCGGCTGGGTGGACACGCTCGGCACCGAACGGGTGCAGGTGCTCGACTTCCGCGGCTCGTCGCCGACCCCCGCGGGCACCCTGCAATCGACCGCAACCTGGTTGGGACTCGACCCGGCGGCGTTTCCCGCGAACGCCGTCAGCTCCGAGAATCGCACGACGGGGTTCAAGAGCAAGGGACTCCAACGCGTGGCGCTTGCGGGCAACGACCGCTTGGAGCGCCTGTTGCGGCGCCACCCCGACGCCAAGCGGAAGCTCCGCGCCTTCTACTACCGGCTGAATGGTCGTCCGACCGACGAGCCGGTGTCCCCCCGGGTCCGGGCCGAGCTCGCGGCACGCTACGAGGAGCCGAACGCGCGGCTGGCGGGTCAGCTCGACGCGGCCGGGATCGTTCGCCCAGGATGGCTGAGCAGCCTGCCGAACGGTCAGACGAGCTCGGGTGAGCGCGCGTAGACCACGCCGTCGTCGACCGGGTCGGGCCCGGGTGGCTCGTCGAGCGGCTGACGCTCGGGGATCAGCACGACGTACACCAACGCGCACTCGAAGACGACGGCCATCAGCGCCGGAATCGCGATGCCCGAGTCGTTGAGCGCGTAACCGAGGAACGCGATCACCGCCAGGGCCAACACGGTCTGGCGCACGACCGGGAGCTCGTGGAAGAGCCGCGGCAGACGACCGCCCGGGTGCTGCCAGAGGTACCAGACCAGCAGCGCCACGATCGGGAGGATCCAGAGGAGCTTGGAGCTGCCGAACGATTGCAGGTTCTCCATCAGCTTGCGGCGCATGGTGAGTGTGAACCCGCCGAGGCCGTCGTTCGCCACCTTGTCGAAGAAGCGCCCGACGTGGGTCTGCTGATCCTTCGGTCGCATCAGGTCGGCGAAGCCGACCACCAGACCACTCGCCACGAGAACGGCACCCAGGATCGCGACCGTCCGGACTCGGATCCGCCGTCCGAGCAACAGCCATGCGAACAATCCGAAACCGGGCGCGCCGGCGATCGCGGCGCCGAAGTCTCCGCCCCACGGCGGCGCGGCCATCACGAGCAGCGTGACCGCGAGCATGGCGATCACCGCGTAGACGGTGGTCCGACCGGGGCGTCGCCAGACCGCGAGTCCGCCGAGCAACAGACGCGGCCGCGGTGAGCTGTGAAAACGTGAGGTTGCCCTGGCCCGACACCCGGATCCCCACCGTCGCCGAATATCCGAACACGGTGTTGAGCTCCAGTCGTGCGCCGGCGAGCAGATCACCGAGGTGCAGCACGACGGTCGCCAGCAACGCGAGGCCGAGCGGGAGATAGCGATGGCGTCCGCTCACCACGTGACAGAGGACTGCGAACACCAGGGCAAACCCGACGAGGAAGCCGAAGTAGGTGGCGGCATTCGCGGTGCGGCCGAAGTGCAATGGTGCGGCCACGTACGTCGCGAGCATGAATCCGAGCACGGCCAACGCGAACAGCTGCACGAGTCGCGCCCGACCGGCACGCGGGAAACCACCAGGTACACGCCCAGCGCGAGGAGCGCGGTGAGCGCGATGACGATGTTGTCGGCTGCCACGACCCTGGCGTCCCGGAAGATGGCTTCTTCGTTGGCGTGGATGAGCGTGTCGATGCGGTCGCCGTGCGCGACGCCGCCGACCACCTCCATCTCCTGGCCCTCCATCTTCGCCGGTGCCTGGAGACCGAGGAGCTGCAGGATCGTGGGCGCGATGTCGATCACGTAGACGAAGCCGGCGCGGCGACTCGTCGCCGAGCGGAGGAGTTCCGGCGCGACACCCGGCGCGCGGATGCCGGTGACCTCGAGCCCCGACCCGCGCCGCGGCGACGCCGGGCTCACCACGAAGACCACGTCGCGCGTCGGATCGACGTCGGCCAGCATGCGTCCGACGAGCGCATCGGTGCGCCGGAGCGCGGCCTGCTTCTGCACCTTGAGCTCGTCGGCAGTGAGGAAGTCGCTGGCGAGGTCGGCGCGCAACAGGTCGGACCCTTCGACCAGCACGACCCCGCTGTCGCCCCACGCGCGGCTGAACGCGGCGTATGCGGCGTCGTTGTCCATGCGGACACCGAAGGGGGCGTGCGGATCGTTCGTCAACAGATCGTCACTCACCTCGCCGTTCGGCACCCGACCGTCGCTCGTCATGAGTGCGTTGACCGCGGAACGCTGATACTCGGGAAGCGGATCGTCGACGACGGGCTGCGCGCCATCGGCGTTCGCGATCACCGCGCGAAGGGACATGTGCCCGCTCGAGGGTGTCGCCGAGCGCGCCGAGCTGGGGGTCGTAGAGCCCGTCCGCGTTCTCCTGGATCAGCGCTTCAATCCCGAGGTGCACGATGCCACTCGTCGCGTCGATCCCCGTCCGTTGTCGGAAGACTTCGCCCGCGGTGCTCTCGCCGTAGGGCTCCGTCGCCTCGAACGCCTGGCCGGCGACCGGGGTGACCGC
This sequence comes from uncultured Actinomycetes bacterium, assembly GCA_963726965.1. Classification (GTDB taxonomy): domain Bacteria; phylum Actinomycetota; class Acidimicrobiia; order IMCC26256; family DASPTH01; genus DASUAS01. The sequence continues at coordinate 241,293 of CAVSEI010000005.1, read as the reverse complement.
GGACGCCCGCCCGCCCGCGCCGAACGCGGTGTATCCACCGGCAATCGAGCTCTTGCGGCCGGCCACGCGCGTCACCATGTCGGCGATGGCCGAGTCCGCGAACAGTTTGCGGAGGTTCGGATCGTCACCGCTCTGGATGTCGGACCACGACGTCGCGGGCAACGAGATGACCAGCACCCGTCGCACGTCTCGCGAGGCTGGCGCCCCCGCACTGACCGCGCCGGCGGCATGCGCGAACATCCCGACCGTCACCGCCGCCAGCAGCAGCATGACCACGCCGCGGCGCATCAGGGTTCGACGGCCAGATCGGGATCCGCGGGCTCGAACGCGGCCTCGAGCCGCGGGCCGCGTTTGGGCAGGATCCGCAGCATCAGCGCGTACAACGCCGCGCCGATGGCTGCGATGGCAAGCAGCACCAGGACGTTGGCGATTCGCTCCGTCGGCGCGATGAGGTGTTCGACCATCCACGCGACTCCACCCAACGCGACCGACACCGCGAGCGCCGGGAGGAACGCGTGCGGGAAGAACCCGTGACCGACCCGTCGCCGCAGGACGAACCCGAGGACCAGCGTGCCGACGAAGTACGCCGCGCTGTGTCCGAGGCCGAGCGCGGCGACCTTGGCGGTGTCGGTCTCGAACGTGAGACCACCGACGACCATGACCCCTGCGCCGACCACGGCACTGCCGGCGGCCACGATCGCGGGGGTGCGGCTGTCACCGAGCGCGTACGACGCGCGCGCGAAGAAGAGGAACGTGGCGTACGTGAAGAGACCCACGCCGAGCGACGCGAGCGCGGCCGCGAAGAGATCGGCGTCGTGACGACTGTTGCCGACCGCCAGCGCCCGCATCGCCGGGAGCGCGAGCGCGACGAACGCCGCCGAGACCGGGAGCAGCAGTTGCGAGATGCCATCCAACCCCCACCGCAGCCGGCCCGCGAACGAATTCATGTCTCGGTTGCCCGCGTCGACGGTGAGTTCGGGGAGGATCGTCGTCTGGATCGGCAGGGCCAGGATCGCGTAGGGCGCGAGGAACGCGACGAAGCAGAACTGGTACGCCACCACACCGCCCGCGACCTCGTTTCCCATCACCAGCGCGGCACCGAGGAGGACCGCCACATCGGGCTGCAGACGCGACCCAAGCGGAGAGCCAGAGCAGCCGGCGGAGCTTGCGGTCGACGGTCCCGAGGGTCGCCCGGAGCCGGAAGCCCGAACGGAGCAGCGCGACGGTGGGCACCGCGACGAACCCGAGCACGCCGAGCGTGCCGCCGACGGCGAGCACCAATTGCTCGGGCATCGTCAGGTCGAGGTTCGGCGTCGGTCCGTGCATGATTCGGAAGACCACCATCGTGATCACGAGCACCACGGTGTTCGCGATGGGCGCCATCGCGACGAGCACGAACCGGCGCTTGGCGAACAGGACGCCGGTCGCGACGGTTCCGACCGCGTAGAGCATGACCTGGGGAATGAAGAAGCGCAGGAAGAAGGTCGAGAGTCCGACCTGCTGGGACTCGACGTGGGCGTTGGGCGCGCCGCTCGAGAGCAGGCGGGCGATCGCCGGCGCGAGCGCGATGCCGACGACCGACACGACCGCCATCACCGCCAACGCGAGGCCCAGGACCCCGGCCGCCAGCCGCTCCGCTTCTTCGTCGTCGCCGGCTCGGAAGGCCTCGACGAAGGTGGGGACCAGCACCGCGGACAGGGCGCCCGCGGCCACCAGTTCGAACAGGACGTTGGAGACGGAGCTCGAGGCCTGGAACGTGTTGCCCAGGTAGGTGGCGCCGAGCACGGCCGCGACCACCCAGACCCGGACGAAACCGACGCCGCGGGACGCGAACGTGGCGACGCTCATCCTCGCCGCGGCCCGCGTCGGTCGATCGCTCGCCATCACCGTGAGAGAGCCTACGGGGGCGCACGCGTTTTCCCGTGGCGACCGGGCATGCTGGGTGGGAGGTCGCCCACCCGGCCCGCCGCCGACCAGTGTTTGGGGGGACCGGCCGGCCGGCGGCGGGTGGGCGTTCCTCTTCAAAGGAGCAAACCGCGGTCCAAGTAGTCTGACGGCCCATGACTGCAGCTCGCGGCGCCCTCCGCCAGGCCGAGGACGCACTCCTCACGGAACGCCGCCCGCTCACGCGTGACGAAGTGCTCGCGGTCGCGCGGCTTCCCCTCGACCACCTCCCCGATCTCATCGCCCTCGCTCACCGCGTGCGGCTGGACTACTGCGGCGCCGAGGTGGAGCTCGAGAGCCTCATCAACGCGAAGTCGGGCGCGTGCCCCGAGGACTGCGCATTCTGCTCCCAGTCCAGCCGGTACTCCACCGACATCGACGTGTACCCGCTCCTGCAGTTGGACGACGTCCTCGACGCGGCCCGGGCGACCCGCGCCGCCGGTGCCACGCAGTTCTGCATCGTGGTCGCGGTGCGAGGGCCGTCCGAACGAATGTTGACACGCGTCATCGAGGCGGTCGACGCGATCCACGTCGAGACCGGGCTCGAGGTCGCGTGTTCCCTCGGGCTGCTCGAGCCGGAGCAGGCGGCACGCCTCGCCGCCGCGGGAGTGCGCCGCTACAACCACAACCTCGAGGCACCGCGCGAGCTGTTCCCGTCGATCGTCACCACGCACACCTACGACGACCGCGTCGCGACCGCCCGGCTCGCCGTCGACGCCGGCATGGAGTTGTGCTGCGGTGGGATCCTCGGGATGGGTGAGACGCTGGAGCAACGGGTCGACTTCGCCTTCGAGTTGGCCGAACTCGACCCGTGCGAGGTACCCATCAACTTCCTGTTGCCGACGGGCACACCCCTCGGCGACCAGCGACTGATCACCCCCCGGGAAGCGCTGCAGGCGATCGCCCTCTTCCGGCTCGTACTCCCCGCCGCGTGGCTGCGCCTCGCGGGCGGCCGCGAGTACGTGCTGGGCGAACTCCAGGCCATGGGGTTGCTCGCGGGAGCCAACGCGCTGATCGTCGGCAACTACCTCACGTCGACCGGTCGGCCTCCCGCCGAAGACCACGCGCTGTTGGAGGCACTCGGCATGCCCGTCGCCGACGGCCCCGGCGAAGGCCGCTTCGTGATCGACGAGCAGGGCGCGCACGCCCGCCCGGCCCAACCGGTGCGGGTCGGCATCCCGGTCCGCGCCGAATGAGGCTCAGCGCGCGCTTCTGAGTCGTCCGGTGCGGAGGAACTCCTGGCGCGGCCCGGGGAGGTACAGGTCGTACTGGCCCACGAGCACCCAGCACACGAACAGTCCGACGATCTCCTCGATCAACACCACCCACCACGCGGGCAACAGTGCGTCGTGCGAGAACGACGTTCCGAGGAACGGCCACCAGAAGAGATGGTCGTTGGCGAACGCGCCCGAGAGGATGAGCCCGCAGAACCCGCCGATCGGGAGGCAGAGAAGTTGGCGGCGCAACAGGCGCGGCGAACCGATGGTGCCGATCATCACGACCACGAGCATCGCCACCGTGAACAGCAACGCGTAGCCGTAGGCGCGGTAGCCGAAGAACACGTCGACGATCAGCGGGAGCAGCGATCCGACAGCGACCAGGCGGTAGTCGATGCCCGAGCTGCGGAAGATCGTGGCCACGCCGAGCACCGACAGCCCGATGTACCAGAAGAACACAGGATCAGGGCAGGTCGAGTGCGGCGTTGACCAACGCGTCGGCTTCGACGTTCTGCTCTCGGCGCACGTGCGCGAGGTCGACGGCGTCGTAGGTGTCGAGCAACGCGCGTGCCTGTGCGTGCAGTGGCTTCAGGTGCGGCTGCTTCACCTTCCACCGACCGGCCAGTTGTTCGATGACCAGCTTGGAGTCTCCTCGCACCGTCGCCGCACGCGCTCGGGGTCGCCGCGGCAGCAACGAGACCGGCGATGAGCGCGCGGTACTCGGCGACGTTGTTGGTCGTCACCCCGATGCACTCGCTGATCGTCGCCAGACGCTCTGGTGGTGCCGTCGACGGGTCGAGAACGAGCGCACCGATCGCCGACGGCCCCGGATTGCCACGCGAGCCACCGTCGAAGTAGATGAGGACCGAGTCGCGCATCAGGGGACCAGGATCGCGCCGCAGTTGTCGCAGTAGGCCAGCGGATTGCCCGCCGATTTCTTGATCCGCTCGACCTCGGTGGCGGGGATGGAGAGGTGACACCCCTGACACGTCGTCCCGACCAGGCGGGCGACGCCGACGCCCTGAGCCTGTGCCCGACACCGTTCGTACTCCTTGACCATCACCGGATCGATCCCGGCGGCGATCGCGTCGCGCGCGGCACGTTCCTGCTCGACTTCGGCATCGATGAGGCCTTCCGCATCCGCCAGCGCGCGCCGGATCCGCTCGAGCTCGCCCGCAAGCACCGAGCGGTGTCCATCGAGCTCGTCGACCGCGACATCGAGCGGCTCACGGGTCTCCATGAGTTCGAGCTCGCGGTTCTCGAGCCCCCGCTGGTGGCGGCGGAGTTGCTCGACATCGGACTGCATGGCTTGCAACTCCCGCGGCGAGCTGATCTCCCCTGAATACATCTTGGCTTCGACCTCGGTGGCCTTCGCGGCCAGCGACCGGACCTCGTCGTCGAGCCGCTGCTCCTCGCGAGCGACCTCGTCGCGCTCGGCGCGGACCGCCGCCGCACGCGTGTCGAGCGCGGCGGCATCGGCTCCGCCTTGTGCCAGCGCGTCGCGTTCGGCCAGCGTCTGATGACGATGACGCAGCCGGTCGAGCGCGGCGTCACGCTCCTGCAGTGCGAGCAGCACGTCGAGCTCGGCGGTCATCACTCGCTCACGGGATCGACGGCGCGGTGACCGTCGGGAGCTGCGGAATCGTCCGCGTCGGCGCGCTGGGCGTCGTCGGCGACGGCGATGTGGGGAGCGTCTGCACCTGCGGGAGCGGCACCGGCGCGGTTCCCAACGGGTTGATGGCGTTGCGTCCACCGTCGGGATTCACGTACTCGCCCGGTCGGGCGCACACGGGCCCCGGATCCGGGAGCGGGGCGTCCGGGACACCCGAGAGCGCTTGGCTCATGAACGCTTGGAAGATCGGCGCGGCCGACGCGCCACCGAAACCCGCGCCGGCCACGTTGCCGGTCTGGTTGCCGAACCACACCGAGGTGGCGAGCGACGGTACCGCGCCGATGAACCAGGCGTTGGCGCGGTTGTCCGTGGTGCCGGTCTTCCCGTAGATCGTCTCGCCCGCCACCGCCGCTGCGGTTCCGGTGCCGCCGGTGACCACACCCCGGAGCACGTTCTGCTCGCACTTGGCGACGTCGGAGGTGATCACCTGCTCCCCCGGGTTGTTGGTCTCGTCGATCAGGACCGTGCCGTCGGGGTTGACGACCTTGGCCACGACGTAGGGCGTGTGGTGGACCCCGTTGTTGGCGATGGTCGCCATCACGGTGGCCATCTCGAGCGGCGTCGCCTCGATGGTGCCGATCGAGAGGTTGAGCACCTTCTGCAGGGTCTGTTGCTGGATCCCCATCTTGTGGGCGAGGGTGATGAGGTTGTCGAGGCCGACACTGGTGGAGAGTCGTACGAACGCGCAGTTCACCGAGTTGGCGGTGGCGGACCAGATCGGTTGCGGACCGCCTTCGTCGCCATCGGAGTTCGTCGGCCACTGGTCGGGCGGCACGCCGGGGAACTGACTCGGCACCGGACACGGAGCGGTGCCGTCGACCGTGTCGTTGGGTGAATACCCGGCCTGCAGCGCTCCGGCGAGGGTGATCACCTTCCAGGTGGAACCCGGCTGACGACCGGGCGGGTGGGTGGCGACGTTGTACTGGCTGGTGGCGAAGTCAGTGCCGCCGACCATCGCCTTGACCGCGCCGGTCGACGGTTCGATCGCCACCAGCGACGAGATCCAGTCCGAGCCGAACTGCGGTTTGGCGTTGTTGGTGGCGTCGACCGCTTCGTCCTGCAGCGCGTGGTCGAAGGTCGTGTAGATCTTCAGGCCGCCCTTGAGCAGCTTGTCGAGCCGTTCCTTGGGGGTGTTCCCGAGGCGGGTGTCGGCAAGCAGTCGGTCCTGCACCTCGGCCACGAGGAAGTTCCGCGGTCGCTGTTCCGGCTGGGGCGCGATGGTGGGGAGCGGCTCGTTGTTCGCCGCGTCGGCCTCGGCCTGGGTGATGTACTTCTGCTCCACCTCGCCGCGCAGCACGTCGGCGCGGCGCCGGATGGCGCGGTCGGGGTACGTGAACGGGTTGTTGCCCTCGGGGTTCGAGATCACACCGGCCAGCAGCGCGGCCTCGCCGATGGTGAGCTCGTCGAGCCGCTTGCCGCGCGGGTACCCGACGCAGGGATTCGTGTCGCAGGTGAGGAAGTAGCGGGACGCCGCGGCCTTGATGCCGTAGGAGCCGGAACCGAAGTACACCGTGTTGAGGTACTCGACGAGGATCTTGTCCTTCGAGAACTTCTCGTTGAGACGCAGCGCGTCCTCGATCTCCTTGATCTTGCGGTTGACGTCACGCTTCGGCGTGAGGATGCGGTTCTTCACCAACTGCTGCGTGATGGTCGAACCACCCTGCTGGATCTTCCCCGACGTGACGTTGGTGAGGAAGGCGCGGAACACCGCGCCGAGGTCGATACCGTCGTTGGTCCAGAACGAGCGATCCTCGGTGGCGATGACCGCGTTCTGCACGAGCTTCGGCACCTCGCTGATCGACTGGATCTGGTCGCGGAACTGCATCCCGACCGTGCCCATCTCGGTCGTGCCGTCGCCCCAGTAGATCGTCGACGGCTGCGCGAGCGCCTTGAGATCGTCGACCTGCTTGGCCGTGTAGTGGTGCGCGGTGGCGACCTCGACGGTGCCCGGGATCAGCGCGGCGAGGCACAGCCCACCGCGACACCGCCGATGACGATGGCGGTCAGAACGGTGATCAACGAGCGGGAGAGAGTGCGCATGGGGCCTCCCAGCTTGGCACACGACCACCCGCTCCGAGGGGTCAGGGCGTCCCGGCGCCCACCGATCCGGCCACGAACTTCGGCGTAGGCGATCGCGCCCTTCGGGGCGGAGGTGGATCTCGTCGTCGTAGAAGAACTCGGGGTGCGGCTCGCGTAGCCGTGCCAGTCGAGGAGCGTGGCGTTCTTGTACCGCTTGACTCCGGCCGCCAGCGTGTCGTTGACCTGCTGTTCCCACGGCCGCGGCACCTTGGCGTTGATGATCACGACCCTGGTCCGGTCGCTCAGCAGGCTCATCATGCGGTCGAACTCGCCGGGGTCGATGATGCCGTTGGTGCCGAGCTGCACGATCACGTCCTGGCCGAGTTGGCCCTTGGTCCTTGTAGGTCTGCGATGAGATCGACACCGGCGGAGAACTGCCGGCTCTCGGCCGCGTCGACGCCGGTCACCGGGGCACCGAACATCGTGTCGATGGTCGGACTGCAGCTGCGGTAGCGCGCCGAGCATCACCGAGTCGCCGATGGCGGTGACCGTCGGCGGCGCCGCGGGCGTCGGGGTTCGCGGGCGCGGTCGTCGACGGAGCGGGCTGGCGCCGGCGACGGTGGTGGTGGTCGCGCCGCCGGGCGCAGGACGACCACGCGTCGCTTTCCCGAACCCGGCGGGCGTGCTCGCGCTGCCCCCGTTGCCGAGCCCGACGACGATGATCACCAGTCCGACGATGATCCCGACCCCCGCGAGCGTGAACCGGGTCATCAGCTTGCGATGGGTCTCGCCGGTGGCGGCGCGGTAGCTGCGCCCACTGGCGCTCGATCGCGCCGTGACGGATCGGTTCCTCGATGTACTTGTACGACAGCGCGGCCGCCGCGAACGTGAGCGTGAGGCGCAGCACGAGCAACGGGAGGCCGGTGAGCGGGACGTCGGAGTGCGGTCGCGTGACCATGTAGATCGGCCAGTGCCACAGGTAGATCCCGTACGAGCGGACGCCGATCCATCGGAACACCGCGAAGCCGAGCAACCACGGCACGAGTCGCGACGCGGGATGGACCGTCGCCGCGATGAGCACCGCCGACACCATCGCGGCGACGAGGAACCCACCGCGGTAGAGGCTCGGGGTCGAACTCGCCGACGTTGAGGAACATCCAGAAGAGCACGATGCCGCTGAACACGGCGACGACGTCGAGCACGATGCCCGCGTTGCGACCGGTGCGCCGATCAGTCGCCACGGTGCCCACACGAACGCGAGCGCGGAACCGAGCAGCAGCGCGGCGACGCGCGTGTCGGTGCCGTAGTAGACGCGCGACGGGTCGGTGTAGGGGTGGTACAGGATCGCCATCTCGATGGTGGAGATGGCGACGCCGGCGAGCACGCCGATGAGCAGCGCCGTCGGCTCTTGCCCCACACCGTCAGCACGAGCATCAGGATCAGCGGCCAGAACAGGTAGAACTGCTCCTCCACCGCCAGCGACCACACGTGCTGCAGCAGCGGCGGACGGCCCGCGCTCTGGAAGTACGACAGGTCGCGGAAGATGAGGAACCAGTTCTCGACGTAGAGCAGCGCGGCGATCGACCTCGCCCCGCAGCTGGTCGAGCACGTCGGGGAGGAAGAGGATCGCGTACAGCGACACCACGAAGAGCATGGCGAAGAGCGCGGGCAGGAGCCGGCGGGCCCGCCGGTACCAGAACCGCTTGAGGCCGATGCCGTTCGTCTGCTGCCAGTCGGACAGCAGGAGGCACGTGATCAGGTAGCCGCTGATCACGAAGAACACGTCGACGCCGAGGAACCCGCCCGGGATCCACGCCTGGTCGGCGTGGTAGAGCAGCACCGCGATGACCGCGAGCGCGCGGAGCCCGTCGAGCGCGGGGATGTAGCCGAGTCGCGCGGTGGCGTGCTCGGGCGCGACTCGGTCCGGTACTGCCACTCCGGCCATCCTCCCATCGTCGCCGCGAGACTGCCGTTCGTGGGTCGAGAACTCGCCGGCAAGGTCGCGCTCGTCACCGGCGCGTCGAAGGGCATCGGGCGGGCGATCGCGGCGTCGTTCGCCGACGCGGGCGCGGCGGTGATGCTCTCGTCCCGCAAGCAGGAAGGGCTCGACGCCGCCGCCGCCGCGATCCGCGAGGCCACTCCGGGCGCGCGAGGTGGCCACGTTCGCGGCCAACGCCGGCGACCCCGAACAGGCCGCAGCATGTGTTGCGGCCTGCGTCGAGCAGCTCGGCGCACTCGACATCCTGGTCAACAACGCCGCCACCAACCCGAGCATGGGCGCCACCATCGACGCCGACCTCGGCGCCTGGGACAAGACCTTCCAGGTGAACGTGCGCGGCGCTTCGTGTGGAGCCAGCTGGCGTGGCGGGCGTGGATGCGCGACCACGGCGGCATCATCATCAACTTGTCGTCAATCGGCGGGCTGCGGGGCGACGCCGCCATCGGCGTCTACAACACGACGAAGGCCGCGATCGTCCACCTCACCCGGATCCTGGCGCTCGAGCTCGGACCCGGCGTGCGGGTGAACTGCATCGCCCCCGGCCTGGTGAAGACCGACTTCGCCCGCGCCCTCTGGGAGCCCGCGGGCGACGCGGTCGCCGCCGGGCTCCCCCTGCGGCGCCTCGGCGAGCCCGAGGACATCGCGCACGCGGCGCGGTTCCTGGCCGGGCCGGGCGCGTCGTGGATCACCGGTCACACCCTCGTGGTCGACGGCGGCGCGCTCGCCGGCGCGGCGCCCATCACCCGACGCGACGACGCAGTCCCCGAGGAGCGGTTGAGCGCCATGCCCGACTTCGAGAGCTTCGACGGCCTGCGCCTCTCCTACCTCGACGACGGCGACGGCCGCGCCGTCGTGCTGCTGCACGGCTTCGCCGCCGACACCAACGTCAACTACGTGCGGTCGGGCATCCTCGACCTCCTGCTCGACGAGGGCTACCGCGTCGTCACGCTCGACGCGCGCGGCCACGGCCTGTCGTCGAAGCCGACCGACCCCGAGGCCTACGCCGACGACGCGATGAAGCGCGACGTGGTCGCGCTGTTCGACCATCTCGGTCTCGACGACGTGCTGCTCGTCGGCTACTCGATGGGCGCGCACCTCGCGCTGCGGCTCGCGCCCGACGAACCGCGCGTGAAGGCGCTCGTGCTGCTCGGCATCGGCGAGAGCGGCACCGGCGGCGAGGACGGCGCCGACCGGCGCGACGCGCTCGCTCGCGGTGCTCGAAGCCGACTCACCCGACGACGTCGACGACGCATCGCTGCGCCAGTTCCGGGTGATGGCCGGTCTCGACCGCGAGCCGCTGCTCGCCTACGTGCAAGGCGCCGGGCGCCGACGGGCCCGCGCCGCTCGACGGCGTCGACGTGCCGGTGCTGCTCGTCGTGGGCGACGACGACGAGAACGCCGGTGACCCGGCGCCGCTCGCCGAGCGGCTCGACGCGACGCTCGTGCGGGTGCCCGGCGACCACTTCACCGCCAACTCGCGTCCCGAGCTGCACCAGGCGCTCACCGAGTTCCTCGCCGCGCAGTCGAGCTGACCGGGTCAGAGCGTCTCGGCGCGCGCACCATCGCGAGGTGCATCACCGTCGATGTGGTCGGCCGGGTTCGACCGGCAGCGCGGCGCGCTCGGGCGACGTCGTAGTACGTCGGCCTCGGCGGCCGCGAAGTCGCCGTCGTGCGATGACCGCCCAGACGAACTCGTTGCGCTCGTCGTCGACCAGCGCGAACTCGACCGTGAAGCCGTACTGCTCGCGGACCGGGAACGCGGCGCGCACCGCGTCGAGGAACGCCTCCATCTCGCCGGGCTTGATCTCGTAGCGTCGCAATTGCACCGAAGTCATGCGGTGGACGCTACCGAACATGAAGGATTCGGCGGGAAGGTCGCCGTCGTCACCGGCGCGGGCAGGGCATCGGGCGCGCGCTGGTCGAACGTTCACCGACGAAGGCATGCAGGTCGTGCTCGCCGACGTCGTGCCGGCGCTGGTCGAGCAGACGACCGGCGAGCTGCGCGACCGAGGGGCGCGACGTCATCGGCGTCGTCACCGACGTCACGTCGCTCGAATCGGTCGAGGCGTTGCGCGACGCGACGCTCGACGCGTTCGGCGCGGTGCACCTCGTGTGCAACAACGCGGGTATCGGGTCGGGGTCCGAGGGTCAGATCTGGGAGCACCACGTCAACGACTGGCGCTGGTCGCTCGACGTCAACGTGATGGGCGTCGTCAACGGCATCAACGCGTTCGTGCCCACGCTGCTCGCCAGGGCGAGGAGTGCCACGTCGTCAACACGACGTCGGGCAACGGTGGGTTCACGCCGCTGATCAACAGCGCGGTGTACGCGACCACGAAGGCCGCGGTCACCACGATCACCGAGTGCCTCTGGGGTCAGCTGCGCGAAATCGACGCCATGGTCGGGCGCGTCGTTGCTCTATCCGTCGACGCGCACGCCCGGCATGCTCAACACCGGCATCTGGCGCCCGGGCGCGAACCGCCCCGACCGCTACGACCGTCCGGGCGCGCCGCCGACCGAGGGCCGCGACGCACTCGGTGAGTACCAGCGCCGCATGGACGCCGCCGGCCTCCCGGTGGTGTTCGCCCCGCTGTCGGAAGTCGCCGACCTGTGCTTCGAGGGCATCCGCGACGACGTGTTCTGGATCACCGCACCGAGCGACGTGCAACAGGCGAAGATCCGGGCGCGCGCCGAGTCGCAGATCGCCCGGACCGCGCCCGACTACCTGCTCGAGGCGAACCTGATGACGGCGAAGCCTGCCGACAAGGAAAAGGAAGCGCCGACACCTCAGCGGAGTGACGGTCGGCGACCCTCGTGGTTCTGGACGAACTCGATCAGGTACCCGTCGGGGTCCTTGATGTACGCCATGGTCACCGGCCATCGATCGAGCAGCTGCGGCGCCATCACCGATTCGCAGCCGGCGGCGATCGCTTTGTCGTACAGGGCCTGGCAGTCGTCGGTGTCGACGTAGAGCTTCCAGACCGCCGTGCCCATGTCGATGGGTCCGGAGTTGTCGTCGTGCTGCGCCAGCTGGATGCGCGAGCCGCCGATCTCCGCCTGGAGCACCACCTCCCGGGCGCCGGGGATCTCGGTCCGGCTCTGGACGGGGATACCCACCACGTCCTGCCAGAACGCGACCGAGCGTTCGAGGTCACTCACGTTGATGCAGTACTGACCGAGGCTGTTCTCCATCACCTGAACCTATCCTGTTGGGCATGACGAGGCTGGCGGATGACCGCTACATCGTGATCTCGTCCGACGGTCATGCCGGCGGCCAGATGCACGAGTACCGCGACTACCTCGAATCGAGGTACCACTCGGAGTTCGACGAATGGGTCACGACCTACGTGAACCCGTTCGAAGACCTGCGTTCCGAGAACGCCTACCGGAACTGGGATTCGAGCGCGCGGCTGCGAGAGTTGGAGGACGACGGCGTCGTCGCCGAAGTGCTGTTCCCGAACACGATTCCGCCGTTCTTCCCGTCCGGCAACCTGGTCGCTCGCCAGCCGACGGCGGACACCTACGAGCTCCGGTGGGCCGGGCTCAAGGCGCACAACCGCTGGCTCGCCGACTTCTGCGCCGAGACTCCGGGGCGACGCGCCGGCATGGCGCAGATCTTCCTGCACGACATCGATGACGCGGTCACCGAGATCCTGTGGGCGCGCGAACACGGTCTCGTCGGCGGGATCCTCCTTCCCGGCGTACCGCCCGACATCGGCCTGCCCCCACTCATCGCGCCGCGCTACGACCCGATCTGGGCCGTGTGCCAAGACCTCGACATGCCGGTGAACAACCACACCGGCGCGGCCGGGCCCGACAACGGTGAGTACACCGCGTCGATGGCCATGTTCATGGTGGAACTCGGGTGGTTCTCACACCGAGTGTTCTGGCACATGGCATTCGGCGGCGCGTTCGCCCGCCATCCCCGGCTCAAGCTCGTGCTCACCGAGCAGTCCGCGGGGTGGGTGCCGTCCGTGCTCAACGATGCTCGACCACCAGTACCGCCGCTTCCACGATCCCTCGACCGCGGAGTCGCATTTCGGCGCCGACCTCGTGCGCGAGATGCCCGAGCCACCGAGTTACTACTGGCACCACAACTGCTACGCCGGTGCGAGCTTCCTGCGCCCGACCGAAGCGGCGTTGCGCCACGACATCGGTGTGAGCCGGATCATGTGGGGACAGGACTACCCGCACATCGAAGGAACGTACCCGTACACACGCGAGGCGCTCCGCAACACGTTCGCCGGCATCGACACCGACGAGGTCGCGTCGATGATCGGCCTCACCGCGGCCGAGGTCTACGGCTTCGACCTTGACCTGCTCGAGTCGGTCGCGGTGCGCGTCGGTCCAACCGTCGACGAGATCGCGGTGCCCCTCGACCACGTGCCGGAAGACTCACGATCCATCGCGTTCGCCGGCGAAGACGTCAAGCCGTGGTAGCCGAACTGCACGATCGACTCACTCGTCCGTCGTCGGGCTGAAGGCGTCGGCGAGGCCGAGCGAACGCTCCGGGGCCGGCAGTGACGGTACCGCGCCGTCGACGAGCATCGAGTCGGTGGCACCCCGCACGAAACGACCGATGGGTCCACGGTCGGCGGCGAACACCGGACCCGCGGCACGCGCCGATCACGATGGCGATCGCGGCACCGGAGAACCAGGTGACCAGGGCCAGGGCGACCCCGAAGAAGCCGAACTGGTTCTGATTTCGCGTCACGGTGGCCGGCATCCAGATCGTCGCAGAGAGTGCGTAGAGCGACATCGCCACTCCGGTGATCAGACCTGAGGGCACCAGGACGCGCAGCCTCACGTCGCCCAGGAGCATCAACCAGGCCGTCAGCCACCACAACACCATCGAACCGACCAGCGCCACCACGACGACGAGCGTGGTACCGACGCCACCGGAGATGAGCTCGCGCGCGCGCACCCATGAGTGCCATGTAACCGAGGAAGGCCGCCAGCCACGCGGGCCCACGGACGTAGCCCCCGAGCTTCGCTCCCGCCGGGCGCCTCCAGGCGCGTGTGTACACGCGTTGGAGCGCGGTGGTGAACGAACTCGCGTAGAAGAATGTGAGGAGAAGACCGAACAGGCCCGTCGCCCGGCGAATGTCCTTCGACGAGGCGAACGCCTGCTTGGCGGTGGTCAACGTGTCGCCGGTGATGCCGAGCCGATGCGTGAGCGTCGTGTAGATCGCCGTGCGGATGCTCGTCGGCATGAACGCGGCCACGACGACGACGAGCGGGAAGAACGAAACGAACGCCTTGCCGGCGAGCGCGACACTGCGGTCGACGAACTCGACTTCGAGCATGCGCTCCCAGACCTGCCAGAGGAGGGTGCGTTCCACCCTGCGCCGGGTGCTCTCGACCCGACGCCGGATCGAGGCCACCGTCTGGGTGAGCTTGCCGGCGGGCGACACGGTCAGGGCTGTTCCATCCGGTACGGCGGAGAATTCGCCCCGGATGCTAGCGGGCACGCGAAGGCATGCTGTGGTTGGTCGGGCGCGCCGGTCAGTCAGTTCGACGAATGAACTTCGCCCCGAGATGCAGGGTCCGCTCGGCGGCAATGCCCGCCGCCGCGAAGACGGCGCCGAACGCGACGAGCCCGGCGGCAACGTAGAAGAGCACATGGGTCATGCCATCTCATCGGCCGTTGTCAGCTCCGACCTGAGCGACGGTGCGCACGACGCCGGACCTCCATGTCAGGAAACGTGCGGGGCGAGCAGCAGCGCACGGAGCGACGACAGCGTGTCGTCGGTGATCCCCGCCTGGTGCGCCCACGCTTCAGCACTGCCGTATTCACGTTGCAGCGCTTGAAGGAACGTCACCATTGATGCGGCATCCGCGCGCGCGACGCCGGGAGGAATCGTCTCGCCGTGGTCGAGGAAATCTCCCGACGCGCGGAGTCGCTCCATGATCGGCGACATTCGATCGTCGGTGAGCGCGTAGTCGTCGATGATGGCATGGCGTTCGACGCCCACCAACGAGAGCACCAATGCAGCGACCACGCCAGTGCGGTCCTTCCCCGCCGTGCAGTGGAACACGACCGGGAGGTTCGCCGCGGTCGACAGATGCTCGATGATGCTGGCGAGCATCGCGGTTCGTTGCCCGAGACTCTCCACGTAGTGCGCGCCGAGGTCTCCAGCAGCCAACGCGGGTGGAAGCACGTAGTTTCCGTCCGGGTCGGCATGGGTGAGTGGTGCGTGCACCCAACCGATGTCCGATTCGGCGAGGAGTCCGCGGCCGGTACGTTCCACCTCGGCGACGGAACGTAGATCGACGATCGTGCGAATGCCGAGTGCCCCGATGTGATCGGTGTCCTCACGGGTCAGATGATGGAGCGCGTCGCTGCGGAACATCACGCCGTCACGCGTGTGCTGACCGTCGGTCGTGGGCAGGCCACCAAGGTCGCGGAAGTTGTGGGCGCCGACCAAGGTGATGAAGCGATCGTCGCGAATCACCATTGACGGAGATCGTACGACGGCGACACGAACCGCGCCCAAGGCGTCGTGGCTACTGCACGATGAAGGTCGTCACCATCCCGAACATGCCGCTGGCGCTCTCGGCGTGGCTCAGGATGTGGCAGTGCCACGCCCAGACGCCGAGTTCGGTGGCGTGCACGAGCACGGTGTACCGCTCCCCCGGCGCGACGTCGAGGGTGTCGACCTGATACGGCGCCGGCGTGGGGTAACCGTCCTTGGCGATGACGAGCTGCGGGAGGCCGTGCAGGTGCATCGGATGGATCTGCAACCCCTCGTTCATGTACTGCACCTCGACCCAATCGCCCTGTTTCGCGATGACCGGTGCGGTTGCGGGGAACGACTTCCCGTTGAGTGAGAGGCCGATCACCCCGGCGTCGTTCAGCACCATCGGGACTTGCTGCGCCACCGTCACTCCGGCAGGGAGTGGTTCAGCGCCGATGATGAACGCGCCCATCAGGCCGTCGGGCACCTGGTGTTCGGCGTGATCGTGCGAGTGGTACATGCCGAC
Source organism: uncultured Actinomycetes bacterium (assembly GCA_963726965.1). GTDB lineage: Bacteria > Actinomycetota > Acidimicrobiia > IMCC26256 > DASPTH01 > DASUAS01. The sequence goes on along the minus strand of CAVSEI010000005.1, from coordinate 225,458 downwards.
GGCCGGGCCCTTGGCGACGAAGTCATAGGTGAAGGTCTCACCGGGTTTGACCGGAGGTTGGGTGACGTCAGGCACTCCGTCCATCGCATTCGGTACGTCGATCCCGTGGAAGTGGATCGCGGTCGATTCGGGAAGCTGGTTGTCGAGCACGACGCGGACGTGGTCACCCGGCTGCACCTCGATCGTGGGGCCGGGGACCGTGCCGTTGTAGGTCCACGCCTGGACGGTGTTGCCCGGCGACACTTCCCAGGGCGTGATCTTGGCGGTGAGGTCGAACTCCTTGGTTCCGTCGGACAGCACGGTTGGCGCCATCACCTGGGCGCCCACTCCCTTCGTGTTGGGTCCGTCCTTCAGCTGCGCAACGTACGCGTCGACCGGCTTCTTCATGGTCGCATCGGCCTGGTCGTTCGCCGCCGTCGACGTTCCTGCCGCCGCCGCGGCTGCGGCTGCCGCCGCCACACCGCCGCCGATGCCCACGTGCAACATCGCGGTCATGCCCGCGGCGGCGTGGCCGGCGACCTGGCAGTCGACGGTGTACATGCCCGGCTTCAAGGACGAGAGACCGAGCTGGCCGGTACCACCGGGCGCGATGTCGGCCGTCTTCAGGCTCGTGCCCTTCACCGCGAGGTTGTGCGTGACCGTGCCGGCATTCTTCACCGAGAGCGATCCACCCGCATCGACCGCGATCACCGAGGGGGTGATCTTGAACTCGGAGAGGCTCACGGCCACGCCGGTCGCGTCGGCAGCAATGCTCTTGGCGTCGTTGCTCCGGCTGAACGCCTGGCCGGCAACGATCAGCGCGCCGAGCGCCAACAGCATGGACAACAGAGCGAACACCCACGAGCCCATCCCGATCGCGTCGTCTCCGTTCGCCTTCCGCACGCCGTCCCCGTCTCTCCCGGTGGTCTGGTGACGATCGCATCAACCATCCCGCGTCGACAGGGCCGGAAGTCCCGAACCGGGTGGCTATCCCGACGGTTCTGGACCGCGGACTCCGAGGTCGCGACGCAGGGCCTCTTCGAACTCGCGAACGGCCGGGCCGGCGTGTTGTTCACGCAGCCGTACCAGGTTCGGGTACCCGGCGTCGCGCTCGGCGTCCCACTCGTCAGCGAAACGGCCGGATGCGATGTCGTCGACGAGGCGCCGCATCGTCGAACCGATGTCGACGTCTCCGTACTCCTCGCGTCGGGTGAGCTGACCGTACTGGCTCGTCGGAGAGTGAAACTCGAACTGTGCCGCGTATCCGCCCTCGCGGACGAGCCGCATCGTGCGCTCGACTTCACCCGAGAGCACCAACTCCGTGATCACCGCCTCGATCGGGATCCCGTGTTCGAGCATCACCTGCACGAACGTGCCGTTCACGTGGGTGAGCGCGGGCGCGAGTGCTTGCTCGACCGCGAGATCCAGGACAGCCTCTTGCAGCGGCGTGAGCTCGATCGCACCCTGGCGTAGGCCACCGATCCCCTTCGCCACCGCCAGCACCCGCTCGCGGGCGTGGCCGGTCCCGTCGCGATGCACCCCCACCGCAGTGATGAACCCGATTCCCTCCTCATAGCAGCGACGTACCTCGGGCCCGAGCATCCGCGGTGCAACCATCCCGAGGTCGCCGCCGGGATCGCAACGGTCGAACGCGAGTGTGTAGCCGCTCGCCACGACCGTGAGGCCGTCGTCGGGCCGGCGCAACGCCAGCGATGGGATCACATCGTCAGGCACGAGCACGCATGCCACGTCAGCATCGTTCGCGTCGGCGAGTTCCCGGGGAGTGAACGCATCGGCCTCGGCCTGCTCGCGCGACGAGTCCGCCCGAACGCACACGTGCACGTCGCAGCCGGAATCACGCAGGTTCAGCGCCCACGAACGCCCTTGGTTCCCGTAACCGACGACTGCGACCGACAGGCCGCCCAGCGCTCCGAGATCCCCGTCGGCGTCGTGATAGATCGTTGCCATGACCGCGCAAGATACCGCGCCCGGTGCTGCCCCGAGCTCGCGGCGCGACGGCCCTCAGGCTTGGTCGGACTTCTGCGCCTCGGTGAACAACGCGCCTTGCGCTGCGGCAGAGCCGGACCGGCCCCCACCGCGGCCCCTGAGCACGTACGCGGTGCCGACCGCCACGATGGCACCGGCCAGAGGACCCGCCACGTACACCCAGTATGAGGTGAAATCGGCGCCGACGAGATCCGGGCCGAAGGTGCGCGCCGGGTTCATCGACGCGCCGGAAATCGGACTGCCCCACAGACCGGCAAGCGCGATGTAGGCACCGACGCCCAACGCTCCGATCACCCCCACGTTCTGGGCACCGGATGCCGTCCCGAGGATGACGGTGACGAGACCGAACGTGAGCACGGCCTCCATCCAGAACGCGTCACCGCCGGAGAAATGCGCCGCCGGATAGTTCGAGCCGTAGACCGCGGAGACGTGCACGACCGCCTGGAGGAACCACGCGGCGAGGGCCGCGCCCCCCAGCTGAACGATCACGTAGCCGGGCACTCGCCACCAGGGGAAATCGCCTCGCGATGCGAACGCGATGCTGACCGCGGGGTTCAGGTGAGCGCCGGAGATCTTGCCGACGGCAAGGATGATCGCCAAGACCATCAGGCCGGGCGCCACGACTGCCGCGGTGCGACTGATCGTGCCCGGAAACGCTTGGCCCATCATCCCGCCGCCGGCCGCGACCAGGACCAGGAAGAACGTGCCGAGCAACTCGCAGCACAAGCGTCGCCATTCCTGCGAAGAGTCCTGGAAGTCCTCGACCGTCGCCTCGAAGGTCTCGAACCGTTCGGCGATGTAGTGGCGGGTTCTCTCGGCAAGAGCAGCGTCGTCTGCGCCGCTTTCGGGTGCCGCCCGATCCTCAGTCCCTGCCACGTCGTCCCCCTCGTCGTTGGCGCCATCTTCGCACAGACGACGCAGATGTGCCCTGACCCGTCAAGTGACCTCTCAGCCAGCGGCTTTGCGTCGAGCGCGAGCCGCCAAGCGCTGACACGCGGCGACTTCGGTCGGCGACATGTGTGGGTCGAGCGCCTTCATCTCCCCTGCGACCGCGAGGTGTGCATCGAACGCCGGACCGCGATACCGGCTCGCGAACGTCCTCGCCAGGAACACTCGTGCCGGTCGCGCCAGCACGCGCACCACACACGGCGCCGGCATCTGCGGGCACGTCAACAGGACGTAGGTGAGCGATGTGTCGGTCGAGCGCGTCGCCACGCGCCGCGTTGGTCCAGTCGATCACGACCGGGCCACGCGTCGACAACATCACGTTCATCGGGTGCAGATCAAGATGGACCAGGCGGTCACCACCGTCGGGAAGCTGCGCCAGCCAGTCCGGAGCAAGGATCTCGTGCAGCGAGTCATGCAGATCGGCGAGCATCGACGCGTAGCGCGCCATCATCCACGGCTTGCGCACCATGACATCCATCATCATCGGGCCATCGATGCGTTCCATCACCAGCTCGGTACCACCGGCACGCAGTTCCTCGACGGCAGGCACCCGATAGTTACGCTCGGCCACGAAGCGCATGACGCGAGCTTCATGCTCGAGGCTGCGCCCGTCGCGTCGTCCTCCGCAACACGAGGCCGGGTCCGTACTCGAAGATGTCGCCGTCCCTACCGCTCGCCAGCAGCCGTCCGACCCCGCCGCGTCACTACCCCAAGATGCTACGGCCGAATTCGAGCTACCAAATCGTTTCCGTCGCCGCCGAGCCGAGGAATACCGTCACCACATGTCTGCACGCCTCGACAAGTCCTGGACCGTGCTCGCCAGCCCGACGACGCCGACGGCTGATCGGTGCGTCGACATCTTCTCCCGACCCGACGGGACGTTCGGCTTCGAGGAGTTCCGGCGAGACCCCGAAGACATGGGCGCATGGACGCCCGTCGCGGTACTTCTCGGAACGCGAATACCCGACCGAAGATGCTGCGCTCGCCGCGGCACGGCAATCCGTGCGTTGGCTCGCAGTCGTGCTCGACGGCTGATCCCGGGACGCCGGGACAATTACAAGCGGCTGGTCGCGCTCTTCCCGAGGCTTTCGATCACGGTCTCGCTGAGGCCCGGGAGATACTGGTCGATACGCACGGCCTGTTTTCCTTTGCGGACCATGATCGTCCCATTGTCCGCGCTACGGAACGCCTGATCGCCGATGCCCGCGACGGGAATGGTCGCATTCGCGCCTCGTGCTTGCTGAACCCACCCGCTCGGTGGGACCACCAGAGTCGCCGTGGAAATGTTGATGAAGTTGAAGTGGTCAGGGGCGGAGTAGTAGCACTGACCAGGCACATCGGTCGTCGGTGGTTCCGTTGGTGCAATACCGAGCGCAGCCGTGATCTCTGCGACCGTCAGCAGCTTGCAGGCTCTCAAGGCCTTCTTCGGCTTCGGCTTCTTCTTGGCCTCGACCGCGCTCGGCGTACGGCGATCGTTCACCGCTCCCGATGGAACCGCCGTCCCCGCCGACACTGCGACCAACACCGCGATCCCCAGCACCGCGCCCCGCAACCGGTTCATCGCGCCGCCTTTCCGCGCCTCTGGCCACCAACAACGCTACCCGTGACCGGAACCCGACATCCAGCGCGCCACGCTACGATCTGCGTGTTCTGCAGTGGTGCCTTGAGCAGAACGAGGGGGGCGAAATGGTCAGCTGCACGCGAGTGGGCAAACGTCGCGCCATTGTCGTCGGGTCGGTCATCGCGGTTGCGTTCTCGCTGACTGGTGCGGCCGTTGCGCCCGAATCGGCGTACGCGGGGGCTTCGACACCATGCCTCGGCACCTCAGCCAAGGATGTGAACGCAGTCTTGCCCAAACCGCTGAAGCTGCACATCATCACGTCCGATCCCACGATCTGCGATATCCAACACGGAGCGGAAGGTACCGGGTTCGCGGTCCACGTCGTCTTCTTTCCGGGTGCCGCCGCGTCCGGCTACGCAACGATTCAGTCTCAAGACGCGAAGAACGGGACCACCGCTCCGATCACCGACCTCCCGAAGGGATGGGAGGGCTACGTCGCGACACCGACCCTCGATCCCGGCAGCCCCAGCGCTCACGCACGAAGCACAACCAATCCGAGCTTGCGAACCATCGAGATCGACGTGATCAATCCGCCAACCGACGGGCCGGTGCTCACCTCGTCGGCAGCTGCCTCCGTCGCGAGCAAGCTGACCCGCCGAGCAATTGCGCGAGTGACCGCAGCGACGAAGAAATGAAGACAGTCGCCATCTCGATGACGGTGGTCCGGTTCGTCTGGTTGACTTGCCGCTCGGGCGCCGTCGGTGAGAGGAGTCGGGGTGGCGGAGTTGCCGTCGGGGACGGTCACGTTCCTGTTCACCGACATCGAGGGTTCGACGCGCCTGTGGGAGGACCACCCCGACGCGATGCGCGACGCGCTCGCCCGTCACGACGACGATCGTCCGCGCTGCGATCGTCGAGCACCGACGGCCACGTCGTCAAGACCACCGGCGACGGCTTCCACTGCGTGTTCGCGACCGCGCACGACTGCCTGCGTGCGTCCGCGCGACGCGCAGTCGACGCTCGAGTCGACGTCGTGGCCCGACGGCGTGCGCTGTCCGCGTGCGGATGGGTGTGCACACGGGCGAGGCGCAGGAGCGAGACGGCGACTACTACGGGCCGGCAGCCAACCGGGCGGCGCGGTTGATGGGCCTCGCCCACGGAGGCCAGATCGTCGTGTCGGGGGCGAGCCATGGCATCGTCGCCGATTCGATGGACGACGGGTTCGAGCTCGTGGCGTTGGGCGAGCACCGGGTTCGCGGTGTGTCGCAGCCGATCGCGGTGTACCAACTCGAGGGTCCGGGCCTCGCCCGCGACTTCCCGCCGCTCATGACGGCAGCCGCGTTCACCGGCAACCTCCCCGCCGCAGTGAGCTCCTTCGTCGGTCGGCACGAGGAGGTGGCCGACGCCGTCGACCTGCTCGGCGACGCTCGCATGGTCACGCTCACCGGCGTCGGGGGTGTCGGCAAGACGCGCATGGCCCTGGAGGTCGCGGCACAGGCGGCGCCCGCCTTCCGCGATGGCGCGTGGGTCGTGGAGCTCGCGCGAGTGCGCGATCCCGACACGGTGGCGACGGTGGTCTCGGCGACGTTGCGCGCCCCCAACCGTCCCGAGCTCGATCCGATCGACGCGCTCACGGAGTTCCTCGCTTCGAAGGAGATCCTCGTGGTGCTCGACAACTGCGAGCACCTGCTCGACGGGGTCGCACGCGTCGTCCGCGCGCTGCTGCCCCAGTGCGAGCGTCTCCGCATCCTGGCGACGAGCCGTGAGGGCCTGGCCATCCGCGGCGAACGGATCGTCGCGGTGCCGTCGCTCGAACCGCAGGCGGCGAGCGAGCTGTTCGTGGAGCGTGCCCGCGACGCCAAGGCGGGACTTCGAACCCGTGCCGGCCGACCTGGACGCGATCGCCGAGCTCTGCGCGCGGCTCGACGGCATCCCGCTGGCGATCGAGCTCGCCGCGGCGCGGATCACCGCCCTGTCACCGACGCAGATCGCGGCTCGCCTCGACCAACGGTTCCGCCTCCTTGCCGGTGGGGAGCGGGGCGCGATCGAGCGTCACGCGACGCTGCGCGCGGCGATCGACTGGTCCTACGACATGCTCTCGGCTCCGGAGCAGATGGTGCTCGGCCGCCTCTCGGTCTTCGCGGGCACGTGCACCCTCGAAGCGGCCGAGGCGGTGTGCAGCGGCGGCGACGTCGAGGCCGACGACGTGCTCGATCTCGTGTCGAGCCTGGTCGCGAGGTCGCTCGTCGTCGTCGTACACCGACGGTCCCGACCCGGCGTACGGACTGCTCGAGACGATCCGCCAGTACGCCGAGCAGCGCATGGATCCCGACGAGATCGTCGACGTGCGCGATCGCCACGCCGCGTACTTCTCCGGGCTTCCTGGAGCGTGCCGCGCTCGCGCCTGCAGAGCTCCGAACAGCTGGAGTGGATCCGACGCGTCGAGCGCGAGACCGAGAACGTGCGCGTCGCCTTCGCCTGGGCGCTCGAGCGTGAGCGGTCCGACGACGTCGTCACCATCGTGTGTGCAGCAGCGACGAGCCCGCTCAGCATCTTCTTCGCCGTCGGGACGGTCTTCGACAAGGCCGAGGAGGCGTTGGCGGTGGTGCGCCGATCCGACTCCGATCGGCTGTCGCTCGTGGCTGCGGTGGCCGGTTGGTCGGCATGCAACTGCGGTGACTTCGATCGTGCCGAAGCCCACCTCGCCGAGGCGGAGCAGCTCTGCGGCGATCCCGACGACGTCACGACGCTGCACGTCATGCAGACCCGCATGCTCATGGCGACCGTGGTCCGCGACATCGAGACCGCGAGTGCGGTGGAGCAGCGAATGGTCGACTGGGCCCGTCGGAACTCCGCTCCCTACGACCTGAGTGTTCACCTCACGGGACTCGCGGCGCAGCAGGCGACGCTCGGTCAGCGCGAGTCCGCCGTCGCGAACGCGCGGGAGGCGCTCGATGTCGCGCGCGCCAACGGCAACGTCGTCGCGCTTCCCGGCGCGCTCGCTGCGCTCGGCGCTCGCGGTGCTCGACGACGATCCGGAGGCCGCCCGGCAGCATCTCGTCGAGGCCGAGGCGGTGTGGGAGCGGTATCCCGACCTCCCGGCGAGCGACGTGGGCCACATGCTCGGGGCCATCGTCGCCGCCAACCTCGCCGACGAGCTCCTCACGCTGCGCCTCTGCGATCGTGCCTTTCGGCAGTTCATTGCCATGCGCTTGAACCAGGCGGTCTTGACCGAGGCCTTGGCGGGTGCGATCGCGGCTCGGGTGCCCGAAGTGAGTTGCACGCTGTACGGCGTGGTCGAAGCGCTGAACCCTGAGCCTGGCCAAGTTCGGGGCCATGGCGGTGACACGGGCCCGCGCCACCGAGACGATCGAGGCCCGGCTCGACGCCGCTCAGGTGGCATCCCTCCGCGCCCGCGGCGGCGCGATGACGCCGCTCCAGGCCGTGGACTACGCCCGCTCGTGCATCGAGGAATGCCTTGCTGCCTTCGACTGACCGCGCATCGAGAGCCACCTGCGGCGCGCGACCAGGGCGCCGCCCGCCGGTGTAGTCGAGGATGACCCCTTGGTAGGGTCCGCCGGTGATGGACGAGTTCGACCTGGTGGTGATCGGCTCGGGGCCGGCGGGTGACAAGGGCGCGAGCCAGGCGGCGTACTTCGGCCACTCGGTGGCCGTGGTGGAGCGGCGCTCCGACGTCGGCGGCTCGGCGATCGCGGTGTCGGGCGTGCCGGTGAAGGCGCTGCGCGACACCGCGGTGTATCTGACCGGGTGGTCACGCCGCGATGTGTACGGCGTGGGCATCAGCCTCGCCCCGGATCTCGTGATGAACCGTCTGCGCCGCGCGCATCACCGATGTGGTCACGACGATGCAGGGCGCGGTGGCGGCAAACTTCGAGCGTCACGGCGTCGCGCTGGTGCACGGAGCTGCGCGTCTCGGATCCGATCTCGCGGTGGTCGTCACCGACGACAACGGCGACGAGCGCACACTGCGGGCGAAGCGGATCTTGCTCGCGACCGGTTCGCGCCCATACCACCCGCACGACGTGCCCTTCGACGACGCCGACGTGTACGACTCGGAGACGATCCTGTCGATCGAGCGACTGCCCGATCACCTCGTGGTGGTGGGCGGCGGAGCGGTTGGTGCCGAGTACGCGTCGATCTTCGCCCACCTCGGGGTACAGGTCACACTCGTGTCACGCGGCGCTCGTCTCTTGCCACTGCTCGACCACGAGATCTCTGATGCCCTCGCCGACAGCCTGCGGGATTCGGGCGCGCAGCTGCTGCTCGGCTGTCAGGTGGACTCGATCGAACGCGAGGACGCGGGTCTCGTCGTGCGGGTCGGCGGCGAAACGTTGCATCCTGATGTGTTGCTCCACGCAGGTGGCCGTTCCGGCAACGTCGAGGGGCTCGGGCTCGACGACGCGGGTGTCGTGGTCGACGCGCGCGGGCGCGTGCGCGTCGACCACAACTTCTGCACAACCGTCGCCGGCATCTATGCGGCAGGCGACGTGACCGGCCCGCCCGGGCTCGCGTCGGTTGCGATGGAAGGGGCGCGCATCGCGATGTGCCGCGCGTTCGACATCCCGTTCAAGGAGACACTCGACCCAGTGGTCCCGACGGGGATCTACACGCTGCCCGAGGTGTCGATGGTGGGACTCACCGAAGACGCTGCGCGCAACGTGGGCGAAGATGTGGAAACGGGCCGCGCGTTCTTCACCGCGAACGCCCGCGCGATGATCGCCGGTTCCACCGACGGCCTGGTCAAGCTGGTGTTCCGGGCGTCGGACCGGGTGCTCGTCGGAGCACACATCCTCGGCGAGGAGGCCACCGAACTCATTCACGTGGCCCAAGCAGTGCTGCACCGCGGTGGCGTCATCGACGAGTTCATCGACACCACCTTCAACTTCCCGACGCGGGCTGATGCCTACAAGTACGCGGCGTATGACGGCTTACAGCGGCTCCAAGCGCGCGACGCCCGCGCGAATTGAGGGCTCGCTCGACACGGTCGCCGATCGCGTCGCGAACCGCCGCTTCGGATGGCGTCTGCATGCGGGCGAGCGCGAGGATGCGGCAAGGAACGCTCACGAAGAAGGGGGCACGATGCCAATCGGAATCGTCATGGAGTTCAAGGGCGCGACGCTCGCCCAATACGACGAAGTGATCAAGAAGATGGGCTTGAGCCCCGGGGGCGCGACTCCCCCCGGAGGAAAGTTCCATTGGGTGGCCAAGACTGACGACGGCCTGCTCATCGTCGACGTCTGGGAGACCAGAGAGGTGTTCGACAAGTTCGCGGAAGAGAAGATCGGGCCGATCACCGCCGAGGTCGGCATGCCCGCACCGGCCATGACGTTCCACGAGGTCCACACCTTCCTCACCGCAGGCTGATCGAAACCATCGACAGGTAAGCCATGACCGAGGAGCGTGTGGAGTCGCAGTCACCGACGCCGCCCAACGAAGAGCGCGCCCGGAGCTTCGGGACTGTTGCATCGCACTACGAACGCTTCCGTCCCGGTCCGCCGCTCGAGTCGGTGGACTGGTTGCTGCCGACTCATGTCGGCAAGGTCGTGGACCTCGGAGCAGGAACTGGCGCGTTGACACGACTCCTGGTGGAAAAAGCGAGTGAAGTTGTTGCCGTTGAGCCAGACGAGAGAATGCGCGCGGTTCTGGTGGAGCGGGTTCCCGAAGCAGTCGCGCTCAGCGGGAAGGCTGAGGCGATTCCGCTTCCGGACGCCTCCGCTGACGCGGTACTCGCATCCTCATCGTGGCACTGGGTCGATCCGGTACCTGCTCTCACGGAGGTTGCCCGCGTTCTCGTGCCAGGTGGTGTTCTGGGCGTGATCTGGTCCGGACCCGATCCTGAGGGTGCGTTCATGGTCCAAGCCCGCGCGATGCTCGCCCGAGAGACGGCGGGCGCTTCGGACTTGGGAAACCTCATCTTGGGCGACTCGTTGCGTCCCGAGTTCGTCTTGACCATCCCTGCGGGAATGCCCTTCGATGAACCTGGGCAGAGGGTTTTCAACTGGACCGTTCCTCTCAACGCCGACGATCTGATCGGTCTGCTCGGGACGCTGAGTTGGATCATCACGATGCCCGACGTTCAACGCGAGCAGGTCGTTGGCCAAGCGCGGCGACTCCTTCGAGACCTTCTTGGTGTCGAGGGAGAGGTCACCGTAGATGTGGACTTCCGCGCCGACGCATGGCGGTCACGCCGAGCCGAGTGATCGGACTCGCGTCGGGCTCGTGCAGGGCGAAGGCCCATACCACCTCTGGCGGGGCACCTGGTTTGGCCGGCGTCTACCGCGACGCGATCACTTCCCCATCGAGGAGGTCGATGTCGATGAGGTCGGCAGCCGTCGAGACCGATCCGAAGACGCGTTCTACGAGGAGGAGGGTGGCGTCGTGGTTGCTGCGACTCAGGTTGGCACCCATGGGCTCCGCGGTGCAGTCTTCGAGGACGATGCAGTGGTAGTCGCGGAAGAAGGCGTCGCGCACGGTTGACTCAACGCAGATGCTGGTGGTGCAGCCGGTGACGATGAGGTGCGTGATCCGGTCGGCGCGAAGCAGGTCGTCGAGTTCGGTCTCGTAGAAGCCACTGAAGCGCGTCTTGTATACGACGGTGTCGTCGGGGGCCGGGGTGAGCTCGTCGAGGATGTCAGAGCCCCACTCGTCTCGAGTGAGCACACCGTCGGGGATGCCCATGTGCGCGAAGAAGTGCTCCTGTGCGCCGCCGTTGGTTCCGAGGTCGGACAGGTCGGCCTGGAAGCCCATCTTGAGGTAGATGATCTTCAGTCCGGCTTGCCGGGCTGCGTCGACGGCCGCACGCGTGGGCGCGACTGCCTCCTGGATGCTGGCGATGGGTACGCCGGCTCGGTCGAACATTCCTCCGGGTGAGCCGAATGCGTTCTGCATGTCGATGACGAGCATCGCGGTTCGGGCGGGATCGAGGTCGACGGGTTCGGGTCGGGCTTGAATTCGCATGACGACTCCCTCTCTCTCATCAGGTACTGATTCGACCGTTGCCATTGCGCGTGCGCCGGCCTGTCCCCGGTCGAGCGCGCTCGGCGTTCGCTTCGATGACCCGCACGAGCATGTCGATGAAGAGCTCGCGTTCCGCGGGATCGAGCACGTCAAGGATCTGCTGCTGCAACGCAAGCGCGGGTGGGTGGAGCTTGTTGAGCAACCGCTCGCCCTTCGGCGTGAGCCGGATGAGCCGCGCCCGTCGATCGGCGTCGCTGACCCGCCGCGTGACGAGGCCTTTGGTTTCGAGGCTCCCCACCAGCAGGCTCGTGCTGTTGCGGTCGACCCCGAGCCGCGCCGCGAGCGCGCTCTGGTCCAGGTCGGGCTCGCCGTCGGTGGAGTTCACGTAGGCCATCACCGCAAACTCCTGCGGCGTCAGGCCTGCCGTGCTCACCGCCTCAGCTCCGGCGGTCGTGCAGATCTGGAGGAAGCGGCGAGCCAGCGCCAACGGGACCCGGCGGACCGGCGCACCGGCGCCCACATCCAGGAGCTCCACGCGCTCCCGCGATTCCTTCATACTTATGATCATCATACATATGACGACTACCGTCAAGCCGACACTCCCCCGCTGAGCGCGCGGGGGACGACCGCTCGATGGGGATCCTGCGGTTCTCCGCCGTCAGGCCGTTGAGAGGTGCCTTCAGGTGCCGCGGAGGGTCTTCCTCCGCGGCACCCACTCACGTGCTCAGTCGTTGCGTTGTCAGTAGTTGATCGTTCCGACGTCGAAGAAGCGATAATGGCTCTCGTCGCTGCTGCAGAGGGTGAGTGTGTAGCCACCGCCCGCGTGGGCGAAGCGGCCGGTGCCACCGGCGAACGCTGCCGAGAAGCGGACACGGAACTCGTTCGGCGTGCAAGGAAAATCGCCTGGGTAGGCGTAGTCGAACGTGCTCCAGTCGACCGCGCTCGCGAGTTGGTCCCCATTGGCCGCGGTCAACAGGTTTTCATCGCTCGCCATCGTGAAGCGGCCGAGGTGCGTGGCCCATCCCGAGCCGCCTTGACAGCCTTGATCAGTGCAGACGAATGATCCGACCGCGAAGAAGGGCCGGTTGACGCCGCCCTTGGCCGCATACGACGGTGTCGCGACCGAGATCGATGCCGCGGCGACGAGTACCGCGACGCACACGGGAATGAAGCGCTTCATGAGCAGTCCCTTCTTCCTGCGGGTCGACGACCCGACGTCGACGCGACTGTGGACTCCATCGTCTGCAGTTCGTCGACACCGGTGCGTGCGGTGCAGACGAACTGCAGACAGGCGCAGTCAGGCTCAGGTCATGACCGCCGACACGGCGCCCACGATCGAGATCCGCGAGCCAGGGCGCACGCCGCTGCATCTGGTGCTCGACGACTCGATCGACGTGGGGCGTGACTGCGACGGCGTCATCCTCGCGGACCGGGAGCTGTCACGCCGCCACCTGCGGCTGACCTCGGACGGCGGCCGGGTGATCGTGGAGGACCTCGCCAGCACGAACGGCACTGCGATCGACGGTGAGCGTCTCGCGGGCCCGGCAGTGCTGCGGCCTGGTCAGGTCGTGCGGTTCGGCCAGTGCCAGCTCGCAGTGCTCGACCGCGACGGCAAACGTCGCCATGGCATCCTGTATGCAGGCTCGCCGACGTCGATCGGTGTCGTCGCGGCGGCTGCGGCGGTTCGGCCGTTCGCCCCGTGGCTCCGAGCGGAGGGAACCCTCACCATCGTGTTCTCCGACATCGACCGCGCTCCTCGCCGCCGCGAACGGCTCGATGACGCCGGCTGGGCCGCATTGCTCGGGTTTCACAACCGCGTGATGCGACAACACGTGCAACGCGGCCACGGCACCGAGGTCCTGGCGTACGACGATGCCTTCATGTTCGTGTTCCCCAGTGCCCGTGACGCCGCACGGTGCGCGGTCGAGATCATGGGCGCGCTCGCAGCCCATGGCCGCTCACGACCCGCCGACGCGCTCCGAATCCGCATCGGGATGCACACGGCCGAAGGTCTCGAGGAGAGTGGCGAGCTCTTCGGCCGGCCGATCGAGCTCGCGGCGTGGATCGCGAACCAAGCGAGGGGTGCGGAGATCCTCGTGTCGTCGCTCGTCCGCCAAATCGTCGAATCACGCGGCGACGTGACTTTCGGCGACGACGCGCTACCTGCCGCTCGACGACCACGTCGGTGCGTACGCCGTCCACCCGATCGACTGGTCGGTCCGAAATGACTGATACTGGCGTCATGCAGGTGCAGCAGGGCGTGCGGTTCACCGTCCTGCGCGGCACGGTCGGCGCGCTGCACGACGGCGAAGCGGTCGCTCTCGGCGGTCAGCAGCAACGGAAGTTGCTCGCGGCGCTCCTGGCCGATCACGACTCGGTGGTCAGTGCGGACCGGCTGGTCGAGTCGATCTGGCCCGAGGACGCTGCGCCCGACGGCGCGTGCCGCACCGTGATGTCGTACGTGTCGCGCCTCCGGGGCGTGATCGGTGCCGAACACCTCGTCACCCGGAACAACGGATACGAGCTGGTGCTCGACGGGGCGAGCTACGACGCCGCCGACTTCGAGCTCGCGCTCGCCGCGGCGCGCGGGTCGCCGACGTGAACGGCGCCGTCGCCGCGTACGACCATGCGCTCAGTTTCTGGTCGGGCCGCGCGTTCGGCGACGACGCCGACGAATGGTGGTTGCGACCAGTAGCGGCGCGGCTGGAGGAGCTGCGACTGGTGGCGCTGGAGGAGCGCGCCGAGCACCTCATCGAGAACGGTCGCTACGGCGAAGCCGTCGCCGATCTCGAGCAGCTCGTCGCCGAACAGCCGATGCGCGAACGCTTCGTCGAGCTCCTGATGCGGGCGCTGTACCTGTCGGGGCGCCAGGCCGAAGCGCTTCGCACGTACCGTCGGTTACGCGGACTACCTTGCCGACGAGACCGGCCTGCCGCCGAGCGACGCGCTCGTCGAGCTCGACCAGCGCATCACCCTCGGCGATCCCGTCGCTCGCACCGGCGTCGACGCGAGGCCGTCCCGGGTTACGAGCTCGGCGAGATCATCGGTCGAGGGCGCGTTCGGCGCGGTGTACCGCGCCGTGCAACCCAGCGTCGGCCGTGAGGTCGCAGTCAAGGTCGTGCGGGCCGAACTGGCCGACGACCCGCGCTTCATCCAGCGGTTCGAGGCCGAAGCACAGCTCGTGGCGCGGATCGAGCATCCGCACGTCGTGCCGCTGTACGACTACTGGCGTCGACCCGGTGGTGCATTCCTGGTGTTCCGGCTCCTGCGAGGTGGTTCGCTCGCCGACGCGCATCGCCGAGGGTCCGCTGCAGCTTGCCGACGTCGACCCGTGTCGTCGAAGAGGTCAGCGGCGCGCTCGCGACCGCGCACGCGGTGGGCGTCGTGCACCGCGACGTGAAGCCGGCCAACGTCTTGTTCGACGACGCCGGCAACAGCTACCTCGCCGACTTCGGTATCGCGGTGCTCGACGACGCGTCCGACGACGACGGCCTCGACCTCCGCTCGGCGGGCTCGCCGCTGTACGCCAGTCCCGAGCAGGCCGCGCGATTCGGCGTCGTCGCCGGCGTCGGACCAGTACGCGCTCGGGGTCGTAGCGTGGGAGGCGCTCACGGGACGGGCACCGTTCGCGGGATCGACGGCCACCGAGGTGCTGCGGGTGAAGCTCGCCGCCGCGGTGCCGGCGCTTCCCGACGACGTCGACGCGCCATCGGCGCTCGACGCCGTGCTCCGGCGAGCGACTGCGCCGCATCCGTCGGACCGCTATCCCGACGTCACCGCGTTCGCCGAGGCCTGGCGCGACGCGTGATCGCGGCAGACGACGGCGAGGCGGTGCGTACCACCGGCGATCTCGACCTCGAGCCGGCCACGCGCGCCGCGGCCGTCGACGCTTCACCAGCCTGCCCGCGATCGCGCGTCAACCCCTACAAGGGTCTGCGGGCGTTTCGCGAAGCCGACGCGGCCGAGTTCCACGGTCGCGACGAGCTCGTCGACCGCCTCGTCGACAGCGGTCAGCGCCGACGCCGTTCGTCGCGGTCGTCGGACCATCCGGTTCGGGCAAGAGCTCGCTCGTGCACGCCGGGGCTCGTGCCGGAGCTCCGGCGACGTGGCGCGCTCGTCGTGTCGATGGTGCCCGGGATCGAACCGCTTCGCCGAGTTCGAGGCCGCGCTGCGGCGGGTCGCCACGGTGGCCGACGGTGATGCGATCGGCGAACGGCTGCGCGACGCCCGGCGGTCTTGTCGCCGTCGCGGCCGATCTCGTCGAGCGAGGGCGAGCAGCTCGTGCTGGTGATCGACCAGTTCGAGGAGCTGTGGACGCTCGTCCCGTCGGATGCCATCCGCGATCGCTTCGCCGAGCTGCTGGTGCACGCCGACGATGCGCAGGACGTGCTGCGGGTCGTCGTGACCCTGCGGGCCGACCTCTACGACCGGCCGCTCCAGCACCCGGACCTCGGCCCGGTCGTCAGCCGCTCCACGTTCGCGGTCACGCCGATGACGGCGGCCGAGCTGCACCGACGCGATCGTCGCGCCCGCCGAGCGGGTCGGGGTGCGAGTTCGAGCCCGGGCTCGTCGCCACGATGGTCGGCGACGTCGTCGAGCCGGCCCGGTGCGCTCCCGCTGCTGCAGTTCACGCTGACCGAGCTGTTCGAGCGCCGCGTCGACGCGACGGTGACCAGCCGACGCCTACCACGAGCTCGGCGGGATCGGCGGCGCGCTCGCGGCGCGGGCCGAACAGCTGTACACCGAGCAGGTCCCGCCGAGCGCACCCGACGTGCGTCGGCTGTTCACGCAACTCGTCACGCCCGGTGACGACAACGAGGACCTCCGCCGGCGTGCGACGAGTGACGAGCTCGGCGAACGTCGAGCCCGCGGTGATCGACGCGTACCTCGCCAACCGGCTGCTGGTCACCGACCACCATCCGATCACCCGCGAGCCCACCGATCGAGGTCGCGCACGAGGCGCTCCTGCGCGAATGGCCCCGCCTGCGCGAGTGGATCGACGAAGATCGCGACGCCATCCGAGTCCGGCGCGGCCTCGCGGTCGCGGCGGAGGAATGGCGCGAGCAGGGCCGCGACGAGTCGGTGCTGTACCGTGGGCAGCGACTGGTCGCGGCCGACGACGTCGCCCACGTGATCGCGCTCGGCACCGCCGAACGCGAGTTCCTCACCGCAAGCCGTCAGCTCGCCGATCGGGAACGAACGGAGGGCGAGGCGCGCGCGGTTGCCGCGGCGCAGCAGAACCGGCGACTGCGAAGGTTTCTCGTCGGGACCGCGATCCTGTTGGTGGTCGCGCTCGTGGCGGGTGTTCGCGCTCACGCAACGCCAGAATGCGGCGTCGAATGCCGACCGGGCCACGAGCGCACAGGACGAGGCGCTGGCGCGCGGTCTCGCGTCGAAGGCCAACACGTTGGTCAGCACCAATCGCGGCGCGGCCGGTCTGCTCCTCGCGGTAGAGGCGCAGCGTCTCGCGGCGAAGACGACGAACGGCAGCGCAACCCAGGAGGCGCGCGACTGCCTGCTGCGATCAGTCGCGGCCACGCCGTCGCTCGCCGGATATCTCGACGGCCAGGTCGGGACGCCGTCGCTGATCCGATACTCCCCGGACGGGAAGTACCTCGTCTCGAACTCCAACCTGGGCGGGCTGCGCGTGTGGGACGCAGCCACCCGGCGCCCGATCGCCCACCAACCGGCCGTCCCCGACACCGGGCCGGTGGAGTTCGCGGTCAACGACGCCGGGTTGCTCGTGACCCGCGGGCAGGCGATCCGCCTGTGGGATCTCCGGCAGAACGCGCCCGTGCGGTGGAACCCGCCCGCGACGATCGTCGCCGGTTGGAATCACCTGGCGCTGACCGACACGGGCGTGCTCGCGGTGTCGAGCAACGCGCTCGGGGTCGTCCACGAGCACGGTCGACCTGTGGGATGTCCACCGGCACGCCCGCATCGGCCAGCAGCTCGTGGTCGCCGGTGTCATCCTGGGTTTGTCATTCTCGCCGAACGGCCGACAGCTCGCGATCAGCGCGACCGGGAACGGTGGGGCGACGCTCGACCTCGAACTCGTCGACACCTCCACCGGCGCGCCGAGCGTGCGCGTCGCGGCTCACCGAGGGTCTTCGGACAAGGGCGGCATCTTCGATCCCGACAGCCAGCCGTTGTTCGCTCAAATCGTCTACTCGGCGGACGGACGTCGAGTGAGCTCGGTCGCGTCGCGCGCCCACGACGGCGCCATCGCGACGTTCGACGCCGCCACCGGCGCCCAGGTCGGGGCATCTCCGGTGGGTGCCGATCAGACGGTGCTCGCCGTATCGCCCGACCTCCGTGTGCTCGTGATCCAACCTCCCGGCAACGTGACCAAGCGCGGATTCGGCATCGACCTCGTGATCGCACCGGGGACGAACGCCCAGGTGCTCGACACCTCCGATGGGCACATGCTGACCGACTTCCCGCTGCTCACCCACGAGCTCCTCGTGACGCCGATCGCGATCGACCCGAGGCGGCCGCACGTGGTGTACCCGTCCGGGCTCGGCACGCTGGCCGTCGCCGACTGGTCGCAGTTCGGTGCGCCGCGATTCGCGTCGTCATCGAATCTCGTTCGCCGTGGTCGCAACGTCCTGCTGTCGGCTGAAGGCCGCTCGGTCGACATGACCTCGGCGATGCGACGGCTCGGCCTGGCGTCGCCCGACCTCCCGCCGAACGACACTGCGCCGAACGCCTCCGCGACGTGGGCGTCGGCCATGAGCGCGAGCGGCTCGATCGCCGTCCTGACCAACCGCGGCATCACCATCTGGAACCCGGCAACCGGGCGCGCCCAGCGCACGCTCACCGGCGTGCCGGCCAAGTGCGCGTCGGTGCCGTCGCACGACCTGAGCTTCGCAGGCACCGCGGGCCACGGTCGCGTGGTGCTCGGCTGCGATCCGACGCTGCTGTCGTGGGATCTGTCGTCGAACCGGTCGACGCCCGATTGGAAGCGACCGTGGACTGAAGCCCGATCCGACGAGCCGATCGGCCCGATGCTGACGCCCGACGGCACCGCGATCGTCCTCCCGCAGTCGTACAACCCGCTCGCGTTCCTCGACGCCGCGACCGGTCGTACCCGGGCGAAGGGGGAGACCGTCACCATCGACAATCTCGTCCGGTTGGGCGTGGCGCCGGACAATCGGACGGTGGCCGCGGTGCACTGGTCGGGGGACATCGATCTCATCGACGTCCGCACCGGTGCAGTGCGACAGGTGCTCACGAGCCCGAGCGGACTCATCGTGGAGTGCGGATGCGGCGCAAGCCCCGCGGTCGGCTTCAGCCACGACGGCGCGTACGTCGCGCTCTTCCACGGCTCGACCGGCCTCGAGGTGTGGAGCGCCCGAACCGGCGACGAGATCGGTCGGTTCGGTGGCGTCGACCTGGAGGCCGCCGCCACCGGTGTCGATCCCCGCGACGTCGAGGACGACATCACCGACTTCAACGACCAGCTGGCGGTGAGCTTCGGCCCTCATGACCGGACGCTCTCGGTGACCCGGCTGACGCGCTTCACGCACACGGTCGCGTCAGGACCGGCCCCGCGGTACCAGATCGCACGGACCAAGACGTGGTCGATGCGCACGACCAACTGGGTGCAGGCGGCGTGCGACGTTGCCGGGCGTGACCTCAGCCCCGCCGAGTGGAACGCCCTCGTGGGCAAGAACGTCGCGTACCACCGCACGTGTACGCCGCTGCTCGCTCAGTAGTTGCGCTGTCGACGATCTGCAGACGGCATCCGTCAGAGTCCACGGCAGCACGGGCGCAACGGCCCCGCCGGGACGAGGAGGGCGTATGCACACGCACAGTGGGATCTTCGGGAAGGCACGGCGAGGCCTGCGGTCAGCGCTGGTGATCAGCGTCGTGGCCGCCGGCGTCACCGGGACCACGTCGGTCGCGGCGTATGGCTCGACTGCGGCGAGCACCTGCGCGGGCAAGGTCTACGTGAGCAATTTCACGGGCGATGCCGTCGTCGCCGTCGATCCCGTGAGCGGCACGCCAGGGACACCGATCGCCGTCGGCAAGATCCCTGAGGGGATCGCCTTCACGCCCGACGGCACGCGTGCCTACGTGGCCAACAAGGGTGACGACACGGTGTCGATCGTGACCACGGCCACGGGCCAGGTTTCGCCACCAATCGCTGTCGGCCCGGCGCCTGAAGTGGTCGTCGTGACGCCCGACGGGAAGCACGTTTACGTCACGAACGGTGGCGACACCGCGAATGTCGGGGCCGGTACCGGCAACTCGGTGTCGGTCATCAGCGTTGCGACCGGCAACGTGTCCGGTCCCGTCACCGTCGGTAGCTATCCCCTCGGCGCGGCGGTGACCCCTGACGGCAAGCAGGTGTACGTGACCAACTACAACGACGGCACCGTATCGGTGATCACCACGAAGACCGGTGTGGTGTCGAGCCCGATCACCGTCGGCAAGGGTCCGATCGGCGTAGCGGTGACCCCCGACGGCAAACAGGCGTACGTGACCAATTACAACGACGGCACGGTGTCAGTGATCACGACCAAGACCGGCAAGGTGTCGGCGCCGATTGCCACGGGCAAGAACCCGCAGGGAGTCGCGGTCACCCCTGACGGCAAGCATGTGTACGTGACCAACTTCGGCGAGGGCACGGTGTCGGTGATCGACACCAAGACGGGCGCGGTCTCGGCGCCGATCTCGGCAGGCACGAATCCGTCCAGCGTGGCAGTCAGTCGGAATGCCAAGCAGGCGTACGTCACCGACTTCGGCGATGCCACCCTCGGGGTGATCAACACCAGGACCGGCGCCCTGGCCGCTCCCATCTCTGTCGGTCCTTCCTTCGGGATGGCCGTCTGTCCTGCGAAGACCAGCGCGAAGCGTTGAGCTGCGGGGAGTCTGTGGTCGGTTTACCGGACCGATATTCCGATCGGAAACGGTCGGTGCAGGGGTCGTACGTGTCCGGGTTCAGATCGACTCGAGGATCGTCTTGATCCGCGCGAGGTCTTTGCGGTTGGCGCGGCGCATGGCCGGGACCATGAACGGTGCGAGGGCTTTGGAGAACCCGGATGGTTGGCCACGGTTGCGTAGGGTCATGCGCGTCGACGTCGCACCGGCCTCTGACCAGGTGTAGGTGGTCTCCATGGGAAAGGGGCCCTCGGCAGTTCGCATCACCAGGTGCGCGCCGGGGACGAAGTCGACGAACTCGTACGTGTAGGCGAGTCGCCGGCCGAGGAACCGTGCGACGAAGGCAACCCGAGTGCCGAGCGTTGCCGGCGGCGTTGACTTCCACTCGACCGAGTCGATCCGGTCGTACCACTCCGGTGCGTTCGACGGATCGGCGGCATAGGCCGCGACCGACATCCACAGGCCGGCTGATGACGATGTCGGTCTGGACGTCGACCTGCACTGCCGTGCTGTCCTCCGCTGCCTCGGCACCTCGAGTCGTCTCACTCGGAAGTCTGCCACGGACACCGTCAAGTCGCGCTCACGTTCGGTTGGCCCGGCTCGAGCGTGTCCTCCTGTTCTCGAGCTCCTTGATGAGGGCCTTGGGTGCCGCGCTGCGATAGGCGTCTTCGAGGATCTTGCTGATCTCGTTCCAGTCGACCCGGTTGGTCCCCGTGGTGTCGAGATACACGCCGAGCCAGGTCGAGAAGGTTCCGCTCGCGGATGGCGCCGGTCGGAAGAATCGCTGCGGCTCGGCAGTCACGAGTTCTTCCTGCACGCCTGGCAGCGTCGGGCACCACAACGAGATCCGGCCATCGCCGTTGTGGTCGTCGTGGAAGTAACAGAATGGCCGCCGCTCGCGCACGAAGAAGCAGGGTTCGCCGTGGCTGAGCCGTTCGCTCACGTCGGGCAACGCGAGCGCGATCTTCCGAACGCGGTCGAGGGTGCGCTGTCCCTTCGCGCCGACGCTCGAGGTTCTCGCACGTCGACCGTGTACGCGACGCCCGCGGTGTTGACCGACGCTCGGCGGAACAGCGGAGCGCGTCGTCGAGCAATCCCGGCCAACTCCGGGCGAAGCGTTCCGGGATGCTCGCCCACTCACGGAACGCGCGACCGTTGGGCGCGAACGGCTCAGCCCTGCCCGCGTCGATGAGGGCCGTCACGCGCTCCTCGTTCAGTTTGACCACCAGGTGACCGGTGCGGCGATCACAGCTGGCAAAGAAGTCTCCGCCGAGGCGCAGGCACGGGAAGCCCATCATGGTCGAGCGGGACACACCTGCTCGCGTGAGGAGCGGATCGGCGAGTCTCCAGAACCGCTCCTCGCCGCTCGATGACGCTGCTCGGGCGCTCATTGCGTCTCGAGGTCGCGCGCGGCGGGAACGTGTTGGGCAGCCAACGGGTCGGGCCCGGGGTCTCGACCCTCCGCGAGCGCAGCCAGTCGGGCGAGATAGTTGCTCCATCCACCGGAATGGGCATCGGCCATTGGTTCGGTGAGTCCCCGATGGACGAGGTGGAGCTCGGTGCCGCCCTCGTGCGGACGCAGGTCGATCTCCACGGTGGTCGACCCTGGTGGGATACGGACATCTTCGCGGTTCCAGCCGTAGGTGAACACGATGCGGCGAGCGGGGACGAGTTCGACGAACGTCCCGACGACGCTGTCACCATTGGCATGTGTCCACGTCAGCTTCCCACCCGGTCGGGCATCGAGCTCCGCGTGCGGTGCCATCCACTCAACGAGAAGCTCCCGATCGGTGAGCAGTTCGTAGACGCGGGACGGGCTGGCGGCGATGAAGATGCGTTTCTCGACGAGCTTCATGCGGACCGCGTTCGTCGAGGGCGATCGGGTTGGCTGCGAGCTTCGGCCCTCGACTTGA
The DNA here is from genome assembly GCA_963726965.1 of uncultured Actinomycetes bacterium. Lineage (GTDB taxonomy): Bacteria > Actinomycetota > Acidimicrobiia > IMCC26256 > DASPTH01 > DASUAS01. Next base: position 203,186 of record CAVSEI010000005.1, on the reverse strand, counting down.
GGGCGTCGAGGCGATCCCCCCAGAGTTCGTCCAACGCGGCTCGCACCTCCGCGAGCCGCGCCAGATCGACGCGGTAGAGCCGGTGCTTCGCGTCGACCCGAACGTGCATCAGCCCGGTCTCGCGCAGGAGCTTGAGGTGGGGGCTCGCGGCCGACGGCGACAACCCCGCGATCGCTGCGAGTTCAGATGCGGTGCGCTCTTCGTCGCGAGCAGACCGCAGCATCGCGCGACGCCCGGGATGTCCCATCGCCCGGACCGCCTCGTCGAGCGACTCCATGGTTACGGGTGTCGCCCCATCGCGCCGAGCAGCCGCTCCTGCGGCGACGCGTCGCCCGCGACCAGAACTTCCGGGCCCACGATGCCCGCCTCCCGGCCGATCTCGGGCATCTGCGGCAGAAACATGACCACGATCGCGTCGACCAACTCGGGATCGAGTTGACGGTCGGCACCGATTGCGACGGCCAGGTCCCACGTGTGGACCAGCTGGTCCATCGCGGTGCCCGCCGTTGCCTCGGCGACCGACCACTCGAATCCGGCCGGTGACATGCACCGACGTCCCAGGGCACCCGGCACCTGGAGCGCCTCTACGCACTGCTTCACCGCGCCGCGATAGCCGGCATCACCGGCGTGAGCCGCGTCGGATTCCATCCCGAGGGCTGAGCGGAGATAGTCGGTGCCACCAACCATGTGGGTGACGAGCGTCTCAACATCCCACTCTGTGCACGGTGTCGGCGCGTCGCGCTGGTCCGGGCGCACTCGCTCCACCATCGACGCCGCGTCGCCCGCGGCCCGCTCGAACAGCACCACCGGATCCATCGCCCGGCTCTCCCCTCACTTCAGCAATAGCTCAATTCAGATACTGCTGAACCGAGAGCCCGCTGTCAACTCCGGGCGGGAGTTCGGTTCCGGCGTAGAGAACGGGGGTATGGCCAGGCGGTGCGTAGGAGGCATCGCCGGTATCGGACGTCTCCTCCCCCGCAGCCGACTTGAACGTCACCTTGCCTTTGAGGACGTAACACCAATGCGCCGCCTGGCACTGGTCGTCGGGAAGACCCTCGAAATGTTCGAACTGGGCCTGCGTTGGAACTGCCTCGTATGGCCGGGCAACGTCGCGCTCCGCGTGCTGCTAGAAACGGAGCGTGGAACTGCGCGCGGCTCGCGGGGACGACCCGGCGACGATCGTGTCGATGGAGCACGACATGAAGCGGCGGCTGGGTGCGTGGTCTCGATCGTGACCGCAGCGTACGAGCGCGACGGTTCGGTTCGGGTCGGCGGCGGGCACCGCTACCCCGGCCACGAGCACGGGATCATGGGTGTGCGGTGGTTTCGTGCCGAGACGCATTTGACCGCGAATAATCAGGTGGTGCCGGCTGCCGACGCCAAGTTGGAGCGATGAGCGCGGTCGCGTTCGTTGCGCGACGGCGACTGGCCGACCGTTGGCGGGCACTCATCGCAGCGGGCGTGCTCTTGGGCCTCGGCTTCGGCTTCTGCCTGGCAAGCTTCGCCGCGGCACGACGAACTGCCTCTGCCTATGACCGCATCCTGGTCGCCGCGGATGCGCCCGACGCTACGGTCGGCCTGTTTGGACGTCCTCCTGAGCAGGCCGAACGGTCGTTGCAATCGCTTCGAGGGATCACGAGACAGCGTGTGTACGCGGGCTTCCTCGGCACCGCTACCGGCGTCGACCCGACCCTCACGACCGCCCTGCTCGCGCCGATCCATGACCAGTTCCCTCTGGAGCGCCCGACGTTGCAGACCGGTCGGCTACCGAATCCCGACGCGGCCGACGAGGCCGTCGTGAACAGCAGCGCCGCCGCGCGCGGCGGCATCGAGGTCGGTGACCGGCTGCATTTCCGGTTCTTCAACCCCATCACGGGTGCGAGCTCGGACGACGAGATCACCGTCGTCGGGATCGGCACCATTCCTGCCGAGGTCGTCACCGACGAGACCAACGTGCTCGGCGTATTCGTGTTCGGTCGGGCCTTCTACGACGCGCACCGCGACCTCGTCGTGTACGCCGCGAGCAACGTCGACCTCGCACCCGGTTTCGACGCGCGCCGTGATCTCGCGCCTGCAGTCGCGGCGCGCGGCTACGAGCTGCAGTCAGCTCGTAGCCAGGAGCAACAAGCCATCGACGACGCGCTGCGCCCGCTCCTCATCGTGCTCGTCGCGCTCGGCGTGCTCGCCTTCGGCGGGACCGCGGTGGCCACAGGTCAGGTGATCCAACGCGCTCGCGACCATTGGCTCTCCGAGGACGAGCGCTTGCAGTCGCTCGGCATGGCGCGCCACCAGATCCGCGGCATCGAGTTCGCAGGTTCGTCCATCGTGGCCGCGCTGGCGATCATGGTCGCGCTGACCACGATGTTCCTGCTGTCTCCGACGGCTCCCATTGGCCCGCTCCACGATCTCGATCCCGCGCAGGGCTTCGGAATGGACATGACCGTCGCCGTGCTCGGTGCAGCAGCGATCATCGCGACGATTGGCGTTCTCACCTTGGTGTTCTCGTCCGTGGGACATCATCTGGTGCGCCCGATGCTGCGACGCTCACGTTGGGCAGTGACGATGGGTGGTCCGACAACGGCCGCGGGACTGACCCTCGCACTCCGCACCGACCGCGGGCACGACCGTGGGTGGCGTGCCGTTGCGGCCACGACCGCGGCGGCCGCGGGACTGGCCATGTGCGCGGCGTTCGTCGCCTCGGCGATCGCGTTGACGGACACACCGGCGCGCTACGGGTTCGACGCCAACCTCGTCGCCGTCAACGCGTACGGGGACCAGTCGGAGTCCGCGCTGGCGCACGCCTTCGGTGAACGCGACGACGTGGTTGCCGCAACGGGCTACACGGAGAGCTCGTTCCTGCTCAACGGACACGCCGTGCCCGGTCTCGCCGAGACCGCGGTGAAGGGGGAGCTCACGCCCACGCTCCTCCGAGGCCGACCGCCGCGCTCGCCGAGCGAGATCGTCGTCGGCCAGGACACCCTCGAGAGTGTCGGAGCCCGCGTCGGCGACGTCGTCAAGGCGCAGCTCCTGACCGCCGCAGGGTCCGGTGGCACACCGGCCGCCGCGCCGGTGCCGCTGCGCATCGTCGGCGTCGCAACCTTCCCCGCAGTGGACCAGATCGGTACCGACATGCCTCGACTGGGCGTCGGCGCGCTCGTGACGCGCGAGGCGTTCTTACGCATGCACGGCAGTCCGGCGAACGGTCCCGAGTTCACGGTCGTACGCCTGGCCCCCGGCGCTGATCCGTCGGCTGTCATCGCCGCCAACCGGCAGGGATTCAAGGACGCGGCCCAGACCGCAACGGCGTGGTTCACCGACGCGAAGCCCGCCGAGGTGCGCCAGCTCGACGGCGCGAAGCCTTATTTGCGGGGCGCGCTCGTCGTCGGATTCATGATCCTGCTCGCCGTGGTGGTACACGCGCTCTGGAGCCGCGCGCGCGCAAGTCGACACGACCTCGCGGTACTGCGCGTGATCGGATGCACACGTCGTCAGCTCGACGCGGTCACCGCGTGGCAGGTCGCGCCCTTCGCGCTGGCCGCGACACTGCTCGGCATCCCGTTCGGGATCGCACTCGGGCGGCTCCTGTACCGGCTGTTCGCGCAGTCACTCGCCGTCGTCGACGATGCGTCCACGTCGGCGGCGGTCTTTGGCGCGTTGGTGCTCGCGGTGCTCATGACCTCGGCCATTGCCGACCTCGTCGCCATGACGGTGACCCGCCGCACCCGTGCCCAGGAGGTGCTTCGTCAGGGTTAGCCGACGAAGCGATCAACGGTTCGAAGTGGAGGTGATGGTGAAGAGGGGGTGATGGGACTTGAACCCCACGTCTTTCGTTGCGGCGCCTCAAGAGTTTCCGGCGCGGCTTTCAAACCCTTTGCCTCGCCCCGTGCAGCGACCGCTCTCGACCAGCGACGTCGACGACATCTGCGCGACCTACGTCAGCGGGAGCTCGATCGATGAGCTGGCCCGGTCGCACGGGGTCAACCGGACCACGATCATCACCCATCTCGACAAGCGCGACGTTCCGCGCCGCCGCGTGGTGAGGAAGATGACCGACGCCCTCGTCGCCGAGGCCGCAGTCGAATACCGCGACGGCCACTCCTTGGCGATCGTGGCCAACAAGTTCAACGTCGCATCAGGACCCTACGCCGCGAGTTCAACAAGGCCGGTATCGCCACCAGGCCGCCGCAAGGATGGACCTACTGAGCTCGAGGGGCCCGCTCTCACGGCCGTCCAGGACACGCCTGAATAGAGAGGTGGGCCGGGCGCATAACGCCGGATCTGGTGCAGGCCGTGAGCCTCTGGAGGTCGGCGTTATGTACGCCTCGCCGGGCTGGTGACGGTGGTCGGGATTGCCTGGTTTACTTGCCTCTCGGGCGATGCCGGTGAAGGGGGTGGGGGTTGAGCGAGCTGCCGTCGGGGACGGTCACGTTCTTGTTCACCGACATCGAGGGTTCGACGCGCCTGTGGGAGGAGCATCCCGACGCGATGCGTGACGCGTTGGCCCGTCACGACGAGTTGCTGCGTGACGCGATCGAGGCTCACGGCGGGTATGTGGTGAAGACCACGGGTGACGGGTTCCATGCTGCGTTCTCCGCCGCGGACGCAGGCGTGGTGGCGGCGATTGCGGCGCCAGCGGGCACTGGAGGCCGGGCCGTGGGGCGATACCGGAGCGCTGCGCGTACGGATGGGTCTGCACACCGGGGTGGCGTCGTTGCGCGAGGGCGACTACTTCGGTTCGTCGTTGAACCGGGCGGCGCGCCTGATGGGAGTCGCGCACGGTGGTCAGGTGGTGTGCTCACAGGCCACGACGGATCTGGCGCGCGACGTGCTCGCCGAGGGCGTCGACTTCGTTGACCTGGGTGAGCACCGGTTGCGTGATCTCACGCGGGCCGAGCGGATCTTCCAGGTGTCCGCGCCCGGGTTGGGCTCAGAGTTCGCGGCGTTGTCGTCGGTGGATGCGTTCCCCGGGAACCTGCCGTTGCAGGTGAGCTCGTTCATCGGTCGTGAGTGGGAGCTCGAACAAACCGTCGTTGCGTTGGGCGATGCGCGTGTCGTGACGCTGACCGGTGTGGGTGGGGTCGGCAAGACCCGCCTGGCGTTGCAGGTCGCGGGCGAGGTGTTGCCCCGGTTCCGCGAGGGTGCGTGGCTGGTGGAGCTCGCTCCGGTGCGCGACCCGGACGCGGTCGTCGACGCGGTCGCAGCGGTGTTCGGGGTGACGGCGCGGGCGGGTCAGACGCTGGTGGAAGCGTTGGTCGAGTTCTTGGGCACGAAGCAGTTGCTGTTGGTCCTCGACAACTGCGAGCACGTGCTGGATCCGGTGGCCGACGTGGTCGACGAGATCGTCCGCTCGTGTCCGGGCGTGGTGGTGTTGGCGACGAGCCGCGAAGGGTTGGCGATCGTCGGCGAGCGGATCCTGGCGGTGCCGTCGCTGCCGTCACCCGCAGTCGACGCGGACCTCGACGTGGTGGCGGCGTCGGATGCGGTGCAGTTGTTCCTGGACCGCGCCCAGGCCGCCGACCAGAGCTTCGCGCTCGGTGCCGACAACGCGGCGTCGGTAGTGCGGGTGTGTCGACGGCTCGATGGGGTTCCGCTGGCGATCGAGTTGGCGGCGGCGCGGGTGAGCCTGATGAGTCCGGCGGAACTGGCATCGGCGTTGGATCATCGGTTCGAGGTGCTAGCGGGTGGCCGCCGTGGCGCAGTGAAGCGCCAGCAGACGCTGCGGGCGACGATCGACTGGTCCTACGACCTGCTCGACGATGCCCAGCAGCGGTTGTTGGCCCGCATGTCGGTGTTCGCCGGGGGTTGTACCCGCGAAGCGGCGGAGGTGGTGTGCGCGGGCGCGCCGATCGAGGCGCGTGCGGTGTTCGGGTTGTTGGGCGAGTTGGTGGCCCGTTCGTTGGTGGTAGCCGAACGCGGTGGTGTCGACACCCGCTACCGGCTGTTGGAGACCATCCGCGAGTACGGAGAGGAGCGTCTCGTCGAACACGGGGAAACCGACGCGTTGCGAGACCGTCACGCCCGCTTCTACACCGACTACGCCCTGCGCTGCTACGAAGGATCGTGGGGTCCGGAACAGATCGAGTGGGGAGCCCGCATGAGCGCCGACGGCGAGAACATCCTCCGCCGCGTTCGCCCACGCTGTCGACACCCACGATCTCGACCTCGCGGTCAGACTGCTGGAATCGACCAGCCTGTTACTCATTCCAGACCGGCTATGTCCTGACCCTTCCCGTCGAGCCGGTCCTCGCGGTGACCGGGGTGGAGCAACACCCCGGCTACCCGCTCGTGCTCATGGCCGCCGCGTTCGCGGCCGACGCGCGGGGAGAGGCGAGCCTCGCCCTGGAACTACGGCGACGCCGCGCTCGACGTCGAACAGAACTCGACCTGCTCCGCCGTCCGTACACCGTTGATCTCAGCGCGATTCGCCGGGTCCTCGAAGCGATGATCGCGATGTCGACGGGCGCGTGGGATGACGCCGCGGCCGGCGTTCCTCGAAGCCGCGGAGCGTCATCGGCGCGCCGACCAGATAACGCCACGTCGCTAACGACCTCGGTGGAGCGGCGTCGGCGTTGTGCTACGGCGAGCGATTCGCCGAAGCCGTCCCAGTCGCGACCGAAGCACTCGCCGTCGCCCGCGCGACCGGCACCCCGTCATTCATCACCGTGGCTCTCGTCGCGCTCGCCCAGTCGCTCTCCCGCCAAGACCCCGAACGGGCCCGCGCCCTGCTCGACGAGGCCTCCGCACTCAGCCTCGACTACGAGGCTCTTCAGCGAGCTCACCCAGATGACCCTCGCCGCCGCCATGCTCAGCGACTGGCCCCTCACCGCACGCCTCGCCACCCGCAGCATCCCCCACCTCCACTGGATCAACCACCGGCCGTATCTCCACGGCATCTTCACCGTTTCTGCCCGCGCGCTTGCTGGCACCGACCCCGAATCCGCCGCCACCATTCAGGGCGCTGCCCACACGCTCATCGTGCCGCTCGCCGCGAAGGAGCCCACGACCGGTGCGTCGACGACCAGCGGCGGCCTGATCATCGAGACCCGCCGCGAGACCACCCGTCTCCTCACCGAAGCGCTCGGTGAAGAACAACTCCGAGGCCTTCGTGACCACGGCGCCTCAATGGACACCGATCACCGCCGTCGCCTACACCCTCAGCCGCCTCGACACATTCCTCGGCAGCACCAGCGATTGAATCGCATCAGAACGTGCGCACCGAACATCCCGCTCCCCGGCCCCGATGGCGGCCCCGATCGGCACGTAGGCGCTCGTACTGCTGGCCCGACTGGCCGAGACCCGCACCGGCGATGGCCGTCCGGTTTGTCTGATTGACTTGCCACTCGGACGCGGAGGTGAAGGGGGTCGGTGTGGCGGAGTTGCCTTCGGGGACGGTCACGTTCCTCTTCACCGATCTTGAGGGTTCGACGCGCCTGTGGGAGGAGTATCCCGACGCGATGCGTGACGCGTTGGCCCGTCACGACGAGTTGTTGCGCGAAGCGATTGAAGGCCACGGCGGGCAGGTGGTGAAGACCACGGGTGACGGCTTTCATGCCGCGTTCGCTACCGCTCGCGACGCCCTCGACGCTGCTCTGGCGGCGCAGCTCGCGCTGACCGCGGAGCCGTGGGCAAGTACAGGACGGTTGCGTGCCCGCATGGGCGTTCATACCGGTGAGGCTCAGCGCCGAGAGGGCGACTACTACGGCACCGCGCTCAACCGTGCCGCTCGCATCATGAGCGCTGGGCACGGGGATCAGATCGTTCTGTTCGCGCGCCACCGAGGAACTGGTCGGCGAGGCGCTTCCCGGGGGTTGTGAACTCATCGATCTCGGCGAACATCGACTCCGTGACCTTGGTCGGCCCGAGGCCTTGTTCCAGCTTGCCCACCCGGATCTCCGCCGCGACTTTGCGCCGCTTCGCGCTCTCGACGCATTTCCCGGCAACCTGCCGCTGCAGGTGAGTTCGTTCATTGGTCGCGAGGAGGACGTCTCTCCGCGTCGTGGAGGCGCTCGACGAAGCGCGCATCGTGACCCTCACGGGTGTCGGCGGTGTCGGGAAGACGCGACTCGCGTTGCAGAGCGCTGCGGAGGTCCTCCCGCAGTTCCGTGACGGCGCGTGGGTGGCGGAGCTCGCAGAGCGCGGACAACCCTGAGGCTTTGGTGCAGGTCGTTGCCGCCGCCCTCCGGGTTTCGCCACATCCGACGACGCCCTTGGACACGCGAATACGCGACTCCCTCCGCGACAAGCAGCTCCTGCTCGTGCTCGACAACTGCGAGCACGTTCTCGACGCAGCTACCCGACTGGCGGACGGGATCTTGCGGCAGTGCCCGAACGTTCGGATCCTGGCGACGAGCCGCGAATCGCTCGATCTCGACGGCGAACGCGTCGTGAGGGTCCGCTCGCTGCCGCTGCCCGACCCCTCGGTCGGCGCCGAAGGCGCGGACGTCGTCGACGCAGTGCGGCTCTTCATCGAGCGAGCCCGCGGTGCGGAGCCCGACTTCCGTCTGGACGCCGGCGACCTGAACGTCGTCGCGGAGATTTGTCGGCGCCTCGACGGGATCCCGCTCGCCATCGAGCTCGCCGCGGCGCGGGTCGTCTCGATGAACCCGGCCGAGATCGCGGGACTCCTGGACGAGCGCTTCCGGCTCCTCACCGGAGGACGACGTACCGCAGTGGAACGTCATCAAACCCTCCGAGCGACCGTTGACTGGTCGTACTCCCTTCTTCAACCAACCGAGCGTGCGGTGTTCGATCGGCTCGGTGTGTTTCCCGCGAGCTTCGACGCGGCTGCGGCGCGCGCAGTGACGCAGGGAGACGGTGTCGAAGATTGGGACGTCCGGGATGCACTCACCGGCCTCGTCAACAAGTCGATGATCAACGCCGCGAGCGGTGCCACCGCCGGCACGCGCTACCAGCTCCTCGAGACGATGCGGCAGTACTCGCGAGAGCGGCTCGACCAGACAGGCGATTCGGATCAGCGGCGCCGAGCTCACGCGGCGTACTACGCGCAGCTCGCCGACGACTACGGCGGCGCCATGCTCACCGGTCGGGATATCCAACGGAAGCAGTCGGAAATCCGCTTCGAGTGGGACAACTACCGAGCCGCGGTGACTTGGTCGCTCGACTCCGACGCACCAGGCGACGGCGACCTCGCGCTCCGAATCGCCGTGCCAATGTCGGGCATGACGACGGGGATTCGCCGAGCCGCCGGACTCATCGCGCAGAGCGATCAGTTGCTGCAACGAGCCGAGTCATCCACGCCTGCACTGCACGCCGCCGTTCTCGCCGGCATGGCCAACGACGCGCTGATGCTGCGCGGGGATGTGGCGGCCGCGGCCGATCTCGCCCGCCAAGCGCTCGACGAAGGGCCGACTTCCATGGCGGGAATGGCCATGTCGTACGCCACGCTCAGCATCTGCGCTGCAGTCGATGGCCAGTTCGAGCGCGCGCTCGAGATCCTCTCGGAGGGGCAGGACGCCAGTGCGGCGCTCAACGCGGACAGCCCCCATACCAAAGCGTTCTACGAGCTTCTGATCGCCCGGACTGAGGCCACGCGCGGCGATCCGGGCGCAGCGCGGCTTCACGCGACGGAGGCGGTACGACTCGCCCGGGAAGCAAGGTTTCCCATGCGTCTCGCCCAAGCGCTGTCCTTGCTCGCCTCGTCGTGCCGCGACGACTTCGAGAGCGCGCGCCGGGCGGCGGACGAGGCGGTCGCCTGTGCACGCGTGTCGGGCATCAAGAGCACGCTCGCCTCCGCGATCATGTGCCAAGCCGAGCTGGCCGGCATCGCGGGCGACGTGCGCGAGGCCGTTGTGTTCGTGCGGGCGGCCTCCGTGGCATGGATCGACGACATTTCGAGCACGGTCGTGGTGAACACGGCCGCTCGTATCGCAACGATCTTCGCGAGCGTTGACGATCTCGGTGCCGCAGCCGTGTTGGGCGGATTCGCCACCGCCGGATGTTTCTCTCACCTCGTGCCTGCCGCCGTCGACCCGAGTCTCCGCGACGATCTCGACGCCACACTGGATCGTGCTCGCACGAACCTCGGCGACGAGACCTTCAGCGCCGAGACCGCACGAGGTGCAGTGATGTCGAGTGACGAGGTGCTCCTCTTCATTCGGCAGACCGCAGACCTCGCACTCGCGGAGCCCGGATCATGATCACCGCACTCCCTTCTGGGACGGTGACGTTCTTGTTCACCGACATCGAGGGTTCGACTCGCCTGTGGGAAGAGCATCCCGACGCGATGCGCGACGCGCTCGCCCGCCACGACGAGATCCTGCGTGCGGCGATCGAGGCCCACGAGGGCCACGTCGTGAAGACCACCGGCGATGGGGTACACGCGGTCTTCGCCGCGGCGCAGCACGGGGTCGAGGCAGCCCTCGCGGCCCAGGTCGCATTGGGCGATGAGTCGTGGGAGAAGACGGGACCGTTACGGGTCCGGATGGGCGTCCACTCCGGCGAGGGCGAGCACCGCGACGGCGACTACTACGGCACTGCGGTCAACCGTGCCGCGCCGGGTCAGTGCGGCCGCGCACGGCGGGCAGGTCCTGTGTTCCCTCGCGACCGAACAGCTGGCGGGTGACTCGCTTCCCGACGGTGCGGCGCTGCGCGATCTCGGTGACCACCACCTGCGTGACCTTGGACGCGCCGAACGGCTCTTCCAGCTCACTCACCCCGCGTTGCGGTCCGACTTTCCTGCCACGCGGAGCCTTGACGCGTTTCCCACCAATCTGCCTCTCCAGCTCTCGAGCTTCGTCGGGCGCGAACGCGAGCTCTCCGAGATCGCGTCGGAACTCAGCGGACACGCGGATCGTCACGCTCACCGGTGTGGGCGGCGTAGGAAAGACCCGCCTCGCCGTCCAGACTGCGGCTGACTTGCTCCCCCGATTCCATGATGGGGCGTGGTTCGCCGACCTGGCCCCAGTTCGTGATCGTGCTGCGGTGGGCGATGCGGTCGCCGCAGCGCTGGGTCTCCAACCCGAACCCGGGCTGCCCACGATGACGCGCCTCACCAGCTTCGTGCGCACCAAGGAGTTGCTGCTCGTGGTGGACAACTGCGAGCACGTCCTCGACGCCGCGGCGGAGCTCATCAGCTCGTTGACCCATGCCGGTCCTGGCGTCCGGGTGCTCGCGACGAGTCGCGAAGGGCTCGCTCTGAGCGGCGAGCGCATCATCGCGGTGGGGTCGCTCCCGGTGCCGGTATCCAGCGACGACCTTGACGCCCCCGCGGCGCAGCTCTTCGTCGAGCGCGCCGCGGCGGGCGGAACGGTGCGCCTCGACGACACCGACGCCATCGTGCAGATCTGCACGCGCCTCGACGGTGTCCCTCTAGCGATCGAGCTCGCCGCCGCGCGGGCCCGGTCGATGAGCCTCACCGACCTTCGCGATCGGCTCGACCAACGCTTCCGGCTCCTCACCGGCGGGCCCCGCGACGCGTTGTCACGCCACCAGACCCTCCGTCAGGCGATCGACTGGTCCTACGACCTCCTCAGTCCCGAGGAGCAGACCGCGCTCGACCGGCTGGCGGTGTTCGTAGGCGGCTGGGACCTCCGTGCCGCCGAGGCGGTCGTCGGCGGCGACGGCCTCGACGCGCTCGACGTCATGGACCTGCTCGGCCATCTCGTCGAGAAATCGTTGGTCGTGCGCGACGACAGCGACGCCGAGGGCCGCTATCGGCTGCTCGAAACCATCCGCCAATACGCCCAGGAACGACTCGACGCCACCGGCGCCACACAAGCCACCCGCGCCCGCCACGCGCACTATTACGCCGACTATCTCGCCGATGCCGTCCCACACCTCGAGGGGCCCGGCGAGATCGACTGGACAATCCGGCTCGCGCGAGACGTCGACAACCTGCAGACTGCACTCGCCTCAGCGCTCGACCAGGCCGACGTCGACACGGCGCTGCGACTCATCACAAGTATCCGCGGACCCCAGGTATCGGCCTCGGTCATGTTCCTGCCATGGGCCGATGCGACCATCAAACTGCCAGGCGCCGAAAACCACCGCCTCTACCCGCGCGCACTTGTCTACGCCATGTTCGCGGCGAGCCTGGCGGGGCAGCACGAGAAGATGGCCAACCTCGCCGAGGACGCGCTCGCGGCGAACACCCGGCTAGGGCTACCCGACGACTCGAGGACGCACGGTCCACTTGGCATGGTTGCGATGGTGACAGGGCGACGTGGATCGGGGCCTTCGTGAGTTCAGCATCGCCACCGAACTCGCCCGCGCCGCAAACGACGACTACCTGTTGAACGTCTTCCTGATCGGCCAAGGGGCAATCTTCGGAATGCTCGGCGAAGTTGAACGGAGCGCACAGTTTGCTCAGGAAGCCGCCGACGCGGCCCGGCGCTGCGGGCTCATCAGCGGTTTGGCGCAGGCCCTCAGCCTCTACGGTTGGATTACACGCGACACCGAACCAGGCCCGGCACTCGCCGCGCTCGACGACGCCGCGCAACTCGCGACTCAGGTTGGCACACCCATGGCCGTCGGCCACGCCTGCGCGAACGCCGCGATCCTGCGTGCCCGGCTCGGTGATCACGAGGCGGCCCGAGCCGACGCGCGGCAAGCCATCATGGCCGCCCAACAACGCGGGGACCGCCCACAACTCGGCCACGTAATGATCTTCACAGCACTCGCGCTGGTCGCCGCCGACGCGATCGACGCCAGCTGCGATCCTCACCGGCGCGGCCAGCCCCATGATCGGCTCCTTCTTCGACGTCTTACCCGACGCGCAAGTGCTCCGGACGCACCTAGTCAGCGCGCTCGGTGATGACCAAGTTCACGACCTCGGCCTTCAGGGCAACGCAATGGACGACGACACCGCAGTCGCATTCGCACTCGCCGCGATCGAAGCTGCCTTCGGCTCCAACGACTGACCGACCCGCGAAAGCGGTCAGTCGGCCCGACGGGCGCAGAACGCGTCCGCACACAGAAACGACGCACCGAACGTTCACGTAGTCGCAGGCGTGGGCCGCTCCGAACGGCACTTCACGCGCACACCGAGCGGCCGTCTGCTCGTCTCTCCGATGTGTGTGTTGTTGACTCTGGCGGTGCGAGTCGGGTGCGGGCAGACTGAGCGTGTGACGGCGGACCGTCCGGTCTCTGGGAATGATGGGCATCGGCAGCGAAGGCTCGGCCTGGTCCGGTTGTATGGAGAGATTGCAGCGACGTACGGCACTGCGTTGGGGCTCTTCGACGTCCTTGGTTGCGACTCGTCGCGGCGACGTGTGTCGAACCGGGCGATCGTCTCTTGGACATCGGGTGCGGGACGGGTGCCTGTCCTTCGACCAGCGTTGGAAGCCGTGGGCAAGACCGGGTTCGTGTTCGGCATCGACTTGTCGCCGGAAATGGTCGCGCCTGCTCGCTCGGGATCTTCAGCGTGATCAGGTCACGAATGCTGAGGTCCACGTGGCCGACGCCGAGAACATCGACTTCGCGTCAGGATCGTTCGACGCTGTGACCTGCGGCTTCGCCATTCATCATTTTGTGGATCTCACCGCGACGCTGACCGCGTATCGGACGGTGGTGCGCAGCGGAGGCCGCTTCGCAGCATCGACGTTCGCGGACGGCACGATCGATTACCCGTGGGTCCTCGACGCTCTCGCGGAGACCGGCCTGTTCCCCGCGCTGCAGGGCCAGTCGCAGGAGCACCGAATGGCAGGAGCACCTGAGCTACGACAAGCGCTCAACGAAGCGGGATATACCCGCCTCGTAACGACCAGGGTCGAGCACAGATTCGTTTTCGTTGACGTCAACGCTTACATCACATGGATCCGCACCCAGGGCCTCGGCTCGACCGTCGACCGACTCCAACCCGAACACCTCCAGCTTTTCGTTGATGCCTGCGCGCGACGACTCGAACAACACCACGGCGCACCTGACGGCTACGAACTCCTCAAGTCCGTCGATCTCACCATCGCCACAAAGTCCTGAGATCGCACCCACGCAGATCTGTCGATCTCGCGGACCCGGTCCGCGGTGCAGAACCGCGGACCGAACGTTCACACGCTCATGCCGGACACCCGCTCAGATCGGCACGTCGGCGCTCTGGTTCTCGGCCCTGGCTCTCCGGTCGCGGTAGACGACGGTGTTCCGGTTTGTCTGGTTGACTTGCCGTCCAGGTGCCGGAGATGAAGGGGGTCGGGGTGGCGGAGTTGCCGTCGGGGACGGTCACGTTCCTGTTCACCGACCTCGAGGGTTCGACGCGCCTGTGGCAGGAGCATCCCGACGCGATGCAGGCGGCGTTGGCCCGCCACGACGAGATCGTGCGGCGACGCGATCGACGTCGCACGACGGCCATCGTCGTCAAGACCACGGGTGACGGTGCTCACGCGGTGTTCGCCGACGCCGCACGACGCGATCGTTGCGGCGGTCGACGCGCAGCGTGCGCTGGGCGACCGAGGCGTGGGGCTGCCCGGAGCCGCTGCGGGTGCGCATGGGTGTGCACACCGGCGCGGCCGAGCTGCGTGACGGCGACTACTACGGCACGGCGGTGAACCGGGCGGCGCGGATCATGTCGGTCGCGCACGGCGGCCAGATCGTGGTGCTCGCACGCGACCGAGGAGGTTGCTCGCGACCACCTCGGCGGCGTGACGACTCGTCGACCTCGGCGAGCACCGGCTGCGTGACCTCGCCCGCCCCGAGCGGGTGTTCCAGGTCGCCGTGCCGGGCTCGACAGTCGAGTTCCCGCCGTTGCGTTCGCTCGAGGCGTTCCCGAGCGAACCTGCCGTCGCAGCTCACGTCGTTCGTGGGTCGTGACGACGAGCTCGCACGACGTCGCGAAGACGCTGGGCGACGACCGCCTGGTCACGCTGATCGGCGTGGGCGGCGTCGGCAAGACCCGCCTCGCGCACCCAGGTCGCGGCCGAGGTGCTGCCCGGTTTCCCGACGGCGCGTGGCTCTGCGAGCTCGCGGCGGCGGACGATCCCGGCCGCGATGGTCCAGGTCGTCGCCGCGACGCTCGGCGTGCAGCCGCATCCCGAACCTCGTCGCTCGAGGCGAGCATCGTCGAGTACCTGCGGACCGAAGCGGCTCCTCGTGGTGCTCGACAACTGCGAGCACCTGCTCGACGCCGCCGGCGACCTCGGCCGAGGGCATGCTGCGCGAGTGTCCCGGCGTGCGGGTCCTGGCCACGAGTCGCGAGGGCCTCGCGGTGCTGGGCGAGCAGGTGTGGCCGCTGCGGTCGCTGCGGTCCCCGACGAGCGAATCGGTCGACGACGTGGTGTCGAGCACCGCGGTCCGGCTGTTCGCCGAGCGCGCCCAGGCGGCGGCGCCGGGCTTCGCGATCGACGCAGCGAACGCGGCCGCGGTGGCGGAGATCTGCCGGCGTCTCGACGGCATCCCGCTCGCGATCGAGCTCGGCCGCGGCGCGGGTGCCGGCGATGAGCCCGACCGAGATCGCCGGGCTCCTCGACGAGCGGTTCCGGCTCCTGACCGGCGGTCGGCGCACGGCGGTCGAGCGCCACCAGACGTTGCGGGCCACCGTCGACTGGTCGTACTCGCTGCTCGACCCGATCGAGCGGCTCGTGTTCGACCGGCTCGGGGTGTTCTCCGGCGACTTCGACGCCGACGGCCGCGACCGCGGTGGTGGTCGGCGACGGCCTCGAGGTCGTGGGACGTGCGTCGACGCGATGGCGAGCCTCGTCGCCAAGTCGATGGTGAACGCCGACGACGCGCCCGGCGACACGACCCGCTACTCCATGCTCGAGACGCTGCGGCAGTACGCCCGCGAGCAACTCGACGCAGCCGGCGACGCCGACGCATGGCGTCGCCGCCACGCCGAGCACTACGCCGCGGTCGCCGCGCGGCTCGGGCCGGAGCTGCGCGGTCCCGACGAGATCGCGACCCGCGCGGTCGCATCCGTCGCGAACTCGACAACCTGCGCGCCGCGGTCACCTGGGCGCTCGATCGCGACGACCGGGCCGACGCCGAGCTCGGAGTCGCGATCGTCGCCGCACTCCACGACCAGGCCAACACTGACATCGGCTCCGGCATCGGCGCCTGGGCCGAGCGCGCGGTGCCCCACGCACGCTCGTCGATCCCCGCCCGCCGCCGCGCGGTTCTCGGCGCGGCCGCGTACACGGCGCTGCAAGTGCGCGTCGATGCCGAGGCGGGCCGATCGCTGGCCCTCGACGCCGTGACCGATTCGCTCACCGACGAGCCTCCCATGAGCATCATTGCGGACATCGCGCTCGCGTCGAGCTACGGCTACGCGGGAGAAGTCGACGCCATGCGCACCCACCTCGCCGGGGTACACGCGACGCTCGACGCGCTCGGCGACCATCCCTACGAGCAGTCCATCCTTCACTCCACCACGAGCACCTTGCTCAACATGATCGGTGATCGCGACGGCGCCCGATGGGCCGCGGACGAATCGTTGCGCATCGCCAGACGGCTCCAGAACCCGACTGCGTTGGGCTTCGCCCTCTTCGCCGTCGGCTTTGCCGGTGTCGACGACGACCCCGACGTCGCCCTCGCCGCGCTCGACGAGAGCATCGCCCTCACCCGCGCCGGGGGATACGACGCGGCGTTCGGCACGACGCTGTCGGCCGCGGCTGCAATCCGGGCCCGAAAGGGCGACACCCTCGGCGCACTCCGAGATCTCCGTGACGCGGTCGTCCACTCCAGCGAGGTCGGGGACCCGATGAACTTCAGCACGGCGATCGCCACGGGCGCCGTGATCGCCACGCTCGCCGGTCGGCACGACCTCGCCGCAGTGCTCGGCGGGTTCTCCGAGGACTCCCCGACCGGGTTGATAGCCCGCAGGCAGGTCGGCGAACAGGAGCTCGCCGGGCTGCAGCAGTCGCAACGAGAAACAGAGGAGGTACTCGGGACCGCCGAGTTCGCGACGGCACGCGCACGGGGCGCTGCGATGGACCCCGACCAACTCACTATCTACGTGCGGGACACGACCGACCGGATCCTCGCCGGCGAAGAGGTCGGGTGAACGCGCGGCCGACCCGGACGGTCACGTTCCTCTTCACCGACCTCGCACTCTGCGCACAGAACGCGAGCACCGAACGTTCACCGGCTCCGCGCTGCAGGGCTGCACAGATCGGCAGTGATGATCCCTTTGGCGTGGTTGTCGCGCTGGTAGGGAACGTGGAGGGTCTCGTTCATTCGGTCTGACCCGCAGATCGGCCGGCCTCTTCGGAGTGCCTTGGATGTGATCAGTCGGCCGGGTGAACGAGGCCCTGTACGTCGCACGCACCGGTTGGGCGAACGTGACCGAAGAGGCGCCTGGTAAGAGGCCCGATCACTGTCCTGTCCGCCCGCCCGGCGGTGCGTGCCATCCGATCCGACTGTTGGGAAGGAGTGGCATGACCACGATCGCGCAAACTGGTGCACCGTGCAGAGTTCTCGGCGGGGTCGATACCCACAAGGACGTGCATGTCGCGGCGGTGATCGACGACGTGGGCCGGGTGTTGGGCACGGCGTCGTTCCCGGCGACGGGGCCCGGGCATCGACAGCTGTTCGTGGGGCTCGGCGGGTTCGGTGAGATCGTGGCGGTCGGGGTCGCCCGATCGCGGAGCGTACGGGTGACCCAGATGGGTTAGCACCGCGCGTCGATCAGACTCGCGCCGTAGGCCCGATTGACTCGGTGTAGCCACGGTCTTAAGTGCAGGTGTTAGTCGCGGGCGTGCCGCTCACACGGCCAGCGAACCAGGCGGCGACGTCGTTGGCGGCCGCGGCGACGACGCCGACGTGGTTCACCCCTGAATAGACGCGGTAATCGACCTTGTTCGCGGGTGCGATGAACGGCAACGCTTCGGCCGGGACTGTGTGAAGGTTCCCGCACGCCTTCTCTACGAACGTGTCGGTGAGAAATCGTGGGACGAGGAGGTCGGCGGTTCCTTGCAGCACCAGCAGCGGCGTGCCCGCCGGACGGTTGCCGGCGGAGTTCGCGTGCAGGAGCGCCGCCATCGAAGGGATGCCCAGTGGGTCGTGTGCGAGCACAAGGTCGGGTGAGCTCGAGAACGTCTGGTTCACGTCTATCGCGCACTTCTGGTCGATGATCGAGGCCTGCGCCAACGCGGCGGGGGTCAGGACCGCCGCCGGATCGAACCGTGGGTATGCGGCATGGAAGCCCTGGATCTCCATTGCGATGATGCCGTTGCCCGTCCGAGCTGATTCGAGGATCGCCAAGTTGTGCTCGACGTCGGTGACGGGCGCCTCGGCCGCGACGCCGAGCACGCGCAGGTCCGGCGCGTACGTGGCTGCGAGCTCACCGGCAAACAGCGCGGCCCCACCGCCTTCCGAGTGGCCGAGGACGAGCGCGTCGTTCCCGGCGGCGGTGGCCTTCAGACCGTGTGCGGCGCGGGCTGCGTCGAGCACGCTGCGCCCCTCGCTTTCGCCCACCTCATAGGGGTGCAAGCCGGGAGTTCCGAGACCTTCGTAGTCGGTGGCGGCAATCACGTAGCCCGCGTCGAGAAACGTCTTCACCATCGGGACGAGTGTGCCTGGATAGATCGTGAGCGGTGTTGAGCGCTGTGCGGGTGGGATCCCCGACGCGATGTCGGGTTGCTTCGAGGGTGCGCACACGTCGGCAAGGCCGGTGGTGCCGTGGGCCCAACTGACCACCACCCGGCCGCCGCGAGGCGCGGGACCGGTCGGGGCGATCACGACGCCGGAGACGGCGATGTCGCGGCCGTCGACCGCGCGTGAGTGGTACAGGATCTTCCACGCTCGCGCGCCGGCCGGCGCGTCGATTGGTGTCGAGCGGATGATCACGCCCGGCTTCGCTTTGGCGAGTGGTTGAGGCGGGAGGTAGAACGTGTCACCCGTTGGTACGTCTCGGTTTGCGCCGACCGCGGGTGTAGCCGAAGTCGCGACCAGAACCCCCAAACCCGCCAGCGCGATAAGTGTCATTGCCGCGAACTTGTGCACACCAATGATGCTCATGGTGACTCCGTTTCCGGGTGGCCGTTGGCACGGTCACGCTCAGCCTCTGTTGGGCTCTACGGCACCGGGCAGACCGCCAACCCGTATGGGTGGTTGCCGACGGTGATGGTGTCCGACACCGCACCCGTGGCAGTGGTGATCACGGACACGGTGCCGTCGGCGTTGTTGGCCACGTAGGCGTGCTTGCCGTCAGGAGTGAACGCCAACCCGTAGGGCTCGTGGCCGACGGTGATGGGGGGTGACACCACTCCGGTCGCTGTGGTGATCACGGTCACGGTGTTGCCGACGTTGTTGTTGACGATGTAGGCGTGCTTGCCGTCGGGTGTGATCGCCAGGCCGCCGGGATGGTTGCCGACGGTGATGGGGGGCGACACCACACCGGTCGCGGTGGTGATCACCGACACGGTGCCGTCGACCGCGTTGGTCACGTAGGCGTGCTTGCCGTCAGGAGTGATCGCGACCCCGACCGGAGTGTTGCCGACGGCGATGGTGGCCGACACCCGACGTGTCGACGTGTCGATCACCGATACGGTGCCGGAATCGAGGTTCGTCACGTAGGCGAGCTTGCCGTCAGGTGTGATCGCCACGCCGCCGGGACGGTTCCCGACGGTGATGGGGGCCGACACCGCACCCGTCGCGGTGGTGATCACCGACACGGTGCCGTCACCGGCGTTGGTCACATACGCGAACCTGCCGTCTGGAGTGAACGCCACCCCGGCCGGGCCTTTGCCGACCGTGATGGGGGCCGACGTCCGCGCCGGTCTTGGTGGTGATCACCGACACCGTGTCCGCGCCGAGCTGGGTCACGTACGCGTGCTTGCCGTCAGGAGTGAACGCCACCCCGTGGGGATCGTTGCCGACGGCGATGGGGGCTGATACCGCCCCGGTCGCGGTGGTGATCACCGACACCGTGCCGTCGTAGTTGTTGGCCACGTAGGCCTTCCCTGCGCAGCCCCCGGCCTGATCCGCCGGGGGCACGCCCGCGGGTGTCCGCACCGAAGGCGAGTCACGCCGCGAGAGAGCAGGAGCAAGCCACCGATCGCGAGCACGACCGCGAGACACGCCGCCATCGCCAACGAGAAACGGCGGACCCGACGCGGTCGCCGTGACGTTGATGCCGACTGTCGGGCGCGCGGCACCTCGCCGCAGAGGCGGCGGTGACGAATAGGTCGTCCGGCTCGTGACCGCCGCGTACGTCGCGCGGAGACGTTCTTCGATCACCACCTCGTCGTCGCGTCTCGTCGTCGCGAGTCATGACAACTCCTTACGCAAACGAGCGAGCGCGCGGTGACGCGCCGACTTCACCGTTCCCAACCGACAACCCAGCAACGCCGCGATCTCGACCTCGGGCAGATCGCCGTAATAGCGCAACGCCAACACCGCTCGCTGGCGGAACGGCAGCCGCCGCAGAGCGATCCAAGTCTCATCCAACTCCGGCTCGGCCAACACGCTGTTCACGCCCACCCGCACCTGCGATCGCTCCAGGTGCGTCCGACGAAGATTCGAACGGCACAGGTTCACCAGCACCGTCCGAAGAAACGCGTCCGGCGACTCGAGGTCGGTCCATGCCGAATAGACGCGCACGAACGCTTCCTGGGCGATCTCCTCCGCAACATTGACGGACCCGACGATCGCGTGACCAAGTCGAACCGCCCCGTGCCACCGACTCTCGTAGAAGCCGTCGAAACCACCGGCCGTTGCCCGAGTCATTGCCGCGGTCGCGTCCGAGTCGTGCAGAGGCCTCGGTCCCTCGCCCGCCTCGTTCTCCACAACCCATTCCTCCAACACGAAGATACTGACGCACACCTCCACCCGAAAGGTTCCAACCAAAGCAGAAATAGTGGGAGCTGTCGTCGGTCGTCCCGAAGCGACTCCAGAGACACGCCCCGCTACACGCCGAAGCCCGCTCACTCGTTACAGGCACCAGGAGGTTCACGCGCAGCACACGTAGCGCACAGCCACGAAGTCCTGGTCATGCGCCGAGGCCGACGAGCGACGAGTCCGCCAACCCCCGAGAGGGCTCTCGCCAAAGACGCTAAGGCCGCCGCTCGAGCCGCACAGAACGGCACCGAATCCAATCATGGAACTGGCGCACATAGCCGGCGGAGTTGCTCGGGGCGGGTTGGACGCGTGCCGGGGCCCACCGGCCGACGTTGGCGGTGGGCCCCATTTGGTGGTTCGGCAAACGGTTGCGGGTTAGAAGCACGAGGCGATGTCACCGGAGGCCCAGAAGGCGTCGGCGGTTTGGGCTTGGGCGGCGGCGACTGCGGGCTGTTGGTCGATGGGAAGGGCGGCCATGATGGCGTTGCGGTCAGCGAGTTTGAGCTGGGCCAGTACGCGTCCGATGTCCGGGTGGTGGGTGCTGGGAAGTTGGGCGTGTGGTTGTAGCTCACCGAGCCCACGCTCAGCCCTGCACCGACCGCACGTCCGAGATGTGCAGCGAGTTCGGGCGAGAGGCTCGCCACGACGGTGGGTGGCAGCGCCGCGACGGTGGCCAGGAGATGGGTGATCTCGGGGCCGCAGGCGTTCACCGGGATGGGCGGACGAGCGGCGGCGGTGGACGGGTGGGCGAGGGACCCGGACCCGTCGTTGGCGAGCTGCGCGACGGCGACAACGGCGCCGATGGCGAGCAGGGTGACCACACTGAGCGCAACGAGGGTCGTCCTCCGACGGTGGTGCGGAGCCGTGGCGACGGCGGCGGGCGGGGTGGTGGGGTAGGTGTCGGTGCGGGTGCTCATGGTTCCTCCCTTTGGTGGTGTGCGAGGATGGGTTCCTCGACCACAGAGTCAGGGAGCGGTGTCGCAGCGGGGTCACAGCTCGAGCGCAGCTTGAGCGCAGTTGTTTCTTGGGTGTGGTGGGGGTTGGAGGACCGGTGGACGACCGGGTGACGACGGCGCTGCGTGTGCTGGGGTCACTGGAGGTCGTCCGCGACGGCGAGCAGGTGCGGCTCGGGAGTCCCCAGCAGCGGCGCTTGTTGGCGGTGCTGGTGGTGCATGCCAACGAGGTGGTCTCGAGTGATCGTCTCGTCGACGTGTTGTGGGGTGACGAACCGCCGGCGAGCGCGACGCACTCGCTCCAGACGTTGCTGTCGCGACTGCGCCCGACGCTCGGTGACGACCGCCTCGAGACGTGCCAGCCGGGGTATCGGTTGCGGGTGGCGGGCGGCGAGGTCGACGCGTTGCGGTTCGAGGAGCTGGTGCGCGTTGGGCTCGGGTCGTCGGAACAGCCGGAGGTCGCGCTTGGCGTGTTCGACGAGGCGCTCGGCTTGTGGCGGGGCTCGCCGTATGCGGAGTTCGCGAGTGAGGAGTTCGCCACGGCGGAGGTGGCTCGGCTGGTTGAGCTGCGGGCCCGTGCGATCGAGGAACGGTCTGCCGCGTTGTTGGAGTTGGGCCGCCCGGAGGAGGTGATCGGAGAACTCGAGGCCCAGATCGCGTTTGAGCCGTTCCGCGAGCGTCTGCGCGCCTTGTTGATGCTCGCGCTGGCCCGTGCGGGCAGGCCGGTCGAATCACTACGCGCGTACGACGACGTTTCGTCGGTTCCTGGCCGACGAGGTTGGTGTGGTCCCGTCACCCGGGCTGCAGGAGCTCAACGACGACATCGTGCGTCAACACCCCGACGTCTCGTGGGCGGGATCACCCACCAACGCCGCCCCGACAGCAGACCTGCCGTCAGGGACGGTCACCTTCTTGTTCACCGATGTGGAGGGCTCGACGCGCCTGTGGGCCGAGCACCCAGACGGAATGCATGCGGCGCTTGCGCGTCACGACGACATCGTGCGCTCCGCGATCGAGTCGAATGGTGGGCACGTCGTCAAAATGACGGGTGACGGGTTCCATGCTGCGTTCAGCACCGCTCACGATGCGGTCGACGCTGCGGTCGACGCGCAGCGGTCTCTCGGCGCGGAGTCGTGGGATGCGACGGGCCCGTTGCGAGTTCGGATGGGTGTGCATACCGGCGAGGTGCAGCATCGCGACGGGGACTACTACGGCACCGCGGTGAACCGAGCGGCACGGTTGATGGCGGTCGCACACGGCGGTCAGCTGCTGGTGTCCGACGCGACCGAG
The DNA here is from genome assembly GCA_963726965.1 of uncultured Actinomycetes bacterium. GTDB lineage: Bacteria > Actinomycetota > Acidimicrobiia > IMCC26256 > DASPTH01 > DASUAS01. Next base: position 180,219 of record CAVSEI010000005.1, on the reverse strand, counting down.
CGATTGTTAGGCGACGCCGCAAGCCAATCGTTCGAGTTGGTCGACTTGGGTGAGCATCGTCTGCGTGACCTCGCGCGAAGCGTCGCGGGTATTCCAGGTTGTCGCGCCCGAGCTTGATCGCGAGTTTCCGCCGTTGCGGTCGCTTGAAGCGTTCCCGGGGAACCTGCCGTTGCAGTTGACCTCGTTCGTGGGGCGCGAAGACGAGCTCGTCGTACTCGCGAAAGATGCTGGGCGTGTCGCGGCTGGTGACGCTGACCGGGATGGGCGGGGTCGGCAAGACCCGTCTCGCACTCCAGCTTGCGGCGGACGTCATCGGCCAGTTCCCGGAGGGTGCTTGGTGGTGCGAGTTCGCGCCGGTCACCGATCCGGCGATGGTTTGGGAGACCCTCGCGACGAGTCTGCGGGTGCAGCCGGTGCCGGGTCGGGCGGTCGACGAGTCGGTGCTCGACTATCTCGCCGCCAAACAGCTGTTGTTGGTACTCGACAACTGCGAGCATCTGCTCGATGCCGTCGCGCGCCTGGTGGACGCGATCGAGCATCGTTGCCCAAAGGTGTCGGTACTGGCGACAAGCCGTGAGGGGCTGGCGGTGGCGGGCGAGCAGCTGGTCGCGGTCGCCCCTTTGGGCGTACCAGCCGAGCATGCGGACGGCGACGACCTCCGCCAGTCGGAAGCGGTGTGTCTGTTCTGGGATCGGGCGAGCGCAGCGAGGAGCGACTTCGCGCTCACCGATCGCAACGTCGGTGCCGTCGGGGTGTTGTGTCGACGCCTGGATGGGATCCCGCTCGCGATCGAGCTCGCGGCGGCGCGGGTCCGGTCGCTGTCACCGGACGATCTCGTCTCCCGGCTCGATCAACGCTTCAAGCTCCTCACGCACGGCAGTCGCGGGGCGCTCGAGCGCCACCAGACGCTGCGGAGCACGATCGACTGGTCCTATGACCTGCTCACCCCGACCGAGCGTCACGCGTTGAACCGGCTGTCGGTCTTCGCGGGCGGCTGTGATCTTGGGGCCGCGGAGGCCGTGCTGCCCGACGACGAGCTCGACGCGGCGGATGTCGTCGACGTGTTGGGTCAGCTCGTGGACAAGTCGCTCGTCGTCGTTGACGACGCGGACGGCGGGCTGCGCTACCGGCTGCTCGAGACCATCCGTCAGTATGCGCGGGAGCGGCTCGACGCGAGCGGCGACCCCGTCGCGCTTCGGCGTCGCCACGCCGACCACTATGTGGCCCTGGCCGAAGCGGCCGGTCCGCACCTGCGGGGCCGCGAGCAGGTCGAGTGGACCAGCGTTGTCATTCGCGACATCGACAACTTCCGTGCTGCGCTCGACTGGGCCGTCGAAGACACCGTCGAAGGAGCACGCGCTGCGCCTGGTGGCCCCGTTGGCGGTGCAGGGCAGGATCGGCGACCTCGCGATGGAGTGGGCCGCGACCGCGAGCGCGATCCCAGGCGGAGACGGTCACCCGCTCGTTCCCGTGGTCGCCACCTGGGCCGCGTGGGGCGCAATCGCGGCCGGCGATCTCGTTCGGGCCGAAGACCTCGTCGCCACCGCGGAACAAGCCCAAGCGGCGCTCGGTACCCGACTTCCGTCCGTAGCGCGGGCTCAGGCGATCCTCGCGTTCTTTCGTGGTGACTTCGACGAGGCACGACGCCACGCTGCGGAATGGGTCGAGCTCGCGGGGCGTCCGGGGACGCCTACGAACTCGCAAACGCACTCACCCTGCTCGCCAGCGCGATCCAGATCACCGAACCGACGCTCGACGCCGCGATCGCGACCACTGAAGAAGCGGTGCGCGTCGCCCGTGCCGCCGGCGTCGACAGCGCGCTCCCCTTCGCCCTCCCGAACCTCGCGAGGCTGGCTGCCGTACGAGGAGTCCGAGCGCGCGCTCGCCCTGCTCGACGAAGCGACCGAGGTCAGCACCCGCATCGGCGACCGCTGGGGCGTCGCAAACACGACCCACCAAAAAGGTCATATCGCGGGCCGGCGCGGGGAATGGCGAACAGCCCTCCGGGCAATCGTCGACGCCGCCGACCAGAACCTCCAACTCGGTGCTCTCGCAAACGTTGGGCTCTGCCACCTGGCTGGGGTCGCGTTCTGGGAGCTCGGATTGTTCGAGCCCGCGGCCGTGCTCATCGGGAAGTCGGACGCGATGTCGGAAGCACAGATACCGGATTGGGTCCTCGAAATGAAGGCGGCGACCGACGCCGCCCTCCGCGAAACCCTGGGTGAACAACACGTCGCGACGCTCGCCGAACAAGGCGCCGCCCTCGACGTCGCCGACGCCGTCGCCTACCTACACGCCGAAGCCGAACGAGCCCTCGCCGCGCCATAACGCGCGCCCCGAACGTCGCCGAACCGGCGCGACCAGGCCGCCCCGATCGGCACATCGCCGCATGCCCGAGCCGACGCTGACGCGTGTCGCGGATCTGTGCGCCGTTTGCCGTGGCGGGACGAGCGCAGAGCGGGCATTCTGTGCGAATGGACAGTCGTGCCTCACAGGATGTCGTCGAGGAACTAATGCGTCGGACAGCGGCCCGCGATTTCGCGGTCATCGACGAGCTGATTGCCGAAGACATGGTCAACCATGCCGCCGGAGGTGAAGACGATCTTCGAGGTCCGCAAGGTCGAGAGGGTTGGAAGCGCATCGTCGCGATGATCGACCACGATTTCGGCGACGAGATCACCGTCGACCACCACCATCTGATCACGCAAGGCGATTTCGTGGTCGACCACATGACGATTCGCGGTCGCCACGAAGCGTCGACCATGCCGTTGCTCGCGGGAACCGAGGCCACACACGCGCCCGTCGGATGGACCTACATCCACATCTGGCGGGTTGTCGATGGCATCGTCGTCGAGCACTGGGCGTGCCGCGATGATCTTGGCCTCCTTCGACAGGTCGGGGCATTGCCGCCACATCTCACGCCATGACTGACGCTCGGCGCTCACGGCCCGAGTACCGAACCGCGCACCGAACGTTCGGTGAGTCAACGCGGCGAGCTGCCGTCGATCTGTGTGCTCAACTCCCTAGCGGCGCGCACACCTACCGGCTGTGATCTCAGGGGATGAACGCAACACCTCGTCGATGATGGTCCGTCGGCGTGGAGGTGTGGCGTGGAGCGGTTGTCGGAGCGTGAGAAGGAAGAGATCGTCCGGCTGTCGGCGATGGGGTTGCCGAGCCGGCTGATTGGTCAACAGATCGGTCGTCACCATCGGACGGTCTGGGGTCATCTCCAGAGGTTGCGGCGGCCGGTCGTGCCGGAGCCGATCCGTTCGCCGTTGCGGTTGTCGTTGCGTGAACGTGAGGAGATCTCGCGGGGACTGGCTGCGGGCGAGTCGCGTCGTTCGATCGCACGACGGTTGGGTCGGTCGCCGTCGACGATCGTGCGGGAGGTCGCCCGCAACGGTGATGCGCGCCGCTATCGGGCGTGCACGGCTGATCGAGCTGCGCTGGCTCGAGCTCGTCGCCCGAAGGTCGCGAAGTTGGCGGCATGTCCGCGGTTGCGAGCAGTGGTCGAATCGAAACTCGAGCTGCGGTGGTCACCGCAACAGATCTCGGGTTGGCTGGTGGACGAGTTCCCCGACGACCCGGAGATGCGCGTGTCGCACGAGACGATCTATCTGTCGTTGTTCGTGCAGGCCCGCGGCGCGTTACGCAAGGAACTGACTCGCTTTCTGCGTTCCAAGCACACGACTCGCCGGCCGCGAGGCCACTCGGTGATGAACGGCCAAGGCCAGTTGCGAGCCACGCTCAACATTCGTGAACGACCCGCCGAAGCGAACGACCGTGCCGTGCCCGGCCACTGGGAAGGCGACCTGCTCATGGGCAAGCGCATGCACGCGATGGCGACCCTCGTGGAACGCAAGAGCCGCTTCGTGATGTTGGTCGCGTTGCCGGACGGTCACTCCGCCGACGTCGTCGCCGACGCGCTCGCCACCAAGATCACCGAGCTGCCCGAACAACTCCGTCGATCGCTCACCTGGGACCAAGGCAAAGAGATGGCCGCGCACGCACGCTTCACCATCGACACCGATGTCCCCGTCTACTTCTGCGACCCGACGCAGCCCCTGGCAACGCGGCAGCAACGAGAACACCAACGGGTTGCTGCGCCAATACTTCCCGAAGCGCTCCGAGATCGCGCACTACACCCAGGCCGACCTCGACGCTGTCGCCGCAGAACTCAACGACAGGCCTCGACAAACCCTCGGCTGGCGGTCACCATCACAAGCACTCGACGAAGCGTTGCGATGACCACCTGAGACCGCCGCCGTTCTGGCTCGGGCCAAGGAACAATTTGTAACGGCAGCATGAGGCGGCGTAGCCGCTCCAGAGCGCGGCACTATGTATGCGTGGGCATCCCTGACGACAAGTCCTACCGACGCAGTCAGATCCCGTCCGGGCACGCCACCGGCTGGCGGCGTCCGGTCATGGCCGGCATCCTCGTCGCCATAGCGGTCCTCGTGCTGCTAACCGTGACTGTCCGGATCCTCGCGAACTAGAACTACGGGACAACTACGTGCCAGAACTGCCAATCTCGCGCACTTGTATTGACCCCGTTCGCGCACAGAAGCGCGCACCGAACGTTCACCGAACCGCACCGCGGGGTAGCGCAGAACGGCACATCACACGCACACGGAGACCGGACGTCAAGCGTGGCGCGGATCTGTGCGTCGTTGACGGTGGCGGAGCGCACCCCTACCGGGCATGCTGTGCGCGTCCACGGTGGTCGTTGATCTTGCTGGGGAGCACAGGTGTCTGGTGCGAATGACGGACTGCGTGGCCGCACCGCACTGGTGACCGGCTCGACGAGCGGAATCGGCCTCGGCATTGCTCGCGCACTCGCCGCAGAGGGTGCCAACGTCGTTCTCAACGGCTTCGGCGATCCCGGCGAGATCATAGAGATCGAGAAGGAACTGCAAACCAACGACGTCGAGACGGCGCACTACGACACCGACGTGCGCGATGCATCGGCCATCGAAGAAATGGTCTGCGGTGCGTGCGAACAGTTCGGGACGATCGACATCCTCGTCAACAACGCAGGAATTCAATACGTCGCACCGATCGAGGAGTTTCCGGTCGATCGGTGGAACGACATACTCGCCGTAAATCTCTCGGCCGCGTTCCACACCATCCGCTTGACCTTGCCGAGGATGAAGCAAGCCGACTGGGGGCGGATCATCAACATCGCGTCCGCACACGGGCTCGTTGCATCTGTGAACAAGGTCGCGTATATCGCGGCAAAGCATGGCCTCGTCGGGTTGACGAAGACGGTCGCGCTCGAGACAGCTCGTACCCCGGTCACATGCAACGCGATCTGCCCCGGCTGGGTGCTGACCCCCCTCACGCAGGTGCAGATCGAACGCCACGCGGCGGAACACGCGATCACGTTCGACGAAGCGAAGATCGCAGTGATGAGCGGCAAGCAGCCTTCCGAGACCTTCGTCAGACTCGACGACGTTGGCGCTCTCACTGTGTTCCTTTGTTCGCCCGCGGCGGACCAAGTTCGCGGCGTCGCGTGGAGCGTGGACGGCGGCTGGACGGCTCAGTAGCTCCCGGCAGCGGAGCGCCACGGACATACACGTCTGCCATATCGCGTCGAGGTCCGAGCGCAGAACGCGCGCCCCGAACGTTCAACGGAACGGGCCGACAGGCCGCCCCGAACGGCACGTCGGCGTGCGCTTGTTCTCCGCTCTGACCGTCGGACCCCGTCGGTGACGGCCGTCCGGTTTGTCTGATTGACTTGCGGCCAGGTGCCAGAGATCGAGGGGGTCGGTGTGGCGGAGTTGCCGTCGGGGACGGTCACGTTCCTCTTCACCGACGTGGAGGGTTCGACGCGGCTGTGGGAGGACCATCCCGAGGCGATGCGGCCCGCGCTGGCTCGCCACGACGAGATCGTCGGGCACGCGATCACGGCGCACGACGGGCACGTCGTGAAGACCACGGGTGACGGGTTCCACGCCGCGTTTCGTACCGCCCAGGACGCGATCGGAGCCGCGGTCGACGCGCAAGCCGCGCTGCGCGCCGAGGTGTGGTCCGAGACGGGTCCGTTGCTGGTGCGCATCGGCGTACACACCGGTGAGACCCAGGAGCGCGACGGCGACTACTACGGCACCGCGGTGAACCGCGCCGCTCGCGTGATGGCCGTCGCTCACGGCGGGCAGATCGTGGTGCTCGCGGGCGACGGTCGAGGTCGCCGGGCCCGTCGATCTCGATGCGGAGTCTCGGTGAGCACCGACTCCGTGACCTGGGTGCGCCCGAGGAGTTGTTCCAGGTGGGGCGCCGACTGGGGTCGAGTTCCCGCCGTTGCGGTCGGTCGATGCGCTGCCGGGCAACCTGCCGCGTCAGGTGACGACGTTCGTAGGGCGCGAGGCCGAGCATCGCGTCGGTGGCGAAGTTGGTGCGGGAGTCATCGTTGGTGACGCTCACCGGCGTGGGGGGCGTCGGCAAGACGCGCCTGTCGTTGGAGGTTGCCGCCGAGGTCGTGCCCGAGTTCGCTGGCGGCGCGTGGTTCTGTGAGTTCGCGCCGGTCGCGGATCCCAACGCGGTGTGGGAGACGCTGGCGTCGACCTTGCGGGTGCAGTCGTCGCCGGGGCGCCGGCCTCGACGATGTCGGTGCTGGAGTACCTCTCGCTGAAGCGACTGCTGCTCGTGCTCGACAACTGCGAGCACCTGCTCGGCGCGATCGCCAACCTGGTCGACGCGATCCTTCGCCGTTGCCCGCAGGTGTCGGTGTTGGCGACCAGCCGGGAGGGTCTGGGACTCGGGGGCGAGCAGATCGTGGCGGTGCCGTCGCTGGGAGTCCCCGCCGACGGCGCTGAGCTCGACGAGCTCCTGTATGCGGATGCGGTGCGGTTGTTCGAGGATCGCGCGAGTGCCGCGAAGCTCGACTTCACGGTCAACGATCACAACGCCGCGTGCGGTGGCGGTGTTGTGTCGTCGCCTCGACGGGATCCCGCTCGCGATCGAGCTCGCGGCGGCGCGGGTGCGGTCGATGTCACCCGAGGATCTCGTCGCGCGGCTCGATCAGCGGTTCAAGCTGTTGACCAAGGGGAGCCGTGCCGCGCTGGAACGTCAGCAGACGTTGCGGGCGACGATCGACTGGTCCTACGACCTGCTCGACCCGACCGAACGGCGGGTGTTGGACCGGCTCTCCGTGTTCGCGGGCGGCTGCGACTTGACGGCGGCCGAGGTCGTCGTCGCGGGTGACGATCTCGACGCGTTCGAGGTCGACGACGTGTTGGGCCAACTGGTCGACAAGTCGCTCGTCGTCGCTGATGACACCGAACAGGGCGTGCGCTACCGGCTGCTGGAAACGATCCGCCAGTACGCGCAAGAGCGGCTCGAGGCGACGGGTGACACTGCCGACGTGCGTCGCCGTCACGCGGACTACTACGTCCGGGTGGTCGAGACCGCAGGACCGCATCTGTGGCGCCTGGACCAGGTCCAGTGGATTGACGCGGTGCTACCAGATATCGACAACCTCCGAGCGGCGCTCGACTGGGCCATCGAAACGGTGTCACCCGACCATGCGTTGCGGCTCGTGGCGCCGCTCACCGTCGACAACACCCTCGGCGATGTCGCGGGCGACTGGGCCGCGATGGCCGTCGCGATCCCCGGTGCCGACCACCACCGGCTGTTCCTGGAGGCGTCTGGATGGGCGGCGTGGGGAGCGGCGCGGACCGACGATCTCGAACGGGCGGAGGCTCTCCTCGCGACTGCGGAACGGGTCCAGGACTCGCTCGACGCGCCGCGTTCGCCGGTGCTCAATGCTCGCGCCCTTCTCGCCACCTTCGTCGGCGATTTCGATCAGGCCCACCACGTCGCCGAAGCCTGCCTTGAGGCCGCCCAGCGCGTCGGGCGATCCCCGTCAGCTGTCGAACGCGGCGCTCTTCTTCGCCATAACCCTCGACCTGATCGGACGACCCGAAGAGGCGATCGTGGCCTACGAAGACGCCATCCGCGTGGCCCGTGACTCCGGAGCCGTGTCCGAGCTTGCGCACACGCTGGGCACGCTGGCGCGGTTGCTGCCGCCGGAGGAGAGCGATCGGGCGATGGCGATGGTCGACGAGGCCATCGACCTCGCCACCCAGATCGGGTACCCGTATGCTCATCGCCTCCTCGTCAGCGCACAAGGCATGGATCGTCGCTCGCCAGGGCGACTGGCCCATGTGCTGCGAATCGCCACCGACTTCGCCGAGCAGACGGTCGACCTCGGTGACGTCGCGTTCGGGATCGCCGGCGTGCGCCACGCCGGCCTCGCGTTCTGCTCGATCGGAGAACTTCGAGGTCGCGGCCGTGCTCCTCGGCAATGCCGACGCGGGCGCAGGACTGGTCTTCGAACCGTTCTGGTCCCACGAGCTGTTCGCCGCGGCCGATACCACCCTCGTCGACGCGCTCGGCGAACCGCGCGTCGCCGAGCTAAGGGCCCGCGGCGCGGCGATGGAGTTCCCCGAAGCCGTCGCCTACCTCCGCGTGGAAGCCAACCGGGCCCTCGCCGCGCCATAACACGCGTCCCGAACGCTCACCGAAGTACCGCGTTAGCCCGCCCATAGCGATAGCACCTCGGCGCTCTGGTTCTCCGCTCTGACCGTCGGACCCCGTCGGTGACGGCCGTCCGGTTTGTCTGATTGACTTGCGGCCAGGTGCCAGAGATGGAGGGGGTCGGTGTGGCGGAGTTGCCGTCGGGGACGGTGACGTTCTTGTTCACGGATCTCGAGGGTTCGACGCGTCTGTGGGAAGAACATCCCGAGGCCATGCGGCCGGCCCTGGCCCGACATGACGAGATCCTCCGCGACGCGATCGAGTCGACGTCGGGGTGTGTGGTGAAAACCACGGGCGACGGGTTCCACGCCGCGTTCAGCACCGCCGCGGACGCGGTCAGCGCCGCCGTGGCCGCGCAGCTGATGTTGTCGGCGGAGTCGTGGGGAGAGACCGGCCCGCTGAGCGTGCGCATGGGGGCGCACACGGGTGCGGCCGAACTGCGTGACGGCGACTACTACAGCTCGGCGGTGAATCGTGCGGCACGGTTGATGTCGGTGGCCCATGGGGGCCAGATCGTGGTGTCGTCGGTCACGTGCGGGCTGGTGCCTGACGGGTCGGTCGAGTTCGTCGATCTCGGCGAACATCGGCTCCGGGACCTGGGCCAGGCCGAGCGCGTCTTCCAGGTCGATGCACCAGGACTTCGATCTGACTTCCCAACGCTCACGAGCCTTGACGTCCGTGCCACGAATCTACCGTCGCAGCGCACGACCTTCTTCGGCCGCGAGGACGAGGTCGATGACGTCGTTCGCCTGTGCCGTGCACAGCCACTGGTGACGATTACCGGTGTGGGCGGTATGGGTAAAGCACGGCTCGCGCTTCAGGCGGCGGCCGAGATGGTCCCGAGCTTCCGCGACGGCGTCTGGCTGTGTGAGCTGGCTCCGACGACGGACCCCGATTCCGTCGCGGCGATCGTCGCGGAGGTGCTCGACGCTCGACCACGGCCGGGCCTCGACCTCGCCGAAGTCATCGTGGAGGTTGTGCGGAGAAGAGTTGCTCCTCGTGCTCGATAACTGCGAGCACGTGTTGGACGACGGCGGCCGATTTGGTGAGCGCGATCGTCGATCGCTGCCCTGGATGTCGCGTGCTCGCGCCAGTTCGCGAAGGCTTGGCGATCGAGGGCGAACGCGTCTCGGCCGCTGCGGTCCTTGGTTGTGCCGGATGACGATTCAGCATCGGTATCGAGCGCGGTGCAGCTTTTTGCCGACCGGGCGCGGCGATAAGGGGCGCATTCGTGTTGGACGACGGCAACATCGCTGCGGTGGTCGAGATCTGCCGGCGCCTCGACGGCATGCCTCTGGCAATCGAACTTGCAGCAGCGCGTGTCGTCGCAATGCATCCGAGCGAGATCGCTGCGCACCTCGACGAACGATTCCGTTTGCTGGCGGGGAACCGTCGGGCGCGGTCGAACGTCATCAGACGCTACGCGCACCGTCGAATGGTCGTATTCCCTCCTCTCAGGTGTCGAGCAAGTGATCTTCAATCGGTTGTCGGTGTTCGCGGGGTCGTTCGACGGCGCCGCGACCGTGGTCGCCGGCGACGATGCGAGCGGGTCGTGGGAGGTACTCGATACGCTTCAGAGCCTTGTCGCCAAGTCGATGGTGAACGCCGACGAGCTCACCTCGACGACGCGGTACTCGTTGCTGGAGACGCTGCGCTCGTATGGTCAGGAGCGGTTGGACGCGACGGGTGAGGCCGACGAGCGGCGACGCCGCCACGCCACGTACTACGCGCAACTGGCCAATCGCCTGGGGGCGGCAATTCATGGTCCCGAAGAGTTCGCGACGACGGCGGCGATCCGAAGGGACCTCGACAACTTTCGCAGTGCCACCTTCTGGGCGCTCGAATCGATTGACGACCACCACTTTGCGCTCGAGATCGTCTCTGGCCTGGCAGGCCTTGCCAGCAGCGACCGGGCGTCGGGTGTGTCATCGTGGGCTGAGCAGTGCGTCCCCGTACCTTCCAGACGACGCCCGAGACGCGGCGCTTCTATCCTCGGTGCGGCCGCCTGGTATGCACTCGACCGAGGTGACCCGGTCCTACCACCCGCGAGCGAGCGACTGCGGGCCTGAGTGCTCTCCACGAACCCGACTGCGGAGAGCCCATTCAGGTACTATCCGCTCTTGCGATTGCGAGCGCCTTCTTCCCGTGAACGGGAACCGGTGGTCGCGATGCTCGATCACGTCGAGCCACTGATCGGCCCACCGCTACGCGCCATACGAACTGTCAGCGCTGTACGGCATCGCAGCGGCGCTCCACCGGCTGTTGCCTGAGCTCGGAGACGCTGCCCCTGAACTCGCAGCGCTTCGCGATGCAGTACGCAGGACGATGCTCAGAATCCAACCACACAGCGAACGCGCTGTTCTCCCCTAGCGTTCGTGAACAAGCCTGACTCGGACATCGCCGCAGCTCTGTACGAACAAAGCATCACGCTCATCGAGGCGGGCGCCGCCGACGCGATCTATCGCACGCGCTCCAAGGCGCCTACGCGCGTCGCCCGCAACCGTGGCAACGTTGCCGCGAGCCGGGACTACCTCACCAGATCGATCAGACACGCCGAACAGTCGGCGACACTCCACGCTCGCGAACGGACTCGACGAAGCGGTACTCGTCCTCTTCGCTTCATGACGCTGAGGCGGCGGCCGTCATCCTTGCGTATTCGGAGCGCAGAGCGATGCCCGGCTTCCTCTGGCCGAGAAGACGCTACCGAGCACGTACGTGAAGGAGATGAGCACTCCCGCCGGCAACTCGGCGAGACTGCGTACTCGGACGCCCGGCGCCGGAATCGCAATGGACGAGCCTGACATCGTCGGCTTCACACTGGAACGGCTGGCGAGGATACCGACCCGAACCGTGCCGCCAATGTGACGAACCCTCACCTCAGTCTTCCTGAGTCGACCTGGACTCGGGCATCAAACTGCGAGTCCCACCCGCTTCGCGCACAGAACCGTACCGAACGTCCACACGACCGCCTCGGTGACCCGCACTGATCGGCACGAGTGCGCTCGGGGATCGACTTCTTTGTCGTACGTGACGGCCGGCGATTCCTCAGAGTGATGACACGACGGCCAACACGTTGTCGTTCGACGGGATCTGCCACTGCTGCGTGCCGATCGAATCGAACGGACGACGCCGATCTGGTCGATGACGAACACGGCTGGTCGTTGACCGAGGCTCGACAGTTGGGTGCTCACGTCGTCCGCGTCAAAGACGGAGTGGTCGCGTCCGCGAGCAGCGGAAACGGGTAGTCGTTGTCACGCACGAAACGGGCGACACCCTCGGCGTTCTCGGGGGCGATCGCCACACGTTGCGCCGTCCGTGAACCGGTCGATGTCTGCTCGCAACTGCGAGAGGTGCCTGCGGCAGAACGGTCAGCCGAACCCCGCAGAAGACCAGTACCACCGGACCGGCACCCACTCGCGTCGGCAAGGTGGAACTCGACCCGTGCTGATCGGTGAGAGTGAAGTCGGGGCCGCATCGGCCGCTGACGCCGTGCGACTCTTGACGGTCATCCGGCGACTCCCCTGGTTCAGGCGTTCTTCAAGGCGCACACGGGTTCGGCCTGGACCGCGGCGCCGACCCTCCCGCTCTTGTCGAGGGTTTGGACATCGGTGAAGCTGGCGGTGATGCCCACGGAGCCTTTGTTGACCGCGGAGGTCGTGTTCTCGTCGATGATTCGAACGCACTCAACGTCTTCGTAGGGAGATGCTCGCGTTCGTTCCACGCGACACGAACAGGCTGCGTGCGTTCTGGAATCCCTTGACGAACACGGCGCTGATCTTCGAGCCGTTCGGGGCGTTCGGCGTCCGCGTGCTTGAACGCGGAGAGCGTCGTGTCGGCGTCGGTGACTGCCTTGCCCATGAAATCGGCGATCGTAGTCTCGCGGCGGCGAGGCTGGTGATATTGCCTGAAAGCACCGCCTCGGCCTTCTTGCCATCAGTAGAGATGCGCTTTGAGAAACTCGAGAGCGCCACGCAGAACTTCGGTGCCCACTGCCCGGCAGGGGCAGTACTCACCTGCCGCGCTCGTCGAGGCGAACACGGTCAACGACAACACGGACGCTGCGATCGCCGACAGACATCTACATCCGACGAACGTAGCGTTTCGGAACGTCGCCCGCGCCGAAGCGCCGCGGGAGGGTGCGGTGCTTCGGTCAGAGCCGGGCGGACTCGGGGCGGCTGCTCCGGCTCTCCACGGAGCAGTGCCGGACCTCGTTGAAGATCCACGGCAGCCCCCTTCCAGTTCGTCGACAGGAAGCTCCCTACGGCTGCCGCGGGGGGAAGTGCCGCCGAGCTTGCTCGCGCCAGATCTTCGATCTGCGCAAACCAAGTTTCGCGTACAGAACCGAGCGCCGAACGTCGTCGGCACCGAGCTTGAGGAGCGCAGATGGGCACATCAGGGAGCTCGGTGTACGGCTGCGTGAAGAGCGGGTCGTTCGGTTACGTCCGTGTGGTCTTGAAGTGCTTCAGGGTTTGGGCGGCATGGGTTCCGGCGTTGCGGGCGTAACCGTTGGTGGCGTAGGAACCATGGGCTCGGCCGGCGGCTGCGAGGGACGCGACGCTGAGTGTTTCGGAGGTGGGTTTGGTTGTGTCCCAGGCGCACACGAGGTCGCCCTGACGCACGAGCTCCTGGACCTTGCCTGGAGTTGATGGGGAAGGTAGTCGGCGGGGAAGCCGACTCCGGGAAGGTTGAGGCTGGTCACGTAGACACCGAGGCCGTTGAACTGGTGCGGCACGCTACCCCATACGTCGGGGCGCTGCAGGAGCCGTTGGGATCGGCGATCAGTTCGACCGCTGCGATCTTGTTCAGGAGTGCGGGCTGTGAGGTGCCGAGCGCGACAGTTGCGCGGTTGGCGACCATCGCGCCTTGGGGGTCGCCGAACAGGGCAATAGGTTCACGGGGACAGTCGGCTGCTTGACTTTGTCCGTACGTCTGGGTGAGGGTATCGATGCCGAGACCTTGCGCCGAAGTACTTGGTCGGGCTGGACGATCGGCTTGAAACCCCAGCGACGGATAGTCGATGGGCTCGTCGACGCCTGTTCCGACGAGTTGTCGGAAGCGTTTGATCGCCACCGAGACCGTGACGCCGAGTCGCCCGCCGTGGTCGAGGTTTCGCCGCTGCCACGAACACCGATCGCGAAGCGCTTCGCACATTTCGGTGACGTCGTCGCGCCGCCTCCCCATTGCACCAAGCCACCCGACCGTCGACATGGAGAGCGCCAACAGCACCAGCCGCGACCCTGCTCACGGCGACGAAAAGCGTGCCGCGTCGTCCCCTCATACGCCATGCTGCCATACACAGCCGCACGGTCATCGCCCTATCCCCACAGGTGGGTGCGGACGGCCCGAAGCACAGAACGCGGCGACGGAATGTTCATCGAACCGCGGCGCCGGGGAGCGCAGAGCGGCACATCCGTGTGTGCTGAGCCGGCCTGACACGTGCGCGGATCTGTGCCTCGTCGACGGTGGCGATCGCGCCCCTACCGGGATATCTGGCGCGGCCGGATGATCCGCGCCTCCCCGTAGGTGAACTACGTCATCAAGCCGAGAGGGGCGGGGTTGTAGTAGTCCGTCCAGCCACTGATCTGACCGATTCCGCAACTCGACAACCGACGCGCCTCTCGATACTGAAACTCTTGCCATCTACGTTCCGAGTACCTGCGTACCGCCATTGCACGCGAACCGTTCGCCGTCGATCAGCACGCTTTCGACAGGCAGAGTCGCGTCGGACACAAACCGGACGAGCGCCACCCACTTGGCTATTCCCGCACGGCCTTCAAACCGTTCACCGCTCGGCGCATCCTCCGCCGAATCCGTCGTCAGTGAAGAACGCCGCCGCTTTGTCGCCATCCCCCACAGCGACGGCGTCGAAGACCTCATGTATCCACACGACGTCTGTCATGGTGCCTTCTGAGTCTCCTTAGATGTGCGGTGCGACGAGGCTACAGACACCTCGCGAGGTCGCGCTGTGCGAACTTGCCGTGACGCCTGCAAAGGCATCGTCACCATCGGAGAGCGCATAGCTGCCGCTCGGCGTGCCGCAGGACCCCCGGCAAGATGTGCATCCGCATCGCCGGGTGCGCTTCGATAGGGGGTCGGCTGAATGACTGCAAGAACTCGAGGCGAAGTACGCGAGCTCCTGGAAACGTCGGAACGCCTTTGGAATGCTGGCGATAGCGAGGCATGGGAGAAGCTGTGGCGTACGGCGGTTCCGGGCGAGCTTGTTCTAGAAAGCCCCCGGGTCGGAACCTCGACGTGGGTTCGAGGCGACCCGTCGTCAAATATGGGACGAGGTGCACCCTCAGATCACGACGAAACATCTCATCGTTTCAGGTGACTCCGCGGCGGCGATGACGAGAACGTTGTCAAGGTCAACGGTGAGAAGGATCCACGGTCCTGAGCATCGACACCTACGACTTCGACCGTGCGGGCAACTGCTACGAACGCAACTACTTTTCGGTTCCGGGGTGAGACGCGGCGCACGTACGCCGGTTCCTCCCAGTCTGACCAAGCGCCAAGAACTGCCGTGATGTGCTCACGGCTCCGCGCACAGACGGCGCACCGAACGTTCACCGGACTCGCCGCCGCCGGCCGCCCAGATCGGCACTTCCGCGTGCGGGCGCCGATCGCCGGATCGGAGCGGCCCGGTGTGTCTGGCGAGGGCGATGTTCTGTGCGGCTGCTGGTTGAGGTGACGGCGTCCGGTTTGCCTGGTTTACTAGGTCGTGGGGGAGGGAAAGGGGCTCGGCGTGAACGGGTTGCCTTCGGGGACGGTCACGTTCTTGTTCACGGATCTTGTGGGTTCGACGCGTCTGTGGCAGGAGCATCCGGAGGCGATGCAGGGGGCGCTGGCACGTCACGACGCGTTGGTCGACGGGGCGATCGTGGCGCGTGGTGGTCATGTCGTGAAGACCACGGGTGATGGGTTCCACGCAGTGTTCGGCGACGCGCGATCATGCGATCGACGCCGCGGTGACCGCTCAGTCCGTGTTGGCGCAGGAGCCGTGGGGAGCGACGGGGCCGCTGGTGGTGCGGGTGGGGATCCACTGCGGCCCTGCGGAGTTGCGCGACGGCGACTACTACGGCACGTGCGTGAACCAGGCGGCCCGGTTGATGGGCATCGCGCATGGTGGCCAGATCGTGTGCAGCGGGGTGGTCGCCGAGTTGGTGGGCGATCACTTCGAGCTGGTCGACCTGGGGCTGCATCGGCTGCGTGACCTCGAGTCAGCGTTACGTGTATTCCAGGTGGTCGCGCCTGGATTGGAGTCCCGGTTCCCGCCGCTCGCGTCGGTGGATGCGTATCGCTCGAACCTGCCCCGTGAGCTGAGCGACTTCGTGGGCCGCGTGGATGATGTCACCGCGGTGGGGAAGGCGCTGGCAGAGAACCGGGTGGTGTCGATCGTTGGCGTGGGCGGCGTCGGCAAGACCCGCCTGGCGTTGCGGGTGGGTTCGGAGTTGTTGCCCGCGTTTGCGGACGGGGTGTGGTGGTGCGAGCTGGCGGGGTTGCGTGACCCCGACGCGGTTCCCGAAGCTGTGGCTGCGGTGTTGGGGTACGCGCCGTCCCCAGGCGTCTCGCTGGGCGATGGTCTCGCCGGCTTCTTTCGTCACAAGCAGTTGTTGTTGGTGCTGGACAACTGCGAGCACCTCTTGGGTGGGGTGGCTCGCTTCGTGCGCTCGATGATGGAGGAGGCGCCGCGGCTTTCGGTGTTGGCGACCAGTCGGGAAGCGCTCGCGATGCATGGTGAACGGGCGTATCCACTGGCGTCATTGGAGTTGGCCGTCGATGCTTCGCCATTCTCGGTGGAGGAGTCCGAGGCGGGCGCGCTGTTCGCGGCCCGAGCGCGCGAAGCGCGCGGGACGTTCGCCGTGACCGTCGAGAATGCGGCTGCAATCGGTGAGTTGTGCGCACACCTGGATGGCAACCCGCTTGCGATCGAGCTCGCCGCGGCGCGTACGACGATGATGTCACCGTCGGAGATCCTGGCTCGGCTCGACCAGCGCTTCCGGTTGTTGACGGGTCGTGGCCGCGACGCGGCTGAACGCCACCAGAGCCTTCAGGCGGCCATCGACTGGTCCTACGGCCTTCTCGATCCCGCCGAGCAGCAGTTGCTGCAACGGCTCTCGGTGTTCGTCGGCGGTTTCGATCTCACCGCCGCGACCGCGATCGCGGCCGACGCCGGCCTCGAGGACTTCGACGCCGTCGATCGGCTTGGTTCACTGGTCGCGAAATCGTTGGTGGAACACGACGACACCGCGGGCGTGAGTCGCTACCGGCTCCTCGAGACCATCCGGCAGTACGCCGCCGAACAACTCGACACTGCACTGAACGCCGGACGCGCTCGTGACGCCCACGCATCCCATTACCTCGCAACGGCACGCGCTCTCTTCGCCATGCTTGAGACGCCCCACGACTTCGAAGCACTGGAGCGTCTCCGCATCGACACGCCGAACCTGGCCGCGGCCCTGCGGTGGCTGCTCGACTCCGACCGTCTTCCCGAAGTGCTCGGTTTCTTCGCTGATGCCGGATGGGTCGACAGTGGTCTCATGCCGTTCGTCCTGTTGGACGAGCTTGGTCGTCTCGCCGACGAGACGCTCCGCCACGCCGATCTCCGCGACGAGCGTGGTTATGTCGACGCGCTGTTCTACGCGGGCACGCGAGCCTGGTATGTCGGTGATTGGGAACGAACCCAGCAGGTGGTGTCGGCCGGCACCGAGGCGGACCCCGATTCGCCGGGGATACTTAACCTCAGCATGGGTGTCGCCGGGGTGATGCACGGCGACCTCGCATCGGCAATCGCGATCGGCGAAGCAGCGGTCGAACAGGCGAGACGAGCGAACCACCCCGGGTGCCTGTCGTTCATGCTCAGCCTCCTCGCGTTGGCCGAACTCGGTGTCGATCCCGTTCGAGCCCTGACCCACGCCGAAGAAGCCGTCGACGTTGCCCGCCGCAGCCCCGCCACGTCGATGCTGATCTACCCGCTGTGCCAGCTCTCGCTCGCGGCACAACAAAACGATCCCGACCGCGCCCTGGCCGCGGCCGAAGAATGCGTCCGACTCGACCAGACCCACCGGAAGGCCTGGTCCACGCTCAGCGAAGGATCAGCGGCGAAGCTACGGGTCGATCGCGGGGAGCTCGACACCGGACTTCGGCTCTGGCGCGACGTCCTCCTTCGACTCCACTGGTCCGGCGAAGTCGCCTATCTCTCGATGCAACTTCCCAGTCTGGCTGATTCGATCGCCGGCATCGATCCCACGCTCGCCCTCGAACTCGCGGCCATCTCCGAGAGCGGCGCCATCGCGCCGTTCGCAACCTTCGACGTGCTCACAGCGTTCGAGCGACTCGCTCGTACCGTCGACGAACTCGGACCCGACGCCCTCCAAGCGGCCCGCTCGCGTGCCGCGTCCATGTCCTACGACGAGGCTCTCGAGTATGTGGTGGACAACATCGACCGCCTCATCACGGACACGGCCCACGACCAGCGTCGCGTCACCCCAAGCTCGTGACGATCACCCGGATCCGAACGGTGGCGCTGATCTCGGCGATCGCAGCCGTGCTCGCGACGCAGGCGACGACCGCGGAGGGTCAAGCGAACCCGGAAAGGCCGGTGGCAACCGAGGTCGGCGTCACCGGCACCGAGATCCACATCGCGGTGATCGCCGATGTCGACAACCCGATCGCCCCGAACGTCTTGATCGGCGCCCGCGACGCGGTGCAGGGCTTCGCGAAGTACATCAACGCCAGCTGCGTCACCAAGAACAAGTGCCTGGCCGGGCGCAAGCTCGTGGTCGACTTCTACGACTCACACCTGAACCCCAACGACACTCGCAACGGCGAGATCGAAGCCTGCACCAACGACCTCGCCATGGTCGCGACCTCCGCGTGTTCCTGAACAACGTCGACGACATGCGCAACTGCAAAGACCAGGCGGGCGCGACGACCGGGATCCCCGACATCCCGTTCCTCGCCGCCCAGCTCGTCCAACAATGCTCCGACGAGTCCTTCCCGATCGTCCCGCCCCCGATCCAATGCGACACGAAAGACCAGCACCCCCAGACCTACGACGCCAACATCGCCCGCGGCTACTACTTCACCAAGAAGTACGGCGAGCTCCACGGGATCTACGTCTTCAACAGCGACTCGCAGATCGGGCACGCGATGACCAGTTCGCCAGCGGCACTCGGCGGCCTGCGCGACGTCGGCGGCGCGGAAAGGGCATCCACTCCGACGCCGACGTCGCCATGTCAAGCTGACGCGCACAACAAAGCGCCTACACGCCCGTCATCCAGGCGATGAAGACCAAGAACTCCAACTACGGGCAATGCGCGCATGCAGTACACGTGCACCGTGCTCCTGCGCAAGGAAGCAGCCCTGCAGGGCATCACCGACCAGGTGAAGGTCTGGGACTGCAGCGACAGTGCTACGACAAGAAGTTCCTGCAAACGGCGGCGCCGACGTCGAACACGAATACGTCGACACGCTGTTCCTGCCCTTCTACGACCCGAGGGAACAGAAGGCCAACCCGATGCTCGCCAACTTCGTGCGCTACACCGGCACGGACAACGTCGACGGCTTCGGCGTCTACGCCTGGTCGGCGGCCGTCGCCTTCCGCGACGCCGTCAACGCGACCGTGAAGACCCACGGCGCAACGGTCTGACCCGCGCCAACCTCCTCGCGGCGCTGAACAACATCCACAAGTTCGACGCCGACGGCATGCTCGCCCCCATCGACCTCGCCGCCCGCAAGATTTCCGACTGCCACGTCCTCACCCAGGTCAGGAACGGCACCTTCGTGCGCGTCCAACCGACCAAGCCGGGCACGTTCGACTGCAACCCGAAATACATCATCACACGCAAGCTCGACCTGCTCACCGGCCCGTAGAGACCTCGAAGCGCGCAGCCGCCCAGAACGCGCGCACCGAACGTTCACCGAACCGCGGTCACGGGCAGCGCAGATCGGCACGTCGGCGTGCGCTTGTTCTCCGCTCTGACCGTCGGACCCCGTCGGTGACGGCCGTCCGGTTTGTCTGATTGACTTGCGGCCAGGTGCCAGAGATCGAGGGGGTCGGTGTGGCGGAGTTGCCGTCGGGGACGGTCACGTTCCTCTTCACCGACGTGGAGGGTTCGACCCGGCTGTGGGAAGAACATCCCGCGGCCATGCGGCCGGCCCTGGCCCGACATGACGAGATCCTGCGCGACGCGATCGAGTCGACGTCGGGGTGTGTGGTGAAAACCACGGGCGACGGGTTCCACGCCGCGTTCAGCACCGCCGCGGACGCGGTCAGCGCCGCCGTGGCCGCGCAGCTGATGTTGTCGGCGGAGTCGTGGGGAGAGACCGGCCCGCTGAGCGTGCGCATGGGGGCGCACACGGGTGCGGCCGAACTGCGTGACGGCGACTACTACAGCTCGGCGGTGAATCGTGCGGCACGGTTGATGTCGGTGGCCCATGGGGGCCAGATCGTGGTGTCGTCGGTCACGTGCGGGCTGGTGCCTGACGGGTCGGTCGAGTTCGTCGATCTCGGCGAACATCGGCTCCGGGACCTGGGCCAGGCCGAGCGCGTCTTCCAGGTCGATGCACCAGGACTTCGATCTGACTTCCCAACGCTCACGAGCCTTGACGTCCGTGCCACGAATCTACCGTCGCAGCGCACGACCTTCTTCGGCCGCGAGGACGAGGTCGATGACGTCGTTCGCCTGTGCCGCGCACAGCCACTGGTGACGATTACCGGTGTGGGCGGTATCGGTAAAACGCGGCTCGCGCTTCAGGCCGCGGCCGAGATGGTCCCGAGCTTTCGCGACGGCGTCTGGCTGTGTGAGCTGGCTCCGACGACGGACCCCGATTCCGTCGCGGCGATCGTCGCGGAGGTGCTCGACGCTCGACCACGGCCGGGCCTCGACCTCGCCGAAGTCATCGTGGAGGTTGTGCGGAGGAAAGAGTTGCTCCTCGTGCTCGATAACTGCGAGCACGTGTTGGACGCGGCGGCCGATTTGGTGAGCGCGATCGTCGATCGCTGCCCTGGATGTCGCGTGCTCGCGACCAGTCGCGAAGGCTTGGCGATCGAGGGCGAACGCGTTCGGCCGCTGCGGTCCTTGGTTGTGCCGGATGACGATTCAGCATCGGTATCGAGCGCGGTGCAGCTTTTTGCCGACCGGGCGCGGGCGATAAGGGGCGCATTCGTGTTGGACGACGGCAACATCGCTGGGGTGGTCGAGATCTGCCGGCGCCTCGACGGCATGCCTCTGGCAATCGAACTTGCAGCAGCGCGCGTCGTCGCAATGCATCCGAGTGAGATCGCTGCGCACCTCGACGAACGATTCCGTTTGCTGGCGGGGAACCGTCGTGGCGCGGTCGAACGTCATCAGACGCTACGCGCGACCGTCGAATGGTCGTATTCCCTGCTGACGCCAGTCGAGCAAGTGATCTTCGATCGGTTGTCGGTGTTCGCGGGGTCGTTCGACGGCGCCGCGACCGTGATCGCCGGCGACGATGCCAGCGGGTCTTGGGAGGTACTCGATACGCTTCAGAGCCTTGTCGCCAAGTCGATGGTGAACGCCGACGAGCTCACCTCGACGACGCGGTACTCGTTGCTGGAGACGCTGCGCTCGTATGGTCAGGAGCGGTTGGACGCGACGGGTGAGGCCGACGAGCGGCGACGCCGCCACGCCGCGTACTACGCGCAACTGGCCAATCGCCTGGGGGCGGCAATTCATGGTCCCGAAGAGTTCGCGACGACGGCGGCGATCCGAAGGGACCTCGACAACTTTCGCAGTGCCACCTTCTGGGCGCTCGATTCGATTGACGACCACCACTTTGCGCTCGAGATCGTCTCTGGCCTGGCGGGCCTTGCCAGCAGCGACCGGGCGTCGGGTGTGTCATCGTGGGCTGAGCAGTGCGTCCCGTACTTGCATGAGACGACGCCCGGACGCGGCGCTTCTATCCTCGGTGCGGCCGCCTGGTATGCACTCGACCGAGGTGACCCGGTCCTCACCCGCGAGCGAGCGACTGCGGGCCTGAGTGCTCTCCACGAACCCGACTGCGGAGAGCCCATTCAGGTGCTGTCCGCTCTTGCGGTGCAGAGCGCCTTCTTCCGTGAACGGGAACCGGTGGTCGCGATGCTCGATCACGTCGAGCCACTGATCGGCCCACCGCTACGCGCATACGAACTGTCAGCGCTGTACGGCATCGCAGCGGCGCTCCACCGGCTGTTGCCTGAGCTCGGAGACGCTGCCCCTGAACTCGCAGCACTCGCGATGCAGTACGCAGACGAATGTCAGAATCCGACCGCGCGAGCGAACGCGCTGTTCTCCCTAGCGTTCGTGAACAAGCCTGACTCGGACATCGCCGCAGCTCTGTACGAACAAAGCATCGCGCTCATCGAGGCGGGCGCCGCCGACACAATCTATGCGCACGCGCTCCAAGGCGCCTCGCGCGTCGCCCGCAACCGTGGCAACGTTGCCGCAAGCGCGGACTACCTCACCAGATCGATCAAACACGCCGAACGTGTGGGCGACACTCCCACACTCGCGAACGGACTCGACGAAGCGGTACTCGTCCTCTTCGCTCATGACGCTGAGGCGGCGGCCGTCATCCTTGCGTATTCGGAGCGCAGAGCGATGCCCGGCTTCCTCTTGGCCGAAGACGCTCAACGCGTGCATGAAGGAGATGAGCACTCCCGCCGGCAACTCGGCGAGACCGCGTACTCGGACGCCCGGCGTCGCGGAATCGCAATGGACGAGCCTGACATCGTCGGCTTCGCACTGGAACGGCTGGCGAGGATACCGACCCGAACCGTGCCGCCAATGTGACGAACCCTCACCTCAGTCTTCCTGAGTCGACCCTCAACTCGGGCATCAAACTGCCGATCCCGCGCCCCCCGTTTTCGCGCACAGAACGCGTACCGAACGTCCACGCGACCGCCTCGGTGACCCGCACTGATCGGCACGAGTGTGCGCTCGGGGATCGACTGCTTTGTCGTACGTGACGGCCGGCGATTCCTCAGAGTGATGACACGATGGCCAACACGTTGTCGTTGGTTGGGATTTGCCACTGTTGGGTGCCGATGGAGTCGAAACGGACGACGCCGATCTGGTCGATGACGAACACGGCTGGTCGTTGACCGAGGCTCGACAGTCGGTTGCTCACGTCGTAGGCGTCAAAGACGGCGTGGTCGCTATCCGCGAGTAGCGGAAATGGGTAGTCGTTGTCACGAGTGAACCGAGCGACGCCTTCACTGTCATCGGGAGCGATAGCAACGACGTGTGCGCCTGTCCGGGTGAACCGGTCGATGTCTGCTCGCAACTGCGAGAGATGCCTACGGCAAAACGGTCAACCGAACCCCCGCAGGAACACCAGTACCACCGGACCAGCCCCAGTCGCTGCGGCAAGATGCCAGTCGGACCCATGCTGATCCCTGAGGGTGAAGTCAGGGGCAGCATCGCCCCCTGATGCCGTGCGACTCTTGACGCTCATCCGGCGACTCCCCTGGTTCAGGCGTTCTTCAAGAACGCGCACGTGGGTTCGGCCTGGACCGCGGCGCCGACTCTCCCGCTCTTGTCGAGGGTTTGGACATCGGTGAAGCTGGCGGTGATGCCCGCGGAGCCTTTGTTGAGCGCGGAGGTGATCTTCTGCGTCGATGATTCGAACGCACTCAACGTCTTCGTAGGGAGATGCTGCGCGTTGGTCCGCGCGGACGCGAACAGGCTGCGTGCGTTCTGGAATCCCTTGACGAACGCGGCGCTGATCTTCGAGCCGTTCGGGGCGTTCGGCGTCCCCGCGTGCTTCAGCGCGGAGAGCGCCGTGTCGGCGTCGGTGACTGCCTTGCCCATGAAATCGGCGATCGTGGTCTTCGCGGCGGCGAGGCTGGTGATATTGCCTGAAAGCACCGCCTCGGCCTTCTTGCCATCACGGGTCAAATGCGCTTCGAAACTCGAGAGCGCCGCGCAGAACTTCGGTGCCCACTGCCCGGCAGGAACAGTACTCGCCTGCGCGCTCGTCGAGGCGAACACGGTCAACGACAACACGGACGCTGCGATCGCGACCAGACGTCTCATCCGACGAACGTAGCGTTTCGGAACATGTCCGACCCGCGCCGAAGCGCCGCGGGAGGGTGCGGTGCTTCGGTCAGAGCCGGGCGGACTCGGGGCGGCTGCTCCGGCTCTCCAGGAGATACGGACCTCGTTGAAGATCCACGGCAGCCCCCTTCCAGTTCGTCGACAGGAAGCTCCCAACGGCCTGCGCGGGGGGAAGTGCCGCCGAGCTTGCTCGCGCCAGATCTTCGATCTCGCGCAAACGATTCGCGTACAGAACGCGAGCACCGAACGTTCGTCGAGCCGCGAGCTTGAGGAGCGCAGATCGGCACGTCGGGAGCTCGGTGTGCCGCTACGTGAAGAGCGGGTCGTTCGGTTACGTCCGTGTGGTCTTGAAGTGCTTCAGGGTTTGGGCGGCATGGGTTCCGGCGTTGCGGGCGTAACCGTTGGTGGCGTAGGAACCATGGGCTCGGCCGGCGGCTGCGAGGGACGCGACGCTGAGTGTTTCGGAGGTGGGTTTGGTCGTGTCCCAGGCGCACACGAGGTCGCCGCTGACGCACGAGCTCCTGGACCTTGCCTGGAGTTGATGGGGAAGGTCATCGGCGGGGAAGCCGACTCCGGGAAGGTTGAGGCTGGTCACGTAGACACCGAGGCCGTTGAACTGGTGCGGCGCGCTCCCCCATACGTAGGGGGCGCTGCCGAGCCGTTGTGGATCGGCGATGAGTTCGACCGCTGCGATCCTGCTCAGGAGTGCGGGCTGTGCGGTGCCGAGCGCGACGAGTGCGCGGTTGGCGACCATCGCGCCTTGGGAGTAGCCGAACAGGGCGATCGGCTCACGGGGACAGTCGGCTGCTTGACTTTGCAGCGTCTGGGTGAGCGTGTCGATGCCGACCTTTGCGCCCGCGAAGTAACTTGGTCGGGCTCGACAGTGCGACTTGAAACCCCAGCGACGGATAGTCGATGGGCTGCACGTCGACGCCTGTTCCGACGAGTTGTCGGAAGCGTTTGATCGCCACCGAGACCGTGACGCCGAGTCCGCCCGCCGTGGTCGAGGTTTCGCCGCTGCCACGAACACCGATCGCGAAGACCTTCGCACATTTCGGTGACGTGGTCGCGCCCGCCTCCATTGCACCAAGCCACCCGACCGTCGACATGGAGAGCGCCAACAGCACGGCTGCGACCCTGCTCACGGCGACGAAAAGCGTGCGTCGTCGTCCCCTCATACGCCCATGCTGCCAGGTGCACCAGCCGCACGGTCATCGCCCTATCCCCACAGGTGGGTGCGGACGGCCCGAAGCACAGAACGCGGCGACGGAATGTTCATCGAACCGCGGCGCCGGGGAGCGCAGAGCGGCACATCCGTGTGTGCTGAGCCGGCCTGACACGTGTCGCGGATCTGTGCCTCGTCGACGGTGGCGTTCACGCGCCCCTACCGGGATATCTGGCGCGGCGGGATGATCCTCGCGCTCCCCGTAGGTGAACTACGTCATCAAGCCGAGAGGGGCGGGGTTGTAGTAGTCCGTCCAGCCACTGATCTGACCGTTGCGCAACTCGACGACCGACGCGCCTCTGATATTGAAACTCTTGCCATCTACGTTCCGAGTACCTGCGTACCGCCATTGCACCGCGAACCGTTCGCCGTCGATCAGCACGCTTTCGACCGGCAGCGTTGCGTCGGACGACAAAGCCGGACCGAGCGCCACCCACTTGGCTATTGCCACGCGGCCTTCAAACCGTTCACCGCTCGGCGCATCCTCCGCGAATCCGTCGTCAGTGAAGAACGCCGCCGCTTTGTCGCCATCCCCCACAGCGACGGCGTCGAAGACCTCATGTATCCACGCGACGTCTGTCATGTCTGCGTCTCCTTAGATGTGCGGTGCGACGAGGCTACAGACACCTCGCAGGTCGCGCTGTGCGAACCTGCCGTGACGCCTGCAAAGGCATCGTCACCATCGGAGAGCGCATAGCTGCCTGATTGGCGTGCCGCAGGACCGGGCAAGATGTGCATCCGCATCGCCGGGTGCGCTTGGATCGGGGGTCGGCTGAATGACTGCAAGAACTGAGGCGGAGTTGCGCGAGCTCCTGGAAACGTCGGAACGCCTTTGGAATGCTGGCGATCGCGAGGCATGGGAGAAGCTGTGGCGTACGGCGGTTCCGGGCGAGCTTGTTCTAGAAAGCCCCGTCGGGTCGGAACCTCGACGTGGGTTCGAGGCGGCGCGTCGTCAAATGTGGGACGAGGTGCACCCTCAGATCACGACGAAACATCTCATCGTTTCGGGTGACTCCGCGGCGGCGATGACCGAGAACGTTGTCGAGGTTGACGGTCAGAAGATCACGGTCCTGAGCATCGACACCTACGACTTCGACCGTGCGGGCAACTGCTACGAACGCAACTACTTCTCGGTTCCGGGGTGAGACGCGGCGCACGTAGCCGGTTCCTCCCAGTCTGACCAAGCGCCAAGAACTGCCGTGATGTGCTCACGGTCCGCGCACAGGTCCGCGCACAGATCGGCGCACCGAACGTTCACCGGCTCGCGCCGCCGAGCCGCCCAGATCGGCACTTCCGCGTGCGGGCGCCGATCGCCGGATCGGACGCGCGTCATCTGAGCCCGTCGGAAGACGAATCGCCGCTGATCTGTGCGCCCTGACCCGGCGAATCGGTGATACCCGACCGCGTTGGTGGTAGCGGGTTCGGGATCGTCTTGGGATGCTGGATTGGCGACGAGTGGTCGGGGCAGGTGCGGGCGGTGTTGCGCTGCGGGCGGTTCGGTTCGAGGCGGTACCGAGCGCTGTTAGGTGTTGATTCGTGTGGTGAGTAGGCGGGTTCCGTCGCCGGCGAGTTCTCGTAGGGAGTCGGCGCGGCCGTTGAGTGCCATGAGGATTGCTTCGCCTGGTCCGCGTACTTCGGGTCCGGTCCCGGCCGACCATCCGATGTCGGAGGCGACGAGTCGCAGGCCTTTCGAACGGCGACGTGAGTTCGCCATCGTCGACGTGAGCCCGGTTAGGGCGATACCGAAGTCGAGGACGACTGAGAGTCGCTCGGATGGGATTTGGCGGGCGATGCCGAGCGGTCGGCGCACGTCTTGTTGGTGGATGACGAGTTCGGAGAGTTGGGTGAGGATGGTGAATCGGCCTCCGAGTGTTGCGGGTGATTCGAGCCAGTCGACGAGTTCGTCGGTCGTGCGGGCGCGTTCCGGTTCCATTTGGCGGTCCTCGGAGAATCCGGCGCGGGCGAGACCGATTATTCGTTCCGTCGCGCCGGTGTGGGCGTGGATCGCGATGTGGATCACCGTGTCGTAAACGGACCAACCTTGACACAGCGATGGCGTCACCCATTGTGCAGGTGTCAGTGGCCGCAGCAGCGACGCGAAGTCGGCCTGTTCAGCTTCGACCATGTTCCGTAGCTGGTACGCCTCGGTCATGTCGCTACTTCCGGTTGCTCGTTGTTGTCCCAGGGGATGTCTTGTATTGACAGGTGCTCGGTCAGGCCCTTGAGCGCGACATCGCGCGGGGGTGAGACGGTTATCGCTCCGGCGGCGATTGCGGTTGCGTGGCTCGTGAGGATGGTGTTCCCGTTGGCGTGTGCTGCGATCCGGGCGGCTTCGTGCACGCCGAGCCCGGCGTAGTCGTTTCCGCTGAGGAGCGCATCGGCCTCGTGGACACCGATCCGTATCTCGGGCGCGAAGCCATGATTCTCGCGACGTGCGGCGAAGCTGCGCTGGATCTCGACCGCGCAGCCGATCGCGTCGGTTGGGCTCGTGAACACCGCGAAGAAGCCGTCGCCACCGCCGCGTTGTTTTACCTCTGCGCCGCCATGAGTGGCCAGCAGGTCGCGGACGGTCCGGTCGTGGGCGTGTAGCACGGTCGCCCAACTCTCGTCGCCCATTTCCGCGACCAGACGCGTGGAGTCGACGATGTCGGTGAACATGAACGTGCGCCGAACCTGATACCCGATCGGCATGCCGCCGAGACGGCCTCGAATCGTCTGCGCAGCCTCGATATCGGGGGTTGCTCCCAGACTCGTGAACACGACGAGAGCAGCGTCGAGCTCGATCATCGCGACGCCCAGGTCATTCGTTCGCGTCGCCGCTTCCGCAAAGAGTTGCTGTGCCTGTGCCGTCTCGTACGGTGCGCCCGCGTCGCGCCACAGGTTGACCGCGATGCGCGCCAGGCCCACAGCGTCGCCGACCGCGCCGGACGCGAGCGCGACCCGTGCCCGACTCGTCGCGGAGCGCGCCTCCAAGATCACGGTCCGGTAAACCGCTGCGATATCGGCAAGCCGCTCCGCGGCTGCGCTCGCGCCTGCCAGGTCGCCACACGCGAGTTGCACCTCGACCATCGCGGGCAACAGCTGTCCGACTGCAAGCGGGTCGGAATCGCCGGCATTGTCTACCGCCACCCGCAACAATGCCGACGCAGTCATCGCGTCACCCTGACCGAGGCGCAACATCGCAAGGCCGGGCTCCGGGTCCTTCTCCTCGTTCGCGGCGTGTTCGAACGCATCCGCGGCCGCGGCGAAGTCACCACGCCGCAACTCGATCTCGCCGATCTCGTACCACGCCTGTCCGACATGACCCGGCGACCAGCACTCCAGCGCAGCCATCGCCGAACGAAGCTCGGACTCTGCGCCAACCCAATCGCCACGTAGTCGAGTGATCTCCGCTCGATGCATGCGACAATCGCCTGGAAAGTCGCCCATCCCCGGACGGGTCGAACAAACCGTCGCCTGCTCGGTCCACTCGAACGCCCTTCGTATGTCACCGAGCGCCTGACACAAGCTGATCGTGTTGCAATAGATCCGTGCCGTCATCACCGGTCCGAGGAGACCCGACACCGCGTCGATCATCGCTTCATCGACGAGACGGAACCCCTCGCTCACCCGTCCGAGTCGCACCAGCACCGTTCCCGAACCGACCAACGCACCCGCGATCAGATCGGCGTCGTTCGCGCCTCTTCCAATCCGCAACGCTTCGTTGTAATGCTCGAGCGCTGCCGCGACATCATGTTCAATCTCGAGCGCGACGATCGCCCGTAACTCGACCAGCCGACCCAACGCCGAACAGGGCTCACACCCGTCGAGTAGACGCTCCGCGCGCTGCGCCCACCCCAGCGCGACTGTCATGCGGTGGCGCCGCGCGAAGTCGTAACACAACTCGATTGCCAACTCGGCCGCTCCGCGCACATCACCTTCAGCGACACGCGCACCAAACGCACGCTGACGAAACTCGACACACGAGTCGAACTTGCCGACCCACATCGACGACAACGCCGCTCGCTCGAGATCATCAACGCCAAGCGACTCATCGCCATCGGCGCGCGGAACCCGTCGAACGCGGCCGCCCATCCTGACTCGTCGAACGCTGCCCACGCGTCGATGAGCCACTGCTCCGTCCCATCGACACGCATACACGGACGGTACAACGACCAGGTCAGCCATGCTCCACGCGGGTGCAGGTCCCGCAACGCCAAAGCCGGCGCCAGCGTCGCGGGCTTGGGCGGCTCGCGGGTCAGCGCTCATCGCCGTTGGGGGAACACGGCATGCGTTCCCCATTCGGCATCACGTCCTCGATGTGCGGGTCGGGGTCTCGCTAGGAGACCGTGACCGTGCCTTCCATGCCCAGCAGGAAGTGCGGCTTGCCGTTCTTCTTGCCGCCCTGCGGGAAGAAGTCCATGTAGGCGTATTTCCCCGGTGTGAGGTTGATCGGCGCATACCCGGCGGCACCCGGCGCGGCCTGCATGAAGGCAGCGTGCTTGTAGTCGATGTACTTGCCCGCCTTCTTGTCGGGCAGGTCGAGGACCTTGTCGAGCTCCATCGCCTCGCCGGCTGCTGTGAGCTTGGCGATCACCATCATGTGGTGTTCCTTGGGTGCGGCGTTGGTCATCTTGATCTTCGTCACGCCGGCCGGCAGTGTCGCCGGGATGCCCTGGTACTCGTAGTCGAGTGCGGTCACGGGCAATTGGTTCCCGGGGCAGTTGTCGTAGATGTACGGCTCGAGCGTCGCGAGCAGCGCCGTACCTTCCTTCGACTCGAATGCCTTGTCGCCCTTCTTCTTGACCAGCGCCAACAGGTCCGCCATTGGCGTACTGACTGCGGCGGGAGCCGCGGCGACCATCTTGGTGAGAACGGCGACGTTCTCGGCCTTCGTGTCGGCGGCATTCGCCTCGATCCGCGCGGCGCAGAACGCCGCGAGATCCGTGGTGCCGGTCTGGGCGACCGCGGTGCCACCGAACCCGGCCACGGCGCCGGCAACCAGGCCGCTCACAAACAACAAGGGTACGAATCGACGCACAGGAAAGGCCCTCTCTTGGAATCATCGGATGGTTGGCGTAACGGGGTGCCCGCGCGATCATCGAACGCCGGCGCGCCGCACGAAACCGTGCAGGCTCGGCGAAATTCGGGGTACCAGCACCCCGCGGGCAGGAGGAGCGTACGCG
Source organism: uncultured Actinomycetes bacterium (assembly GCA_963726965.1). Classification (GTDB taxonomy): domain Bacteria; phylum Actinomycetota; class Acidimicrobiia; order IMCC26256; family DASPTH01; genus DASUAS01. The sequence continues at coordinate 150,226 of CAVSEI010000005.1, read as the reverse complement.
TCCTCGACCGCCGGAGAAGGGCGCGCGGACCTGCCGATCTCGCGCAACTGCTCCGCGCACAGAACGACGCACCGAACGCTCACCGAGATCGCAGGCACAGGCCAGCCCAGATCGGCACATCCGCGTGTTCTTGAGCCGGTGACCGAGAGTGCGTTTGATCTGTAGTGATCTGCGGTGGCGGGGTGAGCGCAGTCCGGGCAACATGTCCGCGATGGACGCCCTCCAGCAACTGCTCGACGTCGAAGAAATCCGGCAGCTCAAGTACCGGTATCAGCGCAGCGTGGATCAGCACGACTGGGACGGGGTGGCAGGCTGTTTCGCGGACGACGCAGCGTGCTCGTACTCGGACGGGAAGTACGCGTTCACCGGCCCGGATGCAATCGTCGCGTTCCTGCGCTCGGCGATGGACGGGAAGCACTGCTGTCGAGCCATCAGGTTCACCATCCCGAGATCGCGCTCACGAGCGACACCACGGCCACAGGTATCTGGGCACTGCACGACATGGTGATCGACACGGAACACGACACCCTCTATGAAGGTGCCGCGTACTACCACGACGAGTACGTCAAGCAAGACGGACAATGGAGGATCTCCCGTACCGGCTACGAGCGGGTCTCGGAGCACTATCACCAGCAGCACTCGGCTTCGGGATGGCAACTCCAAGCTCCTGACGCCTAACCCGCAGCGAGGAACGGGGACGACGATTGCTTCGCTTGGCGCGCTGGCGAGGATGAGCATCACGCGCCAGCACAACCGTGCTGCGATCGCAGCTCGGGCGCACAACGCGCGCACCTAACGCTCGCCGGCTCGGCGCGGCTGGCCGCTCCGATCGGCACATCGGGCGTTCTCGAAGACTGCGTGTGGCCGTCGTTCGGTGCTCGTCGTGCGCCAGTCAGCTTTGCCTATGAGGCTTTGATCGAGTAGCGGGTGCCTACGACGCTCGGCGCGAAGCAGGTCGGGCCGAACGCGTTGCGAGCGCGGTGGCCGCTCGCCACCCGGTGCAGTGCCCAGGGGCGATGATTCGAGGTTCGACGAGTTCGGCGAGGTCGCGCACTGTTGGATCGATGCGGTCCTCTACCGCGGTGCCTGCCAAGTGGAAGCCGCCCAGCAGGAGGCCGATTGGTTGATCCGGAAGTAGCCGGCGCATCTCGAGGCCAACATTGACGACGCCGGCATGCGAACAGGCGGTGAGCACGGTTGTTCCTTGACCGCGGATGCACGCGCTGAGGAAGCGCTCGTCGTGGATGCCCTCATCGAGGGTGACGTGTTCGCCGTGCCAGGTGTGGTGTCCGGGCAGGCCGGTTTCGTAGCTCGTCTGGCGCGGGATGTCGCCGCTGGAGAGAAAGAGGTCGCCAACGGTGTGCACGTCGGCGTGTGTGGTCACTGTGCTGCCTGCTGTTTCGATGGCTTCGATTGTGGCGTCTGGGGGAAACATGGCGAAGTTGCCGGATGGAGTGAGGATCCCGCGTCGGTCGGGTCGATTGGGGTGAACGTCGACGATGAGTGGGCCTAGGCCCGCGCTGTCGCCGCGCCGCGGCGATTGCGGCGACGGCGGAGGTGATGGCGCCGGTGTGGTCCCAGTGCCAGTGCGACAGGAACAGCACGTCGATGCTGGACAGGTCGACTGCTAGCCGCTCTGCGTTTGCGAGCCAGACATCGCCGTAGGGGCCGACGTCGAACAAGACAGTTGTGGAGCGGTCGCCTCGTCGTGCAGTTGCGAGGGCTGAGAAGCCGTGACAGGCCACGCACAGATGGTCGAAGACGACGACGCAGTCGTGCCCATCATGTTGGCCGGTCGGCGGGGTACGCCCGAGCAAGTACGCGATCTCGGGAACCTGCGGCACACTTGGAGCGATACTCGAGAGCGTGTCGGTTGTGTTGTCGACGACGATCGTGATGGTGAGTTCATCGAGTTCGGGGATCGTGATCATCGGCTGGAATTCCCGACGAGGGCGCGTTCACGGCTCTCGCCGTCCTCTGAGAATTGTTCGCGGCCACGGACGCGCAGCTTCCGCGTTCCCCACACGCTCACGCCGAGCCGCGTGAGCATCGCGACCAATGGATTGAAGACGTGCCGGGTGAGCCAGCCAGGGCGAACGTAGCCTCTCGGCGATCCAGCGCTAGCCATCGAGAACCTCCAGAATCGCGTCCGCGCAGCCGAGCCGGTCTGCTTGACTCGCGTTGGCGGCCCAACCGATTGTCGCGCCAGAACGGCACTTGGTCATGCTTGCCCGCGCCGCACCGACCTGACCCCCCCCCCCCCAAGCTCGACCGCCACAGATCGACGCACAGAACGCGCACACGCACGGGCCGGCGGTCCGCTCCGCACGGCACGACTGTGCGCTCTGGTGGGGCCGCACTGGCGATTCGTGGATCGGTCTGCTGTTCATCTGTGATCGTGTGAGCATGGCCTCGACCGCTGATTGCTTCGAAGGGTGACTTCAGGCGCGGCGCTGGTGGCGTTAGAGGGTGGTGCCGGCTTTGAGCGCCGACGGTGCTCGGACGTGGCTGGCGTGCTAGCAATCGAGCGACAGGGTCGCCGGAGACGGGGGTGGGGATGAACCGCACGAGGTACCGGGTGGCGCGCACCGTGGTGACGGTTGTCGCGACCGTGGGCCTGGTCGCGGCTCTGACCGCGGCGGGCGTGCCGCAGGTCGGCGACGGCCGGCGCAGCGCGACGCCACCGGGCGGGGGGCGGGTCTTGCTCGTCGGTACTTACAAGGGTCATCAAGGCAAGTACGCGACGATTCAGGCTGCGGTCGACGCTTCGCGCCCGGGCGACTGGATTCTCGTCGCGCCGGGTACTCTATCACGAGGTCGACGACGCGACGCACCCGCCCACGGCCGACTCCGCGGGCGCGTTCGGCGGAGTGGTGATCACCACGCCGAAGGTCCACGTGCGGGGCATGGACCGCGCCAGCGTGATCGTCGACGGCACGAAGCCGGGTTCGTCGACGCCGTGTTCGTCCGATCCCTCGCTGCAGAACCTCGGCGCGCTCGACGGCACAGGGTTCGCCGTACGGTCGGAACGGGATCGTGGTGTCGAAGGCGAACGACGTGAGCATCGAGAACCTCACGGTGTGCAACTTCCTTGCGGGCTCTGCCGACGGCTCCGGGAACGAGATCTGGTGGAACGGCGGGTACGACACCGGCAAGATCGGCCTGAAGGGCTACGTCGGCAACTACCTCACCGCGACGTCCACCTTCTTCGCCGACAACGGCAGCGCGGCGAAATACGGGATCTTCTCGTCGAACGCGCAGGGCCCGGCGAAGTGGGACACCGTCTACGCGAGCAACTTCAGCGACTCCGGGATGTACGTCGGCGCGTGCCTGCAGGTCTGCAACGTGGTGATCGACCACGCGTGGATGGAGTACAGCGCGCTCGGCTACTCGGGCACCAACTCCGGCGGCGCGATCATCGTGAAGAACTCGGAGTTCGACAACAACACCGACGGCTTCGACACCAACACCCAACTCGAGGGCGACCCGCCGGCCCCACAGAACGGCGCGTGCCCGGGCAACAAGATCAGCCCGATCACCCACACGCACTCGTGCTGGGTGTTCATGCACAACAACGTTCATGACAACAACAACCCGAACGTCCCGAGGACAGGGAACGCGAGCGAGGGCCCGACCGGTACCGGCATGACGATCTCGGGTGGCCGTAACGACACCGTCATGGACAACACGTTCACGAACAACGGAGCGTGGGGAGTGGTCTTCCTGCCGTTCCCGGACCCCGGCACGCCGAGTCTCAACCAGACGTGCTCAGGCACCGGTGGCGTGCAGAACCCGGCGTTCGGCTGCGTCTACGACGCACAGGGCAACGCGCTGTTGCGCAACACCTTCTCGCACAATGCGTTCTTCGGCAATCCATCCAACGCTGACTACGCGCAGTTGCTGCTCAACGCGGGCACGGCCACAGAACTGCTTCCGTGCCAACACCGCCCCCGCCGGGAGCGTCGCCCGCGGATCTCGAGAAGAGTCAGCCGAAGTGTGGTCCCGTCACCACCACGGCGAACACCGATTCCACGCTGCTCGGCCAGCTTCTCTGCGACACCGGCGTCGGGTCCTGCCCAGCCGGCTCGAAGTACCCAACGGCGACCGGCGTGGTCATGCAAGCCGCTGCCAACCAACCTGCAGTCGATGCCCAACCCGTGCAAGGGTGTGCCGAACAACGCGTGGTGCGTCAACGGCAAGCCGGCCTGACGAACCTCGGGCATCCCAGCCGATTTTCGCCGCGCCGGACCGCACAGAACGCTCGCACCGAACGCGCGCCGAATCACCAAGGCGGGGAGCGCAGATCGGCACCTCGGGGCTCTAGTCGTTGACACTGGTCCCTCTCTATCGCCGGATGACGGCAGACCGGTTTGTCTGGTTGACTTGCCGCTCGGGGTACGGTCGGTGAAAGGGGTCGGGGTGACCGAGTTGCCGTCGGGGACGGTCACGTTCTTGTTCACGGACCTTGAGGGTTCGACGCGCCTGTTCCAGGAGTACCCCGACGCGATGCAGGGCGCGCTGGCGCGCCACGACGAAATCGTGCGCCACGCGGTCGCCGGCCATCAGGGGCAGGTGGTCAAAACGACTGGTGATGGTTTCCATGCCGTGTTCGCGTCCGCGCACGGGCGCGATTGATGCTGCCGCTACCGCACAGCGCGCTCTCGGCGCGGAGGCTTGGCCGACCGCCGAGGCACTGCGGGTGCGCATGGGGATCCACAGCGGTCCGGCCGAGCTGCGCGACGGCGACTACTACGGCACCGCGGTCAACCGGGCGGCGCGCCTGATGTCAGCCGCGCACGGCGGGCAATTGGTGTGTTCTCAGGCCACCACCGAGCTCCTGCGCGACGACCTCCCGGAGGGGATCGACCTCGTCGATCTCGGTGAGCACCGGCTGCGCGACCTGGAGCGCCCCGAGCACGTGTACCACGTACGGATCGCGGGTGCGAGCGACGAGTTCGGCCCGCTCCGGTCCCTCGACGCGTACCCGAGCAACCTGCCGTCGGAGCTGACGTCGTTCGTCGGTCGCGAAGACCAGCTCCAGCAGCTACTCGACGACCTCGATCGCAACGATCTCGTCACCCTCACCGGCACCGGAGGGGTGGGCAAGACACGGTTGGCGGTGCAGACATGCGCGGAGGCCCTCCCGCACTTCACCGACGGCGCCTGGTTCGTCGACCTCGCGCCGGTTCGCGACGGCGACCAGGTGACCCCGGCGGTGGCACGCGTGCTGAGCGTCAAGGAGCGCCCGGGTGAGCCGCTGGCGGTGACGCTACGTGACGCGCTGCGGGAGCGGCACGCGATCGTGTTGCTCGACAACGGCGAGCACGTCATCGATGACGTGTCCGAGCTCTTGCTCGAGCTGCGCTCGCGCCCGATCGCCACCAAGTTCCTCGTCACCAGCCGGGAGCCCCTCGGCATCGACGGTGAGCAGGTACGGCGCGTGGCATCGCTCCGTGCCGCCGAAGCCGCGGAACTGTTCGTGCAACGCGCGTCGAGTGTTCGTTCCGACGTCGACTGGGATCTCTACTTTGCTGACGTGGTGGCCATCTGCGAGCAGCTCGACGGGATTCCGCTCGCGGTCGAGCTTGCCGCGGCGCGGACGCGTTCGATGCTGCCGCCCGACATCCTGCGCCGCCTGGGTGAGCGGTTCCGGCTCCTCGCCGGGAGCCGACGCTCGGCGCGAGAGCGTCATCAGACGCTCCTCGCTGCGGTCGAATGGTCCTTCGACCTGCTCACCCCTGAGGAACAGTCACTCTTCAACCGCCTCGCCGTGTTCCGCGGCGGCTTCGACCTGGAAGCGACCGAAGGAATCTGCGCGGGCGGCGTGGTCGACGAGCTCGACGTCGTCGACCTGCTCGACCGTCTCGTCGACAAGTCGATGGTGCTCACCTTCGACGCGGGCTCCACGTCGCGGTATCGCCTGCTCGAGACACTGCGCCAGTTCGCGGAATCCAAGCTCGCCGCCGGCGGGGAGAGCGACGAATACCGCGATCGTCACGTCTCCTACTTCCTCGCCTTCGCAGCCGAGTGGGGCCCACGCAACCGCAGCGCCGATCAACGGGCCGTGTTGGGGCGGCTCCTTACTGAGCGCCCCAACATCAACGCCATGCTCGACCGCCTAGCCGAGGACGAACGGTGGGCCGACCTCGCGACCGCCTGCCAGGCACTGGGTGGCTTCTGGTCGACGATGTCACCCGAGGACGGGCGGCGCTGGTGCCTGCTGGTCGAACCGCACGCCGAGGAGCTCGACGTTCCCGCCCGTATCAAGTTCTTCGCGTTCAGCTCCTACGTGCTGATGAACAGCGGGTTCCCGATCGACGCGCACCGGTATTCCACGCGAGCGATCGCCGAGGCGGAAGCCGCGGGCGTCGACGCGCCACCCGAGCCGTATTACGCGCTGACGTGGAGCGCCCGCTCCGCGGGCAGGAACGAGGAAGCGGTCGAGCTCGCCCGCACCGGCGCCGCCCTGGCCACCGGCGATGCCGACCTCTGGATCCAGCTCGTGGTCCGGATGCAAGGGAGCTCCGCCCTCGCGTTCATCGACATCGACGCGGCCGCGGCCGAGACCATCGAACTGTCCGCGATCGCCGATCGTCTCGATGTGCCGGTCTTCCGGGCCGCGGCCGCATACGGCCGGGGTCATGTGGCCGCGCTCGCCGGCGACCGGGAGGAATGCGAACGCCATCTCACCCAGGCCGCCGACCTCGCTCGCGGCACGGTGTTACACATCCAGATCAACGTCGCGCTCCTCCGTGGACTCCTCGACGTCGAAGAGCACCCCGCCGACGCCATGGTTGCGCTCCGCGACGCCATCGAGATCGGCGAGCGCCACGCCGTCATGCCCGACATCCTCGCGAACGCCTACGAGGCGGTCGCAGCGATCTGGCTCGACGAGGGGCACCCTGACCGCGCCGCAGTGCTCATGGCTGCAGTCGACGGAATGAGGCAAGCCATCGGCGCCGAGGGCGATCAGTGGTGCGCGGATCGGCGTGAGCGAGTGAGGGCCGTGCTCGCCGAGACCTTCCCGCCCCACGAGCTTGCGGCGTTCGCGACGCGTGGTCGCGCCATGAGTCGCGACGACATCCGCCGGTTCGCGCTCGGCGAGTACGAGCTAATCGAGGTCAGCGCCGAAACCAAGACGTAGACGCTCTCCACACCGCCCGAGCACAGAACGCGCAGTGATGATCCCTGTGGCGTTGTTGGCGCGCTGGTAGGGAACGTGGAGGGTCTCGCTCACTCGGTCTGACCCGCAGAACGGCCGGCCCCATGTTTGGGTGCCTTGGGTGCGATCAGTCGGCCGGGTGAGCGAGACCCTGCGTGTTGCACGCACCGTTCGGGCGAACGTGACCGAAGAGGCGCCTCTGCGAGAGGGCCCGATCACTGTCCTGTCCGCCCGCCCGGCGGTGCGTGCCATCCGATCCGACTGTTTGGAAGGAGTGGCATGACCACGATCGCACAATCTGGTGAATCGCGCAGGTGTGATCTCAGGGGGTCAACGCATCGGGCCTTTCGATCGAGTTACATCGATCGGGAGGTATTGCGGTGGAACCGAGGCGGGACTGTCGCAGCGTGCGCTCGCGGCGCGCGCCGGTACGTCCGGGGCCACGATCGCCGCGTACGAGCTCGGCACCAAGGAGCCGCGACTCTCGACACTGCGGCGGCTCCTCGGAGCGGCAGGGATGCGTCTCGAATGTCGCTACGAGCCGTTCCCGACGGGTGGCGGCTCGGATGGACTCACACGAGAAGACTCGCGAAGCCTCGCGCTCCACCGTGAAATCGCCGCACGCGTGGCAGCTGACCCCGATCGCGTGCTGCGCAAGGCGCGTCGGAACCTGGGGTTGATGCGTCGCGCCAACGACGACGGTGCCGCGGACGCGTGGTTCACCGAGTGGGAACGCCGTCTGCACGGACCACTCAGCGCGGTCATCGAGGCGCTGGTGTCCCACGACCAATACGCTCGGGACCTGCGCCAGGTGACACCAGTTCGCCGGTGTCCTGTCCGACGAAGAACGGCGCGCGATCTACGCGGCGATGCCGAGGACCTGACTCCGAATGCGCCGGGATCAGCTCGAACACCTGATCCGAGCCGCCGGCCACGCGCTGGGTGTCGACGAGGTGATCGTGATCGGCAGCCAAGCGGTACTTGCGTCGGTTCCCTTCGGTCTCCCTGTCGAAGCGGTTCGTTCCATCGAGGCCGACATCCTGCCGATCGACGATCCCGACGAAGCCAAGGCGGACTTGATCGACTGCCAGGCGTCGCCCCGCTTCCGGATGAACCCGTCGGCCATCTCGGAAGATGTAAGGGATTGCCAAAGGATTGCCAAGCGCCCGCTACTCAATGGACTCAGTGGACTTGCAACGCTCTGACCTGCGGTTTTTCGGTGGGCGTTGAGGGTCTCGAACCCCCGACCTCCGCCTTGTAAGGGCGGCGCTCTCCCAACTGAGCTAAACGCCCGCAGCGCGCCAAGGTAGCGCCTGCGTGATTGACCGCGGCAGGTCGGGGCTCGCTGGGGTACCGGGGGGAGGTGTACCCCGGCTCGTTGCCCCGACCTGCCTTCGCGGTGATCGTGTGCGCGTGTTGTCGTTTACGCGCTCTCGGCGACTCGGTACGACGCGTCGTAACGCGGGACCAGCTCTTCGAGCATCGGCTCGGGCGGACGCACCTTCGGTGGCCGACCCCGGCGGCGCTTGTTGGCCAGCACCTTGCCGTTGGCGAAGAGCTCGCCGCCCCACACGCCCCACGGCTCGCGACGGCCGATGGCCGCGTCGAGGCACGCCTCGCGCACCGGGCACTCCACGCAGAACGCCTTGGCGCGCAGGATGTCGTCGAGCTGCTCGGAGAAGAACAGGTCGACCAGCGCGCTCGAGCTGTCAGCGCAGCGCGCCTCGGCTCGCCAGGGTTCTTCTTCGATGACTGCGGTGTACTCCAGAGCGAACATTGCCTGTCCCCTGTCTCGATGTTCTGGGTGGTGCCGAAACGATCGGTGCGGAAATACAAAAAGGCCGCCGGGTTGCCCCGGCGGCCTGGTGTCGAGTCCTCGTGTGAGTTACGAGGGATTCACCTGGGGCCGACGGGGCCGGGGCTTGTGGAAGGTCGCCGGTGCGGTGCACGGAATCGACCACGAGCCCTTGCCCATGAGCTCGTTGGTGACCACGTAGGCGTCGTGAACCCGCGTGACGTCAACGGCTGCCATGGTGTGGCGCTGCGTCGTCGTCATGCCGTTCATCGATCAATCCTTCAACCGTTGGGATTGCGAGCCCTCACAGGCAAGCACGTCAGGGTAGCGCACGTCAACCGATTTTCTCGTCCTCGCTCAATCGCACCGAGGCGATCATCGCGATGGCCGCCGACACGATCATGATCCAGAGCCCCATGCCGACGTCGGCGTCGACCGCTCGGGCGGCGTTCATGGTCTGCATGGCGTCGTACGTGTTGAGCAGGTCGCGGACGACGAACGCCGCCAGCACGAAAGCCAGCGTGATCGTGAGCCACTTGAACACCCGCATGCGGACCGACAACAACGCGCTCAGCGCCATCGCCATCGCGCCGATGCAGTAGCCGAGCCCGAGGCCCTGATCGAAGCCCGACCGGTGGAACGTCGCGATTCCGATCGTGCCCGAGAGCCACGGGAGGTACGCGCCGCCGGCGATGCCGCACGCCGCGAGCGCGGTGATCCCGGCATGGCCGTAGTTGCCCGGCGGCGCGGTCATCATGCTCTCGCTGCGACCGTCGGACGGCATCGGTGGCCGGGCATTGTCGGGGTGGTAGGACTCCGGTTCGTCGGCGAAGGACTGGAAGAACCCGGCGATCACGGCCCACGGCCTCCGGCGCACGCGCCTCGGCTCGGGGTCCGGGGCAGGGGCGGTCGTCGTGGTCGCCACCCCGAAGGGCTCCACACGCGGTACCGGCTCAGTGGGCACGGCTGGTGATGCCGTCGCCACGGGTTCCGGCGCCGGCGCCGGCGTCGCGGGGGCCGCGGGGGCCTGAGGCGGTGCCGCCGGCGGAGGCGGTGCGGAGGAGGGTGGCGGCGCCACCGGTTGCGGGGCCGGGGCGGAGTTGGCGACCCGGTTGGTCCAGCCGCCGTCCCAGTAGCGCCACTCGAAGCGACCGGACGGATCCGGCCGCCAACCAGGCTCCACCGAGGTTGCAACCTGGCTCATCTCGGGCTCCGTGGTCATGCGCGGCCTCTTCCTGGCTTGCGCTCTTAGGCTTCGGCACCGTGAGTGCCCAACTTGACCCGGGTCACATCGATTGCTCGCCGGTGGTGGAAATCCTTGACCGTCAACGGCAGGAAGACCTCCACGACTGCGCCCAGTGCTACGTCTCGCTCGACGGCCGGGTGCTGCTCGACACCTCCATCGGGGATTCCCGGCCCGGTCGGCCGCTGCGGACCGACGACGTCATGCTCTGGTACTCGGCGGGCAAACCGCTCACGACGATCGCCATCCTCCAGCTGTGGGAACGGGGGGCGCTCGGTCTCGACGACCGGATCCTCGAGTTCGTCACCGGGTGGGGCAACGGCAAGGAGCGCTGCACCCTGCGTCACGTCCTGACCCACACCGGTGGCTTCCCGATGTACGGCAGCCCCGACTTCGACACCGACCTGACGTCGGCGGAGGTCCTCGCCCGGATCGCGGCGACGCCGGCGGCCTGGGAACCGGGCACCAAGGCCGGGTATCACCCCGTCACCGGATGGAAGGTCCTGGGCGCGGTGGTCGAAGCGGTCGACGGCCGCGCCATCGACACGTACCTACGCGACGAGATCCTCGACCCGCTCGGCTGCGCGTCGTCGTCGCTCGGAGTCCCCGTCGACGTGCAGGCGGCGCTCGGCGATCGGCTCGTGCCGGTCGCGTGGAAGGGCCACCGGTTTCCCGTCGTCGAGGACGACGGTGGTCTGCGGATGGTGCCGTACCGGATCGACGAGATCCACAACCAGCCGTGGCACGTCGCCAAGGTCGAACCGGGGGCTTCGATGCGCGGGCCGGCGCACGACCTCGGACGCGTGTACGAGTCATTGCTCGGCCACGGTCCCCGGCTCCTCGAACCCGGCACGGTCGAGCTGATGGGCGCGGTGCACCGTCACGATCTGCGCGACGCGGTGTTCGGTTTCGATGCGCCGTGGGGACTCGGCGTCACCGTCGACATCAGCGGCGGTGCCGGACGGCGCGCGTTCGGTCATGGCGGGATGGCATCATCCCGCGGGTTCGTCGATCCCGAGTGCGGACTGGTCGCGGTGCTCGTCTGCAACGGACTCCCGAATCCGATCGTGGCCGAACAACGACTCGTGGAGTTCACCGACGCGGTGTACACCGCGCTCGGCGACGGCGCGGCGCGCTTCCGCCGACCCCTTTGACGTCGGACTGCCACCTGGCGGCGCCGCGGCGTCTCCTGGTGTCAGCTCGGCGATCACCTCGAGGATGCGGGCGTGGACGGCAGGGGGCGCCGCCACGATGTCGCCCGAGTGCAACCACGCCCGATCGTCACCTTGCCAATCGGTGACCACTCCCCCAGCTTCCCGGACGATGAGTGCGCCCGCCGCGACGTCCCAGGTGCCGAGGTTCTGCTCGAAGTAGCCGTCGAAGACGCCGGCCGCCGTCCACGCGAGATCCATGCTCGCGGCGCCCGCGCGCCGCAGGTCTTCGAACGTGAGCAGCGCGCGTTCGAAGACGGGGAAGTACTCGGGGAGGCGATCGCGTTTGGCCCGGAACGGGAAGCCGGTCGCACAGATCGCGCGCTCCGGGACGCGGTCGCTGACCCGCAACGGTTCCCCGTTGCGGGACGCGCCGCCACCGAGGCGCGCCTCGTACACGTCGCCCAGCATCGGCGCGTGGACGACACCCACGACGGGCACGCCGTCGGCCACCAGCGCGACCGACACTCCGACGACCGGGAATCCGTGGACGAAGTTGGCGGTGCCGTCGAGCGGGTCGACGAACCAACCGACATCGGCACGATCACCCCCGGTCTCTTCTCCGAAGAAGGCCACGTCGGGCGCGGCCTCGTGGAGCACCGCCCAGACCGCAGCTTCGCTCGCCGTGTCGGCGTCGCTCACCCAGTCGCCCGGACCCTTCTCCCGGACGTTGCCGGCAGCGCCGAACGCGTCGGCCACGATGCGCGCGCCCGTGGCCGCGGCACCCCGCGCGGCGGCGAGGAGCGCATCGAGATCGAGGTCGGTGGTCATCGCTGGTCCAATCCCCCGTGCAGCGCGGCCAGGAGTTCGGGCGTGCCCGCGGCGAGGAGTTGCCGACGAGCCTCCATGTCGACGGACACGAGCGGACGTTGCTCGGCGTCCACGACCACCGCGCCCGCTTCCCGGCACACGAGCAGACCACCCAGGTAGTCCCAGGGGGCGTGCTGGTCGGCGATCCCGTCGAGGTACCCGTCGATGCGACCGGCGGCGACGTCGCACAACGCGAGCGCCGCCGAGCCGAGGGCGCGGAACTGTCGCCACGCCAACGCGACCGGCGGCCAACCGGAGAGCGCCACGAGGGCGCGATCGATCGTGGTGGTGCTCGAAGGCGCCAGGCGGGTCCCGTCGAGCCACGCGCCGTCGCCGCGGATCGCGGTGTACCGGGCGCCCGTCGCGCCGTTCTGCACCAGCGCGCACAGGGGTCCGTCGTCATCGAGCGCACACATCGAGATCGCCCAGTACGGCAGGCCGCGGGCGCAATTCGTGGACCCGTCGACAGGATCGAGGACGACGGTGATCGACGCATCGACGGGACCGCTCCAACCCGATTCCTCGCTGAGCACGCGCACCCCGGCCGACGTCAGCACCGGAAGCACGGCGGCATCGGCGACGACATCGAGTCGGTACTGACCCGGGCGTTCGGAACGGGCGCGCCGCTCCGCGACGCCGAGGGTGGCCAGCGCTCCCCGTTGTGCGGCGCTGGCCACGTCGAACAGCGCGAGCAGCTCCTTGGGACTGACGGCGTCGGCCTTCACCCTGCGACTGCTTCGACCGTGACCACCGCGTTGTAGTCCGGCACACCGGACGCCGGATCGCGCCGTCCGGCTCGGAGCAGCACGTTGCCCTCGGGGAAGAAGACCTGCACGTTGCCCGGTCGCATCTCGCTGGCGTGAAGACGCGCGGCCATCTCTCCGTGATGCGAACGCACCATGACGCGATCGCCGTCGTGCAGACCGAGCGCAGCGATGTCGGCTGGCGACATGAACAACGCGTCCCGCAACGCACCGGTGAGTGGGTCGCGCTCGGCGTGCACCATCGTGTTGAACTGCTTGCCGCGGCGCGTGCTGAGGATGAAACTCCCGTCGGGCACGTCAGGCTCGGACGGCGCCACCGCGAGAAACCGGGCCTTGCCGTCGGGCGTCGGGAACGTCCCCCCTTCGCACAACCGAGTGCCACCCCACTGCACCGCGTCGCCGGTCGTCTGCAGCAGTTCTACGCCGGTGTAGGCCGGCACGACCTGCGCAATCTCGTCGCGGATGGCCTGACCCGAGGCGAACGTCATGAGCTGCGCACGTCCCGGATCGACGCGTGCCGCGAGGTCGACGAAGATCTCCCACTCGCTGCGCACCTCGCCCGGTCGCGGGCCGGGGATCTCGGGGCTGAACGCGATCCGACGTTCGGTCGTGGTCTCGGTCCCCCCGCCGCGCTGCTCGTAGCGGGTGGCCGCGGGAAGCAGCACCACCACGTCGCCGGGATCGACCAGCATCTGGCTCGACACCACGATGTCCTGGTGCACCCGGAGCGGCACCCGGGCCAGGGCGCGTTCGACCCACGCCGGATCCGGCAGGACCTCCAGGAAGTTCCCGCCGGAGGAGTACAGGACGTCGAGATCGCCTCGGCCGCCCGCTTCGACCATCTCCTCCGCGGTCATCCCCGGCTCGGCGCCGATCGGGAAGCCGTACCGCTCGGAGAGTTTGGCCGCCGATGCCGGCGCGACGTCGACCCCGCCGGGGAACGCCGTCGCGTACGCGCCCATCTCGGCCCCGCCCTGCACCCCGGAGTGGCCGCGGATGGGCATCAGGCCGGCGCCGGGACGGCCGACGTTCCCTCGGGCCAGTGCCAGGTTCACGATGGCGGCGACGTTGTCGGCGCCCCGCTCGTGCTGGGTGATCCCCATCGACCAGACCAGCACCGCGGCGCGGGCGTCGCCGTACATGCGGGCGAAGCGTTCCATGTCGGCCCGGGTGGTGCCCGACTGCCGCTCGAGGTCCGCGAACGACTCACGTTCGAGCTCCTCCACCAGCGCATCGAAGCCCTCGGTGTGGTCGCGCACGAAGTCGAGGTCGATGGTTCCCTGATCGAGCATGACCTTGAGCACACCGTTGAGGAACGCGAGGTCACCGCCGGTGCTCACCGCGAAGAACTCGTCCGTCATGTGGGTGCCGAACATCGCGCTCTCGACATTGCTCGGAACCCAGTAGCGCGCCAGCCCTGGCTCCCGCAGCGGATTGACCACCGCGACCTTGGCGCCACGCTTGCGGGCCAGGAAGAGATACTTCATGAACACCGGCTGGCCGTTGGCGACGTTCGCACCGAACAACACGATGAGATCGCTGTTGATGACATCGGTGTACGAGCAGGTCGTCGCCGCGACCCCGATCGTGCGCTTCAAGGTGGTCGTCGACGGCGCATGACACACGCGTGCGGCATTGTCGATGTTGTTGGTTCCCACGAAGCGCGTGAACTTCTGCGGCCACGTAGTACGTCTCGTTGGTGAGACCACGCGCGGTGAGGTACACAGCCAGACGATCAGGTGGCGAGGTACGGATGCGGCCGGCGACCAGGTCGAGCGCCTCGTCCCAGGTGACGCGGGTGAAGCCGGGCTCGCCGCGACGGCGCACCATCGGGTGCGCCAGGCGACCGAGGTCCCGCAATTCCTTGCTGCGCAGACGACGAAGCGCCGCGACGTCACCGAGGCGATCGTCGTCGAGCGCACCCATGGTGTTGATCCGCAGCAGGTTGAGGCGAGTCGTGCAGAGGTGCACCCCGGAGATCGTCCAATCGTGGAAGCCGGCGACGCCGAGCGCGCAGCCGTCGCAGACCCCCTTCCGCAGGATGCGCCAGGCGTACGGCAGGCTGTCGCGGTTGTCCCACAGGACCTTGGCCATCTCCTTGTAGTGGTTGGGTTTGGTCTCGCCCACGCCGTAGGGCTTGAACCCGACCCACAGGTGACGCTTCGCGCCCTTGGGAGATTTGATCTTCGCCGAGGTCTTCCAGGCCACCGAATCGGTTCCTACCGCTCGAGGTCGATGCGTTCGGGATGGGTGTACACGTTGGCGGTGTCGCCCCGGACGAAGCCGGCGAGGGTCTGTCCGAGTCGGTCGGCCGCGTCCACCGCCAGGCTCGACGGTGCCGACACCGCGCACAACACCGGGATGCCCGCCATCGCCGCCTTCTGCACGATTTCGAAGCTGACCCGTCCGGACACCATGAGCACGTCACGCGCGAGCGGGAGGTCACGTTCCATCAGCGCATGACCGACCAGCTTGTCGAGCGCGTTGTGCCGACCGACGTCCTCGCGGATCGCGACGAGCGAACCGTCGACCGTGAAGCGCGCCGCCGCGTGCAGACCCCCGGTGACGTCGAACACGGTCTGTGCGTCCCGCAACCGGTCCGGGAGCGTCCCGATCACCGAACGCGCCACCGTGGGCCCGTCGGCGACCGGCGGGCAGTGCTGCATCACCTGCTCGAGGGACGTCTTTCCGCACAAACCACAGCTGGCGTTGGCGACGAAGGCGCGTTGGTGACCGCGCAGATCGACCGGCCGACGCAACGTGACGGTCACGACGTTGTACTCCTGCTCGCTCTCGCCCGCGAGGCAGTACGCGACGGACTCGAGGTCGTCGAAGGCGCGAAGAACTCCCTCGGTCGCGCAGAAGCCGACCGCGAGTTCGAAGTCATTGCCCGGCGTGCGCATCGTCACCGCCAGCGCCGCAGGCTCCTGGCCGGGACCGTGGACACGGATCTCCATCGGTTCCTCGGTCACGACCTTGTCGGGCCGTTCGAGGACCTGATCGCCATCGAGCGCGCGCACGCGCGTCACCGTGACGGCACGACGCGCGGCACCCGAACTCATGCGGTCACGCTAACCCGGGAGCTCGAGACCGAGACGCGTCGCATCGGCCGGGGTGTCGACATCGAGGAACGCGTCGGCGTCCGCGACTTCGCCCCACTCGGACTCGTCGATGACCTCGAACTCGACGACGTCCAGCAGTTCGTGCAACGACCGGACACCGGCGACCACGAGGCTCTCGGCCGCGAGGAGGGCGTCGCCGCCGTACCGCGCGCAGACCAGTTGGAGGCGGCCGCCGACCCGCGGCACTGCGGTCGGCTCGCCCGGGCGGTCCCGGAGCCGACGGAGGAGCGGCTCCTCCACCCGCGGGAGGTCGACCGCCAGCACGAGGGCGGGGCCGACGTGCCCGCGGTCACGCAGCGCGACCCCGGCGGCGGCGAGCGCGGCGAGCGGGCCGGTCCGAGCCGGTCGTTCCCGCACGCTGGGGAGACCGCTCAGACCGTCGCCCACCTCGAGCACGGGATCGCAGACCGAGGCAAGGAGCCGCCCGGACCGCACCGCCAGCGATTCGCCCTCGACCATCAACGTCGCCTTGTCGACGCCGAGGCGCCGGCTGCGGCCGCCCGTGAGGAGGATCCCGGCGGTCGCGACCACGTCAGCGGTTCGGGTGCGAGGCGTCGTCGTCGGACGGCTGCAGCCGGTACGACACGACCTGCCAGTGCGCGTTGCGGCGCGCGAGCTCCACCCGGTTGTGCACCACGGTGTCATCCCTCAGCTCGACGCAGGTGAGGACCACCGCAGCATCACGCGAGCTCGCCTGGTCGTCGATGCCCACGCGAGCGACCAGGCCGCCGAGCTCGTGCTGCCGTTCGTACGCCTGCTTCTTGGCCGCGACGAATCCGCGGCGGTCGAGACCGTCGCGCAGTTCCGCGCCGGACAGGGTGAACACTGACTCGAAGTCGAGACGGTCCCACGCGAGCTCGTACGACACCGCGACGTCGGCGGGGCCGGGACCACGGTCGCGGGCGATCGCGATCACGACCGCCAGCGCGAGGCCCAGCACGATGACCCCGACGACGGCGGCGATCACCGGCTGCTATCCCGCGTCCGGAGTGACGGTGGCCTCGATCTCGGTCGCCAGATCGAAGTCCTTGTCGGTGAGGCCGCCGGCGTCGTGGGTCGACAGCGCCACCCGCACCTTGCGGTACCGGATGTCGAGGTCGGGGTGGTGGTCAGCGGCCTCGGCCCGCTCGGCGATGCGGGTCACGAACGCGATCGCCTCGGGGAACGACGGGAGCTCGAAGGTCTGCACGATCTCGTCGCCGGCGCGCTCCCACCCCGGGAGGGTGGTGAGGCGTTCAGCGATACGGGTCGTCGTCGAGGGGTTGCATCCCCCCATTGTCGACCTCGGCTGCCGCGACCGGCGAGTCGGGCGGGTGCATGGCTCCGGGGGAGAGACTCGAACTCTCAACATCCTGATTAACAGTCAAGCGCTCTGCCAATTGAGCTACCCCGGAATGGCGCTTGAGGATAGCAGCGCGCCGACGAGACCCCTGATGCGACGACGGCTGGTTGCGGGTGTCAGTTACGTCGTGCGACGTGCGGCCGGCGGGTGGCGGACCAGGGCGAGTTGCTCCTGCGCCTCCGCCGCGGGGCGTTCGTCATCGGCCGGGGTGACGCCGTCCTTCCGGAGGCACATGATGCGGCTCACGCCGAAGTTCTCGTCTGGCGCGCAGCGCGAATAGCCGTCGGCAGCACGAACCTGCGAGTTCCAGTCGAGGATCCACACTCGACCGGACATCGGTGCCCCTTCGAGCGCGAGGCCGGCGACCACCGGCGAGATCCCCGGCACCGTGACTGGGCGCCACGGCCAGGGTCCGCGCACACCCAGGGTCCAGCGGATCTCGGGAGCCTTCGCTGCCGAGCGCACGGCGACGACGTCGCCCGGTCGGGCCACCGCTTCGAGACGTCGCAGGGCCCGGTCGGCACCAGTGCTCTCGGTGACCGCGGTGAGCGTCGGAGGCAACACGAGCACGGCGACCGCGAGCACCGCGACCAGACCGACGATTCGGGCGCGCGCCAGAGCGCGTCGAGCAGGACGCCGACCGCCAGCAGTGGTGCCCATGCGGTCAGCGTCAAGGTCCGGTCGAGCAACACCGGTGCGGCCAGCCCGGCAACCGCGGCCAAGGCGACCGGGACCGCGAAGCATGCGCACCAGATCTGGCCGAGTCGTCGCTCGCGACGCCACAGCAGTATGCCGCCGGCCACGACTGCGGCGAAGAGTGCCAGCGCGCCGACGGTGTCGTTGGTGACCAGTCGGGCCACCGTGTCGACGACTCCCGACACGGTCGTCCGCGGGATCCAGTCGGAATGCCCACCGCCGGTCTGCACGAGGAACGACGGGCCCCAGATCACCGCCCACGCCACACCCGCGCCCGCGATGGCGCCGCGCCACTGCCAAGCGGCGCGATCAGTGCGCCGACCCGCGAGGCGAACAGCCCGGCACCGACCAGGAACATCGACACGTGGGTGAGCAGACCGGCCAGCACGAGCGCGCCGAGCATCGAGCGCGTGACGGCGCCGCGGCGCGCGCAACCACGACTCGGCCACGATCGCCAGCGCCACCCCGACCAACTCGAGCTCGGCGTACATCCGCGCGTTCGCGTCCGTGCACGATCTCGAACGCACAGAAGGCCATCAGCGCGGTGGCCAGCACCCCGGCACGACCGCGACCGCGCATCCACCATGCGAACAGCGCGAGCGCGCCGATCGAGCAGACGCGCGCCGGGTATCCGGAACCACCACACGCTCACGCCGAGCCGCGCGAGCGGCAGATGGAGGAGATAGTCGAGTGGCGGGTGCGAGTCCTGGGCGCGCAGGTAGGAGAACATCGACCCGAGTGGGAGTCGACCGGCCATCGCGGTGAACGCCTCGTCGTAGCCGAGCCGGTTGGCACCCAGGCCCCAGAGCCGGAGGACGGTTCCCGCCACCACGAAGACGATGAGCACCCCGGTCGTCGATCGCGTGCGGCGCGCGCCCGTGACGTCCGGTTGGACTGCGATCGCCGTTCCCACGACCCGACTGTCGCCGAACCGCGGTGAGACCGACGTGAGTCTCCGATGAGGAACCGATGAGAACCGCGGCTCAGGCCGTGGCGAACACCAGCCGTTCGCTTCGCACCGTGCGCAGTGCCCAGCAGACGGTGACGACGATCGCGCCGACCGAGATGGCGAGGCACGTGAGGGTCTTGACCGCGACGAACATCGGCACCGGCATGGTGACGAGCATCACGAACGTGGCTGTCGCGGTCAGCACGTGCACGCCCGCCCACAGGAACGTGAGCCCACCGAACAATCGAACCACGGCGGGACTGCCCGCGACCTCGGGGGCGATGGGGCAGAAGTCGTGTGCGAGCTTGGCGATGACCGGTCGACCGATCAGCACCGACACGAGGAACACGACGGCGAGCGCCACGGTGGTCGCGATCGGCTGCAGGAAGTACGCGAACGTGCTCCCGCTCAGCAGCCCGACCAGCGTGCGCACGGTGAGTCCGAGCGTGGCCAGGATCAGGATGGTCGGGATCCGAGAACCGCGCACGACCCGTCGCAGGATCGCGGTGTAGGCCCACACCAGCACCGTCGCCATCGCCCATGCCGCGCTGACGGTGGTCACGATCACGAAGAACAGGATCGCGGGGAAGATCGTCGACTCGATCAGGTTCGGGACGCCCCGGCGCGCCACCGCGTACAACAACGGGAGCCTCGCCTGGTGAGGACGGTCGGTCGGCGACGCGTCCGGGTGCCCGCCGGCCACGAGCATCCAGGGTGCGGGTGGAGAGGCGAGGGCCTCGCCCATGGTTGACGACCGATCCGAACTCTCGGTCGGCGAACCACCTGTCCGTCGAGCAAGAACCTGGGATCAGGGTAGGCGGTGGGCGTCCCCGTGCTTCACGCGGGCTCTCAGCGTGCCATCAGCGAGTCCGGAGGCGATGCCGGCCGGCACCTCGAGCAGCGAACACGGTCTTTGTCTACGTCTGCGGAGCACGCTCGGCGTGGAGGCGGGCGTGGGCAATGGCGCCGTCGAGATCGGTGAAGAGGTGGCTCTTGTGGGCGAGTCGGTCGAGTGTGCCGACGGCTCCGAGGAGCCGAAGATGGTCGGGCCGTGGGCCCTTGATGAGCACCGTGATTCCGCGTGCCTCCAGTTCCGTGACGATTTCGGTGAGGGCGTGCGCGCCGGTCGCATCGAGCATCTGGAGGTCGGGGAGCCGCAGGATGACGACCTTGACGTCGGTGACGGCGGTCAGTTCGGTGAGGAACCGTTGCGCGGCTCCGAAGAAGAGTGACCCGTCGATGCGGTAGCAGACGATGCGGTCGCGCAGCAGCTCGGCTTCGACGGTGTCGTCGATGCCCTCGAACGTGACCGTCTCCTGCACCGCGCTCGTGGTCTTGGCGATCTTGCGGAGCGCGAGGATCGCGGCGAGCGCGATGCCGAGCTCGACCGCGACGATCAGGTCGAACGCGATGGTCGCGCCCGCCGTGAGCACGAGCACGAACGCGTCGGACCGCGTGGAGAAGAGCACGGCGCGGACGTTGTGGACTTCGACCATGCGGATGGCGGTCAGCATCAGCACGCCCGCCAGCGCGGCCAGCGGGATCCGGGCGACGACGGGGCCGCCCACGAGCACCACGAGGACGAGGACCAACGAGTGGACGATCGCAGAGACACGGGTGCGTGCCCCGGCGCGCACGTTCACCGCGGTGCGGGCGATGGCCCCGGTCGCGGGCATCCCCCCGAACAGCGGCGAGGCGAGATTGGCCAGACCTTGGCCGAAGAGCTCGCGGTCGGGATCGTGGCGGGCGGTGTCGGACATGCCGTCGGCGACCTTGGCCGACAGCAGGCTCTCCATCGCCGCCAGCAACGCCACCGCGACCGCCGCGCCGAACAGGTCGCGGACCTGGCCGGCCGACACGCCCGGCAACGACGGCATCGGCAGCGAGCCGGGCAGCGCGCCGATGCGCGCGATCGGCCAGCCGGCGATCTCGGCGACCGCGGTGGCGATGCCGACCGCCAGCAACGACGCCGGGCAGCGCGCGGTGCAGGCGCGGTGCGCACACCATCACCCCGATCGTGATCGCGACCACCGCCAGCGCCTCCAGCTGCGCGTGACCGAACGCGTCGGCAACGGCGCGCGCGGCGACCGCGGCCGCGTTCTGGCCTTCCGGCTTGGGGACCCCGAGCGCGTTGGGGACCTGCTGGAGGAAGATGATCACCGCGATACCCACCGTGAACCCCTCGACGACGGGCCATGGCACGTAGGCCAGCAGGCGACCGAGGCGGGCGAACGAGGCGACGAGCAGCAGCACCCCGGCCATGAGGCCCACCACGTAGACGGCGTGGGTCCCGTACTTGGCCACGATGGGCAGCAACACCACCGCCATCGCCCCCGTGGGGCCCGACACCTGGACGTTCGACCCCCCGAAGATCCCGGCGACCAGGCCGGCGACGATCGCCGTCATCAACCCCGCGGTCGCACCGAGACCGCTCGTGATCCCGAAGGCGAGCGCGAGCGGGAGGGCGACGACCCCGACCGTGACCCCCGCGACCAGGTCGCCTCGCCACGACCCCCGCAGCCCGCGGTAGTCGGACCGGTTCGGCAGGTACCGGGCGACGCGACCGCGGGCCGACTGCCCCATCCGGAGCGCGCTCGTGCGGGGCTCGCTCATTCGGATTGCAGGTCGGTGAGCAGGCCCTGGCTCCGGGCCAGCGAGTTGATGAGCAGCCGTTTCGCGACGGCCAGCAACTCGGCGATCTCGGGATCCCGCAGCGAGTAGACGACCGCGGTGCCCTCCTTGCGGCTCGTCACCACACCAGCACGGCGAAGCACTGCGAGCTGTTGGGACAGATGCGACGGCTCGAGTCCCACCAGTGGTTGCATCTCGCTGACGGTGTGCTCGACCCCGGACAACAACTCGAGGATCCGCACGCGCGCCGGATGCGCCAACGCCTTGAACAGCTCGGCCTTCAGCTCCGAGATCGGCCGACTCAACGCAACCGAGAGATCACGATCCGGCATGCGTCACGTCCACCTTGCATCATATATCTGACAAATCATGCAGATCATAAATAGAGAATACTGGTAGATCCGCAGCCTGCACGAACCGCGGACGTTCACGGTGGGCCGGAAGTGGGGCCGGAAGGAATCGAACCTTCGACCGAGGGATTATGAGTCCCCTGCTCTGACCATTGAGCTACGGCCCCGATGCGCAGCGTCGCTGCGTGCACGCCACGACGGTACAGGCGGCCTCTTGCCGGTTCAGGGCTCTTCGAGGTAGTCCCGCAGGCGCTGTGAGCGGGTGGGATGACGCAGCTTGGCCAGCGTCTTCGACTCGATCTGTCGGATGCGCTCGCGGGTCACGCCGAACTCCTTGCCCACCTCTTCCAGCGTGCGTACCTGGCCGTCGTCGAGGCCGAACCGCAGGCGGACCACTGCACGCTCGCGGTCGTTGAGCTCCTCGAGCGCTTCCTCGATCGCCTCGGTCAAGAGCGCGTGCTGCCGCGGTCGCCGGTGCGATCGCGGTGGGATCCTCGACGAAGTCACCGAGCGAACTGTCGTCCTCCTCCCCCACCGGCGTCTCCAACGACACCGGCTCGAGCGAGATTCGCTGGATGTCACGCACGCGATCGGGAGTCAGCTCGACCTTGGCCGCGACCTCTTCGACCGATGGCTCACGTCCGAGCTCCTGCAACATCTGGCGTTGCACGCGCAGGACCTTGTTCATCGTCTCGACCATGTGCACCGGGATACGAATGGTGCGCGCCTGGTCGGCGATCGCGCGCGTGATCGCCTGACGAATCCACCAGGTCGCGTACGTCGAGAACTTGAAGCCCTTGGTGTAGTCGAACTTCTCGACTGCACGGATCAGACCGAGGTTGCCTTCCTGCACGAGATCGAGCAGCGCCATCCCCCGGCCGACGTAGCGCTTGGCGATCGAGACCACCAACCGCAAGTTGGCCTCGGTGAGCTGCTTCTTCGCCATCTCGCCGTCGGTGACGACCGCGCCGAGCGACGTCTGCGCTTCGATCGACGGTGCGTCGAGATCGGCGAGCCGCTCGGCCGCGTGCACCCCTGCTTCGATGCGCTTGGCCAACGTCACTTCTTGGGGCCCGGTGAGGAGCGGAACTTTTCCGATCTCCTTGAGGTACATGCGGACGGGGTCGAAGGTCCCGCCCTCCGAACGCTCGGGTCGGGGCGCGCGCGCGTGCCGGGCCGCCGCCGACATCTCCGACGCAGCACCGGGACGCGGCGCGGTCACCGGTGCCACCGGCGCGACCGGCGCGACCACCGCGCGCTCAATCGGTTCTTCGCCCCGACCGGCCCGACGCTCGTCTTCGCGCCGAAGCTCCTCCTCCACTTCGGGGATCACCTCGACGCCGCTCGCCTGGATTCGCTCGAAGATCGCGGCGAGCTCGGAGGTCTCAGGTTCGAGGTTCGGGAGCGCGGCGAAGATCTCGAGCGTCGTGACGTAGCCGCGATCCTTCACGCGCGCGAGCATCTCATCGACGCCGTCGAGTGCCACCTCGGATGATGCGACGGCTGCGTCGGAGTTGCTCACGGTGCCTCTTTCGGCGCGGAGGATGCTCCACGGGTTCCTTCGCCGATCCACCCTAGCAACTCGACTGAGCGATCTTGCACAGCTCCCCAATCACCCATCTCGCGTGCGTGCGCGAGCGCGTCGAGCAGCAACTTGATCGACGTGGCGCGGTCGTCGTGAGCGCGTAACATACCGTTGAGGACGCGTTGCGCGGCGGGGCCGATGGTGTTCGCCATCAGATGCGCGCGCGCAACGTCTCCGGTTCGTCGGATGCAATCGGTTCTTCGACCGCGATGCGTTCCAGCAGGTCGTGCACCTGGCCATCACTCTCCGCGAGCGCGGCATGGAAATCGTCGGTCGCGACGATCTCTTCGAACGCTGCACGCGCGATCGGATCGGTGAACAGACGCGCGTCGATCCAGTCGACGACCAGCTCCGGTTCATGGACGGCATAGAGCAGGACGTCGAGCTCGCGCCGGTCGACGTGCACTGGTGCGGCGTCCCGGCGTGAGGGCGAGGCTGCCGGCCCGGGTGCGGGGCCCGCTCCCGCGCCCTCGCGACGCCGGCGCGCCACCGTCTCGCGCAGACGATCGGCGTCGATGTCGAGGGTGCCCGCCAACTTCATGACGTACTGGTCACGTACGAGATCGCTCGGGTGTTGCGCGACGATTTCGGCGCCGATCTCGGCGGCGCGCGCCCGGCCCTCCAGGCTCGTCAGATCCGCGGCCGCCAACACCCGGTCGAGTCGGAACTGGAGGAAGGGTGCCGCACGCTCGAGCGCCCGGATCAACTCCTGCGGATCGTCGTGCCACACGTCGGCGGGATCCCGGCCCGCGGGCAGGTCGGCCACCGCCAGCTGGATCTCGTAGCGCTGCTCCCAGCCGTACCACTTCTCGGCGGCACCCTGGCCGGCGGCGTCAGAGTCGTAGGCCAAGATCGCCTTGCGCCGCGAGGTTCTTGAGGATCTGGAAGTGGTCGTCCACGAGCGCGGTTCCGCAGGTCGCGACCGCGTTCGGCGCGCCCGCGAGCGCGAAGGCCATGACGTCGGTGTATCCCTCGCAGATGACGACCTCACCCCGTCCGACGATCTCGCCCTTGGCCCAGTTGAGCCCGTACAGGAGGCGGCTCTTCTGGTAGATCGGCGTCTCCGGCGAGTTCTTGTACTTCGGACCGTCGGCGCCGAGCGCGCGTCCACCGAATCCGGCGGCTTCCCCGCGCGAGTCATAGATCGGGAACATCAGACGCGCCCGGAACTGGTCCTGCAACTTGTTCACCTTGTTCACGAACGCGAGACCGGCATCGACGATGTCGTCGCGCGCGAACTTCTGCCGTTGCAGGTGCACACTGAGTTGATCCCACGCGTCGGGCGACCATCCGAGTTGGAACTGGCGTGCCGCGTCGCCGTCGAACCCCCGTGAACGGAGGTACCGGCGCGCCAATCCGCCGTCGCTCGATTCGATGAGCAACCCGTGGTAGAACGCGATCGCCGCGACCACCGCCTCGCTCAGCCGTTGTTTCTTGGTGCGGTCCTTGGCGACGGCCTTGTCGTCGTAGCGCACGGTGATCCCGGCACGCGATGCGAGTCGCTCGACCGCGTCGGGAAAGTCGAGATGCTCGACTTCACGCACGAACGTGATCGCGTCGCCACTCGCCTGGCAACCGAAACAGTAGAAGCGCCCCATGGCCGGGTTCACCGAGAACGATGGGGTCTTCTCGGCGTGGAACGGGCACAGCCCGACGAATCGGCTCCCGACGCGTTTGAGCGCGAGGTGTTCGCTGGCCAGCGCGACGAGGTCGGTGGCGTCACGGACCCGCGTCACGTCTTCGTCGAGAATGCCCATCGACCGTCGATGCTATGGCCGAGATCCTCGCCGCGCGCCGACCGGTTCAGACACCGCGGGGAAGGTCGTCGGGCCGCCAGCCGAGCAGCTCGACCCCGAGCCCGAGCGCGTAGCGGTCGGTCATGCCACTCACGTGGTGCACCGCGAGCGCGGCGGCTTCGGGTGTACCCGCGACCGGTACCACGACCTCGCCGTCACGCACGGTTGGAATCCGCAGGGGCGCGTCGGCGAAGTGCTCGACGAGATCGCCGAGCAGGCGGATCACGCGCTCGGCCTGCCGCAGCGCGGCGGGGCGGAGGTAGATCCGCTGGAAGTTGAACGCGCGGAACTCCGCGAGGGCCGAGGCCGAAGGCTCGGTCATGCCGACCGCACCAGTCTGGTCGATGGCGTCGAGCACCGCGAGCATGAAGGCACCGATCTGGGCCGACGGCCGCGCGCCGACGACGTCGCGTACACCCGCGGGGAGATCCGCGGGTTCGAGGATCCCGGCGCGGACCGCATCGTCGAAGTCGTGGCACACGTACGCGATGCGATCGGCCCAGGCCACGACCTCACCTTCGGGCGTCGCCGGCGCGGGACGGCGCCACGAATGGTTGCGCACACCGTCGAGCGTCTCGACGCACAGGTTGAGCGGCGCGAGGGTGACGTCAGCGCCGTATACCGCGTGGTCGTAACCACCATCGGGAAGGAACGGCGAGAACGCGGCTTCCGACGCGTGCCCCGCGGGGCCGTGACCGCAGTCGTGAGCGAGCGCGATCGCCTCGACGAGCGGAAGGCACAAGTTGGCGGCGCGTGCGATGCCCGTCGCCACTTGCGCGACCTCGACCGCGTGCGTGAGGCGGGTGCGGAGGTGGTCGTTGTCGGGGGCGATGAACACCTGGCACTTCCCCGCCAGGCGCCGCCAGGGTCTCGAGTGCTTCACCCGGTCGAGATCGCGCTCGAAGCACAGCCGGAACTCGTCGGGCGCCTCCGACCGCATCCGCACACCGGCCCCCGACGGTCGCGTGGCACCGGGAGCCAGCGTCGCCGCCAACTCGGCTTCCCGCTCCTCACGATGGCGCACGGGAGCACCGACGAACGCGTGGGCGTCGTCGTGGGCACGCTGGATTGCGACGGGAGCCACGACCTCGGTCATGCCGCGAGCCTACGGCGGGGGTGTGACGCTTACGCCGTGCTCCCAGGCCCGTCGTGACCGAGCGAGGCGTGGGCCGCCGCGAGGCGGGCGATCGGCACCCGGTACGGCGAGCACGACACGTAGTCGAGGCCGACCTCCTCGCAGAACTCCACCGACGCCGGGTCACCACCGTGCTCGCCGCAGATGCCGAGCTTGATGCCGGGCCGCGTGTCGCGGCCTCGCTCGACCCCGAGGCGCACGAGCTGGCCGACGCCGTCCTGATCGAGGGTCTCGAACGGGTTGGCCCGGAGCAACTTGAGCTCGAGGTACTCCGACATGAACCGACCCTCGACGTCGTCGCGAGAGAACCCGAACGTCATCTGCGTGAGATCGTTGGTACCGAACGAGAAGAACTCGGCGATGTCGGCGATCTCGCCGGCCGCGAGCGCGGCGCGCGGAGTCTCGATCATCGTGCCGACGAGGTAGTCCACTTCGGCGTCGTCCGAGGCCGCGAACGTGTTGGTGGCGACTTCGCGCACCCAGGAGGTGAGGAGCGCCAACTCGGGCTCGCTCACGATCAGCGGGATCATGATCTCGACGTGCGGGTCGCCGCCTGCCTTCTTGCGCGCGATCGCCGCCTCGATGATCGCCTTGGTCTGCATGCGGTAGAGACCGGGCTTGATGATCCCGAGCCGGCAACCGCGGGTGCCCAACATCGGATTGGCTTCGCGCCAGTGTTGCGCCGCCGTGAGGAGACGCCGGCCCTCGGCGTCGAGCTCGCCCCTGGCGTCGCGGATGAGCAGCTCCTCGACGTCGGGGAGGAACTCGTGCAGCGGCGGGTCGAGCAGGCGGATGGTGACGGGAAGGCCGTCCATCGCCTCGAAGATCCCTTCGAAGTCGGAGCGCTGCAACTTCTCGAGCTCGGCGAGAGCCTCCTCCTCCTCCACGGGGCTGTCGGCGAGGATGAACCGCTGCACGAGCGGCAGGCGATCGCCGAGGAACATGTGCTCGGTGCGGCACAGGCCGATGCCTTCAGCCCCGTAGCGGCGCGCCACCTGCGCGTCGTGCGGCAGGTCGGCGTTGGTACGCACCTTCATGCGGCGGAACGTGTCGGCCCAGCCGAGGATGGTCTCGAACGGACCGCCGGGGTCGGGAGTGACGACCGCGACCGGACCGATCACCACCTCACCGGTGGTGCCGTTGATCGAGATCACCTCGCCCTGGCGGACGACCTTGCCGTTCACCTCGAACGAACCGCGGTCGACGTCGATGTGGAGCTCGTTCGCGCCACAGACCGCCGGAGTGCCCATCCCCCGCGCCACCACCGCAGCGTGGCTCACGAGGCCACCGCGCGAGGTCAGGATGCCTTCGGCCGCGATCATGCCGTGCAGGTCGTCGGGCGACGTCTCCGGCCGCACCAGGATCACGTCCTCACCGAGTTCGTGGTGGTGTTCGGCCAGGTCGGCGGTGAAGTAGACCCGACCGACTGCGGCACCCGGTGACGCGTTGAGCCCCTTCGTGACCGCGGTGTACGCGGCCGCGGGATCGAACTGCGGATGCAGCAACTGGTCGAGTTGCGCGGGCTGCACGCGCAACACCGCTTCGCGCTTGTCGACGAGACCTTCTTCTTCCATCTCGACCGCCATCCGCAACGCGGCCGCAGCGGTGCGCTTACCGACGCGCGTCTGCAACAGGAACAGTCGCCCCTGCTCGATGGTGAACTCGATGTCGCACATGTCGCGGTAGTGGGTCTGCAGCGTCTGCATGAGCCCGAGCAACTCCTGATGACACTCGGGGAACTCGTTGCCCATCGCGTCGAGGGGCTCGGTCACGCGGATGCCGGCCACGACGTCTTCGCCCTGGGCGTTCTTCAGGAAGTCGCCGTACGGAGCATTCTCACCGGTCGCGGGGTTGCGGGTGAAGGCCACCCCGGTGCCGGAGTCGTCGCCCTTGTTGCCGAAGACCATGGTCTGGACGTTGACCGCGGTGCCGAGGTCGTCGGCGATCTTCTCCATCTTGCGATAGACGCCGGCGCGCTCGCTGTTCCACGAACGGAACACCGCCTCGATGGCCAGGCGCAGCTGTTCTTTCGGGTCCTGCGGAAACTCGAGACCCGCCTCCGCCAGCACGATCGCCTTGAACCGATCGGCCAGACCGTGGAGGTCGTCCGCCGACAGCTCGGGGTCGGTGTCGACGCCGCGCTGCTCACGCAGTTCCTCGAGCGCGTGCTCGAACTTGGCGCCGTCGACGTCGAGCACGATCTTGGCGAACATCTGCACGAAGCGACGGTACGAGTCGTACGCGAAACGCGGGTTGTTCGTCTGCTGCGCGAGGCCGCCCACCGACACGTCGTTGAGCCCCAGGTTGAGGACGGTGTCCATCATCCCGGGCATGGAGAACGCCGCGCCGGAGCGCACCGACACCAGCAGTGGGTCGGTGGCGTCACCCAGACGCTTGCCCATCTTGCCTTCGAGCGCAGCCAGCGATTCGCCCACTTCGTCCATCAGCCCGGCGGGGATCACGTCGCCCGCGGCCATGTAGGCCTTGCATGCATCCGTGGTGATCGTGAAGCCCGGAGGAACGGGCAGACCGAGCTTCGTCATCTCGGCGAGGTTGGCGCCTTTGCCCCCCAACAGGAACTTCTGCTCCTTCGAGCCTTCCTCGAAGGCGAACACGTACGGCATCACACCACTCCTGTTCCATGGTTCGCTCGTTGCGCACCGGGACACCCGCGGCGCGGTCTCTCGCTCACCCTACGCGTCAGTGACGACCACGGTGCGGGCGAGTTTGTCGTGGATGCCCTGGCGGTTCTTGTCGAAGAAGCTCCAGCCCACGATGGCGAGGCCGAGCAACGGAGCCAGCGTCGAGAGTTGGATCAGCAGCACGAACGCGATCGCGAGCGGCACGAAGAACCGGGCGAACGCCGCCCACCAGGTGACCGGCGATCCGTCGACCCGCACGACCTTGAGCCGACGGTTGCGCATCCCGAACGTGTGCCCGGTCTTCGCGGTGACCGGCACCAGATAGAGCAGGCCGAGGAACAGGATGGTGAACGAGATCAGGTATTGCGTGCCGACGATGCTGTCACGGAGATCCTGTTCCTGCTTGTCGAGGGCCGTGGCCCCCGTCGCCGGAGTGATCTTCTCCTTCTTGGCGTCCTTGACCGCCTTGTTGAAGTCCGTCTCCGCGCTCTTCAGATCCTTCTGCGCGGACGCGGACTCCTTGGCGGTGTTCGCCTGCTTGATCGCCTTGTTCGCGTCGTTGATGTCGTTCTGAGCGCTGTGGACCGCGCTGATCTTGTCGATCTGCTTCACGATGTCCGGGTAGTCACTCTGCACGAGCGCAGGCAACAGGAAGCTGATCCCGGTGTAGATGACCATGAGGACCGCGATGTCGAAGAGCATCGCCATCCCGCGTTGGCGCGGCTCGGCGAGCTCCATGCCCCCAGGCAGGACGATCGTCGGTTCGGGGCGTTGCCGGCGGTTGTTCGCAGGCGCTTTGGCGCTCTTGCCGTTGCTGTTCCCGTTCTTCGCGCCGGCGTTCTTGGGCGGTGGTGGCGCCATGAGTTTCCGCCAGCCCGTCAGCTGCACCTCGGTGCCCGGTTCGGCATCGGCGTCGTCGTCGGCATCAGCGTCGCCCTGGTCGATCCCGTCGCCGGCGGTCGCGTCCACCTGGGCGTCGTAGCGTCGACGTTGGAACGGATCGGAGAGCACGTTCCACGCGGTGCGCACGCGCGCGACCTGCTCGCGGTTCTCCTGGAGTTGCGATTCGGTGATGCCCTTCTTCTCGCGCGCCGCTTCGAGGTCGGCGACTCGTTGACGGTGCGCGTCACGGATCTCATCGCGCGACGCGCCCGGCTCGACACCGAGCTCTTCGTAGTAATTGTCGTCGGTCATGAATTTCAGTCGATTCCTGAGCTCTGCGAGCAGGTCGTCGATCGGCACTCGATCCTGCGTCATCGTGTCGCGCTCGCGGATCGTCACCGCGCGGTCGTCGAGCGTCTCGAAGTCGATCGTGACGCACAGCGGCGTGCCCGATCTCGTCCTGGCGGCGGTAGCGGCGGCCGATGCCCTGCGCGTCGTCGTACTGTCGACATCCAGTGCTTCGCGCAGCCGCGCGGCGACTTCGTCGCGCGACCGGCGTCAGCTTCTCGTTCTTCGACTCAGCGGCAGCACCGCCGACCTTGATCGGCGCGATGGCCGGGTGGAGGTGCAGCACGGTGCGCTTCTCGCCCTTCTCGTCGACGTCTCCTCGTCGTAGGCCGTCGAGCAGGAACGCGAGCATGCGCGCGGTCGACGCCCAGCGGCTGGCTCGATGACGTGCGGCACGAGTAGCTCGTTCGTTCTCCTCGTCGAAGTAGGTGAGATCCTTGCCGCTCGACGTTGCTGTGCTGCGGTGAGGTCGAAGTCGCCGCGGTGGGCGATGCCCTCGAGTTCACCCCAGCCCCAGGGGAACAGGTACTCGAAGTCGGACGTGCCCGCGGAGTAGTGCGACAGCTCCTCCGTCGCGTGCGCGCGGAGGCGGAGGCTCCGCCTCCGATGCCGAGATCGGTGTACCACGATACCGCTCCTGACGCCAGTACTCGTACCACTGCGCGCCGTCTTCCGGCGGGACGAAGTACTCCATCTCCATCTGCTCGAACTCGCGCGTCGCGGAAGATGAAGTTGCGGGGCGTGATCTCGTTGCGGAACGACTTGCCGATCTGCGCGATGCCGAACGGCAGCTTCTTGCGCGTCGTGGTCAGCACGTTCTCGAAGTTGACGAAGATGCCCTGCGCGGTCTCGGGGCGGAGGTACGCCGACCGCGGCGTCGTTCTCCACCGGGCCGACGAAGGTCTGGAACATGAGGTTGAACTGCGCGGGCTTCGGTGAACTGGCCTTCATGCCGCAGGTCGGACAGGCACCGGATTCGGGCGAGCTCGTCCGCGCGGAAGCGCTCCTGGCAGTTGCGGCAGTCGACCATCGGATCGGTGAACGTCGCGACGTGGCCGCTCGCCTCCCACACCTTCGGGTGCATGAGGATCGCGGCGTCGAGGCCGACGATGTCGTCGCGCTCCTGCACCATCGCGCGCCACCAGGCGTCCTTGATGTTGCCGCTTCAGCGCGACGCCGAGCGGGCCGTAGTCCCAGGCGCCCGAAATCCGCCGTAGATCTCGCTCGACGGGAACACGAAGCCGCGTCGCTTGGCGAGGTTGACGACGCGGTCCATCAGGTCGTTCTTGGCCATACCGGAGGGCGATCCTAGTTGGGGGGCACTTTTCCCCGAACGGGCTAAAGCAGCGCGGCGCTGCGCAGGCGGCGCTCGAGATGGTGCTCGAGGCTGGTGAGCGCGAGGCGCTCCGTCTCCACGGTCGTCGCGCTGGGTGGTTCGGCGAGCGCGGTCCGCATTTCTCCACCCAGGATGCGCCGGACCATGTCGAGGGTGTCGGGCTGGATCCGGCGCCCGGTGAACTTCCCGCACGACTCGCAGAGCACGCCGCCCTCGTCGAGGTCGAACGCGGTGAACGGTCCCGCCTCGTCACCGCAGCGCGGCGCACATGTCGAGCATCGGGTGGAAGCCCTCGAGCGAGAGCAGCTTCCAGAAGAACGCGGCGCTCACCAACGGGTTCGGGGTCTCGGCGAGGGTGCGGAGGGCCCCGACCAGCATGCGGTAGAGCGCGGGGTTGGGTTCGCGTTCCTGGGCGACCTGGTCGGTGGCTTCGAGCATCGAGACGGAGTGGGTCAGGCAGCCGTAGTGCTCGCGCAGGGCTCGGTTGGAGTCGATGGTCTCGGTCTGGGTGACGACGTCCAGCTCGCGGCCCCGGTAGCACTGCAGGGCGACGTGGCTGGTGGGCTCGAGCCGCGCGCCGAACCGGCTCCCCGGCTTGCGGACGCCCTTGGCCACCGCACGGACCTTGCCGTGACCCTGGGTCAGGATGGTGACGATCCGATCCGTCTCCCCCAGCTTGATCGTGCGCAGCACGACCCCCTGGTCCCGGTACAGGTTCACTACATCAGTGTAGTTCCGGGCGAACATCTCAGAGTTGGCGTGCACATGCGGGCGCGAACTCCGAGATGTTCGGGATGGGGGTTCGGGATGGGGGCGGGGTCACTCGATGGCGCCGAAGCGGCGTTCGCGGCGTTGGTATTCGGCGACGGCGGCGAAGAGGTCGGCGCGACGGAACTCGGTCCAGGTCGTGTCGGTGAACACGAACTCGGAGTAGGCCGTCTGCCACACGAGGAAGCTCGACGTCCGCGTGTCACCGCCGGTGCGGACGAGGAGATCGGGATCGGGCAGGTCGGGCGCGTAGAGGTCCGCGGCGACGGCGTCCTCGTCGATCACCGCGGGATGAAGGGTCCCGGCGCGCACGGCCGTGGTGATCGCGCCCACTGCGTCGGCGAGCTCGGTACGCCCGTCGTAGTCGACCGCCAACGTCAAGGTCATCCCGTGGTTCGCCGCGGTCAGTGCCTCGGTCTCTTCGATGACCCGGCGGAACCGCCGCGGCAGTCGGGCGTCGCGACGCCCGATGCACCGCATGCGCACACCGTGCGCGTGGAACTCGTCGCGCCGCTCGAGGAACACCTGCTCGTACCGGTCGAGCAGCCCCTGGACCTCGACCACCGGCCGGCACCAGCGCTGCGCGGGGAGCACGTCGACGGTCACCCAGCGCAAGCCGATCTCGAGTGCGCCCTCGACCACGTCGACCAGCGCGGCGTCGCCGGCGCCGTGACCGTCCTCGTCGATCACGATCGCCACGTGGCCCGGCACCTGGTGCAGATCCAACGCGGCCACTCGCGAAAGCTAACGCAGTTGCGCCGCTACGCTCCCGCGGATGCGCCCGGTTCCGGCCGCTTGGACCGCCATCGTCAACCCCGCCGCCGGGCGTGGTCGCGCCCGGGCGCGACTCCCCCGGGTGGCCGACGCGCTCGCCGCCGCCGACCTCGATGTCGCGATCCAGCTCTCCGCCGACGCCGCGGACCTCGTCACCATCGCCCGCACCGCGTTCGACCACGGTCGCGGGGTCGTGGCGTGTGGAGGTGACGGCACCGTGTGCGCGCTCGCGGGCGTGGCCGCGGATCACGACGGCGTGCTCGGCATCGTGCCCATCGGTTCGGGTAATGACTTCGCCCGCCAGCTCGCCATCCCGCGCGGCGATCTCGGCGCGGCCATCGCGGTGCTCGAACGCGGTGGCGTGACCCACGCCGACCTCGGGCGCGTCCACACCGCCGACGGCGTGACCACCTGGTTCACCACCGTGGCCAACACCGGATTCGACGCCGCCGCCAACGAATGGGCGAACCAGGTCACGTGGACGAGCGGCACCCCGCTCTATGTGATGGCGACGCTCCGAACCCTCGCCACCTACCGACCACGAGCCTTCCGCATCACCGTCGACGACGAGGTGATCGACATCGAGGCGTGGTTGGTCGCGGTGGGCAACACCCGCACCTACGCGAGCGGAATGATGATCACCCCGGCGGCCGACGTGCACGACGGCCTCCTCGATGTGTGCGTCGTCGGCGCAGTGACTCGCGTCGAATTCCTGCGCACGTTCCCCTCGGTGTTCCGCGGCGAACACGTCCGGCACCCGATGGTGCGCACCTGGCGCCGGGCACGCGCGTGACGGTGGAGACCCGCGGCGACGGCGAACCGTGCGACCTGTGGGCAAGCGGTCGAGCACGCGGGCCCGCTGCCCGCCCGCCTCGAACCGGTGGCCGGCGCGCTCGCAGTGATGGTGCCCGAACGCTGACCTACTTGACGGTCAGCGTGCCCACCATGCCCGCGGCACGGTGCCCGGTGATGCTGCAGTAGAAGGTGTACTTCCCGGGCTTCAGATCGATCTTCATCGACTGGGTGCCGCCGCCACCGTCGGCCTCGAGCTGGAACCCGGGATACGCGCCGTCGAACACGAGGTCGTGGATCCCGTTCTGGGCGGTGAGTTTGATCGTGGCGATCCCGGCGTTGGTACTGATCGCGTTCGGTTTGAAGTAGAAGTTGCCCGCTTCGATCGAGATGGTCTCGGTCGACGGACCTTTCGGTGGGACGTACCCCTGGTTGCCGCCACCGCTGTCGCCGCCTCCACCGCAGCCCGCGAGCATCCCGCCAAGGAGCAGACCCACGACCACGACCGCGGCGATGCGACCGACCCGACGTGTTCACTTCGCCACGGTGAGGGTGGCGTGCATCCCGGCCGCCTCGTGGCCCGGGACGGTGCAGTAGATCGTGTAGGTGCCGGGCGCGAGCTCGACCTTGCCCGACTTCGGCCCCGCGGCGTCGGTGGTGAGGAGGAAGCCGTCGAACTTCGGATCCTGGATGGCCAGCGTGTGGCCGGTCGGACCCGAGTAGTTGAGCTGGACGATGCCCGCGGGGGCGTCGAAGTTGGTGGCGTCGAAGTGCAGGCTCGCCTCGGCCTGGACGGCGACCGAACCGACCGCCGGACCCGTCGGCGCCACGTACCCCGCGGCGGCGCCTTCGCCTTCGTTGATGCTCGGCCCGAGCGACACGAGACCCGCACCGGACACGAACAGAAGGATCCCGCCGAGGATCATGGCCAGCGACGACGTCCGCAGGCGCGGCGCGGCGGCGATCAACGTCGCGCCGATCAGGATCGACAGCGTGATCACGATCCCCATCGCCAGCGCGGCATCCTTGTCGCCGGCGAGGAACACGCGCGAGATGTTGAGGACGAGGACCGCGACGATCGCGATCGAGAACAACGGCACGAGCAGCGGGAGGACGAACCGCGTCTTCAGTGGGCTGTCGGACGCAGTGCCGTCGGCCCCCAACGACGTGCTCTCGACGAGCTCGGGGAGCTCCTCGGAGTCGGGGGCTTCGTCCAACGTCGTGGTGTCGGTCATCTCCTCAGCCCCATCTGAGTCAGCTCACGATCCATGTCGTCGAGTCCGTGTCGCGGAGTGCTTGCACGCTCTTCCTCGGAAGCCCAGCGGAAGAACACTACGGCGATGATCATCCAGAGTAGGAGTCCGGCGCCGATTTTCATGATCAACCCCGCGGCCTGCTGGTCGGCGAGCGTCGAGAGTCCGAAGAGGTGCGGGCGGTGCTCGTAGAACTTGTAGAGGGGCTTCGATCCGAAGGTGAGAAACGACGCCGGCACCGTCGGGACCACGGACCACGCGAAGAGGTACACCATCTGCAGGACGGGGACGAGCCGCGGGATCTCGGGGAGGGGGCTGACCAGCGGCATCCACACGATCAGCGACGACAGGAAGAGCACGCTGTGGAGCCCGAAGTGGACGAGCGCGGAGTGGAGGCTCGCGTTCACCATCAGCGGCCAGTGGGTGACGACGAGCACGACGTTGAAGATCACCAGCGCGGGGATGAACCGCGACAGGGCGCGCACGGTGCGGAACAGCAGCGGCGGGCGCAGGAGCCGGCGCATGAGCCACGCCGGGGTGCCGAGCAGGAGCAACGGCGCCACCACCATCGAGAAGGTGAGGTGTTGCACCATGTGGACGCTGTAGTTGTAGCGCTCGGCGACGTCATGGATCGGGTAGTCCGAAGCCACCCACATTGCGAACACCCCGAGCGACCAGCACGTGACCTGGAAGCGCGTGACCACGGCCTGGCCGGGGACGGCCCACTTCGGTCCGAGCCGCACGATGGCGATCGCGTACCCCGCCGCGAACAGGCCGACCAGGAGCCACACATCGGGGTGGGGCGTCCAACTCGGGAACGCGACGCCGACCATCACGACGGTCCGGTCAGCTCGCGAGGACGCCGTGCAGTGTGGCCAGCACGATGAGGTAGAGCAGCGGTGCTGCGATCGAACCGAGGATGAAGAACCGCTTGAACACGGGCTGATCGGTGCGCAGGTGCATGAACCACGATGCGACCAGGACGAACTTCATCACCATCATCGACAGCAGCAGGACCACGATCAGACCGTCGGGGATGTCGCCCTCCATGTAGGAGACGGCGATCTCGACCGCGGTGATGACCGCGAGCACGACCGCGACGACCACGTACTGCCACGGGTCGGGGTGAGCCCGGACCTCGCCCGGGAGGAGGTTCGGCGCCGCGTGCGACATGCGGTACGCGACGTCGCCCTGCGGGAGGTCGACCTCCTTCCCCGAACCGGCTTCCAGTTCCTGCGTATCGCTCATGCGTCCACTCTCAGTGCGGGAGCAGGTAGATGACGGTGAAGATCACGATCCACACGACGTCGACGAAGTGCCAGTACAGCCCGGCGATCTCGACCCGTTCGGAGTCGCCTTGCGAGAGCCGGCTCTGCATCGAGAGGCCCCAGAGCGAGACCAGCCACACGATGCCGATGATCACGTGGGTGCCGTGAATACCCGTGAGGATGAAGAAACTGGATCCGAACAGGTTGGTGTCGACGTTGAGTCCCTTGCGGGTGAACTCGGTGAACTCGAAGATCTGCCCACCGATGAACGTCGCCCCGAACAGCGCGGTCGCCATGATCCAGACGTGGAACCGGCGGTAGTCGCCGCGCTGGACGGCCGCGAGCGCGAGCACCATCGTGAGACTGCTCATCAGCAGGATGAACGACGTCACCGAGGTGAACGGGATGTTGTACACGTCGGCCGGCGTCGGACCGGTCTGGCCGGGCCGGTCGCGGTACAGCAGGTAGGTGGCGATGAACGCACCGAAGAACAGGCAGTCCGACGACAGGAACAGCCACATCGCCAGCTTGGCGTTGGGGACCCCGCTGTGCGTCTCGTGCGCGGCGGGGCCCGCGTCGTGACCCGACTCGGCGGGGACCAGGTCGCCCGATCCGGACGTGGGCGCCTGTTCGATGGTCGCCATCAGCCTTCGTCCGTTCCCGGCTCGAGGCCCCACGCGTACACGCCGAACAGGAGGAGCACCAGACCGGGGATGAGCCAGAGCTTCTCGGTGAACACCGCGGCGTAGCCGAGGCACGGGAGTCCGGCCGCGACCACCAGCGGGAAGTAGGAGGGCGACGGCATGTGGATGGCGTGCCCGTCACCGTGCGCCTCGGCCGGCGTGTCGTGTTCGATGGTGGCGACGTCCGAACCTCCCGACGGGAGCTTGACCAGCCGTCCTTCCGAGTCTTCGGTGTACTTGTGGTGCCACCAGTCGTCGCGCGCTTCGACGATCGGGATCTCGGCGAAGTTGTAGGCCGGCGGCGGCGACGGGATCGACCATTCGAGGGAGCGGCCGTCCCACGGGTCGTTGCCCGCCGCCGGACCCCGCTTGGCGGTGTAGATCACGTTCACGAAGAAGATCAGCACCGAGACCATGATCACGAACGCGCCGACGGTTTCGATCATGTTCATCGTGTCCCAGCCGTAGCCGGACGGGTAGCGGTACGTACGGCGGGGCATGCCGGTGAGGCCGAGGATGTGCATCGGGAAGAAGGTGAGGTTGAACCCGATGAGCATGATCCAGAAGTTCCACTTGCCCATCGTCTCGTTCAGCATCCGACCGAAGATCTTCGGCCACCAGAAGTAGAAGCCGGAGAAGATCCCGAGGAACAGGCCGCCGAACAGCACGTAGTGGAAGTGCGCGACCACGAAGTAGGTGTCGGTCTGCTGCGTGTCGGCGGGGACGATGGAGTGCAGGACGCCGGACAGACCACCGAGGGTGAACATCGCGATGAAGCCCAACGAGAACAGCATCGCGGTCGTGAGCTTCACCGCGCCGCCATAGACCGTGCCCAACCAGTTGAAGATCTTCACGCCGGTCGGGATGGCGATGAGCATGGTGGACAGCCCGAACGCCGAGATCGCGACCGGGCCGAGCCCGGTGGCGAACATGTGGTGGGCCCACACGCCCCAGCCCATGAAGCCGATGGCGATCCCCGAGAAGATGACGACGGAGTACCCGAACAGCGGCTTGCGCGAGAACACGGGCAGCACTTCGGACACGATGCCCATCCCCGGCAGGATCAGGATGTACACCTCGGGATGGCCGAACAGCCAGAAGAGATGCTGATACAGCAGCGGATCACCGCCCTTCGACGCCACGAAGAACAGCGTGCCGAAGTTGCGGTCGAAGAACACCATGATCATCGCCGCGGTGATGATGGGCATCGCGAACACGGTGAGGAACGCGACGACCGTCATCATCCAGGTGAAGACCGGCATGCGCATGAGCGTCATCCCGGGCGCGCGCATGTTGAGGATGGTGACGATGAAGTTGATGGCCGAGGTCGTCGAGCCGATGCCGAGCAACACGATGCCGACGCACCAGAAGTTGGGGCCGTTGCCCGGGAGCGCGCCGCCGGAGATCGGCGTGCTGGTCAGTGGCGTGTAGCCGAACCAGCCACCGTTCGGCGCGCCGCCGAGGAAGAAGCTCGAGTACATGAACAGGCCGCCGAAGAGCA
Organism: uncultured Actinomycetes bacterium; assembly: GCA_963726965.1. Classification (GTDB taxonomy): domain Bacteria; phylum Actinomycetota; class Acidimicrobiia; order IMCC26256; family DASPTH01; genus DASUAS01. The sequence continues at coordinate 111,388 of CAVSEI010000005.1, read as the reverse complement.
CGACCCAGTACCCGAACATGTTCAGCCGCGGGAACGCGACGTCACGCGCGCCGATCTGCAACGGGATGAAGTAGTTGCCGAATGCGACCGCGAGCGGCATGCCCACCAGGAACACCATGGTGGTGCCGTGCATCGTGAACATCGTGTTGTACTGCGCGGCGGTGAGCACCGTGCCGTTCGGACCGGCGAGCTGCAAGCGGATGAGCAACGCCTCGACCCCACCGAACACGAAGAACATCAGCGCGGTGCCGCCGTAGAGGATGCCGATCTTCTTGTGGTCGACGGTGGTGAACCAGCTCGAGAACCCCGTGGTCGCCTTGGGCCGCCGCAACGGCAGCGCCCGCGTGGTCGTCTTGGGGAGGGAGCGCGTGACCGTCGTCATCTACTTCTGCTCCAGGAGGAAGTTGGCGATGTCTTCTGCCTGCGCCTGCGTCATCGACTGCTGTCCCTTGGGCGTGTTCTCGGTGAAGGACGGCATGCCCACACAGATGTTGCTCGGACTCGGCGGGAGACGGCAGTCCTGCGAGGACATCGGGATCATCGACGGCGCGTTCTTCACCCAATTGACGAGGTTGCTCTTGGTCAGGGGGTACGTGCCGCTGGCAAAGGTCGTGCGGCTGGCCAGGTGGGTGAGGTTCGGGCCGTAGTTGGGCTTGGAGGAATCGTCGAAGATGTGGCAATTCGTGCACTGGAACGTGTTGACGATGAGGTCCTGGGTCGGTCCTGCGGGCGTCGTGCCGTCGGACTCGTAGAGCGGGTTCACCGGCCCCTGTTGCTGCTCGGTCAGCCACTGCTGGAAGTCGGCTGGGCTCTTGGCGATCACCCGGAACCGCATGTTGGCGTGCGACAACCCGCAGTACTCCGCGCACTGCCCGAGGTAGGTCCCGGGTTTGTCGGCCGAGAGCGTGAGGGTGTTCTCCTGGCCGGGGACGACGTCCCTCTTGCCCGCCAGCTCGGGGACCCAGAAGCTGTGGATCACGTTGCAGGTCTTCGCGTTGCCGGCACCGTTGCACGACGTGAGGTGCACGAAGACGTCGCGGCCGGTCGGGATCACCATCTCGTCCGCGGTGACGACCTTGGCGTCGGGGTAGGAGAACTGCCACCACCACTGCTTGCCCTCGACCGTCACCTGCAGCGCGCTCGGGCCCGGGTTCTCGGCGAGGTCGAAGATCGTGGCGACGGTCGGCACCGCGATGATCGCGAGCAGGAGCGCGGGGAGGATCGTCCACCCGATCTCGAGCTTCGTGTTGCCGTGGATCTGCTTGGGGTTCTCGTTCTTCCCGGGCCGGTAGCGGAACCGGATGGCGAGGTACACCGTCGCCACCATGATGGCGATGCCGACGACGATCGCGACGATCAGGATCGGCACGAACAGGTTGTAGATCTTGTGCGCCTGCGGGCTCTTCGGTTGGAGCGAATTCTGCCCGTTGTTCTTGACCTCGGAGCAACCGGCGAGGACCACCACGACGGCCGCGACAGCGGCGAGGACGAACCGGCGTCCCCGAGTGCGGCGTGGCGTCATGTCCCCTTCCAAGGTTTCCAAGGTCCAGCGACCAGCGGTCGAAATCCCCAGCGCGTCGGCACTCTACATGGGTGAACTTCCGTGGCAGCAACTTCTACGAGCCCAATCTCAGAACTCGCTGGCGACCACCCGACCGGACGCGATCGCCTCGACCAGCCCTTCGTGGTCCCGCTCGTTGTTGGCCGCGTACGCGGCGGCGAAGGCCGCGATGGCCGTGTCGAACGCCGCCCCCGTGCCGAGGTACCCGGAGAGCGCGGCCGGATCCCCGGTGCGGGCGTGCGCCGCGGGCCAGGGCCTGGGCGCAGAGGGCGCCGTAGTGGGTGAGTTTGCCCCCGTCCATACGGGTGAGATCGCCCTGACCCTTGACGTCCCAGAGTTGACGCACATAGAAGTGGCGGCCGCTCTTGGGGCCTTCGCACCATCCGAGGAAGATGTCGCTCGCGGCCTGGGTGAGGCGCTGCCCCGCCACGACCCGACGCCCCTCGTGGCCGAGCCGCGATGCGCCGAAGTAGGGGGCGAAGACCGACGCCTGCGCTTCCTTCACCTGGAGGATGATCCGGTCGGTCGTGCCCTCCGGGTGGCTGGTCGCCTCGAGCAGCAGGACCCAGCAGCGGGTGCCGACGCTGCCCACCCCGACCACCCGGCGGGCGACGTCGACGATCCGGAACCGGTCGAGCAGGAATCGGCGCTCGTCGTTGAGCGTCGATCGGTAGTCCTCGAGCATCTCGTCGACTTCGTCCCAGTCGTGGCCGGTGCGGTCGAGGTGGACGGTCAGCGGCGGGTCTTCGAGGAACCGGGGGGCGCCGTCGACAGAGTGCGTGAGCTTGGCGACGGCGCGGAGGTGATCCTTGCGCAACGCCCGCTTCACGTCACGTTCCGCGAGCGCGCGGTACCGCTTCGGGAAGTGCGCGATCACGTCGTCGACGGTCGTCCGGTCGTACCAGACGTCGAGCGTCCGCATGGCCGCGTACTGGGCCAGATATTCGCGGTACACGCGCACTGCTTCGAGCACCACCGCGTCGCACCGCGCCGGTGTGGAACCGTGCTGTCGTGCGACGACGTGAAGGCTGGCGGCGAGACGCTTCACGTCCCACTCCCACGGTCCGGGCGTGGTTTCGTCGAAGTCGTTGATGTCGAAGATGACGTTGCGCTCCGGGCGTGGCGAAGGTCCCGAAGTTGGCGACGTGCGCGTCGCCGCAGGCCTGCACGGTCAGGCCGGTGACCGGTGTGGACGCGAGGTCCATCGCCATCACGGCCGCCGCACCGCGGAAGAACGCGAACGGCGATTCGGCCATCCGGCGGTAGCGGACCGGCACCAGCTCGTCGACCCGGGTCTGTGCTTGTTCCTCCAGCACCGCGATCGCGTCACGGCTGCGAGCGTCGGCGCTCCATGCCGCGTGCGCCGACCGCGGGACCGTGGCACGCAGCGCGCGGCCCGCGGCTCGCTGCTCCCGTCGCATCAGAGGTACCCGTCACTCACGAGCTTCTTCATCGCGAAGTTCCCCCAGATGGGGGGCAGGTAGGTCGTGAACAGGCGGTGGGTGACGACCGTCGCCGTCGCCATCTCCGGCGGGATGCCGAAGGCCGTGAGACCGGCGATCATCGCCGCCTCCGTCACGCCGATGCCGCCCGGCACGGGGACCAGGCTGGCGAGGAACGAGGCCGAGGTGTTCACGAAGATGATCTCCGCAACCGAGAGGCTGCCGCCGTACGCGGTCAGGCAGGCGAGCAGGCAGAACGAGTAGAGCAGCTGCGCGGCGATGCTGCCGCCGAGGATCAGGAACAGCTGGCGCGGCGTGGTGAGGATGCCCCAGATGTTGCGCAGTGCGCCGACCACCTGCGGCCACACCTTCTCGTGAGTGAACCGCCGCACCGGGCGGATCGCAGCGCGATCCCGATGACGATGACCCCGGCGAGGACGAGGATGATGATGAGCCGACCGTCGCCCCGGTCACCGCCGCCGACCTGTGAGAGGCTCGCCTCCTGCCCGACGGCGAAGGCGGTGAGCACGAACATGGCGAACTGCGTGATCGTGCCGGAGAGCCCGACGAGCACCCCCGACGACGTCGCCGGCCCGACCTCGACGCCCTGCTTCTGGAGGAACCGGATGTTCATGATCGTCGACGACGCGCCGGTCGGCGCCACGAGGTTCACGAACGACACCGCCATCTGCAGGAGCATCGTGGCCGGCACCAGCGGGATGGGCTTGCGGCACCGAACCGATGGTGGTGCACGCGAACGCGACCGCGGTCGACTGCGCGAGCACGAAGCCGACGACCAGCCACGGCCAGTCGGCGGTCTTCAGCGTGTCGACGAGGTCGCCGATGCTGCCGACCTGGCCGAGGATCACCCACAGCGCGAACAGCAGCGCGACGAACATCACGATGTTGAGCGGCTTCACCCGTCGCAGCTCGACCGGGCGGACGAGCTCACCGCCCGTGCGCGCCGCGACCGCGGTCGTGAGCTCGTCGAGGAGGCCCTTTGTCGCTGCGGAGCGCGCGGCGCGTGGCCGGGGTGAGCGCCGGGCTTGGTGAGGTAACGCTGCGCCGCGAGCAGCTCGTCGACGGTCAGCGCGCCGGCGGCGACGTCGACCGCATGCTCGGATCGCCGTGCGCAGCGCCGTCGTGACCAGGGCCTGGGCCACGTCCACGTCGAGACGGCGCCGGCGTCGCGGAGATCGAACCGCGGTCGAAGTCGACGATCGTCGATCCCGCGCCGCCGACGCAGCACGTGCTCGCCGTCGAGCGCGCCGTGGGTCACGCGCGCGTCGCGCAGCCGGCGCGACGTCGGTCCACAACGAGGTGACGGCCGCGTCGAGCGTCGCGCCGTCGGCGACGTCGGCGAGGGCGGGCGCGTCGGGTTGATCGAGCGCGAGGAGCGCGGCCGACGGCCCGGCGACGCCGGCGGCGACGATCGTCGGGACGTGCACCCCGGCGTCGTGCGCGGCGTAGAGGCACACCGCTTCGTGCTCGACCTGCTGCAGTCGGGTGACCGTGAAGCGTGGGCCCGAGTCCTTGTAGGCGAGGAACCGCCACGCCTTGGCCACCAACTGCGTGTCGGCCGCGTCACGGCCGTAGACCCGCACCCGCAGCGCGCGACCGTCGGGCGGTCGACGCGCGCACGAGCGTCGACCCGAGGGGTTGCGTCGGTCGCGAGCGCGACCTCGTCGGTGACCACGCCCAGCTCGGCGAGCGCCGCCGCCACCTGCGTCATCGTCGGTCGACCGGCCGGCGATCCGAGTGCGAGGTGGAGCAGTGCGGCGACTCCCCACCCGATCCCGAAGGCACCCACCACCGCCGTCGACGCCACCGAGGCCGAGCACGATGGTGCCGGGGACCACGACGAGCAGGACGAGCTGACCGAGACGACGGACGGGGCGGGTGAGGAAGGGTGAAGCGACGAGGACCACCCCGACGAGCACCGCGAGCCGGACCGTCGGGTAGCGGCCGGGCTGATCGCTGCTGAACACCGAGCCGAGCGCCGAACTCACGTTCTGGCCGTCGACGACGAAGCCGAGGAACCGAGCGATGCACCACGCGCCGAGTCCGGCCGCGGCGATCACGGCGGCGAGGCGGTAGCGCCGCGCCACGAGCGCGGCGAGGACCACCAGCGCGATGCCCCAGAGGTACCCGACCGCGAGGGCGACCGTGAAGACGCCGTCGAGCGACGCCCGGCAACGAGGCGAAGAAGCGGTCGAGGGTGCGTTCGACGCTGTGCAGGAACACCGGGTTGGCTGCGGTCACCGCCACGAGCACGCTCGCGAGCACGAGCCGGACCCAGTCCCCGACCAGCCGGCGATACGGCCGCTCGTCAGCGTGTCCGAACACGCCGCGTCGCGAGGTGGCCGGATCGCTCACGCGGCGGACCCTAGTCTCACCCGATGCGCCGCACTCTCATTCTCGTCGTGACCGCCGCGGTGATCGCGACCGCGACCGCGACCTCGACCGCCTTCGCCGCACGCGCCCAGGATCCGCTGCGCAAGACGAATTGGGTACTCACCGACCGCGTGTCGCTGGGCACACCGCTCGACGGTGTCGCGGTGAACGCGGTGTTCGACAAGACCCGGATGAGCGGGACGTCCGGATGCAACGGGTACAGCTGGTCGTACACCACCAACGGTGCGCGTATGACCCTGAAGAACGACGGCGTGAGCACGCTGATCGCGTGCGGAGATCGCCGCGGACTCGGTCGAGCGGGCGTACCGCGAGCGGCTGGGTCGGGTCGGGCGCTACCGGATCAGTGGCTCGACCCTCACCCTCTCGACCCGCGCCGGGCGCCGGCTGCTCGTGTACCGGGCATCCACCGGTACGGCCGCGCTCGCGGGTGGATGGAACGTGACGAGCTTGTACACCGGCGATGCGATCCAGACGCCGGTGGCCGGGAGCGCGCTCACGCTCGAGTTCGCGGACGCGCGTGCCTCCGGGAACTCGGGGTGCAACACGTTCGACGGACCGGTGAAGCTCTCGGGCGTCGACGGCATCGCGCTCGGGCCGTTCCGCAGCACGCTGAAGGCGTGCGCCGATCCCGCAGTCTCGACTCAGGAACAGCAGTACCTGGCCGCGCTCGGACTGGCGAAGACCTACCAGGTCACCGGCAACCGACTGACGTTGTTCCGCGACGGCGGCACCATCGCCGCGACGTTCGACCGGGCCAGCGGTTTGACCAGCGGCAGCTAGTTCGTCGTTCGTTCCCGCCCGACCGGCAGGAACGTTCTGGCCGGCTTCTTGAACACCGGCCAGGAGACTCTTACCTGCGTGTCCCATCGTGGTGACCGTCGCCGATGACCGTTGGCGTCGAACCCCCACAACAAGGAGAACACGTGAAGTTCGCTCAGAAAGCACTCCTCACCGGCGCCATGCTGGGGGCCACCGTGGCCGGGGGCGCCGTCGGCGCCTCGCTCCTCGGTACGGCCCAGGCCCAGACCGGCTCGTCGTCCAGCACCGCGTCGACTGCCGCGACGGCGTCGAACCCTGCCCCCGACCCGAGCCAGGGTGGCCACACCGCGAACGGCATCACCGAAACCGTCCTCACCGGTGACACCGCGACCAAGGTGACGGCCGCCGCGCAGGGTGCCGTGCCGGGTGCGACCATCGACCGCGTCGAGAACGACGCGGAAGGCGCCACCTACGAAGCGCACGTCACCAAGTCCGACGGCACCAAGGCCACGGTCAAGGTGAACGCCGACTTCAGCGTCGCCAGCGTCGAAGACGGCATGCGGTAGGACACCGACGATCAGCCCCATCGCCCGGCGCCGACCTCCCCCGGCGCCGGGCGTGAAGGGCACGTGACCGTGTTCAGCCTGCGACGGTGACCGCGATCTCGGGACCGAGACTGGCGCCGCCGGTCAGGTCGAGCCGGTCGCCGCTCCAGAACCTCCCGGGATCGAACCAGTTGGCGGGCGTGCGGGGATCGAGCAGCCCCATCCGGGTGTACGTGATCGCGAGCAGCTCGGCGCAATAGATCGCCTGCTCCGACGCTTCCCGGCGCAGTCGCCCTGACAGCCACTTCCCGACCAGGCGCCGCGTGCGCGGGAACGGCCGGCCCTCGTATTCGGCGACGACCCCGAGCAACGCGTCTTCCATGTCGCGCGTGATCTCGCCGTCGAACGGACGTACGAAGGCGAGCTGCTTGTACTTGCTGGTCCACAGCGCGAGCGCCTCGTCGAGCCGGTTGAGTTGTGCACCCCGGTGCAGGTCGCCGCTCCAGACGCTCTCGATGCTGTGTCCCAGCTCCGTGTGCCACAACAGCGGCGGCAGGTCGTCCAACGCGACCACCATCGCCACATGGTTGACCGGCGAGTTCGTGAACACCCGGATGGCGCGGTCGGCACCCGAGGGCCCACGGAAGAGCCACACGTCGCCGGTCTGCGCGGTGGCGAGCGCCTCGGCGCTGGACATCGTGGGAACCGTCCTCGGAGCCATTCTGGGTAGCGTACGGAGTCGTGCGGTCGAGAAGCTGGAAGTGGCTGGGTCTGGGCGCGGTCGCCGCGATCGCCGTCGGTACCGCGGTCGTGGCGGAACGGCGTCGTCGCCGCTGGCGCGACTACGACGCGGGGGAAATCCGCACCCGCCTCCACGAACGCTTCGCCGCCCTGGATCAGACCGACCAAAACTGAAACTGAGCTTTTGGCGTCACTGGTGCGCCATCACGACGCACGAGTGACGCCAAAACGGGAGGATGAGCATGGACGTCGTGCGGATCGGCACTCTGGGTGCGGCACGGATCACGCCCGCCGCGCTGATCAAGCCCGCGCGCAGCAACCCGCGAGTCGAGGTTGTCGCCGTCGCCGCACGCGATCGGTCGAAGGCCGAGAAGTTCGCCGCGAAGCACGGCGTCCCGAGGGTCGTCGACGGCTACGACGCACTGATCGCCGATCCCGACGTCGACGCGATCTACAACCCGTTGCCGAACGGGCTGCACGCGCAGTGGACCATCGCCGCACTCGAAGCAGGCAAGCACGTCCTGTGCGAGAAGCCGTTCACCGCGAACGCGGCCGAAGCCGAACACGTTGCCGAAGTCGCGCAGCAGACGGGCCTCGTGGTGATGGAAGCCTTCCACTGGCGCTACCACCCGCTCGCGCAGCGGATGGTGGAGATCGTCCGCAGCGGCGAACTGGGAACGCTGCGACACGTCAGCATGTCGTTGTGCTTCCCGTTGCCGTTGTTCTCCGACATCCGCTACCAGTACGAGCTCGCCGGCGGAGCGTTGATGGACGCCGGCTGCTACACGGTGCACATCGTGCGCACGCTCGGCGGGGAAGAGCCGGAGGTCGTGAGTGCCGCCGCGAAGCTTCACTCCCCCGACATCGACCGGGCCATGCTCGCGGAGCTGCGGTTCCCGAGTGGCCACACCGGCACCATCACGTGTTCCATGTGGTCGAAATCGCTCCTCCGTCTGCACGCGGTCGCGACCGGTGACCGCGGCGAGATGCGAGTGTTCAACCCGACGACTCCGCAGCTCTTCCATCGCTTGAAGGTGACGGCCGGGGGCGGCAGCCGGGTCGAGCGATTTCCACGGCGACCGACCTACGAGTACCAGCTCGACGCATTCGGCGCGGCGGTCCTCGACGGCAAGGACACGCTCACGCCCCCCTCGGAGTCCATCGCGAACATGCAGGTCATCGACGCGATCTACCGCGCCGCGGGGATGAAGATCCGCGGCACGTGATTCCCGGTCCACGGACCTCGGACGAGCGGTAGATCGAGCAATCCACGACTCGCACGGCAACCGCGGCAAGGATCAGACCGTGACGATGAGTCGTCGGGTCGACGACCCACGACGGTCAGGAGACGCATTCGGCGCGTCGCTGATCCTCGTGGTCCTTGCGTTCCTGCTCTCGCAAGCCGTGCTGTTCGTGGCGGTCAAGATCAGCGGCGAAGAATTCACCGCATCCGCCACCTACGCACGGTTCGATTCCGGTCAGTACCTCGACATCGCGAACTCCGGGTACACGCTCGCGCACTGCGACCCGACGAAGTTCGGAGAGGCTCCCTACACGCGATCCGACTGGTGTGGGAACTCTGCCTGGTTCCCCGGGTATCCGTTCGCGATCGACGTCGGCACCGCGCTCGGTCTGGGGCCGAGGACGGCGGGCATGCTCCTCTCGAGGATCGCTGATCTCGCGGTGCTCGCGGTGTTGTGGTTCTGGTTCCTGCGCGACCGGCCCCGAGTCCCCGCCGTGTTCACGTTGATGATCGCGGCGGTGTTCCCCGGTTTGGTCTACCAGGACGCCGTGTACCCGATCTCCTTGACGTTGCTGTCGATCATGGCGAGCCTCACCCTGCTCGCCCGTCGTCGTTGGCTCGCGGCCGGTGCCGCCGGGGTGGTCGCGGTCGTCAGCTACCCGAGCGGCGCCGCGCTGGTTGCGGTCGGGGTGCTCGCCTGTGGGCTGATGCGCGGCGTCGGCGCCTGGCGGGACCGGGCGCGAGCCGCCGCGTTGTATGCGGCGCCGTTGATCGCCGCGTACGCAGCCGTGCTCCTCATGTGGCAGATCACGGTGGGCCGGTGGGATGCATGGTTCCTGACCGAGGCCCACTACGGCTACTCGCCGACGATCTTCGCCAGCACGTTGTGGAACCGGCTCCTGGACGTCTGGCCGATGATCCACCAGACGAACTGGCCGCCGATCCAGAGTGTCGTCGTCGCCGTCGTCGTCCTCACCGCGCTCAGCGCCGCGGCCGCACACCGCCGCCAGCTCGATGCGCGCGAAGTCGTGCTTGCCTCCTATGCCTGCGTGTTCTGGATCGTGCCGCTCTCGCTGGGCGGTGAGCTCTCACTGCACCGCGCCGAAGCACTCCTCCTTCCCGTCGCCGCGCTGACGTGGCGCCTCCCGCGACGGCTGCAGATCGCACTCGTCGTCGTGTGCGCCGTCGTCGGTGTCCTCATCGCGTCGAGCTTCATCGATGCGACACTGTCGTGACCGACCGCTCGCTCACCCACGCTGGTCGAACGCGACCTTGATCGCGCCCGATCCGTCTTGTGTCGCGAGCACCCTGAACGCGTCGCGCCACGAGTCGTCCAGCGGGAACGTGTGGGTGAGCATCCCCTCGAGGTTCACGCGGCCGGCCTGCGCGAGGTCGAGGTACTGCTGGATGCCATGCTTGCGCACGCCGTCGACCTCTTCGAAGCCGAACGCGTTCGAACCGACCCAGCTGATCTCCTTGAAGTAGAGCGGTGTGTACTCCCAGTTGGTGGTGCCGTGCACTCCGGCTTTCACCAGCGTGCCGTGCGCCTTCAGCAGACGTACGGCGACCTCCATGGTCTCCCGCCGGGAAATGGTGTCGTACACCACGTCGATCCCGCCGGGGAACGCCATGGGCAGACCGTTGTGTGACGCGAGCACGCCACCCGACCACGCGGCTGCGGCTTCGACCAACGCCTCGGCCGGCGCGTGCGCGAACACTTCGTGGGCGCCGAGCCGGCGGGCGAGGTCGGCTTGCGCACCGAAGCGCGCCACGACGCCGACCTCGACGTCGGGATACAACGCGCGGAGGATGGCGACGGCGCACGAACCGAGCGCGCCCGCGCCGTACACCAGCACCTTGCCGCCCGGCGCCGGCGGGTGTCGCGTGATCGAGTGCAGCGACACCGCGAACGGATCGGCAAACACCGCGACCTCGTCGGGGATCTCGTCGGGCACCGGGAACAGCATCGACGGATCCGCGGGCATGAGGTTCGCCCAGCCGCCGGTGGCGTCACTCGACGTGCCGATGTGGATTCCGGGCGCAAGGGGCGGGGTCTGGAAGTTCCAGCACAGGCTGAGATCGCCCACTTCACACGCGGGACAGATCGGCGACACACCCCGCGGCACGCACGACAGCCACGGGTTGAGGACGACCCGGTCACCGACGTCGAGCCCTTCTGCTTCGGGACCCAACGAGACGACCTCGGCCACCACTTCGTGCCCGGGGACCTGCGGCATCGACGAGAAGTCGCGCATGGGGTTGTCGGCGCCGCCCTCGCCCCAGTCCATGAAGACCTGCTTGGCGTCGGAGCCGCAGATACCGGTGAGCAGTGGCCTCGTCACCACCCAGTCGGGACGGAGGAACCCGGGATCGGCCATCTCCACGAGGTCCATCGGCGTGCGGTCGAGCGCGGCCAACAGCGGGTTCTCGGGCACCGGACCCTCCGTCGGCTGCGGCGCCACTCCGAACAACAGTGCTCGCACCAGCTTCCCCCTTTTCGCACGATCCTGCTGACGTTCTAGTACCCGAGCCGGTCGAGGGCGTGGGCCCGGCGTTGCCAGTTCGCGTTCCACCTTCACCGAGGTGTCGAGGAAGACCTGCGCGCCGAACAGGGCCTCGAGCTCCTCGCGCGAGCGTGCCGGCTTCCTTGATCACTGCGCCCTTCTTGCCGACGACCATGCCCTTCTGCGAGTCACGTTCGACGAGGACCTTGACCTCGAAGCGCAGGATCTCGTCATCGCGTTCCGGTTCGATCTCCTCGGCGACGACGGTGATCGAATGCGGCAGCTCCTCCACCGCGACCCGCAACAACTTCTCACGCACGAGCTCGGCGACGAGGAACGTCTCCGGCTGGTCGGTGACGACCCCGCCGGGGTAGTACTCGGGCCCTTCGGGCATGCGCGCCTCGAGCTCGGCGATCAGCGCGTCGACGCCGTCGCCGGTGAGGCCGGAGAGTGGAACGTAGGCGTCGAACTCGCCGAGCTCGGCGGTCGCGCCGGCAAGTTGTTCGCCGATGACGCGTTTGTCGGCCAGGTCGGTCTTGCTCACGACCAGGATCTTGGGGGTCACCACCTGTTGCACGAGGCGGGCGACGAAGCGGTCGCCGGGACCGATCGACGACGCGGCCTCGACCAGCAGACAGATGACGTCGACCTCTGCCAGCGTGGCGCGGGCCCGGTCGTTGGTACGTTCGCCGAGCAGCGTCCGCGGCTTGTGAATGCCGGGCGTGTCGAGCAGCACGAGTTGCGAGTCGGCCGTCGTGCGCACCCCGCGGATCTGGGTGCGCGTCGTCTGCGGACGATCGGACACGATGGCGACCTTCTGCCCGACGATCCGGTTCACCAACGTGGACTTCCCGACGTTGGGTCGCCCGACCAACGACACGAACCCCGAGCGAAAGGTCTCGCTCACGCCCTCGGCTCACGCCTGCCGCTCTCGGCGGCCCCCTCGCTCACGCTCACGACCCTTCGGCTGCTGCGGGGGTGGTGTCGGAGTGTGCGACGGGGAGCCGGGAGATACGGACGGAGCCGATGCGGCGGCCCTGGACCCGCTCGGTCCGCAGCTGGAGTCCTTGGAACTCGACCGTCTCGCCCTCCTCGGGAACGTGACCGAGGAGGTTGAACACGAGTCCGCCGACCGTGTCCCACTCGGTGTCGGGCAGTTCCGTACCCAGCGCCTCGCTCACCTCGTCGATCGGGGTGCGGCCGGGAACCCGGAGCGATCCGTCGGGGAGCTGCTCGACCACCGGCATCTCGACGTCGTACTCGTCGGCGATCTCCCCCACGATCTCCTCGAGCAGGTCCTCCAGCGTGACCAGACCCGACGTGCCCCCGTACTCGTCGATCACGATCGCCATGTGGAACTGCTTCGTCCGCATCTCGCGGCAGCAACTCGGCCACCCGCTTCTGCTCCGGCACGAAGATCGCGGGCCGCACCGCGACCCGCACCGCGTGCTCGCCTTCGCCGGCCCGGGCCCGTCGCACGAGGTCCTTCAGGTACACGAGCCCGGTGATGTCGTCGGTGGACCCTTCCTCGCAGACCGGCAGACGCGAGAAGCCGCGCTCGATGGCGCGTTCGATCGCCTCCTCGATGGTGTCGTCGGCGTCGACGGCCACCATGTCGGGCCGCGGGAGCATGACTTCTCGCACGACGGTGTCGCCGAACTCGAAGATCGAGTGGATGAGGCGACGCTCCTCGCGCTCGATGGAATCCTCATTGGCCGCGACGTCGGCCATCGTGCGGATCTCCTCCTCGGTGACGAACGGCCCCTGCTTCAGGCCCTTGCCCGGGAGGACGACGTTGGCGACGCCGATGAGCAGGCTCGACAACCACCGCAGCGGCGCGAAGTTGGTGAGAAACCACAGCATCGGGGTGAGCGCGAGCGCGGCGCGTTCGGTGTGCTGCACCACGAACGTCTTCGGCGCGACTTCGCCGATCACGAAGAAGAGGAAGATCTGCAGCACGATTCCGAGCACGACGCCCCAGGTGCCCGCGGTGCCTTCGAGCAACACACCGATGAGCGTCGCCGATGTGAGCTGCGAGACGAGCACCATGAGCAGGACCACGTTGAGCGTCTGCTCGGGATGCTCGAGCATCAGCACCAGTCGTTGCGCACGTTTCCCGCCCTCTTCTTCGAGCGCGATGGCACGGATGCGGTTCATCCGCACGAACGCGGTCTCCGACGCGGCGAAGAAGATCGACAGTACGAACAGCACCACGACCGTGGCGATGATCGCCCAATCCGCGCCGCCCACGAACCCTGCCCTCAGCTCTCGAGCTGCCGGAAGCGCTCCAGCAGCTCGCGTTCCCGGCGTTGCATCGATTCCGCCTCACGCTCGTCGGCGTGGTCGTAGTTCAGCAGGTGGAGCACCCCGTGCACGACGAGCAGCGCGAGCTCGGCGTCGACGGTGCCGGCGTGCTCGGGAGCTTGGCGAGCGGCGATCGTCGGACACACCACGACGTCACCGAGCACGACGGGTGGATCGACCGGATCACCGGGGGCGCCGGGACCGCGCCCACCCATGTCCGGTTGGCGGCCGCTGGGCACGTGGTCGTCGTCGATCGGGAACGCCAGCACGTCGGTGGGGCCGTCGCCACCGAGGAAGCGCCCATTGAGGTCCGTGATCGCTTCCTCGTCCACGAAGATGAGCGACACCTCGGCGTCGGCCGGCGCGCGCTCCTCGGCCAGCACCAACTTGGTCAGCCGCAACCAGCGCGGGAGGTCGACGTCGACCGCCGACTGCTCGTCGGACGCAAAGACGCTCACCGTTGATTGTCCGCACGCGCTCGTAGGCGTTGACGATGTCCTGGACGATCTTGTGGCGGACGACGTCGTGGGCGTCGAGCTCCACGAACTCGAGGTCGGGGATGCCGTCGAGGATCCCGCGCACCGCGAGCAGTCCGGATCGGCCGCGTCCTTCGGGCAGGTCGATCTGGGTGACGTCGCCGGTGACGACGATCTTGGACCCGAAGCCGAGCCGGGTCAGGAACATCTTCATCTGTTCGGGCGTCGTGTTCTGCGCCTCGTCGAGGATGATGAACGAATCGTTGAGGGTGCGCCCGCGCATGAACGCGAGCGGCGCCACCTCGATGGTGCCGCGCTCCATGAGCCGGCTCACCACCTCGGGCTCGAGCATGTCGTAGAGCGCGTCGTAGAGCGGTCGGAGGTACGGATCGACCTTGGCCAGGATGTCACCCGGGAGAAATCCGAGTCGCTCCCCGGCCTCGACCGCCGGCCGGGTCAGGATGATCCGGTTGATCTCCTTGGCCTGGAGGGCCTGCACCGCGAGCGCGACCGCGAGGTAGCTCTTGCCCGTACCGGCGGGGCCGATCCCGAAGGTGACGGTGTGGCTCCGTACGGCGTCGACGTACCGCTTCTGACCCGCGGTCTTCGGGCGCACCGGCTTGCGCCCGCGCAGGACTTCCGTGGTCAGCACCTCGGTTGGTCGTTGATCGGCCTTCAACATCTCGATGCTGCGACCGACACCGGCGCGGTCGAGCACGTGGCCCGGCCTCGAGCAGTGCGACCAGCTCTTCGAACAGTCGACCAACCCGGTCGGCTTCGCGCTCCTCACCGCGGATGGTGATCTCGTTGCCACGTACGTGGATGGAGACGGGGAACACGTCCTGGACCAGGCGCAGCAATTCGTCGCGCTGACCGAGCAGGCCCACCATGAGGTGGTTGCCCGGTATGAGGATCTTGACCTGGGTCGATGACGGTGCTGGCACGTCGGGACGAGCGTAGCCGGGGACCCGACCGCGACGACCTGACTACGCAGTGATCGCGCGCAGACCGAGCTCGTCGAGCCGGCTGCCGAGATCCTCGGGGCTGCGACCCATCACCGCCGCCAACACCCGGAGGTCGTCGTTGCGGATCGTGAGCATCTGCCCGTTGAAGTCCTGGCGTTGGAGCTGGATCGTCGCCGCGTACCGGGCGATGACCGCGGCATCGTCATCGTCGATCTCGTGGAGCCGGACGAGATCGATGGTGAACCCTTCACCGGTGACGCCCACCGGTTCGGTGAGGTCGATCTCGAGATCGTGGGCGCCCTTGGGGAGCAGCTGATCCGGTGGCACCCGGTAGAGCTCGGCGAGGCGCAGGAGTCGGGGGACGGAGATGGCGCGCTCGCCACGCTCGTAGGCACCGAGGACCGACGCCTTGAACTCCTGGTCGGACCGAGCCTCGACGTCGTGGAGCGAGAGCCCCTTCTGCCGACGGATGGCGCGAAGGCGCTCCCCGACGTGACGACCGTCAACCCGTTCCATGCGCTCCCCAACCCCCCGTCGGCTGCTTGGCCCGGGCGCACGATATCACTCAGTGACCCTCGTCACCACTCTCTGCGGTCATCACTTCCGGCAGAAAGGGTGCGCCGTCCGGCAAGTGCGGCGGCCGCCGCGATCGCCGCGGTCTCCGCACGGAGGACGAAGGGGCCGACCGCCAGCCGAGGGACGGCACCGAACGCCGCGAGCTCGGAGGCGTCGAACCCACCCTCCGGTCCGACCGCCACCACCCAGCCGGGGCCCCCGGCGTCGAGCGCACCGGGCACGTCGAGCTCGCCAACAGGCTGCCCGTCGATGCTCGCGAGGACCAGCCCGGGATGGGCGAGGAGCTCGATCGGCGCGACCGGACCGTCGACGACGGGAATTCGCGCCCGCCGCGATTGCGCGCCCGCTTCGCGCGCCACGCGTTGCAGCCGGTCCATTGCGGTGGCGGCCTTGACGTCGTCCCACCGCACCACCGAGCGCGCCGCCTCCAGGACGACGATGCGATCGACGCCCAGTTCCGTCAGCTTCTGCACCGTCAGTTCGGGTTTCTCACCCTTCGTGAGCGAGAACGCCACCGTCAACGCCGGGGTGAGCAGCGGTTCGTGCGCGAGTGCTGACGCCGCGTCGAGGACGACGGTTCCCGCGACCGCTTCGGCGACGACATACAGGCGCCAGCGGCCATGACCGTCGGCCGCAGTCACACGCTCACCCGGTCGCACACGGCGCGCCCGCTGCAGGTGGTTGCCGTCGTCGCCGGTCACGGTGATCCGATCGTCGAGCCGATCGACGTAGACGTGCGCGGTCGCGTCGACCCGGGCCGGCGTCGCGGCGGGCGGTTCGGCCCGGGCGGCCATGGGGCTACTGGAAGGCGGAACGCAGGCGGGAGAAGACACCCTTGTCCACGGGCGCGGCAACGTCCTCACCGCGGAGTGCAGCCAGCGAGCGGATCAGTTCGTCCTCCTCGGGCGACAGGCGCCCAGGGGTCTCGACGTCGACGCGCACGAGGAGATCACCGCGGCCGCGGCCGCGGAGCGCAGGCACCCCGCGCCCCTTCAGCCGGAACACGTGTCCGGGCTGGGTCCCCGGCGGCACGAGCAGCTCTTCGAGCCCTTCGAGGGTCTCGACGTCGAGATGGGTGCCGAGCGCCGCCTGGGTGAACGCGATCGTGCGGACGTGCAGGAGATCTTCGCCCTGGCGCTCGAACCGCGGGTCGGCCGCGACGCGGACAGTGACGTAGAGGTCACCGGGCACGCCGCCGCGCGGCGCCGCCGGTCCACGACCGGACGAGCCGGAGACGCTGGCCGTCGTCGACTCCCGCCGGCACCTCGACGTCGATGGATCGTGACGCACGCACGCGACCGTCACCACGACATTCGTGACACGGTGTCGGGATCCGGCTGCCGGTCGCGCTGCACGCGACACACGGAGCCGCGGTGACGATCTGACCGAGGATCGAGCGGCGCACCTCGCGCACCTCGCCCGCGCCACCGCACACCTCGCACCGCGACGGGTGGGTGCCGGGTTCGCACCCGGATCCTTCGCAGCGCTCGCACGACACCGGGAGACGGACGTCGACGGACGCGGTGGTGCCGAATGCGACCTGGGCCAACTCCAGATGGACCACGACTTCGGCATCGGGCGCCCGCGGTGGACCCGCTTGACCGCGCGCGTTGCCGAACGGATCACCGCCGAAGAACGCGTCGAAGATGTCGCCGAAGCCGAACCCTTCCGCGCCGGGTCCGGGCCCGCCCGACGGGCGCGTGCCGTCCTCGCCGAAGACGTCGTAGCGCCGGCGGCGTTCCGGATCCTTCAGCGTCTCGTACGCGAGGTTGATGTCCTTGAACCGGGCTTCGGCATCGGGCGCGTCGGGGTTGCTGTCCGGGTGATACTGCCGCGCCATCGCGCGGTAGGCGCGCTTGATCTCGTCGTCGGTCGCGGTGCGCGCGATCCCGAGCACCTCGTAGTAGTCGGTCACGAGAGGACGTCTCCGAGTTGTTGGGAGATGGCCTCGACCGCAGCCAACGCCTGGCGGTAGTCCATCCGGGTCGGCCCGAGCACGCCGACGGTGCCCGCGACCTCGCCGTCGACGCGATACGGCGCGACGACGATGGAACAGTCGCGCAGCTCGTCGATCGGGTTCTCCGATCCGATGCGCACGGTCGGCCCCTGGTCGAGGAGATCGTGCACGAGCGACACGACCTCGACCTGCCGCTCGAGCAGCTCGAGGAGACGCGCCGCGCTCGTCGACGTGGGGAACGATTCCTGTTCGGCCGCGAGGCGGCTCGCGCCGCCGACGTAGAGCGGCTCGACGACGACCTGGCCGGCACGCGCCGCGAGCGCGTTGCGAGCCTCGCCCGCGAGATCGTCGGCGGCGGGACCCGCGATGGGCAGCAGCTCCGGCAGCGCGTTCCAGCGCGCGCCCGACAGTTGCGTGTCGAGGAGCGCACCGGCGGTGGCGATGGTGGCGTCGTCGGTGTCGACCGGAACGTGCAACACGCTCTTCTCGACGCTGCCGTTCGAGAGGATCGCGAGTGCGAGCACCAACGACGGTTGGAGGCTCACCAACTGCACGCTGCGGACCGTCGCGGCTTCGACGTGCGGACCCACGACGACCGCGGTGTGCGTGCTCACGCGCGCGAGGAGCTGGCTGGTCTCGTGCAGCAGGTCCTCGAGCACCTGATGCGCCGAGGCAAAGAGGGTGAAGAAGTCCGACACCGCGCGCCGCTGCGCCGGGGCAAGGCCGGGCTGGCGCTCGAAGTTGTCGACGAAGAAGCGATAGCCGCGGTCGGTCGGCACCCGCCCCGCCGAGGTGTGGGGTTGCACGAGGTAACCCTCGCGTTCGAGGACGGTCATGTCGTTGCGGACCGTCGCGCTCGACACGCCCAGACCGCGCGACCGCGCGACGGTCTGGGAACCCACCGGTTGGGCGGTGGTGATGTGCTCCTCCACGATGGCCCGGAGGATCGCGGCCTTGCGCTCGTCGAGCTCCATTGGCACTCGATCCTACCGAGTGCCAGCGCCGACGGGGTCGACGGGGTCGACCGCCAACAACAGGCGCACCGCGACTTCGTTGGCGAGGAGTCGACCGCGGCGGGTGAGGACGGCGCGGTCGGACGACCGGTCGAGCAGACCGGCGTCCACGAGCTCGTCGATACAAGCGGCCACACCGGGAAGATCGGCGCCCGCAACCGGAAGCTTGATCCCGGCCGCAGTCCGCAGGCTCAGGACCATCGCCTCACGGGCGCGGGCGTCCGGGATCGAGGGTCTCGCTGCCCGCCTCGGGACTGGCGTCGTCGGTGATCGCCGCCAGGTAGCGCTCGGGCGTGCGGACGTTCCACCAGCGGCGCCCACCGCCGTCGGCCAAGGAGGTGTGCCCGTGGGCGGCGCAGCCGATCGCGACGTAGTCACCCTCCTGCCAGTAGAGGAGGTTGTGCCGGCACGCTTCGCCGGGTGCGGCCCAATTCGAGATCTCGTACCACCGGAGCCCGGCCGCCTCGAAGCGGTCGTCGGCCATTTCGTACTTGAGGGCCTGGTCGTCGTCGTCGGGCGCGGCGCGGGTCCCGGCGGCGACGGCCTGGCCGAGCGGCGTTCCCGCCTCGACCGTGAGCGCATACGCGCTCGACGTGGGTGGGTCCGAGCGCGAGCGTGGCGTCGAGCGTGGCTTCCCAATCCGCGACCCGCTCGCCGGGCGTGCCGTAGATGAGGTCGAGGTTGATGCGCTCGATGCCGGCTTCCAGCGCCCATCCCACCGCCCGTTCGACGTTGGCCGGATCATGGGTCCGGCCGAGCGCGGCGAGCACGTGGGCCCGCATCGACTGCACGCCGAACGACACCCGGTTGACCCCTGCGGCCGCATACCGCCGCAACTTGGTCGCGTCGACCGAGTCGGGGTTGCATTCCACCGTGACCTCGGCGCCCGCGGCGCGTGGAATGACGTCGAGGATCGACGTCAACGCGCTCGCCTCGAGCAGTGACGGCGTGCCACCGCCGAAGAACACGCTGGTCGCGTCGGGCAGACCCGCGGACCGTTGATGTCGCGGATGCACGCCGCGACGTAGTCGTCGACGAGGTGCTCGCGATCGGTCCAGGTCGCGAAGTCGCAGTAGTCGCAGCGCGATGCGCAGAACGGGATGTGCACGTACACGCCGAAGTTCGCCGGCTCCGCGCCCGAACGCCGACCGGGCATCAGTCGTCCAACTTCAAGGCGGCCACGAACGCCTCCTGAGGGACTTCGACGCGGCCGATCTGCTTCATGCGCTTCTTCCCCTCCTTCTGGCGATCGAGGAGCTTGCGCTTGCGTGAGATGTCACCGCCGTAGCACTTGGCGATGACGTCCTTGCGTTTCGCCTTGACCGTCTCGCGGGCGATGATGCGACCGCCGACCGCCGCTTGGATCGGGACGTCGAACAACTGGCGCGGGATGAGCTCGCGCAGCTTCTCGGTCATCCGACGGCCGTAGTCGTACGCCTTGTCGCGGTGCACGATGGTGGAGAAGGCGTCGACGGCGACGTTGTTGAGCAGAACGTCGACCTTCGACAACTTCGACGCGCGGTAGCCGATCGGCTCGTAGTCGAGGCTGGCGTAGCCGCGGGTCCGCGATTTCAACTGGTCGAAGAAGTCCATCACGATCTCCGCGAGCGGCAGCACGTAGACGAGCTCGACGCGCTCCTCCGACATGTACTCCATGCGCGTCATCTCACCGCGTCGCTGCTGGCACAACTCCATGATCGAACCGATGTACTCGGTCGGCGTGAGGACGGTGACGTTCACGTACGGCTCTTCGATGCTGGCGATCTCGTTGGGCGTCGGCATCGCGGAGGGGTTGTCGACGATCTCGACCCGGCCGTCGACCAGTTCGATCTGGTACTCGACGTTGGGCGCCGTCGCCACCAGCGACAGGTCGTACTCACGTTCGAGCCGTTCGCGGACGATCTCCATGTGCAACAGCCCGAGGAATCCGCACCGGAAGCCGAACCCGAGCGCGCCCGAGGTCTCCGGCTCGTACGTGAAGGACGAGTCGTTGAGCCGCAGCCTCTCCAACGCTTCCCGGAGGTTCGCGTACTCGTCACCGTCGACCGGGTACAGCCCGCAGAACACCATCGGCTTCGGGTCGCGGTATCCGGGCAGTTCGGCCGCGGGGTTCGATGCCAGGGTGACGGTCTCGCCGACGCGGGCCTGGCCGACGTCCTTGATGCCCGCGATCAGGTAGCCGACCTCGCCGGGGCCGAGTGCCGCGACGGCGGTGGGCACGGGAAGGCGCACACCGATCTCTTCGGCGTCGTGGTTCTCCTTCGCCTGTACGTACCGCAACCGCCCACCGCTGCCGAGCGTGCCGTTGAAGACGCGCACCGAGCTCACGACGCCGCGGTACGCGTCGTAGATGGAATCGAAGATCAACGCCTGCAGCGGCGCGTCGGCCTCGCCCTTCGGAGGCGGGATCCGCGCGACGAGCGCGTCGAGGAGGGCAGGCACACCCTCACCGGTCTTCGCCGAGATGTGGAGGATCTCGTCGGCGGGGATCCCGAGCACGTGCTCGATCTCGCCGGCCACCCGTTCGGGCTCGGCCGCCGGGAGGTCGATCTTGTTCAGCGCGGCGACGATGGTGAGGTCGTGTTCGAGCGCGAGGTAACAGTTGGCGAGGGTCTGCGCTTCGATGCCCTGGGACGCGTCGACCAACAGGAGCGCGCCCTCGCACGCGGCGAGGCTGCGTGACACCTCGTAGCCGAAGTCGACGTGGCCGGGCGTGTCGATGAGGTGGAGGATGTGGCCGGACCAGTTCAACCGGACGTTCTGCGCCTTGATCGTGATGCCCCGCTCCCGCTCGAGGTCCATCGAATCGAGGTACTGGGCCCGCATGTCGCGTGGGTCGACGGCCCCGGTGAGCTCGAGGATCCGGTCGGCGAGGGTCGATTTCCCGTGGTCGACGTGGGCGACGATGCTGAAGTTGCGGAACCGCTCGAGCCCGGGCACACCTCATTCTCCCCGCTTGGGAGCTGTTGGTACGAAACCCCGGGTCTGCTGCTAGCCTGATCCGGCCCACGTACCGTCTGTTTCCGGAGTCACGCACGCGCCATGGCGAACATCAAGAGCCAGATCAAGCGGAACCGTTCCAACGAACGGCGTCGGCTGCGGAACCAGGGCGTGCGTTCGGAGCTCAAGACCCGGGTCAAGAAGGCATCGACCGCGCTCGACACCGGCGCCGACGACGCCCCTGAGGCCGTACGGCTGGCGCAGAAACGCCTCGACAAGGCCGCGGCCAAGGGCCGCATCCACAAGAACCAGGCCGCCCGCCGCACCTCGCGCCTCATGAAGAAGGCCGGCGCGACCGCCGAATAGGACCGCGCCGGCACAGGAAGTGCCGGCGTCCTACCGCCGGGCGCGACGTCCGCCGCTCCGTGCGGCCAAGCGCGTCAGCCGCACGACCAGCACCTCCATCACCGCCTGCTCGGGGATGCCCCGCGCGCCCTTGAGGTCGAGGTCGGCCCGGAAGAGGAGATCGAAGGCCTGGCGGATGCCGTCGGTGCCGAGCGCACGCGCCTGGTCGAGCGCCTTGCGGGCCGGGTACTCCTTCACCTTCCCCCCGAGGGCGGCGACCGCGTCCGCGGGTGTGCGCAACGCCGGATCATCGAGCCGGAGGATGCGGCGGTAGTACCCGGTGAGGACGCCCATCACCTGGAGCGGGTGCATCGGCTTCGGCTGCTGGGCGCTGGTCACCGTCAACAATCGGTGCAGGATCTCGAGCGCCGCGGGCGGATCGCCCGCCTCGATGGCGTTCGTCAGGAGGTACGACGGCACCGCGCCCGCTTCGCCGAGGTAGGGCGTGACGTCGTCGACGGTGAGCCGCGCGCCCGGCGCGTACGCAGCACCGAGCACGTCGACCAACGACGCGACGCGCCCGCGTTGTCACCGAGGTGACTCGAGATCACACGCGCGGCATCGGGATCGAGCAACACGCCGGACTCGTGCGCGGCGCTCACGAGCACCTTGTCGGTCTTCTCACTCTCCGGCGCGCGCTCCTCCGCCTTGATCTCCTTGAGCTTCTTGGTGAGCGCGGGCGGCATCGTGCCGCCGCCGGCGACGAACACCAGGATCGTCGTGTCGAGCGGGTCGTCGAGATAGCGCACGATGCCGTCGACGTCGCCCGCCGTGAGCGCGCCCACGTCGCGCGCGACCACGATGCGGTGCTCGGTCATGAACGGCGGGCTGCCCACCGCGTTGAGCAGCGCAGCAACCGCAGCGTCGCGCCCGTCCGCACCGGTCGCGCCCGCAACGTCGCCCTCGTCGCCCGCGCCGGCGACTGCCCGCCCCGGGATGGTGATGTCCTCGAGGGCCAGGCTGCGATCGTCGGCGCCGAGCAGTTCGGCGACCAGATCGTCGACGACCCGATCGCGGAGCGAGGGCTCCGATCCCTTCACGAGGTACACGGGTGCGCTCCCGCTCATCCGGCGAGCAGCGCTTCGGTCATGCGGCAAACGGCCACCGAACCCTCGACGTCGTGGACCCGCACGATGCGGCAACCGTGGGCAACGCCGTAGGCCACCGACGCCAACGACGCGGCCCGGCGCGCGTCGATCTCGAGCTCGAGCAGATCACCCAGGAACCGCTTGTTCGACGACGACAGCAGCAAGGTGAACCCGTGACTCGCGAGCACGTCGCTCTCGCGGAGCAGCACCGCGCTCTGGGCCGGTGTCTTGCCGAGATCGAGGCCTGCGTCGAGCGCGATCTGTTCCGGTGCGAGTCCGGCGGCCCGTGCACGCGCCGCACGGTCGAGCAGGAACGCGGTGACGTCGGCCACCAGATCGTCGTAGTGCGGCTCGGGATCGGGCACCCGTGGTCGCAACCGGATGTGGGTGGCCACCACCGAGGCACCGTGGACGGCGGCAACATCGAGATAGTCGGGATCCCCGAATCCGCTGATGTCGTTGCCGACGACCGCGCCGACCTTGCACGCTTCGTCGAGCACCGCCGCCCGCCAGGTGTCACACGAGATGGCGACGTCGAACCGCTCGTGCAGCGCCGCGATGGGGGCCACCACGCGATCGAGCTCCTCGGCTTCGTCGACGTCGGGACCCGGCCCCGCCTTCACGCCCCCGACGTCGAGGATGTCGGCACCCTGATCGACGAGCACCTCGGCCCGCTCGAGCAACGAGTCCAGCTCGAAGGTGGCGCCGTGGTCGTAGAACGAGTCGGGGGTGCGGTTCAAGATGCCCATCACCAGTGTGCGGGTCGTGAGGTCGTGGACCTCGTCACCGAGGCGGTAACGGAACGCGGGCATGCGCGCGGAGCCTACGCGCGCGCTCACCAGAGCCCTCAGGTGTCGGCGCGCACCAAGCGGATCAGCGGAATTTCGCGCGGTTTGGCCCGCTCGATGTACGAGTCGTAGTCCGGCCAGATCGCGTACAGGATGTCCCACAGATGCTGGCGTTCCTCGGCCGGCGCGGTCGTGGCGATGGCCGGGAACACCTCGGCGCCGACCTGGACCTGCACCTTGGGCTCCGCCACCAGATCCTGGTACCAGAACGGGTGCTCCTGATGCCCACCCTTGGAGCCGAGCACCACGTAGTCATCGCCGTCGCGCCCGTACATCAATGCGCTGTGCCGTGGCTCGCCGGTGGTGCGCCGGGTCGTGGTGAGCACGAGGCACGGCAGGTCGTTCCATGAATGGCCGACCTCGCCCCCGGTCTCCTGGTATTGGCGGACGTGTTCGTCTCCGTAGAGCTCGAGGTCGAGGGAGAGCGACATCTCCGACAGTTCCCAGTCTTTCGCGTATTCGGGTTGGTTCGCCTGACTCATCGTGCCTCCCCGTTCGCGCTGGGCACGTCAGGTCTCCTCGCGACCCCAGCGAGACGATGGTAACCAGCCCTCGGATCCGGGTCGAGGGGACGACTTCATCACCAACCCCCGGTACGTGGCCGCCCCGAACGCGCCGAGGGCGACGACGCCCCACACGGGCGCGCCCGTCGATCGCCACCGGCACCCGCGACGCGACATCGGCCACCGCGATCAGCGCATGCAACAGCGCGACCGTCGGCACCTCGAGGAGGCGCGGCACCGCGGGCGAGATCGGTCGGGCCAGACCGCCCGAGCACACCCGCCGCGAGCCCCCACATCGTGAGCGGCGCCGCGAGGGGGACGGCAATCAGGTTCGCGGGTAGCACGACGAGGGGCATCGAACCGAACACCGGGATCAGGACCGGCGCCACGCCGATCTGGGCGGCCGCGGTCACGCCCAGCACCTCGCGCATCCACCCGGGACCCCGCAGGCGGGCGGTGACCGGACGGGCGAGCACGGCGATGCCGAGGCTCGCCCCGCACGAGAGGAGGAAGCCCACCGAGTGGAGGAGAAACGGGTCGGCGACGAGCAGCGCGATCGCCGCCAGCACCAACACCCGGAGCCCGGCCGTCGGCCGGCCGAGGTAGCCGGCGACCAAGCCGATCACCGCCATCGCGATCGCCCGGAGCACCGACGGTTCCCAGCGGGTCATGGTCCCGAAGAACACCAGGACCGCGAGGCCCCGCGACGCGACCGCGCCACGCCAGACGACGCAACAACGGCGCGAACAACGCCAACACGAACGCGACGTTCTCTCCGGAGACGGCGGTCAAGTGGGTGAGACCGGCGGCGCGAAACTGCTCGGTGAGCTCCTGGGGCACGCCCCGGGTGTCGCCGAGGAGGAATCCGGCAAGCAGCGCCCGGTCGACCGGCACCAGGTGTTGCGCGCCCGACAGCACCAACGCGCGCGCGTCGTTGGCGGCGCGGTCGAGCGCCGCGCGTGAGCGGCTGGCGCCGAGGAACTCGGTGGCGTGGAACGCCCCGACCGCGTGTTTCCACTTCCAGCGCGCGTCGAACCCTTCCAGGGGCGCGAACCAGCCGCGGACCACCAAACCCTCCCCCGCCGAGAGCAGTCGCAGGTGTCCGGCGACGTCGGCGGTTCCGCTCACCAGAACACGGCGCCCGCCCGCGGTACGCCCCGAGACGTCTTCGACGCGCACCAAGGCGCGCGCGTCGAAGCGCGACGACTCGGGATCATCGACCAGCCGGCCGACCAGTCGCGCGTCGGCGCGCTGGTCGACCGCGATGCTCAACGGCGACTCGACCAGACCGTGAAGCGCGCGTTGCATCACCGCGGTCCCCAGGAGCGCGAAGCCGAGCACCGCGATCGCCAGGCGCACCGGCGACACGCGCACGAACCCGGCGATCACGACCCCGGTCACTCCGAGCACCAGGGCCGGCACGGCGGGGCTCGGTCCCGCAGCCTCCCCCGCCACGATCCCGGCGACCAGGCCCGCGAGCACCGCGAGCGGACCGAAGGGAACTCCGGAGTTCACACGGTCACGAGCGGGGCGAGCTCGGCAAACCGCTTGTCGCCGATGCCCCGGACGCTGCGAAGGTCGTTCACTGACTTGAAGCCGCCGCGCCGTTGCCGCTCGGCGATGATGGACTGCGCGTAGGTGGGCCCGATTCCGGGCAACTCCTCGAGCTGTGCCTGCGTCGCGGTGTTGAGATTCACCTTGGCCCCCGGCGTCGCGCCGTCGCCGCTCCCGGCACCCACATCCCCGCCGACGCCGGCGCCCGCCGCACCGGGATCCGCCTGCCCGACCTTCGCCACGTAGACGCGCTGCCCGTCGGCGACCTTCGCCGCCAGGTTGAGGCGATCGAGGTCACCGTCGACGAGCGCGCCGCCGACGGCCTCGACCGCGTCGATGACGCGCGCCCCGGCGTGCAATTCCACGACCCCCGGATGCGTGACCGCGCCCGCAACATGGACTGCGATCGTCGCGGTTGAGTTCCGCTCGGGGGTCGAGGTGGGTGCGTCGCTCGTGGGCGCGGCGGTGGTCGCCACGGCACGCGGCGCGCTCGCAGACTCCCCTGCGCTCGCGCCGCCGACCCCGATGCGGTACCAGACCACACCGGCAATCACCGCGACGAGCACGAGGACGATCACCCCGAAGCGCGCGTCGGTACGCCAGTCGCGCACCCGGTCGACGAGCCGGGTCAGGGGACCGTCGGGTGCAGCGGCGAGCCGCCGCTCGCGTCGGGGCAGCTCACCCGACGTCGTGGAGCGGCGTTGGGTGCGCTCGTCGCGGAACTGCGGGTCCCAGAACTCACGTTCCTCGCGGGACGGTTGGTGGGGGATCTCGGCCACGGATGCACCTCCGGGAACAGCGCGGCAAGGCGCGCGAAGCCACCGAGGAAGTGCCGGGAGGAAGGACCGATCCGACGGTACCAGCGATCGAATCGTTCGGGAAGGGCTCGCTCCGAACGCGCGCTCCTAACGCTTCGGTGGGCCGGCGGCAGTGTGCTGCGTACCGATCGGGTCGACCGCCCACTCCGGCGACTGTTCCCACGACTCGCCGTACACGAGTTCGGGCAGCGGTCGGCGGCGCACCGGCCCGTGGGAACCCTCGGGCTTCCCGATGGTGATCGTGGCGGCCATGAAGACACCCTCGGGTACCCCGAGCAGCGTCCGCAGCTCGTCCTCGACCGCGTAGTGCCAACCGGTCAGCACGCCGCCGTAGCCGAGCGCGCGGGCCGCGAGCAGCAGGTTCTGACACGAGGGGAAGATCGACGCGCCCTCGAATGGCGTCGGCTCGCGGTAGCGCACGAGACACGGCAACACGAGCACCGGCACATGCTCGAAGTCATCCACGTACCGCTGCATCGTCGCGGCCATCCGCGCCTTGGGGGAGTTCTCGATCGCGCCTGATCCGGAGTCGTAGCCATCGCTGGTCCGCTTGCCGCCCCATGCGGCGCGCGCTCCCTCTGCGATCAGCGCCTTGGCCGCTCGCGCGTTCGGCCCGTCGGTGAGGACGATGAAGCGGTACGGCTGGCGGTTCGATCCGCTGGGAGCGCGCGTGGCCGCGAACAGCATGGCTCGGAGCGCTTCGGGTGGCACCGGTTCGTCGCGGTAGCGGCGGATCGCGCGGGTCGACGCGATCCCTTCGAGCAGTCCGACCACGTCGGCGGGAAGGGAGGCGGCATCGAGGTCGACAGCAGGCGACACGAACTTCTCTTTCGTCGGGCGGGTGGTGCTCGGCAGTGTGTCATCATTCGCCGCATGGCCGTCGACGTCGACACCCGGGGATCGGTGCGGGTCATCACGATGAACCGCCCGGAGCGTCGCAACGCCCTCGATCCCGAGACGTTTTTGGGCCTGGGCCGCGTGTTCACCGAGGCCGAGCACGACCACACGGTGCGGGCGATCGTGCTCACCGGCGCCGGCGATCAGGCGTTCTGCGCGGGGATGGACCTCAAGGCCTTCGCCGCCGGAGAAACCGGCGGCGCGGCCACCGGGCCCGGCACCGAAGTGTTCGTCGAGCGCGTCTATCCCAAGCCGATCATCGCCGCGGTGAACGGCGCCGCGGTCGCCGGTGGGTTCGGGATCATGCTCGGGTGCGATCTCGTGGTCGCCGCGGAACACGCGGTGTTCGGGCTCCCCGAGGTGAAGCGTGGGCTGGTCGGCGTCGGTGCCACCAGTCGGGCCGCACTCCGACTCCCTCCCGCGGTCGTGCTCGAGCTCGCGCTCACCGGTGCGCCGATGGATGCTGCCCGCGCCCTGCACTACGGCCTCGTGAACCGGGTGGTCCCCGGCGCGGAGGTGCTCGCCACCGCGATCGCGCTGGCGGAGGAGATCGCCGCCAACGCGCCGCTCGCGGTCGCGCTCACGAAGGAGATCGCCTACGACGCGCGCCATCTCCTGGACACCGACATCGCCATGTGGCGCGAGCGAGCCGCACCGATCTTCGCCAGCAACGACGCGCGCGAGGGAGCGATTGCGTTCACCGAGAAGCGAGCACCGAGGTTCACCGGGAAGTAGTCGTCCTCGTCTCAGCCGACGACGAAATTGACCATCCGACCGGGAACCGCGATCACCTTGCGCACGGTCGCACCCGTCAGCAGTTCGGCGATCCGGGCATCCGCGCGCGGCGGTTTCGTGCTCGGCTTCCGAGGCGCCGGCGGCCACCATGACCTTCGCCCGCACCTTCCCGTTCACCTGGACCGGGATCTCGATCACGTCGTCGACCAGCAGCGCGGGGTCGGCGACGGGGAAGTCCTCGAACGCGAGCACGGCGGTCTCTCCGAGTCGTGCCCACAATTCCTCAGCGACGTGCGGGGTGAGCGGCGACAGCATCAGCACCATCGCCCGCACGACCTCACGCGGCGCGCTCCCCTGCTCCTGCACGACGCGCGTCAAGCGGTTGTTCAACTCCATCAAGGACGCGATGGCGGTGTTGAACTCGAGCGTGGCCATGTCGGCCGCGACCGTGTCGATGGTCCGGTGCAGCAGGCGCCGGGTGTCGTCGTCGGCCGGCGTGTCCGCCACGTGGAGCTCGCCGGTCTCCTCGTCGATCGCGTTGCGCCAGAACCGTTGCAGGAACTTGTGCACACCGACGATGTCGTGGGTGCTCCATGGGCGGCTGGCGTCGAGCGGGCCCATGAACATCTCGTAGAGCCGCAGCGTGTCAGCGCCGTAGTCCCGGTAGATGTCGTCGGGGGTGACCGAATTCTTCAGGCTCTTGCCCATCTTGCCGTCGTGGCGCACGACCTCCGCGCCCTCGAAGAACCACGAACCGTCGCGCTCCTCGACCCCCGCTGCCTCGACGTACGCGCCACGATCGTCGGTGAACGCCGACGCGGTGATCGTGCCCTGGTTGAAGAGCCGGTGGAACGGTTCCGGGGTCGACACGTGACCGAGGTCGTACAGCACCTTGTGCCAGAAGCGTGCATACAGGAGGTGCAGCACGGCGTGCTCCGCACCGCCGACGTAGAGATCCACACCACCATCTCCACCCTCACCCATCCAGTACTTCTCGACGTCGGGGTCAACGAGCTGGTCGGCATTGGTGGGGTCGAGGTAACGCAGGTAGTACCAACACGAACCCGCCCATTGCGGCATCGTGTTGGTCTCGCGGCGATAGTTCCTCGGGCCGTTGCCCAGGTCGAGCCGCACGTTGACCCACTCCTCCGCCCTCGCCAAGGGTGGCTCCGGGAGCGCGGTGTCGTCGTCGTCGAGGATGCGCGGCTCGAAGTCGGAGATCTCGGGCAGCTCGACCGGGAGCATCGATTCGGGGATGGCCACCGCGCGACCCTCGGCGTCGTAGACGATCGGGAACGGCTCGCCCCAGTAGCGCTGACGGCTGAAGAGCCAGTCGCGCAACTTGTAGGTGACCGCCGGCGCGCCGTAGCCCGCCGCTTCCAGCCACTCGCCGATGCGCGCCTTGGCCTCCGCGGTCGGGAGCCCGTCCAGTGAGACGCCGTCGCCCGTCGAGTGCATGCCCACGCCGTCACCGCGGTACGCCTCGGGCCATTCCGAGGCCGGTGTCCCGGCGGTGAGCCCACGGTCACGCAGCCAGCCGTCGGGCGGTTGCACCACACCGACGACGGGCAGGTCGAACTCGTGGGCGAACTCGAAGTCGCGTTGATCGTGTGCGGGCACGGCCATGATCGCCCCGGTGCCGTAGCCCATCAGCACGTAGTCAGCGATGAAGACCGGGATGTTCCACCCGTTGGTCGGGTTCCTGGCGAACGCGCCGGTGAAGACGCCCGTCTTCTCCTTGCCTTCGGCCTGGCGCTCGAGCTCCGACTTCATCGCCGCGAACTCGCGGTACGACGCGACGGCCTCGGCGGGGAACCGGTCGAGCCCGAACGTGCCCCGCCACTCGAACGGCGAGTCCTGGGGCCACTGGTCCGGGACGATCTCGTCGACCAGCGGATGCTCGGGCGCGAGGACCATGTAGGTCGCGCCGAACAACGTGTCGGGCCGCGTCGTGAACACGTCGATCTCGACGTCGGTGTGCTCCTCGACCGGGAACGCGACCTCGGCACCGACGCTCCGCCCGATCCAGTTGCTCTGCATGAGCTTGATCGACTCGGGCCAGTCGAGGACGTCGAGATCGCCGAGCAGCCGATCCGCGTACGTCGTGATGGACAGCATCCACTGCCGCAGCGGACGCTTGAACACCGGATGGTTGCCGCGGTCGCTGCGACCGTCGGCGGTGACCTCTTCGTTGGCGAGGACCGTGCCGAGCGCTGGACACCAGTTGACCGGTGCTTCGTCGAGATACGCGAGCCGGTACGAGTCGACGACCTCGCGGCGCCTGTCGGCGTCGAGGTCGATCCACGCCCACGCGTTGGGGTTGGCGTCGGGGTTGGCGTCGCTCTCCGGCGAGCGCGTCCCCGCGTCGAACTCGACGATCAGCTCGGCGATCGGGCGCGCCCGATCCTGCGCGTCGTCGTACCACGACCCGAAGATCTGCAGGAAGATCCACTGCGTCCACCGGTAGTAGTCGACGTCGGTGGTGGAGACGCTGCGGCGGGCGTCATGGCCGAGACCGAGCGCCCGCAACTGGCGGCGCATGTTGGCGACATTGTCTTCGGTCGTGACGCGCGGGTGCTGACCGGTCTGGACGGCGTACTGCTCGGCCGGGAGCCCGAACGCGTCGTACCCCATGGCGTGCAGGACGTTGTGACCCCGCATCCGCATGAAGCGCGCGAACACGTCGGTCCCGATGTACCCCAGCGGGTGCCCGACGTGGAGACCGGTGCCACTCGGATACGGGAACATGTCGAGGACGTAGAGCTTGCGCCGATCGGCGACTGCCGCGAACCCGTCGGCCAGGGGCCCGGTCGGGTTCGGCGTCCAGAACGTGTGGTCGGCGTCCCACCGGTCCTGCCACTTCGCTTCGATCTCGTTGGCGAGCGCGGCGTCGTAGCGGAACGCGAGTGCATCGGTCGGGTTGTCCGTCACGTGGGGATCGTACCGGGCGGAGTTCTCACGACCCCCGCTGATATCGTGTTCATTCCTCGGGGCTGTAGCTCAGTTGGTAGAGCACTTCCATGGCATGGAAGGGGTCAGGGGTTCGATTCCCCTCAGCTCCACTCCCCCGACGTCCCCCGCCGCTGGATCACGCCGCGGGCGGGCACCGGCTCTCCGTCGGCGAGCGACTCGGCGTCGTGCACGATTCCCCGGAGCATCCCGGGGAACACGAGCGAGTGGAACGGCACCACGGCGTACCAGTACGCCCGGCCGAACAGACCCCGAGGTCGGTAGCGAGCCGTCTGCACCACCCGGCTGCCGCCGTCGACCGGCTCGATCGACCACTCGAGCCACGCCTCCCCCGGCAGGCGCATCTCGGCGTGGAGCGCGAGCGACGATCGGGTTCGAGATCGCTGACGCGCCACCAGTCCAGCGGCTCGCCGACCGAGAGGCGTTCCGGATCGCGACGACCGCGGCGAGCGCCCCGGCCCCCGACGACGCGATCGGCGATGCCGCGGACCTGCCAGAGCACCGCGCCGCTGTACCAGCCGCGCGCACCGATCCGGCACAAGGCCCGCCACACCGAGTGCGGGTCGGCCGTCGTCGTCTGCTCGCGACGTCGCTCACGACCGTGCCGCCGGTCCAGTCGGGATCGGTGCTGCTCGACTGCCACACCGGTGACGACGCGTCGTCGAACTTCGTGGGCACCTTGCCCGACGCGGTGTTGGTGATCGCGAGGCGGATGGCCTCCGCCAGCGAGAGCCGTTCGAACGGGAAGAGTTCTTCGGCGCGGTGGTCGTTCACCACGACGCGGTTGACCAACGAGTCGACCAGCGGACGTGCGAGCTGCGCGGGCACCGGGGTCACCAGTCCGACCCACAGCGACGAGAGGCGCGGGGAGAGCACCGGCACCGGGAGCAGACGTCGGCGCGGCAGACCCGCGACCTCGGCGTACGTCGCCATCATGTCGGCGTACGTGACCACGTCGGGCCCGCCGATCTCGAGCACGCCCGCGATCGGTTCCTCGTGCTCGACGACCGCGACGAGATACCGCAGCACGTCGCGGATCGAGATCGGTTGGCACTCGGTGCTCACCCACTTCGGCGTGACCATCACCGGCAGCACCTCGGTGAGGTAGCGCAGCATCTCGAAGCTGGCCGAGCCGGATCCGATCACCGCCGCGGCGCGCGAGCTCCACGCACTCGACGGTCCCCGCGGCCAGCACGCGCCCGACCTCGTGGCGACTGTCGAGGTGCTTGCTCAGCTCGGTGTGGTCGTCGCCCAGGCCGCCGAGGTACACGATGCGTTCGACACCGGCGTGCTCCGCGGCGGTGCGGAAGTTCTCGGCGAGCGCGGCGTCCTGCGCCGCCACCCAGTCGGCACCCTCGCCGATGCTGTGCACGAGGAACACGGCGACGTCGATGTCGGCCATCGCCTCGGTGAGGTCGCCACCGATGTCGGCGCGGACCACCTCGACCTCGTCGGCGCCAGCTCGCGGCGTCGAGCTTGCGCACTCGCGTGCTCCACCCAACCGCCGCGCCACAGTTCACGCAGGGCGACCATCATCTCGTCGAGACGCTTGCCCCGATTCGAATACTCCTGACCGGTCTGCTCGAACTCTTCCCGCATCCAGCCCGGCGCCAAGCCCGAGGTGGACCCGGTTCCCCGAGATCACCGCGGCGGTGCCGACGGCCTTGGCGACGGTGAAGATGTCGCGCGCCGGCGCGATGTAGACCGCGGTCGCGAAGTGGATCCGCTCGGTGGCTCCGGCCATCGCACCGATCGTCACCCAGTTGTCCGGCCACGGCGTCTCTGGCGGCCAGATGGGCGTGCCGTCGGCGCTGTACGGGTACGGCGTCGCGAGGTCGCGCGGATAGAAGACGTGGTCCGACATCAGGATGCCGTCGATCCCCGCGTCATCGGCGGCCTTGGCCAGCGGGACGTAGTGCTCCGGCGGCGAGAACGCGGTCGATGCCCAGAACTTCATGGTCCCCCCATGTTGTCGGTCAGCCCCCGATCCTGACAGGCTCCACGCGTCCGAGTCGAGACGAGGAGACCCAGTGGCCCAGGTCGAGATCGAACGCGACGGTGCGGTGATGATCGTCACCCTGAACCGTCCGCACCGCAAGAACGCGATGACGCTGACGATGTTCGCGCTGCTCGCCGACGCGTGGGAGGAGGTCACCGCGAACGACGACATCCGGTGCGTGATCCTCACCGGCGCCGAGGGCGACTTCTCGTCCGGCATGGATCTCCGCGCCCTGGCCGGTGACGTCGCCGAGCCCGACGCCATCGACACCGCGGCCCGCATGAAGGAGGACCCGGGCTTCATCTACCGCGGGCTGCTGAAGACGTACCGGCCGACCAAGCCGGTCATCGCCGCGGTCGAGGGCGTCGCCATCGCCGGCGGCACCGAGATCCTGCAGGGCACCGACATCCGCATCGCGGGCGAGAGCGCGCGCTTCGGCGTGTCCGAGGCGCGCTGGTCGCTCTACCCGATGGGCGGTTCGGCGGTGCGGCTGCGCCGGCAGATCCCGTACGCGGTCGGCGGCCGACATCCTGCTCACCGGCAAGCACATCCTCGCCGCCCGAGGCGCTAGGCGCTAGGCCTCGTGAGCTACGTCGTGCCCGACGGCACCGCGCTCGACGAAGGCGCGCGAGGTGGCGGCGAGGTCGCGGCCAACGGTCCGCTCGCGGTCGAGGCGATCCTGCAGCACGCTGCGCGCCACCGAGCACATGAGCGAAGAGGAGGCGTTCGCCTTCGAGCAGCCCATCGGCATGGCGGTGATGGCGTCGGCCGACTCGAAGGAGGGCCCGAAGGCCTTCGCCGAGAAGCGCACGCCGAACTTCCAGCGGAAGTAGTCGCCGCATGGATCGACGCCGCGCACGCCCGGTGCTGGTCGGGGCGGGGATCGCGCACCAGCGCTTCGACGATCCCGCGGAGGCGGCCGAAGCCGTCGCGCTCATGACCACCGCGGTCGAGCGCGCCGGTGACGACGCGCACGCGCCCGGGCTGCTCGCGCAGGCCGGCGCGGTGTTCGTGCCGCGCGGCACGCTGGCGCTACCGCGATCCCGGTCGGATCGTCGCCGAGCGCGTCGGCGCGAGCGCGCAGTCGGTGATCGCCGAGCTCGGCGTGCTGCAGCTCACGCCGTTCACACGTGCGTGTCGCGCCATCGCGAGCGGCGATCTCGACGTCGCGATCGTCGTGGGCGGCGAAGCGAAGTACCGCGACCTGCGCGGCCACATCACCGGCACCGCGCCGGTCGACACCGTGCAGGCCGACGACGTCGCGCCCGACGAGAGCATCCGTCCCGCCGACGAGATCATCCCCGCGCCCGAGCGCGCCGCCGGCT
Organism: uncultured Actinomycetes bacterium; assembly: GCA_963726965.1. Taxonomy (GTDB): domain Bacteria; phylum Actinomycetota; class Acidimicrobiia; order IMCC26256; family DASPTH01; genus DASUAS01. The sequence goes on along the minus strand of CAVSEI010000005.1, from coordinate 76,805 downwards.
TCATGAGCGCGCCGCTGATGTACTCGGCGCTGGAGACCGCGCTCCGCGCGTCGCTCGGGCGAATCGGTGGCCGAGAACGCGCGGGCGACGGCCGAGCTGTGGTCGGCGTTCAGCCGCACCGCGGCCGCCGAACCCCGACGCGTGGCGGCGCGACCCGGTGCCGCCCGAGTTCCTCGAGCACCCGTCGGCCAAGAACCCGATGCTCGCGGCGCCGTACACCAAGTGGCACTGCTCGCAGTGGAACGTCGACCAGGCCGCCGCGTTCGTGCTGTGCTCCACCGAGGCCGCCGATCGCGCCGGCGTGCCGCAGGACCGGCGCGTGTACCCGCTCGCCGTGGTCGAGTCGAACCACATGCTCGCGGTCTCGCGGCGGGCGCGAGCTCCACCGCGCCCCGGCGGTCCGCATCGCCGCCGAGCGCATCGCCGAGCTCACCGGCATCGACGTGACGGCGAGCGACGTGGTCGACCTCTACAGCTGCTTCCCGGTCGGCGGTGCGCATCCAGGCGCGCGAGCTCGGGCTTGCCGCTCGACGATCCCGACGGCCGACCGCTCAGCGTCGGCGGGGGCATGACCTTCGGCGGCGGCCCGCTCAACAACGCCACGTTCCAGGCCCTCGCCCGCATGGTGCCGATGCTGCGCGACGCAGCCGGGCACCACCGGCCTGCTCACCTTCATCAGCGGGATCATCACCAAGCACGGCACGTCGGTGTGGTCGACGACGCCGCCCGAGCACGACGGCTTCGCGTTCGCCGACACCAGCGCCGACGTCGCCGCGGCCACCCCCGCGCTCGAGGTGGTCGGCGACCACCGCGGCGTCGGCGACGATCGACGCGTACACCGTCGCGCACGAGGGCGGCGACGCCGCGCTACGCCACCGATCGTCGCGACCGACGCCCGACCGCGCGCGCGTGGTCGTGCGCGTGCGACGACGCCGCGGTCGCGGCCGACATGGCGGCGACGAATGGTGCGGCCGCGACGTCAACGTCGACGGCGACCGGTTCAGCGTGGGCGACTGAGCTCGTCGAACACCGCGTCGGTGTCGGCGCCGAGGCCCGGGCGCGGGAACGTCGTTGCCGACGCGCACGCCGTCGACGGTGATGGGGGTGACGCACTGGAGCAGGCGACCCTCGGTCGGGTGGTCGACCTCCTCGAACAGACCCGACGGCGCGCGAAGTGCTCGTCGTCGAACACGTCGTCGACCGGTTGTACGGCGCGGCCGGGATCTCCGCCTCGCGGTGAGCCGCTCGAACCACACCGCGGTCGTGTCGGTGGCGAGATGCTCGGCCACCAGGCGTAGAGCTCGTCGAGCATGCTCGGTGCGCGTGGTGCAGCGTCGCGTAGCGCGCCTCGTCGGCCAGCTCGGGTCGACCGATCATGGCGAAGAAGCGCGCCCAGTCGCGGTCGGTGTAGACGAGCGACGGCGAGGTGACCGTCCGCGGTCGGGAACGGGCGGCGGCTGGGTGACGACATCCGCGGATAGCGCGCCTCGCCGCGCGGCGGGACGAACACGCGGCCCCAGAGGTGCTCCACCAGTCCGAACGACGCCATGCAGCTCGGCCATCGGCACCTCGATCGCCGCACCCGTCGCCGTCGACGCTCGCGCTTGCGCAGCGCGGCCGCGATCGCGAACGCAGCGGCCATCCCGGCGACCTTGTCGGCGACCGCGTGCGCCGCGTACGTCGGTCTCGCCGTGCATCCACGACTGCGCGCCGGCGATGCCCGGCGACCGCCTGCACGATGTCGTCGTACGCGGGAAGATCGGCGTACGGGCCGTCGGCGCCGAAGCCGACGATCGCACAGTGCACGAGCGCCGGGATTGACCGCGAGTGAGCGTGTCGGGATCGGCGCCGCAGCGCACGGCGGCGTCGCGGCGCATGTTGTGCACGAGCACGTCGGCACGTCGGCGACGAGCTCGGCCAGGCGAGCGCGGTCGTCGGCGGTCGGAGGTCGAGCACCACGCTGCGCTTGCCGCGGTTGCACGTCAGGAACACCGCGCCCATGCCCTCGTGCGGCGCGGGGTCCGAGGTCGCGGGCGACGTCGCCGCTCGGCGCCTCGACCTTCACCACGTCGGCACCGAAGTCGGCGAGGAGGAGCGTGCCGTACGGGCCCGGACACCACCGTGGTGAGGTCGACGACGCGCACGCCGTCGAGCGGAAGGCCGGGCACCCGCGGAGTCGTACGCGGGCGTAGATTGCCGCCCCATGGCGGACGAACTCGATGGACGGACGGTCGGTGCTGATCACCGGCGGCAACACCGGCATCGGCAAGGAGACCGCGGTCGCGCTGGCGCCGTCAGGGCGCCCAGGTCGTCATCACCGCGCGCGACGCTGCAGAAGGGCGACGACCGCGCGCGCCGAGATCCGGGCGCGCAGCGGCAGCGACGACGTCGACGTGATGGCAGCTCGACCTCGCCGAGCTGGCGTCGGTGCGCGAGTTCGCCCGCGTTCGCCGACGCAGCACGACCGCCTCGACGTGCTGGTCAACAACGCCGGGTTGATGCTCGGCTCGCGGCAGCGAGACCGTCGACGGCTACGAGATGACGTTCCAGGTGAACCACCTCGGGCCGTTCCTGCTCACCAACCTCCTCCGCGACCAGCTCGTCGCCGGCGACGCGGCCCGGGTCGTGAACGTGGCGTCGGCCGCGCACTCGAGCGCGCGCAAGGGTCTCGACTTCGACGACCTGCAGTCGACCCGTCGGTACCGCAGCTTCAGCGTGTACTCGGCAAGACCAAGCTCGCCAACATCCTCTTCACCCGCGAGCTGGCGCGCCGTTGGGACGACACCGGCGTCACCGCCAACGCGGTCCACCCGGGATTCGTCGCCAGCCGCTTCGGGCGCGACGGCGACACCGGCCGCTTCACCGAAGCTCGTGTTCCCGCTGCTGCAAGCCGTTCGCGCTCACGCCCGGGCAGGGCGCGCAGACGCAGGTGTACGTCGCGTCGGCGCCCGAGCTCGCCGGCATCACCGGCGGCTACTGGGTGAAGTCGGCGCCCGCCACGCCGAGCGCCGCCGCGCAGGACGACGCGGCCGCGGCCCGGTTCTGGGAGGTCAGCGAGCAGCTCGTCGGCTGATCGCACGCGAGGAACGTGCACGCGGCGCGCCTTCTGAATCGCCGCGCTCAGCTGGTTGCCCGTGTCGAGGCCTGCTGACGCCGCTGAAGCTCGCAGTGATCTTCTCGTTCGCCGGTGTTCAGGTCCTGCTGAATCTCGATTTCCTGTCTTCTGGAACGCGGTCGACGTCGGTGGTCGAGATACCCGCCGCCTTCGCCTTCGCGCCGGCGAAGACCTTCGACGCCGCAACGAAGCCGGCCACGAACTTCGCTCGAGATCTTGCTGCCGTTCGCGCTACGACGGGATCCCGGCCTTCTTGATCGTCGTCGTCGCCGTCTTGCGTCGCGGCAACGCTCGTTGCCGAGGAAGGAGACGAGCTGGTCGCGTGCCGCCGCGAGGTCACCGGTCGCGCCACCGAGCGCGGTGGTCGTCGATGCACCGTCGGCGGTGATCGTCTGCTGCCACTGATCGATGGCCGTGCAGAACTTCGGCGCCCACTGTCTCGGGCGAGACCGTCGCCGCGTGCGCCGCGCGGACGGAGGTGGCGACGATGACCGACGGCGAGCGCGCCGGAGCAACAGAGACGGCGGATCATTCCAGAGCTCCTTGTGTAGGTCGACTGCTGTCGACGTCAGGCTTCGGGCTTGAGGGTCGGGAAACAGGATCACCTCGCGAATGCTGGTGACGCCGGCGAGCAGCATCGTGAGGCGATCGATCCCGAGACCCATACCGCCGGTGGGCGGGAGGCCGAACTCGAGCGCCCGGAGGTAGTCCTCGTCGACCGTGCCGGCTTCGGCATCGCCGGCGGCGCGCGCACGGGCCTCGGCTTCGAACCGCGCGCGCTGGTCGATCGGGTCGTTGAGCTCGCTGTACGCGTTCGCGAGCTCGTTGCCGTTGACGACCACCTCGAACCGCTCGACCAGGGTCGGGATCGTCGCGGTGCGACACGCGCGAGCGGCGACGTCTCGCGCGGATGGTCGAGCACGAACGTCGGCCGCACGAGCTTCGGCTCGACGAGCTCGTCGTACACCTCGTGGGTGAGGCGGCCGGCGCCCCACTCGTCCTTGTACGTGAGGCCGAGGCCGTCGAGCACCGCGCGTGCGGCGTCGACGTCCATCGACGGGTGGATGTCGACCCCGACGTGCTCGCGGATGAGGTCGACCATGGTGGCGCGCGGCCAGGGTTCGGCGAGGTCGACGCGCTCGCCGCGCAGCTCGAGCACGGTGTCGCCGTCGCGCGACGGCGCGCGCCGCGGTCACGACGAGGCGCTCGGTGAGCTCCATCATGTCGTGGTAGTCGGCGAACGCCTGGTACGCCTCGAGCATCGTGAACTCGGGGTTGTGGCTGGTGTCGACGCCCTCGTTGCGGAACACGCGACCGATCTCGAACACCCGCTCGAACCCACCGACGACGAGCCGCTTCAGGTGCAGCTCGGGCGCGATGCGCAGGTAGAGGTCGACGTCGAGCGCGTTGTGGTGGGTGACGAACGGGCGCGCGGTCGCGCCGCCGAGCTCGTGGCTCGAGCACCGGCGTCTCCACCTCGACGAACCCGGCGTCGGCGAGCTCGCGTCGGATCGCGGCGACCGCGGCGAACCGGATCGCGAACACCCGGCGGGCATCGTCGTTGACGATGAGGTCGACGTAGCGCTGGCGGAAGCGGGTGTCGACGTCGGAGAGCCCGTGCCACTTGTCGGGCAGCGGGCGCAGCGCCTTGGCCAGCAGCTGGAAGCCGTCGACCTTCACCGAGAGCTCGCCCTTGCGGGTGGTCATCACCGTGCCGTCGACGCCCACCCAGTCGCCGAGGTCGAGGGCGTCGAACGCGTCGTGCACCTCCTCCCCCAGCACGCTGCGGGACACGAAGAGCTGGACGGCGTCGGACTGGTCGCGCACGGTCGCGAACGTGAGCTTGCCCTGGCGGCGCAGCAGGAGGATGCGCCCGGCGACCCGGACCCGCACCTCGGTCTCGGTGCCGGGCGGCGAGGTCGCCGAAGTCGGCGCGCAGCTCGGCGAGGGTGCGGTCGCGGTCGAAGCGGACCGGGTACGGGTCGACGCCGCGCGCCCGGAGATCGTCGAGGTCGGCGAGGCGCCGGGCCCGCTCGGCGGGCACGTCGAGCGGGACGTCGGGCTCGCCGGCGCGTCGTCGGCGGGCTCGTCGGGCATCCGGCTGATGCTAGGTGGGGCTCGCGACGGCCCAGCGGTACCATTCGGCCCGCCGCGATCCAGGAGATCACGCATGGAAGCCGTCATCGTCGCCACCGCCCGCACGCCCATCGGCCGGGCCAACAAGGGTTCGCTCGTCGACCTCCGTCCCGACGACCTCGGGGCCACCATCGTGCAGGCGCTGCTCGAGAAGGCGCCCGCCGTCGACCCGGGCGAGGTCGAGGACGTCATCTGGGGCTGCGCGCAGCCGGCCGGCGAGGCGGGCTACAACGTCGCCCGCGTCACCGCGCTGCTCGCCGGGCCTCGAGGGCGCGCCGGGCGTCACCGTCAACCGCTACTGCTCGTCGTCGCTGCAGACCATCCGCATGGCCGCGCACGCGATCAAGGCCGGCGAGGGCGACGTGTTCGTCGCCGGTGGCGTCGAGACGGTGAGCCGCTTCCGCTCCGGCATGTCCGACGGCGGGCCGGGCACCCACAACGAGAAGTTCGCCGACGCCGAGGCGCGCACCGAGAAGCGCACCGCGGGCGGGTTCGACTCGTGGGCAGCCGCATCGGCGGGCCTGCCCGACATCTACATCGCCATGGGCCAGACGGCCGAGAACGTGGCCGAGTACGCCAAGGTCACGCGCGAGGAGATGGACGAGTTCGCCGCGCTCTCGCAGCAGCGTGCGGTCGAGTCGCAGGAGAACGGGTTCTTCGAGCGTGAGATCACGCCGGTCACCACGCCCGACGGCACCGTCGTCGCCGAAGGACGACGGTCCCGCGCCCGGCACCACCGTCGAGGGCCTCTCGGCGCTGAAGCCGGTGTTCCGCCCCGACGGCACCGTCACCGCCGGCAACGCGTGCCCGCTCAACGACGGCGCCGCCGCCGTGCTCGTGATGAGCGAGGCGAAGGCCGAGGCGTTGGGCGTCACTCCCCTCGCCCGGATCGTCGCCAGCGGCGTGTCGGCGCTCGACCCCGAGATCATGGGCCTCGGCCCGATCGACGCGTGCCGTCAGGCGATGGCGCGTGCCGGGCTGTCGATCGACGACATCGACCTGGTCGAGATCAACGAGGCGTTCGCCGCGCAGGTCGTGCCGTCGGCCCGGGAGCTCGGCATCCCGTGGGAGAAGCTCAACGTGCACGGCGGTGCGATCGCGCTCGGCCACCCGTTCGGCATGACCGGCGCCCGCATCATGACCACGCTGCTCAACGGCCTCGACGACGCCGGCGCCCGCTACGGCATGGAGAGCATGTGCGTCGGCGGCGGCCAGGGCATGGCCATGATCGTCGAACGCCTCACCTGACCTCACGACCCCAGTCCAAAAGGTAGCGATCTGTTTCAGATCTGAAACACATCGCTACCTCTTGCGGCGACCGCGGCGGCGATCGGCGGAACGTGCGCTCCGGATCGGCGTCGAGCATCGTCTTCGTGATCCGGAAGACGGTCCATCCGTCGGCGACGAGATCGTTCTGACGGGCGCGGTCGTCGTCGAAGACGCGGCGCGTCGAGTGCGGCACGAATCCGTCGAACTCGACCGCGACCTTCGCGTCCGGCCAGGCGAGATCGAGGTACCGCACGCTGCCGCCGACCCGCACGCGGTGGTTGACCTCGGGTTCGGGCAGCCCGAGTCGCCGGACGATGCGCAGCACCTTCGCCTCCCAGACGTTCGCGCGCCTGGCGCGAGCTCCGGGATGCCGCTGCTCGAGCAGCTCGAGCACGATCGCGCACAGCCATTCCGCCGCGGCGCCCAGAGCTCCTGCGCGCCGGGCCTCGAGCCGCTCGACCCGCACCAGTCGTTGCACGATCGCGGTGTCGAGCACGTCTTCGAAGAGCGCGAGCGGCAGGCGCCCGCCCATGTCGATCAGCGTTCGCACCGGCGTCGTCGCCGGGATCCGCGTCGCACCTCGGTGACATCGCTCGGCGGTAGGCAGTCGGTGGATGTCTGCGGGCAGCGCGAGCCGTCGTGCGGGTACCTCGCACGACCAGAACCTCCGGCGCTGGAGGTGGGCTCCAGAGGCCGTAGAGCGCGAGTGCGCTGCGACGGCACGCGACGCCGCCGACCGAGAGCGCGGTGCGCCATGGTCCGCACCCGCCAGTCGGCCTCGGCCGTGAGCGCAACCCGATAGACCCGCGGCGCGACCTCCTCCCAGGCTCGCCGTTCGACCCGACGGCGCACCGTCGGTCGGGAGAGCCCGCTCGTCGAGCGCCTGTTCGAGGGTGAAAACGCCGTGTTGCCGACTGGCCTGGGTTGCGAATCGACGTTCAGCTCGCGACCGACACGGTGCTCCTCCCGGGTTCACACACCGGGGAAGCGTTCGTCGAGTCTCGCTCGCGGGTACGACACTCATTCGCGCCGCGCCAAAAGGTAGCGACGTGTTTCACAGTCTGAAACGAATCGCTACCTTTTGGGGCGAGGGTCGGGTGGTTGGGGCAGGGTTGGGGGAGGAGGGGCGGTCAGGTCAGCTCGAACGCCGGGTTGAGGCACTGCACGACCTCGGCCGGCGGCACGTCGAACATCTTCTGGTAGGCCGGCAGGTTCCCCTGCACCGTCGCCTTGCGTGTAGAGCACCTGGACGACGTCGTCGTCACCGTCCGCCTCGATCGGGTAGGTGCCGACGAGCTGCACGCCGGGGATGTCGAGCTTCAGGCTCTGTGATCTGCGGCTTGATCGACTGCAGGATCTGCTTCGCCTCGTAGCCGCGCCTGCTGCTGCGTGGTGCGCTTGCCCCGGCAGCGTGGTCGTGGTCGGCGTCGTGGTGGTCGTGGCGTCGTGCGTCGGGCACCGTCGAGCGTGGTGGTCGACGTCGTGGGCGGCGGGTCGGTCGGCGGCGCCGTGCACGTCGGGCGTGCCGGTCGGGTGCGTCACCGACATCGCCGTTGTTGATGGCCCAGGTGACGAGCAGGTCCTTGCCCGGCGTGTAGGTCACGACGACGCGCTCGTCGTTGCGGGACGCCGCGGTTGCTGTCGCCGATCCTCGTGAGCAGCTTGGCCTGGACCTTGGCCGCCGCCCTGCGTCGGGGTGGTGGTCGTGGGCGGCGGCTTCGTCGTGGTCGGGGTCGCGGTCGTCGGCGGCGCGGTCGTCGGCGGCGCGGCGCGGTGGTCGGCGGCGCGGTGGTGGGCGGCGTGGTCGTGGGCGCCTCGGTGGGCGGCGGCGGGATGACCGTGATGGTGGGCGGCGGCGCGCGTGGTGGTCGTGACCGGCGGCTTCGTGGTGGTCGTCGTGGCCGGCGCGGTCGTCGACGTGGTCGATGCGGGCGCGATCGACGTGGACGGCGGCTGCGTGGGCACCGCGACGTTGTCGTTGTCGAATCGCCGTCGTCGCAGCGCGAGGAACGCGATGCCGCCGATGATCCAGAGCGCGAGCACCGCGCCGGCGACGATCCGCGCCGCGGTGACGTACTGCGTGCCCGGTGCGCTCACCACGCGACCGACGGATGAGGTCGGCGGCGCTGCGCCGCGAGCACGAACGCGACGATGGTGCCGATGACGGGGATGACGATGCTGACGACCGCCCACACCAGCGCGGCGATCGCGAACGGCTCGACGCGTGCGCTCACCCCAGCCGCCCGCGCCGCCGGCACCGCCCGCGCCGGTGGGCTCGGGTTCGGGCCCGACGGGCACCGCGCCGGTGTCGTCGGGGTTCCAGGCGTTGGGATCTTCGGGCGGCTCCGAAGCGGACATCCGGGGAACACTACCGACACCGCGTCACGAATTGGTGTCCCCTCGGTAGGCTGCGCGCGCATGCCGACTGCGACCATCCCCATCACCGGCGACCCCGCGGCCGACGACCTCCTCGTCACCGATCCGCTCGCGCTCGTCATCGGGATGCTGCTCGACCAGCAGGTGCCGATGGAGTGGGCGTTCCGCGGTCCGGCGACGCTGCGCGACCGGCTCGGGTCGTCTCGACTGCGCGGCGATCGCGGCGATGCCGCTCGACGACCTCGAAGCGGTGTTCAAGGAGAAGCCCGCGCTCCACCGCTACCCGGCGTCGATGGCGAAGCGCACGCACGCGCTGTGCGACGCACGATCGTCGAGCGAGTACGACGGCGACGCCGCGAAGATCTGGAAGGGCGTGAAGGACCCGCAGGTGCTGTTCGACCGCATCCGCGCGCTCCCCGGCTACGGCGACGAGAAGGCGAAGATCTTCCTCGCCATCCTCGGCAAGCGACTGAAGGTCGCGCCGAAGGGTTGGGAGGAGTACGCGGCACCGTTCTCCGACGACAAGCCGCGCTCGGTCGCCGACATCGACTCACCCGAGAACCTCCAGCGCGTGCGCGCGTGGAAGCAGGCCCAGAAGGCCGCAGGAGAAGTCGAAGTCCGAGTAGCGCGGACCGGGTTCAGACGCTCGAGGGCTCTTCGACGGCTCGGCGGTTTCGCCGTCCTCGACGGCCTCGGCGGTCTCGGGGACCGACGCCCCGGGCCAGGAACTCGACCACGCCCGACCAGGATCAGCGCGATCACGAAGATGAACAGCACCGCGCCGATCCCCGGCTGGTCTCCACAGCACCAGCGCGAGCACCGCGAGCGCTGCGATCGCCAGCTCGAGCGCCCCGCTTGTGCGCGCCGACGAACTCCTCGAACGCGTTCGGCTGGTATCCGAGGTCACCGGCCTTGTTGCGGGCGCCGGCGATCGCCCGCCGACGGCGAACTCGGCGGCGCCTTCGCCGGCGCCGACGGTCCGACGAAGTACGCGACCAGCGCGACGATGACCCCGACCACGCGCGAGCGTGATCACGCCGTAGCGCAGGTTGCGCACCAGGATGTCGAACACCGCCCGAGCGGCGTCCTTGGTTCGGACCGTCGCCGCGTCGAGGTAGAGCGAACGCCCGATCGCCAGCAGGACGAGCGTGAACGCGCACGACGGCGACGAGCACCAGCGCCGCGCGAATCGTCGGCACGACGGCGGCGTGCTGGCACGATGAGCGCCGACCCGATCGAGCGCGAGCGACGCCGAGCACCGGGAGCACCCACGCGAGCGTGTCGAGGATCGACACGTAGCTGCCGCGCCTCGGCCAGACCCTCGGTGTTGATGATCGCGATGGTCCGGGACACCGGCGGCACGTTCACGTTCTCGAGGAACGTGAGCCCGGCGGTCGACCAGCTTGCCCTGCACCTGCGTGATCACGTTGCTGAGGTCGAGCGTGACCTTGCCGTCCTTGATGGTCACCGACCCCGGTCGCCTTGCCGGAGTCGTCGGTGAGGAGGGCGACCAGCTGCGTCGTGTGCGCGTCGGTTGGCGGCGTCCCACAGATCTGGAACTGGTCGGACGCGAGGAGCTTCTCGGTCACGTCGGTGGCGTAGCTCTGCGTCGCGGTCGCGATCGGGCTCGCCAGGAAGCTTGGCCCGCTTCGGCAGCGCGTCCTCGACGCGCTTGCTCGACGTCGACGTTGCGCGAAGATCGCGTTGACGACCACCGTGGCGACGGTCTGCTGGACGTCCTCGTTGCTCGGCGAGCGGCGAGACGGTCTCGACGTAGCGGTCGGTGTTCGTGAGCTGGTTGTGTGTCCAGATCGCGACCGCCGAGAGCGGCACCAGGATGAACCCGAGGACGAGCAGGACGACCGAGACGATGCGCTGCCAGCGCTTGCCCTTGTCCGGCTTGGTCTTCGGTCCCGCGGGCCTCGGCCGCGGCGACCAGCCGCGCGTCGGGCTCCGCGCGTCTCGGCCTCGACGACTCGGCGACGTCGGTCGCTCCGGCGTCGTGGTCGGCGTGGTGGGTCGGTCGTCGCTCATGCGGCCAGCTCCTTGCCGAGACGTCGGTACTCGAAGCTCGCCACGAGGTCGGCGACGCCCTTGAAGATCGACCAGATGCCGATGATCGACACCAGCAGCAGCACCGAGCGGTCGGGGTTCCCGATCGCCCAGGCGCCCAGCGACGATGCCGACGATGTCCGGCGATGAGCGGCATCCACCAGCCGCGCACGTGCGTGTGCGACAGCGCGATGCACCACGTCGAAGACGCCGCGGATCAGCAGGTACCACGCGACGAACACCGAGATCACCACGAGCGTGGGATGCGGCCACACGAGCGCGGCGATGCCGGCGCGCGATCGCCAGCGTGCCGCCGATGATCGCGAGCCAGCGCCATCCGCCCTCGAGCACGAAGGCCAGCGCGAGCTGGGTGATCGCCGCCGAGCCAGAACGCGATCGCGATCAGGATCGCGCAGGCGGTGATCGACGCCGGGCGCAGCGACAGCACGACGAAGCCCGAGGAGCAACCACAGGATCCCGGCGATCGAGCCACAACCACCACGTCCGCGAGTACGCGTCCGCGACGGCGCGCTCCTCGTCCGGCGTCAACGTGATGCGCATGCTCATGCCGGTGTCCTCCCTCGGACCGGAACGTTCCCGCGAGCGTGCGCAGTATTGCCGAAACGTGACGCGGTACCCGCATGGTCGCGGCGATACCCTCGAGGCCTGGACGCCGACACCCACCCACCTACTTCCCGCACGGCCGTGTACCGACGTCGCATCCGGACCGTCGTGACCGACGCCCGGCACGGTCCTGGGTGGACTCGAGGACGACCAGCACTACTTCACCGTGCACGTCCAGCACGACGGTGAGCGCGTGAATGCGATCACGAGTGAGTTCGGTGCGCGCGCCGTGGACCACGTGCCCGACGCCGCCGGCGCGCAGCTGCAGGCGTTGGTCGGCATGCCCCTCTCGGACCGCTGCCTCGAGGTCGCCGGACGGACGCGTCCGACCAGCACTGCACGCACCAACTCGACGTTGCGACGCTCGCGGTCGCGCACGCCGCCCGCGTGCTCGCCGGCGGCGCGCCGCGGCGGCAGTACGACATCGAAGTGCCGTTCGGGCTGCTCGACGGCGCAGCGCCACACCGTCACCCTCGCGCGCGACGGCGACCGCCCTCCTGCGCTGGGACGATGCGAGGGCGCTCGCATCGTCGCACCCGAGCCCTACGCCGGAGGCGACCGGCGGGTTCGCCCGCTGGGCCGACGCCACCTTCGACGCCGACACCGCCGAGGCCGCCATCGTCCTCAAGCGCCGCGCTGCAGCATCGGCATGAGCCGCGGGATGGACCTCGACAGCTACCCCACGCTGGCCGACATGCCCGGCCTGCAGTCCGGTGTGCTGGTCGATGCAGCCCGAGCGGGCGCCGGTCGCGCTGCGCAACCGTGGCCTCATCCGCGACTACGACGACGCGCCCCGACGCGATGCTCGCCGACGGGCCCGCGTGAGTCATCGAGAACGCTGCTGATGACCTCGGCGCCGAAGGCCTCGAGCGTCGCCGGCGGCGGCGAAGTCGGTGAACCACACGTAGAAGCGCTCGACCCCGCGCTCGCTGCATCGCGTGGAAGTGGTCGAGCATCTCGTCGCGCCCACCGACGACGAGGCGTCGAGTACCCGAAGCGGCGCCGCGCCGGCTCCTCGATCGCCGGCCCGGTCGGACGCCCTCGGGCGCGAACGTGTACATGCTGCTGCACCGACACGCGGGCGTCACCGGCGCGACTCGCGCATCTCGTCGAGCCGGTCGAGCTGGTGGATGGGGACGTTCCACCAGTCGGCGTGCTCGGCGACCAGCTGCCATCGTCTTCGGTCCCGGTACCACCGATGACGATCGGGATCTTGTCGAGCGGGGTCGGGCATCTGGCGCGCGGCGACGAGCTGGAACCACTCGACCGTCGTAGTCGAGCGTCTCGCCGGTCCAGAGCGCGCGCAGGATCTCGAGCGTCTCCTTCAGGCGTCCGACGCGCTCGCGTGCCGCGGATGGGCCGTCACGCCGTAGGTCGTGAACTCGTCGACCACCGAACCCCAACCGATGCCGAGCTCGAAGCGTCCGCCCGACGCGTGGTCGAGGGTGACCGCTTCACGCGCGAGCACCGCGGGGTGGCGGAACGCGTCGCACAGCACGAGCTGGCCCTGCACCAGACGGTCGGTGTGCGCGAGCAACCACGCGTTGCGTCGTGAGCGCCTCGTACATGTCGTGCTGCTCGGCGAGCGGCGGCGCGAGGTGGTCCATCCCCGCCATGCCGACGAAGCCGGCGGCCTCTGCGCCCCGGGCCTTTTCGACCATGGCGTCCATGGTCAGCCGCATCTGCGGGAGGTAGAGGTGGAACTCGGGCGCATCGAGCACGGGGATCTCCTCGTTGAATGTCCGCGTCATGCTCAAACGAGCTCGAGCAGGTCCAGCATGTCGTCGTCGAAGTAGTCGAGAGTGCCGTCGGGCATCAGCAGCGCGCGGATCGGGCGCCAACGAACGGACGAACTCGACGTCGTGACTCACCACGATCATCGTGCCCGGCCAGGCGGCCAACGCCTCACCGGTCGCCGTACGTGACGACGGGTCGAGGTTGTTGGTGGGCTCGTCGAGCAGCAACACGTTGTGGCGCCCGGCGACGAGCTGCGCGAGCGCGAGCTTCGTCTTCTCGCCGCCGGAGAGCGTGTTGGCGTCCTGGAACACCTTCTCGCCGCTCAGCCCGAACATGCCGAGCAGGTTCCGCAGCGCGCCGTCGCCGACGGGCGACGCCTCGCGCATGTGCTCGAGCAGCGTGCGACCGGGGACGATCCCCTCGTGCTCCTGGGCGTAGTACCCGACCGACACGTGGGTCCCGAGCACGACCTCGCCCAGATCGGGCGCGAGCTTGTCGGCCAGCACCTTGAGCAACGTGGTCTTGCCCGCGCCGTTGAGCCCCATCACCAGCAGTCGCTCGCCACGGCCGACGTCGAAGGTCACGTCGGCGAACACATCGAGCGCGCCGAACGACTTCCAGAGCTCGGTGGCGGTGAGCACGGTCCGGCCGGCCGACGGCGGTTCGGGGAATCGCACTGCGAGCGCGCGGCGTTTCGCCGTGTTCTGGACCCGCGTCGCTTCGAGGCGTGGCGCGACGCCCGTCGAGGTTCTTCGCGACGCGGGCGCGCTTGGCGGTCTGGCCGCGCATGCCGCTCGCCTGTGTCTTGAGCCGGGCGATCTCGCGCGTCTGACGATCCGCGAGCTTCGAGTCGCGCGCCTCGTGCTCCTCGCGCGCGACGAGATACTGCGAGTAGCTGCCCTTGTACTCGACGAGCATCGCCGGTGCCCTCCTCGGACTCCCGGTCGATGTGGACGACGCGCGTGATCGCCTCGTCGAGCAGGTCGAGGTCGTGGCTCACGACGAGCAACGCGCCGCGGTACGAACGGAGGAACTTCAACAGCCAGCTTCGGGCGTCGGCGTCGAGGTGGTTCGTCGGCTCGTCGAGGAGCAGGAGCTCGCTGCCGCCGAAGAGAATGCGCACGAGTTCGGCCCGCCGCCGTTCGCCGCCGGAGAGCGCGCCGACGTGGAGGTCGAGACGGTCGGCGCGCAACCCGACGCCGTCGGCCAGCTTCCGGACCTCGGCTTCGGCGGCATAGCCGCCGGCCGCCTCGAACGCCTCCTGGGCGGTGGTGAAGCGTTGGATGTTCTCGGTCGACGGGGACTCCTCGAGCGCAATGCGCAGTTTCTCCATCCGTTCGAGCAGTTCGTCGAGACCGCGGCCCGACAACACGTGTGCGAGCACGGTGGTGTCGTCCGGGACGGCGTCGCTGCGCGGATCCTGGGAGAGATACCCCGTGAGGTCGGCGCGCCGGACGGTGCCGGATCGCGCCCGGTCGGCGCCGCCGAGGACCCGCAGGAGGGTGGTCTTGCCCGCGCCGTTGCGTCCGACCAGACCGACCTTCTCGCCCGGGCGGACCTGCAGGGTCACGCCGTCGACGATCCGTTTCGCGCCGACCTCGACCACCAGGTCACGAACGGTCAGCACGGAAAACAGCTCCAGGAGGGATTCGGCCCTGCGCACATCGCAGCGGGGGGCGTTCATTGTCGCGCGCGCGAGCGTGCCCGGCCGCCTCATAGCCTGGGTCGATGGAATCGCCGACCCCCAAGCCCCGCTGGCGGGGCCGCATCCACCTCGGCGCATTCGTGCTGTCGCTGCCCGCGGGCCTGGCCCTGGTGATGTGGAGCCAGGGGTGTCGGCGCACGTCGCCGCCATCCTGTTCGCGCTCTCACTCGCCGGGCTGTTCGGCACCAGCGCCACGTACCACACCGGGAATTGGACCCCGAGGATCCGCGCGCGCCTCCAACGCCTCGATCACGCCGATGATCTTCGTGCTGATCGCCGGCTCCTACACCCCGATCACGATCCTGGCGTTGCAACCGGCGTGGGGAATCGCCCTGCTCGCCATCGTGTGGACGGTCGCGGCCGTGGGCGTGACCCTCGCCCTCGTGCGGTTCACCGCACTCCACCGCGTCGGTGGCTACCTCTACATCGGCATGGGCTGGATCGTGGTCATCGCTCTGCCGGCCGTGGTCCAGTCGCTCAGTGCCCCCGAGCTCGGACTGCTCTTCGCCGGCGGGGTGCTCTACACCCTCGGCGCGATCGGACTCCAGACCCAGCGACCCAACCCACGACCACTGGTGTTCGGATACCACGAGGTCTGGCACGTGATGACGGTGGCGGCCGCCGCGTGCCACTTCACCCTCGTCGCAATGCTCGTCCGCGGCTGACCGCCGGGGCGTCCGCACGCTGGCGCCGCGCACGAACATCTGCAATCATTTTCCACTGTTATGAGGCAAGCATGAGCGTTGCGGATCTCCTGTCCGACGTGCTCGGCGCCGACGTCCCCGTGGCGTTCCGCGCCTACGACGGCTCACGATTCGGGCCGGTCGATGCCCACACCACGATCGTCGTGCGGTCCCGCGACGCGCTCCGCCGGATCGTCACCGCGCCCGACGAACTCGGCTTCGGTCGTGCCTACGTCTCGGGTGAGCTGGAGGTCGACGGCGACATCTTCGACGTGATGTCGGTGGCCGAGTACATCGAGGAGCTGAAGCTCGGGCCGCGGCAGATCGCCGCGGCGGTCAAGCTGGTCGGTCTGTCGGGCCTCAAGCCGTTGCCGCCGCCTCCCGAGGAGGCCCGCCTGCACGGCCGTCGCCACTCACGTGAGCGCGACGCAGCCGCGATCGCGCATCACTACGACGTCTCCAACGACTTCTACCAGATGGTGCTCGGCCCTTCCCTCACCTACTCGTGCGCGGTGTGGCACGACGACACCGCGACGCTCGAGGACGCGCAGGCGGACAAACACGAGCTCATCTGCCGCAAGCTCGATCTGCAGCCGGGCATGCGACTCCTCGACGTCGGCTGCGGTTGGGGCGGGATGTTGCTGCACGCGGCCGAACATCACGGGGTTCGCGCGGTCGGCGTCACCCTGTCACGCCCGCAGGCCGAGCTTGCCCGCAAGCGCGCCGCCGATCGCGGCCTGGGTGATCTCATCGAGGTGCGGCACGCCGACTTCCGCGATGTGACCGACGGTCCCTACGACGCCATCAGCTCGATCGGGATGTTCGAGCACGTCGGGCTCTCGGAGCTCGACCGGTACTTTGCTCGCTGTCGCACGTTGCTGCGTCCCGAGGGTCGGCTCCTGAACCACGGCATCAGTCGACCGCACCACGCGGGGAAGATGCACCACCATCGCTTCGCGCCGTCGTGGCTGGGCCGCAGCTTCACCGAGCGCTACGTGTTCCCCGATGGCGAGCTCCACGAGATCGGCGACGTCGTCTCCGCGGTCCAGCGCGCCGGGTTCGAAGCGCGGCATGTCGAGAGCCTGCGCGAGCACTACGCGCTCACGCTTCGATGTTGGGTCCGGAACCTGGAGGCCAACTGGGACGAAGCGGTGCGCGAGGTCGGCGAGGGCAGGGCGCGGGTCTGGCGCCTCTACATGGCGGCGGCCGCGGTCGGTTTCGAGCACGACGACAACCAGGTCCACCAGGTGCTGGCCACCGCCACCACCGCCGGCACCAGCGGCATGCCCCTCCGGCCCGCCTTCACCTGAGGGTTGGCTGCGTTACTGTCCCGTGCTGAACGCGGCCCCGGAGGTCCAGAGTGAAGTTCGCCCTCTTCTACGAGATTCCCGTCGCACGGCCGTGGACGCCCGGCAAGGAGCACCAGGCCTACAAGGACACCCTGGAGCAGGCCGTCTTCGGTGATCAGATGGGCTTCCACGCGTTCTGGACGGTGGAACACCACTTCCTCGAGGAGTACTCGCACTGTTCGAATCCCGAGGTGCTCTACGGCGCGGTCGCGGCCCGCACCAAGAACATCCGGATCGGCTACGGCGTCCGCCTGCTCCCGAAGCCCTACAACCACCCGATCCGCACCGCGGAGTCGGTGGCCGTGCTGGACCTCATCTCCGATGGTCGGGTCGACTTCGGCACCGGACGATCGTCGACGCGCGCCGAACTGGAGGGCTTCAACGTCGAACCGGACGAATCGCGAGCCATGTGGCGCGAGGCGCTCGGACACATCGTCGGGGCGTGGACCGAAGACGAGTACCAGGCCCAGGGCGAGTACTGGCAGATGGGCGCACCCCGGAGGGTGCTGCCCAAACCGCTGCAGCAACCGCACCCGCCGATCTTCGGCGCCACCAGCAGCCTGCCCGGTCACGAGGAGATCGGCCAGCGCGGCATCGGCTTGTGCTCGTTCACGGTCGGGCTGCCGCCGGAGCAGCTCGCCGACAACATCGCGATGTACCGCAAGGGGCTCGCGGCGTGTGAACAGCCAGCAGGCAAGTTCCTCAACGACACCGCCGCGACGTTCACGATGGTGCTGTGTGCACCGACGAACGAGGAAGCCACCGAGGTCGCCCGCGAATCGTTCGAGTGGTACCCGAAGTACGGCGGCGGCCTCATCGCATCGGTTGCCGAATGGCAGGAGGAACGCGGAATCACCGGCAGCGCGCTCGGCACGTACCAGTACGCCGGCGACGCGCTGAAATACAAGCGTGAAGGTGTGATGGGTCAGCTCACCATCGACTACCTGCGCGACTCCGGTTCCGCGGTCATGGGCGACCCTGACGCGTGCATCGCCGCGGCGAAGCGCTACGAGGCGGTGGGCTGCGACCTGCTGCTCTGTCTCGTCAACCCGTACAAGATCCCGCACGAGAAGGTGATGCAGACCATCGAACTCATGGGCAAGCACGTCCTGCCGGAGTTCAAGTGAACTGCCCGGGGAGCAGGTAGATGGGCCGGTTGGACGGCAAGGTTGCGCTGATCACGGGCGCGGCGTCGGGGCTCGGGTTCGCGACCGCGGAGCGGTTCACCAAGGAAGGCGCGACCGTCATCGGCGCCGACGTGACTCCCGGTGACGGCGTCCGGGCGCTCGATGTGCGCGACGAGGCGGCCATCGCGGCACTGATCGACGCGATCGTCGCCGAGCACGGGCACCTCGACGTCGTCGTGAACTACGTGGGCGTCGCGGGCGGCGGACCCGTGCACATGGTCGATGGCGCGGAGTGGGACCGTGTGCTCGAGGTGAATCTCAAGGGCACGTTCCTCGTCAACAAGCACGCGCTGCGCCCGATGCTCGAGCAGAAGTCGGGCAGCATCGTCAACATCGCCAGCGTCGAAGGCCTCCAGGGCACTGAAGGCGGGAGCTCGTACAACGCCTCGAAGGCCGGGGTCGTCATGCTCACCAAGAACATGGCCATCGACTACGGCCGCGCGGGAATCCGCGTCAACGCCATCTGCCCGGGCTTCATCGACACGCCGATGTTCCGTGCGGTGATGGGCAGCGATCACATGGCGCAGTTCCGCGACGAGTACCGCGACGACCACATGCTCGGACGATTCGGCCGTCCCGAGGAGATCGCGGCTGCCGCGCTGTTCCTCGCGTCAGACGACGCATCGTTCGTCTCGGGCGTCGCGCTCCCCGTCGATGGCGGCTACCTCGCGGGGACCCGCACCGGACTCTCCGACCTCATGGGCATTGCCTGAACAGGAGCACCGACATGAAATTCCGCTTCAACCACATGGAGTTGTCGTTCGCGCGCGGCACGCTCACCCAGGAGTTCCGCGACGAAGTCGACGCGTTCTACAGCGACGTCCTCGGGTGGCGTTCGCTCGACACCGAAGTGGTGGGCCAGCTCTGCCACCTGCTGCTTCCGGACGACGGTCAGTTCATCCTCCTCGCCGAGGGCAAGGAGCCGATGTCGTCACCGGGGTACGACCACCTCGGCCTCTTGATGGACACCCGGGAAGAAGTCGACGCCGTGCTCGAGGAATGCCAGCGCTTCGCCGACAAGGACGATCGCATGCGCATCAAGGTCTACGAGGATCTGGTCGGGCCTACAGTGACCACGCACGCGTTCTACGTGAAGTACCTGCTGCCGATCTGGTTCGACGTGCAGTGCATCGAGCGCACCGGCGGGCCGGAGCCCGAACACCGTTGGGAGTACGTGTGATGGAAAAGACCGAGGACCTGTTTCTGCCGGAGCCACTCCCCCGCGACGTGAAGTACACCGTGATCTCGGTCGACGACCACGTCGTCGAACCCCCGCACACCTTCGAGGGTCGCCTGCCGAAGCACCTCCAGGACCGGGCGCCGCGCGTCGCCGACACTCCCCAGGGTCTGCAGATCTGGGAGTTCGAGGAGCAGAAGTTCACGCAGGTCGGGATGAACGCGATCGCCGGGCGGAAGCCCACCCAGAAGAAGGAACCGTTCCGCTTCGACCAGATGCGACCGAGTTGCTACGACGTCGACGCCCGCGTGCGCGACATGGACCTCAACGGCGTGTGGGCGGCGGTGAACTTCCCGTCGATGGTCACCGGGTTCTGCGGCCGCGTCTTCTTCAACGCAGAGGACCCCGAGCTCGGGCAGGCGTGCATCCGAGCCTGGAACGACTGGCTGTTCGAGGAGTGGTACACCGCGCATCCCACCCGCATCATCCCGCTCGGCATCGCGTTCCTGAGCGACCCCGACGCCGCGGTCGCCGAGATCCACCGCAACGCCGAGCGCGGGTTCACCGGCATCTCGATGCCCGAACGGCCCCACATGATCGGGCTCCCCGACCTGTGGCAGCGCGACCACTGGGACCCCATCATCCAGGCCTGCGTCGACACCGACACCGTGGTGTCGCTGCACGTCGGCAGCTCGGGCTCGGTGATGGGCCCACCCGACGTCGCCCGGCCTCCAGATCGGCGCCACGCTGTTCGGGCAGCTGTCGCTGACGGCCTCCGCGGAATGGCTCTGGTCGGAGTACCCGATCAAGCACCCGAGCCTGAAGATCGCGATGAGCGAGGGCGGGATCGGGTGGGTGGCGATGCTGATCGACCGCCTCGACAACCTGATCGACCGCTCCGGGTACGGCGCGGGTTGGGAGGAGCGGCCCTCCGACGTGCTCAAGCGCAACTTCTGGTTCTGCACGCTCGACGATCCGTCGACGATCGACACCCGTCACACCATCGGGGTCGAGAACATCATGGTGGAGACCGATTTTCCCCACGGTGACGGCACGTGGCCGGACACGCAGCTCGTGATCGAGAAGCTCTGGGGTCACATTCCGGACGACGAGCTGCGCATGATGTGCTGCGAGAACGCGTCCCAGCTCTACCGGCACCCGCTCCCGGAAGTCGTCCTTCCCGCTTGACCGAACTCGTCGAGGTACCGCACGAGTCACGCATCGCTCGGTGGCGGGCCCATTCGTTCGGTCCGGCGTCCGAGCAGCCCTACCGCCGGCGCACCAGTGACTGGATCCGCCTCCTCCTGGGCACAACCATCCTCGTCCTGTCGATCGCCCACGAGGGCAACCTCACCGCCTTCGAGTCGAACCTCTTCACGTTCTTCAACGGTCTCCCGAACGAGCTCGAGTCGCTGTTCCACCTGATCTACGCGCTCGGCGCGCTCTGGGCGGTCGGCCTGGTGGTCATCGCCGCCATCGTCGGTGGGCGCCGGCGCCTCGCCCGCGACCTCGCACTCGGCGGACTGCTCACGTGGGTGCTGGCGCGGTTCATCGGCTCGCTGGTCGTCGACAACTCGAGTGTCACCCACAGCCTCGACGCCGTCACCCGGATCGGTGACAACACCGCCGCGTTCCCCGCGGTGCGCGTCGGGATCATCGTCGCGGTGATCGCGGTCGCATCGCCGTACCTCACCCGCCCGGTGCGCCGCCTCGGTCAGTTCCTGATCCTGCTGATCGCGTTCGCCGCGCTGTATCTCGGTGCCGCGCTCCCCGACGCGCTCTTGGCCGCGGTGGCGTTGGGGTGGTCGGTGGCGGCGCTGGTGCACCTGGTGTTCGGCTCTCCCGGCGGCCGTCCGACGGCGCGGCAGGTGACGGCCGCGCTGGCGGAGCTCGGGGTCACGGCCGACGACGTGCACCTCGCGGAGCACCAGCCGCGCACCGGAACTCTCATGACCGCACGCGACGCCGACGGCGATCTCTCGGTGCGCGTGCTCGGCCGGGACGAGGCCGACGCGCAGCTGCTGTCGAAATCGTGGCGTTTCGTCGCGTACAAGGACGGTGGACCGAGCGTCCACCTCTCGCGGCTCGAAGACGTCGAGGCCCAGGCGTACGCACTGCTGCTCGCCGAACGCGCACACGTCGCCGTGCCGCCGGTCCTCGTGGCGGGGACGGCGGGGCCCGGCGCCGCGTTGATCGCAGTGCGCCCGATCGAGGGCACGCGGATGTGCGACGCCGATCCCGACGCCATCACCGAGCCGGTGCTCGCCGACCTCTGGAATCAGGTGAGCGCGTTGCACGCGGCCCGCGTCGCCCACGGTCGCCTGAATGCCAACCACGTCGTGCTCACGTCCGGTCACACGAACGACGTCGCGATCGACGGCTTCGAGACCGCGACCGGAGCCGCGGCGACCGGCCGGCGCGCCGCCGACGTCGCCGAGCTCCTCCTCAGCACTGCGCTGATCGTGGGCAACGACCGTGCCGTCGCTGCCGCGCGCGACCGGTCTCGGCGACGCCGCGCTCATCGAGGCGCTGCCCTTCCTCCAGCCGGCCGCGCTGAGCCACGAGATGCGACCCGATCGCAAACACCGCAAGGAGCGGTCCAAGCAGGTCGCGGCGGTTCGCGACGCGGCGGCGACGGCCACGGGCACGACCCAGCCCCCGCTCCAGGAGCTCCACCGGGTCAGCGGCACCAACCTGATGATGGCGATCGGCACGCTCATCGCCGTGTTCGCGTTGTTGAGCCAGGTCGGGAGCCCACAGGAGCTCTGGGACACGGTCACCAGCGCCGACATCTGGTGGCTGGTGCTGGCGATGATCGTCTCGCTGCTCACCAACTTCGCCACCGCGGTCGCCTTGATGGGAACGGTGCCGATCAACCTCCCGTTGATCCGTACCGCCGAGCTGCAGTTGTCGATGTCGTTCTCCAACTTGGCGGTGCCCGCGATCGGCGGCATGGCCGCGCAGATCCGCTTCCTGCAGAAGCAGGGTGTCGACCTCGCGTCCGCAGTCGCATCCGGCGGCCTGCTGATCAACGTCGGCAACATCGTGGCCCAGATCATGTTGCTCGGCGTCGCGCTCGTCCTCTCGCCGGACTCGATCCACACCCAACCGATCCCCACCGAGAAGATCGTCACCCTCGTCCTGATCGTGATCCTCGTCCTCGTGGTGGGCGTGGGCCTCGTGCTCGGCATCCCGAAGCTGCGCAAGACGGTGGTGCCTCCCACCAAGGCTGCTGCCAACACGCTGTGGGCCGCGGTGCGCTCACCCCGACGGGTCGCGTTGCTCCTGGGCGGGAACGCGATCAACGCGATCATGTACGCAGCCGTGTACATGTGCTGCATCGCCGCGTTCGGCGGGACGATCAATTTCTGGACGCTGTTGTCGCTGAACATCATCGTGTCCACGCTGGCGTCGTTGGTGCCGATCCCGGGCGGGAACACCGCGGTGTCATCGGTCGGCATGTCGGGCGCGCTGGTCGCCGTCGGCGTTCCCACGTCGATCGCGGTGGCCGCGGTGCTCGCCGACCAGCTCGTCACCAGCTTCCTCCCCGCGGTTCCCGGATGGTGGGCCACCAACGACCTGCTCCACGACGACTACCTCTGAGGGCTGTATGACGTTCAACGAAACGATGGACGACATCACCAAGGTCTTCGAGGCGGTCGGCGTCGCCGTCCTCGCCGTCGGGTTCATCCTCGGGTTCGCGCAGGCCGCCGTCTCGATGATGCATCGGCAAGCACCATCGGTGATCTACCGCGCGTTGCGCAGCTTCCTCGGGCACACGATCCTGCTCAGCCTCGAGATCCTCGTGGCCGCCGACCTGATCCGCACGGTGGCCGTCGACCCGTCGCTCGAGAACGTCGGCGGGCTCGCGCTCATCGTCCTCATCCGCACGGTCCTCAGCTTCTCCCTCGACGTCGAGATCGAGGGCCGGCTCCCGTGGCACGCCACTCCGAACGCCCGATGCCACGTCAGAGTGACGCCGAACGCACCACGAGATCACGCGTGAGTTCGTCGACGGTCCGGGCGCCGCAGAAGGCCATCGCGGCTTCGAACTCGGTGCCCAACAGCCGCAGGACCGACGCCGCGCCCGTTGCACCGTCCACGACGAGTCCCCACAACACCGGGCGGCCCACCATCACCGCGCGTGCGCCCAGCGCGAGCGCCTTGACCACGTCGACACCGTTGCGAATCCCACCGTCGACGTAGACCTCGGCGCGACCATCGACCGCGTCGACGACGTCGGGCAGCACGTCAGCGGTGGCGGCGATGCCGTCGAGGATTCGACCGCCGTGGTTCGACACCGCGATCGCCGACGCGCCGGCGTCGACGGCCCGGGCGGCGTCGTCACCCCGGAGCAGACCCTTGACCACGACGGGCAGTCCGCTCCATTCCCCGAACTGTGCGAGATCGTCGAACGTGACCGACGGATCGAAGTCGGTGACCATCCGCATGATGTCGGCGCTCTCGGCGTCGTCGGCCGACGCGAGGTTCGGGTACCGGACCCACTCCGGAGGTGCGAGGCGGCCGGCCGACGCGCTGGCCATGCCCCGACCCACCGCGGCGCCGTCGACCGAGGCGACGATGGCGCGGTAGCCCGCGGCCCGTCGCGCGTTCCGCCAGCGCGCGGGTTCTGCCCCGGTCGCGCAGCATGTACATCTGTGCCCAATGTCGGCCATCGGGCGCCGCGGCGGCGACGTCTTCCACCGACGTGGTCGCGGCCATCGACACCACGTACACGGTTCCCACCTCGCTTGCCGCGCGTGCGGTTGCCAGCTCGCCCACTTCGGTGAAGAACCGGTGCATGGCGGTGGGCGCGATCAGGATCGGCGTGACGACGGTGGTCCCGAGCACGGTCGTGGACAGGTCGACGGTGGAGACGTCGCGCAGCAGGTGCGGCATCAGCGTCCACCGCCGCCAGGCCTCGACGTTCGCGCGCCAGGGTCGTTCCCGCGCCGCTGCCCCGCGCGAGGTATTCCCACGCGTACGGCTCGGCCGCGACACTCGCCGCGTCCTCGTAGGCGTCGATGTCGAGCAGAGGTTCGCTCATGCAGCTCAGGTCACGGCGTCGGCAGCACCACCGTCGACCCGGAGGTGGGCCCCGTTGAGATGCCAGCCCGGTTCGCTCACGACGAACGCGACGAAGCGACCGATGTCGTCGGGTGTCGCCACCCGCCCCGACGGGTTGGTCATCCGCGAATCCAGGATCATGCGCTCGACGCTCGCCCAGTCCGTGGGCTTCCCCTCACGGCGCGCCCGCTCGGTGTAGCTGGCGACGACTTCCGCGGTGGCGATGATCCCGGGGCTCACGCAGTTCGCGGTGATCCCCGTCCCGGCGAGGTGCTTGGCCAGACTCACCGCCATGGACGGCAGCGCACCCTTCGCGGTGTAGTACTCGGGGATCGTGTCACCCGGCCGGGTGGCACCGACCGTCGACACGAAGACGACTCTGCCCCACCCGGCGGTTCGCATGTCGGGTAGGAACGCCTGGCTGACGCGGACCGCGGTGACGACGTTGGTGTCGTAGCTCCCGTGCCAGCTCGCGGTGTCAGAACCGATCCAGTCACTCCCTTCGGCCGCGCCGTAGTTGTTGATCACGATGTCGACCCGGTCGACCTGCGCCGCGCACGTCGGCGACCAGCGCGGCGGTGCCGAGCTCGGTACGGAGGTCTCCGGTCACGGCACGGCACCGACCGCCCGTCGCACCAATCGTGTCGACCGCCGCCTCGGCCTGCCCCGGTTCGAGCCCGTGCACCAGCACCGTCGCGCCCTCGGCCGCGAGCACGCGCGCGATTCCCGTCCCCGTCCCCCGGTACGAACCGGTGACGAGCGCGACCTTGCCGTCGAGCCCGAGATCCATGCGGCAGACGTTACCGACTGAGTACCCGGTCGGCTTCGCCTCGGAGGTACGTGACCGCGTCTCGGGTCAACCCCCCGTCAGCAACCGCCGCGGGTTGTCGACGAAGATCGTCTCGATGTCGGCCTCGGTGACCCCGCGCTCGAGCAACTTGGGCACGAAGTCGGTGACGATGTAGGTGTAGGGCCGCTGCCAGACCTGCCACGCGATCTGCTCGCGGCGTGCCGCACTCGCCTCGCGGTGCTCAGGCGGGACGTAGAACGACGAGCGTGGCGCGGTCAGCGCGCAGATGTGATCCTGCGACAGGCACACCTGGCCGGTGAAGCCTTCGTGCACGAGCGCGGCCACGTGATCGGCGCGCCGCTCGTCGGGCGCGAGGATCTCGAGCCCGATGCGGTCGACACCGACGAACGTGCCGCGTTCGGCGAGTTTGCGGATGGGGGCCACCTCGGTCTGCTCGTCCTGGTGACCGATCAACACGCGACCCAGGTCGGCGCCGCCGTCAGCGAAGATGTCCTGCTGGACGTCGCCGTGACGCGAGTTCTCGGTGTGGGTGATGATCGCACAGCCCACTTCGCGTTGCGCGAACGCGGCGCCCGTGAGCATGCGCTGCTCGGCCGGCGTGACCTCGGTGCCGGTCGCCGCTTTGATCGCGCCGGCCCGGATACCCCCGGTGCCGGCGATGCCGTCGTTCAGCTCCTGCACGTAGAGCTCGGCGACCTCTTCGGGATCGCGGGCGCGCCAGTAGAACGGCAGGCCCGAGTCCATGTGTTGCGTGTAGAAGCCGGTGGTGCACACGATGCGCATGCCCGACTGCTGCGAGATCTCGGCGTAGAGCTCGGGATCACGACCGAGCTCGATCGGGCACGGGTCCACGAACGTCCGGAAGCCGGCGTCGAGCAGCTCGCCCATCTTGTCGACGGCCCTCGTCACCGTCTCGGCGCGGTCCCACGCGTACGTCGGGTCGAGCTCCTCTCCCGCATACGAGATGCGGATGTGCTCGTGCACCAACGTCCGACCGAGGTCGGCGCTGTCGGCGGGCCCGGTCACCGTCTGGACGGTTGGCATCACGCACCTCCTGCCGTCGAGTGGTGTGCGAGATCCGCGAGCAGATCGGCCACCAGTTCGGGACGGGACAACATCGGCGAATGGCTGGTGTCCCAGATGACGGTGTCGGTGGCATGGCGGGCCATGTCGCGCTGTGCGTCGGGATGCACGCACCGATCGTCGGTGCACACGACATAGGTCGAGGCGATGCCCACCCACGCCGGTGGGAGCGCCTCGGCATCGGTCGACGACGACGGCCCGATTCCGAGCGCCATCGGGCGCAGCTGCGCGACGGATGCCGCCGCGACCGCAGGATCGCAGTCGTGGTAGAAGCACTCGGCCGCGAACGCCGGATCGACCGACATGCCACCGTCGGGATCGTGCTGCAGATGTTCCATCAACGCGGTCGGTCGCATCACCGTCGACATCTCGTCGTCGTCGGCCACCTGCACCGCACACAGGTACACCAGACGGGCCACGTCGTCGCGTCCACTCGCGGCCTGCGAGATCACCATGCCGCCATAGGAGTGCCCGCACAGCACGACGTCGTCGTCGATCACGTCGAGCGCCGCACGCACGGTTTTGGCGTCGACGTCGAGCCCGCTGAGGGGAAGGTCCGGCGCCAGGTTGGCGACGCCCCGCGCGTCGAGCGCGGCCCGCACCGGCTCCCAGCACCACGCTCCATGGAACGCCCCGTGCACCAGCACCACTGTGGTCATCCGGATCCCCTCTCTCCAGTGGCAGGACGCTAGCCCCGCGCGAACTCTGCGGTCACGGCGTCCGCGACGGTGGTGCCGGCGAAGAACGACGGGTTCCCTCCGGCCCAGAGCGAGACCGCGTGCCCGAACGTGAGGGCGCGGAAGTCGGCCTCGGTGGCATGGCCGTGTTCCACCAGCTCCCACGCCTCGGGGAGCACACCGCGGACGTCGGGTACATCCCAGTGACCGATGTCGGACGCGAACAGGGCCTTGAGGCGCGCGCCGCCCGGGTTCCGGGTGCCGTCGAACGCGAGCGCGGTCATCGGGTCGTCGGCCTCACAGCCGAAGTGGTACGCGCCGGTGAACATTTCGCGGATGTCGTCGACGCTGGTGATGCCACAGCGGGCGAACTCGTCGAGCGTCGCCGGGTCCTCGTCGGGCAGGCTGAGCATCGTCAACCCGTCGTCGAGTTGTTCGAGGCGCTCGCGGTATCGGGGCGAACCGTGCTGCTCGAACAGCTCGACGAGTTGGGCGCGGTCGAGATGCGCGGGGTTGTAGTGCTCGACGGCATCGCGGTTTCGCTTCTCCCAATGGCCGACCAGATTGGCGTAGAGGCTCGCAGCCCACGCCACGCCACCCTCCTGGAACGCGAACCGCAGGGTGGGAAATCTCCGCGGCACCCCACCGAGAAACAGCGAGAGCGCGAGCATCTCCCCCGCGATCGCGAACATGCCGATGTGGTTGAACACGTAGTTGCTCACCGATGCGCGCACCGTCCACCCCATCGCCGCGGTGTGGAACGTGGGCGCGACGCCGAGTTCGACGCACCGTTGCCAGACCGGGTCGTAGTCGTAGAGGCTGTCCAGGCCGAGCGAGTCGAGCCAGCACGCGGCGCGTGACGGCGGTTCGACACCGGGCGCGGGGCGACTGATCGGCCCGCCGAACATGAACGCCTTCAGCCCGAGTTCACTCGTCGCGAAGTCGAGCTCCGCGATGGCCTCTTCGGGGGTGTGCATCGGGATGATGCCGACCGGCGTGAGCAACGCGCTGTGGTCACCGAACGCCTCGGCGTAGAACGTGTTGAACGCACGCGCCAACGGCAACCGGATGGCCGCGGCGTCGAGCGCCGCCGGTACCAACCCGTACGTCGGATACAACACCGCGTGGTCGATTCCGAGCTCCGGGAGTCGCGTCGCCAGCAGCTCCGGCAGCATCGCGGTGCCCCGATCGAGCGTGTTGCGGGTCGGGAGTCCCCACCACGACGTCCGGACCAGCCCGGCACCGCGCATCTGCTCGGAGGACAGTCCGCGGGTCAGGGCGGGACCCCCGGTGATCAGGTCCATCGCCGCCACCGCGTCGGCACCCGCCTGTTCGCGCAGAATGTCCCGGACCAGCGGGAGGTACTCGATGGCGTGGCCGTCGGAGTCGATGACGGGGTGGTCGAGTCGGGCCTTGATGCGCGCGACGTCGGCGGTCGGGAGGTAGGCCATCCGGCCATTCTGTCGCCTCGTACGGTGTTCGGACCACGGCCGCTGCGCGTTCCCCGCGCCATTCCCCGCGCCATCCACGGACCGGCGTGGCACCGTATGCACAGTCAGCTGCTCCAGGAGGCCGCCATGGACACACTCACACCGGTCGACGACGCCGAGCTCTGCGCCGAGGCGCTCGCGGCCGATCCCGAGGTCAGCCTCGGCGCCGACGCGGTTTCGTTCTGGGAGCTCACGGGAGCAGGCTCGGACGCGGTGCTGCCCGAGTGGTACATGCCCGCGCCGATGCGGGCGCGCGCACTGACCGGCTGGCGACGTCACCTCGTACGCGGCAACGTCGCGCTCATCGTCGCCTCGTTCGTGGCGATCAATTGCGCCGGTCTGTGCAACACGTACGGTCAATTGCACTTCTGAGCGATACCCGGCCCTCACCTCAGTCGACGAGGTGGAACTCGATCCGGTAGAGCAACGTGTCGTCGCCAATCGGGCCGGCGTGCGCCGTCCGCCGGCGGAGGCCTTCGCGGTCCGTCTCCCCACACCGCCTGACGTCGAGATCGGTCACGCTCGAGAACGGCACCAACTCGATCTCGTCGACCTCGATCAGTCCGGGACCGACGGCGTAGCGACCGCCGACCTTCACCTTCGGACGGGTCCAGAGCCGGTACGAGAGCGTGATGCCACCGGCCAGGACGTCGTCGCGCAACTCGGGGCTGAACTGCACGATGCCCACCGTAGGTCCGAAGCCGTAGTCTCCCCCCTGACCAGGGGGACGACGATGCCGCCAACCGAACCGGCTGCGACGCAACTCGAGCTGCGGGCGCTCGCCGAGCGCTACGCGCAGGGCGTCGACCGCCGTGACGTCGAAACGTTCGTCCGGCTCTTCCACGACGACGCGGTCATCACCATCCACGACCCGAGCGACAGCACCGAGCCGCGTCAGATCCGTGGCATCGACCAGCTGAGCCGGATCCCCGAGGTCATCAAGCGCTACGCCAAGACCTTCCACCTGCTCGGCCAGTCGACCTACGAGATCGGCGATCGCGAGGCCACCGGCGAGGTGTACTGCATTGCCCACCACCTGACCCCCGACGCGCACGGCGGCACCAACTTCGTGATGTACATCCGCTACGAGGACACGTACCGACCCGATGCCGGCGGCGCGTGGAAGTTCGCCGAACGCCGGCTGCGGGTCGACTGGACCGAGACCCGCGCCGCCAACCCACGGGAGACGTAGTGGAGGCACTCGCAGGTCGGCGCGCCATCGTCGTGGGCGGAGGTTCGGGCATCGGCCTGGGATCGGCGCGGGCACTGGCGCGCGACGGCGCCACGGTCACCATCGTGGGCCGCACCGAGCAGAAACTCGTCGAGGCGACCGCGACGCTTGCCGACGAGGGACTCACCGTCGCGCACGCCGTGTGCGACGCGCTCGACGGGGCGTCGGTGCGGGCGGCGGTCGACGTCGCGTCCGACGCCGAACGCCGTCTCCACATCGCGGTCGTGGTGCCCGGTCTGGGTGCCATCAAGCCCGTGCTCTTGTTCGACGACGACGAATTCAGCGAGCAGGTCGACGCCAACGTCCGGCCCGTCTATTTGTTCCTCAAGTACGCCGGTCAGGCAATGGTGCGGGCCGGCTCCGGGTCGTTCGTGGCGATTTCGTCCACCGCCGCGGTGTTCTCGGCGCGCTACCTCGCGTCGTACAGCGCGGGCAAGGCCGCTGTCGACCAACTCGTCCGCGTCGCCGCCAACGAGCTCGGACCGCTCGGCATCCGCGTCAACTCGGTGCAACCGGGCATGACCCGCACTCCTGCGACCGCCGCGGCCTTCGACAACCCGAAGATGATGGCCGCGTTCTTGGCCGAGCAGCCGATCGGCCGTCACGGCGAGGTCGACGACATCGCGCAGGCGGTGCGCTACTTCGCGGGCCCGGAATCGTCGTGGGTCACCGGTCAACTGCTCACGGTCGACGGCGGCAACACGTTGCGGTCGTTCATCGACTACCAGAAGCTCCTGCCATTGCCCGATCAAGGAGATGTTTCATGAACCGCGCCCCCAAGTCGACCGAGGCGTTCGACGACCTGATTGCCGCGCTGCAGGAGATCCGCGACGGGTACGTGCTCAACGAGGATCGCTTCACCGACGACCTCGACGTCGTCGAAGGGTTCCGGTACGCGACCGAGGTCATGTCCGCGGCGTCGGAGTTCTTCATGGAAGGTGACCCCGAGCATCCCCGCATGGCGTCGATCGTCAGCCCGGCGCGGAAGCTGCAGGGCGACAACCCCGACTCGATCTACCACTTCGCCCGCATCCGAGGTGACCGGTCGTACCGGGTGTTCGGGATCCGGGGTGAGGAGTCCTACATCTCGTTCACGGTGCACTCGGAGGCCGTCGACGGCGGCTTCAACGGGCGCGTGCTGGCCGACATCAACGACAGCCAGTTCACGTTCGCGCCCGACGGGGCGTACGAGATCGTGTTCAGCGCCGAGCCGCACGACGGCAACTGGGTCAAGCTCGACCCCGACGCTCGCATGCTCATCGTGCGCAGCTACTTCCTGCCGCGAGCAGTCGGCGCAGAACGACCCGACGGTGGCGGTGCGCATCGGCATCGAGGCGCTCGGTGACGTCGCGCCTCCACCTCCACTCGACGACGAGACGTTCGCCGCCCGGTTGCGCGCCGGCGTCGCATTCCTCCGTCAGACGACGGTCGGTCAGCCGCTCCCGGGCACCCCGTCGCCCGCACCGTTCGTGGCCGACGAACCCAACCACGTCGGCGAGCCGTGGAGCTTCCGCAACGCCGGCGTCGATGCCGCGGGCGCGGTCGACATCTTCTATTCCATGGGCCGATGGGACCTCGGCCCGGAAGATGCGCTCGTCATGCGGGGCACCATCCCGCCGTCACGCTTCACGAACGTGATGCTGTGGAACCGCCACATGCAGACGTTGGAGTACGTACACCGCCGCAGTTCCCTGAACACGAAGCAGATCGCCTACGAGCCCGACGGGTCGTACACGATCGTGATCGCACACTCGGATCCCGGTGTCGCGAACTGGCTCGACACCGGTGGCCACCGCACCGGGACGATCTTCTGGCGCTACCTGCTGCCCGAGAGTGATCCCGAGATGGCGAGCTGCGAGGTCGTGAAGGTGGACAGCCTGCGCTGATCCGGTTCCGTCAACCGGGCGAAAGGCCGGCCGCGACCGCGGCACCGAGTTCGCGGCATGCGGCGAGATCTTCGCGACCCGGATCGCCGATGACCGACACCGGCGCCTGCGCGGCTCGCCACTGCAGCCCGGTCGTCACCATCTCGATGGCGCGGAGTGCGCCGGTGGTGTCGTTGTTCCCGTGCACGTACACGCCGAACGGGCGCCCGACGGTCGCGTCGAGGCACGGGTAGTAGATCTGGTCGAAGAAGTGCTTCAGCGCGCCCGACATGTAGCCGAGGTTGGCGGGCGTCCCCAGCAGGTAACCATCGGCGTCGAGGACCCGCGATGCCGTCGCGTGCAGCGCGGGTACGGAGACCACGTCCACCCCGGTGATCTGCGGATCGGTGGCACCCGCCTGTGCGGCCTCGAACATGGCGTGCACCGACGGCGACGTCGTGTGGTGGACGTGCAACAACGTGACCATCGCAATCCCCAGATTACGTCGGTGGAGGGATACGCTCGCTGGCGTGGGGGACGAACACGAGGCGGTCGCGGGCGCGCCGTCGCTGGCGTTGCTTGCGCTCGAAGTCCGCGCGTGGCCCGAGTTCGCATTGTTCCTCGCGTCATGGCCGCTGTTGCTCGCGCAGCCCCGGGGCGACGGCCACCCGGTCCTCGTGCTCCCGCCGTTCGGGGCGACCGACGCCTACACCAGTCCCCTGCGCGCAGCACTGCGCGGCCTCGGATACTCGAGCCACGGATGGAAGTTGGGACAGAACCTCGGACCGACCGCGACCATCCTCGAAGGGACGCCGAGACGCCTGCTCGAGATCGCGGAACGCACCGGCCGGAGCGTCAGCGTCATCGGCTGGAGCGCGGGCGGCATCCTCGGGCGGGAAGCTGCGCGACGTCATCCCGAGGCGGTGCGTCAGGTCATCACGCTCGGGTCACCGTTCCGGCTCCTGATCGACGAGCGCTACAAGACGAACGCGGCGTTCTTCTACCGCATGGCCGAGCGGTGGCACGTTCCCCACACCGACACGATGCAGCGATCCGAATACCGGCTCCCGCTGCTCGAGGTTCCGGCCACGGCGATCTACAGCCGAACCGACGGGGTGGCGAGCTGGCAGTGGTGCCTCGAAGACGACGGCGAGAACAGTCAGAACATCGAGGTCTACGGCAGCCATTGCGGACTCGGCCACAATCCGGCCGCCCTCGTGGCCATCGCCGACCGACTGGCTCGACCCGAGAACGAATGGACGCGCTTCACGCCACCCCGCGCCCTCCGGCACCTGTTCCCCCACGCCCGAGCAGTGGTCTGAGTTACGGACGACCGGCGCCGGGTACGTCCACCGCGCACGCATCGATACGCCCGCTGCGCACCCGGGTGACCGCTTCGCGCTTCCAGTCCGCGGCGACGCACATCAGCAACGTGCGACGGTCGGCGCCACCGAGCACACACGCGACGGGGATCACGTCGGTGAACCCGATGGAATCCGTGACCTCACCGCCCTCGCGCACGCGGAACACCCGCGCGCCGATGGGGTCCGCCACCCACACCGCACCCTCGGCGTCCAGACAGATGCCGTCCGGGGGCGCGACCGGCACCCGCTCCGACTCGGGATGCAACTCGGCGAAGGTGCGGCGGTCCGAGAGCGTTCCGTCCGCCGCCACCGTGAACGCGGTGAGCCGCATGCCGCCACTCTCGGCAACGATGAGGGTGCGCCCGTCCTCGGTGAGCACGTGGCCGTTCGGTGACTGCAGGTCATCGGCCGCGCACGACCACTCGCCGCCGGGCTTCACCATGAAGGTCTGGCCGACCCGGCGCTCGGCGCCCAGCTCGTGGATGCGGACGCCCATGTCGCCGAGGTAGGCGGTGCCGTCGCGTGCGACGATCATGTCGTTGAGTGAACCCCGGGCCGCGGCCGAGAGATCGGCGTGGACGACGACCTGGCCGTCGGGTTCCACCCGGAGGAGCCGTTGGGTCTCCATGGCGACGACGAGCAGGCGGCCGTCGGGCAACCAGCCCAGGCCGGACGGCTCGTCGTCGGTGATCTCGACCACGGTCGTGGCATCGCCGGTGACGGTGGCACGGACCACGCGGTGGTCGTGCATGTCACTGAACCACAGGTGGTCGTCGTGCCAGCGCGGCCCCTCTCCGAACACGAGGTCGTCGAGCACGGTCCGGACGGCCGAGGGTGCCATCCGCGCACGCTACCGGTTCTGAGTATCGTCGCCCGATGGAGTTCAACCCGTTCGACTACGACTTCCACCGCGACCCGTACCCCACGTACGCGTGGCTGCGCGAGGAAGCCCCCGCGTACCACAACGAACAGCTCGACTTCTGGGCGCTGTCGCGCTTCGACGACGTGCTCGCCGGACTCCACGACCCGGCGACCTACACCTCGAGCAAGGGCGTCGCGTTGGAGGACGAAGGACCCCAGGGAGCCGCCGGGTCGATGATCCACATGGACCCGCCCCAGCACACCGCGATGCGGAAGTTCATCGCCCGGCGATTCACGCCGCGCCGGGTGGCGGAGCTGGAACCGATCATCCGGGCGTGGGCGCGAGAGCTGGTCGAGCGGCTCGACGGCCGCGAGCAGTTCGACGTCGTCACCGACTTCGCGGCCCGCCTGCCCGCCACGGTGATCGCCACGATGCTCGGCATTCCGCCCGAGGAACACGAGCACGTCCGCGAGTGGACCGATTCCTACCTGTTCCGCGAAGAGGGCGCGCCCAACATTCCCGAAGCCAGCAAGACCGCCGAGGGCAACCTGGTCGCGTTGTCGGCCGCGATTGCCGCGGCGCGGCGGGCGCACCCCACCGACGACATCCTCAGCCTGCTCGTCGACCGTCGAGGTCGACGGTCAGCCGCTCACCGACGCCCAGATCATCGGCTTCTGCCTGTTGCTGATCGCCGGCGGACACGAGACCACGGCCAAGCTCATCGCCAACGGTGTGCGCCTGTTCGCCGCCCATCCCGATCAGCGGTCGGACGCGTGCGCGGAGCCCGAGCTGATGACGCAAGTCGTCGAGGAGCTCCTGCGCTACACCAGCCCCACCCAGTTCATGACCCGGACCACGACGTGCCCGGTCGAGCTGTACGGGCGACGTGATTCCCGAGGGTGCCCAGGTCGCCTTGCTGCTCGGCTCGGGCAACCGCGATCCGCGCGAGTTCGAACGTCCGGACGACTTCGACATCCACCGCCCGAATCCCCGCATCCTCGCGTTCGGCCACGGGGCCCACGTGTGCCTCGGCGCCGCGGTGGCACGGCTCGAGGCCAAAGTCGCGCTCGAGGAGTTCCTGGCGCGCTATCCCCGGTACGACGTCGACGAAACCGGTGTCGAGTACATGCACTCGGGCAACGTCCAGGGACCGACGCGGGTCCCGCTCACGGTGGGCTGATCATCGCCCATGGCCGCTCCTGACCGTGCGCCGGTGTCCGCGGCCCGCGTGGCCGAACTGCTCGGGGACGCGCTTCCCGACCTGGCCCTGATTCCGCCGTCGGCGTTCGATCTGGTGGCGCGCACCCGGGAGCTGGTCGAGGCGGTGGTCATGACCGACGTCGACGCCGAGGTGCGTGCGGCGGCCGCCGCCGAGCTCACCGGGATCACCGATCGCCTGCGCGCCGAGCGGCGCGCCGATTCGCTCTACATGGTCCGCCACGCCGACGGGCGCGTCGAGAGTCTCAACCAGGCGGGTTCCGGGCGCCTGAACCCGCAAGCCCCGCCGATCGAGTGGATCCACCGACCCAAGGAGCCGCCCCGCGGAACCGACCCGACGCCCGTCGAAGTCCGGGCGCGGTGCACGTTCGGTCCACAACACGGTGGATCACCGGGCCGCGTCTACGGCGGCGTCCTCGCGTGCGCACTCGACGAGGTCCTCGGCGTCGCCGTGTTGGTCTCGGGCGCCACCGGGATGACCGTCGCACTGTCGGTGTCGCTGCGCGGCGGCACGCCGGTCGGCGCGCCCGTCGACATCGTGGCGCGCTACACCGGGAGCGAAGGACGCAAGAGCTTCGCATCGGGCGAGGTCGTGGTCGACGGTGTCGCGACGGTCGAAGCGACCGCGATCTTCGTCGGCGAGCGACGCGACTGATGGACGCCGATGGCGTGTTGACGGGCGCGGCGTGGCGCGAGTTCTGCGACCGGCTCGCCGCCGTCGGAGAACGCATCCTCGGAGACGACTACCCCGTCGACCCGCGTGACCGGGCCGAAGGCGTGCGCCACCTCGCCACGCAGGCTGCGTGCTGGCTGACGTACGCAACCGGATACGCGGACCCGGCGCACCCGGTGTTCTTCCGCAGCGCCGACCCCACGTACGCATGGGGCGGGCCGAACGTGGACCAGGTGGCGCGCCGCGCGACCATCGACGGCGAGGGCACGTACCGCGTGTCGGGTCGCATGGGCGCGTGCGAGGAGTTCGTGCTCCAGCTCAAGCAGGGCACGACGCAGAGCGGTGGCGCGGCGGTGGGCACCGAGGTGACCGCCTCAGAGCTCGGCCTGGGACCCGGGGATGCCTTCGAGATCGTGCTGAGCCGCGAGCACCAACCCGGAACGTGGCTGCCCCTCGGGCCCGGACCCGGTTTCGTCCACGTGCGCGACTACTACTTCGACTGGCTCCCGGCGGAGCCGGCGACGTTCGTGATCGAACGACTCGACACCCAGGGCACGGCCGCGGCCGGTCTCTCCGCGGCGCGGGTGGCCGAGATGTTGGAGTCCGCCGTCCACGAGGTCGAGCACTCCGTCGTCTACTTCCGCGATTTCCAGGCGCGCCTGCGCGAGACGCAGGAGCCGAATCAGTTCGGCGCGCCGGGCGTCTCCGGGCGGGGCGTGCAGGACATCATCTACAGCCACGGGTTCGTCAACCTGCGCGACGACGAGGTCCTGGTCCTCGAGCTGGACCCACGCGACGCCGACCTCTGGGGCGTGAGCTCCTACACGCGGGCCTGGTACGAGCCGCTCGACTACGCCACCCGCGTCACCAGCCGGAATCACCGGCAGGTCACGGCCGACGGCGACGGCCTCGTGCGGGTCGTGCTCACCGGGAGGGATCCGGGCACCGCGAACTGGCTCGACACCGACGGGCGCGCCGAGGTGTTGACCACGGTCCGCTGGTTCCGACCACCGAACGACCCGACCATCCGCGCCGAAGTGGTCCCGCCGCGGAGCTCGCCGCGCGCCTCCCCGAAAGTCACCCGATGGTCGACGCCGGCGCGCGGGCTGACGAAATCCGCAGCCGCGCCGCGCACGTCAGCTGGAGGTTCCGCACATGACCGTCGAGCACCGAGTCGACGCCGGCGTTGCCGGCCAGGTGGTGATCGTCACCGGAGGCTCCAAGGGGGTCGGGCGCGGGATCGCGCTGCACCTGGCGCGCAGTGGCGCGTTCATCGTGATCACCGCTCGCCGCGCCGAAGCGCTCGAGGAGACCGCGGCGGAGCTCGATGCGCTCGGGGCTCCCCACCTCGCGACCACGCTCAACGTGGCCGACCGGGACGGCGCGTTCGCGCTGGTCGAGCAGACCGTCTCACGGTTCGGCCGCGTCGACGGCCTGGTGGCCAACGCGCAGACCTTCCGGTCGGTCACCCCGTTCGCCGAGATCACCGAGCACGACATGGACGTCCTGCTCTCCACCGGCCCGAAGGGCACGCTCTGGGGCATGCAGGCGGTGTTTCCCCACATGCGAGACCAGGGCCGTGGGCGGATCGTGACCATGGGATCGAATGCCGCGCTGCTCGGCGCGGTGGGGTACGCGCCGTACGCGTCGTCGAAGGAGGCCATCCGTGCGTTGACCCGATCGGCGGCGCGCGAGTGGGGGAAGTTCGGCATCACCGTCAACTGCGTGTGCCCCGTCTCGGCCGCGCACCGCGCCCCGCCCGCCGACGAGGATCCCGAGCGGGCCCGGAGTTTCGCCGAGACCTACGCCAACCAGCCCATCCCGCGGGACGGTGACGCCGAGGACGACATCGGCCCCGTCGTGCAGTTCCTCCTCTCCGATGCCAGTCGCTACATGACCGGCCAGACGCTGATGGCCGACGGCGGCGCCATCATGCTCGTCTGATGGCGCAACCGATCACCGGCCGGAGCGCGGTCGTCACCGGGTCGGGTCCACTCGCCGACGGTCTCGTCGGCGGGTTACGCGAGCTCGGCGTCGACGTCGTGGCGCTCGAGTGCGACTTCGCTTCGGAGGACTCGGTCGCCGACGCGCTCGCGACCGCCGAACGCGCGCTCGACGGCATCGACCAGATCGTGCACACCTGGCTGGCGCCGGGTGTGGTCATCGCGAGCTCCTTCATGGACCTCGACGAGGATGCGTGGGCCGCGGGCTGCGAACGCAGCCTGGAGGCCGCGTGGTGGCTCGCCCGCCGGAGCGCCGAGCCGCTTCGCGCCACTTCGGGAAGCCTGGTGTTCGTCGTGCCCACCATCGGTATGGCGGGCGCCGCCGACTTCACCATGCTCGCGGCGGTCGCCGAAGGGGTACGCGTGCTGGCCAAGGGCTGCGGACGGCAGTGGGGCGTCGACGGCGTCACCGTCAACACCATCGCCGCCGCGCCCCACCACTGGCTCGATGCCGACACCGGCGACGCGTTGACCCGCGCCATCTCCCTCTCGACGCCCGCGTTCGGCGCGCCGGGAAACCCGGCCGGCGATCTCGCGCCGTTGATCGCGCTGCTCGACGACCCGGACGCGCACTTCCTCACCGCCAACACGCTGGTCGCCGACGGCGGCACCTGGATGGGCCTGTGAGCTCCCCTCGCCCGAACCCACTGCTCGACGGTCGCACCATCGTCGTGACCGGAGCCGGAGGCGGTGTCGGGCGCGGGATCGCGCTCGGCGTGTGCGACCCACGGCGCCAACATCGTGATCGCGGCCCGACGCACCGAGACGGGTGACGTCGTGGCGGACGAGATCATTCAACGCGGTGGGCAGGCGCGTTCGATCCGCTGCGACGTGACCCAACGCGCCGACGTCGACGCCGCGGTCGCACTCGCGGTCTCCGAGTTCGGCGCGCTCGACGTCATGATCCACAACGCCCTCGCGCCGGTCGGCGATCCGCTCGCCGTCGACATGGTGCCGGACGACACCTGGCGGGCGATGCTCGGCACCGCGGTCCGCGCGTCGTACCTCTGCGCGCACGCGGCGTACCCGCACCTCGAAGTGGCCGGAGGTTCGCTGATCCTCCTGACGTCGGCTGCGGGCGTCGAGGGCAGCCCCTACCTTCCCGCGTACGCCGTGGCCAAGGCCGCGCAGCGTGGCCTCGCCAAGAGTCTGGCCCGGGAGTGGGGTCCTGCGGGTGTGCGGGTGAACTGCATCGGGCCCGTCGCGATGACCCCCGCGATGGAGACCGTCGCCGAGACGAGTCCCGTCTTCACCGACGGCTTGCTCGTCGGCCGCACGCCGCTGCGGCGCATCGGCGACCCCGAACCCGACATCGGTCCCGTTGCCGTCTTCCTCGCCAGCGACCTGTCCCGGTACATGACCGGCCAGACGCTCATGGTCGACGGCGGCGGCTTCATGGCCTTTTGAAGCCGTGGCCGAGGGAACGACGTCCGATCCGGCCGGTCATCACGACTGGCACTCCGCCGCGTACGTCGATGACTGGATCGCGCAGGACCGCACCCGCGACGAGGAGCGTCGACCCGTGCTGCGGCGGGTCGCCCAGATGCTCGACCTCCCCCGAGATCGACCGGCACACGTGCTCGACGTCGGCGGCGGGTACGGCATGC
Organism: uncultured Actinomycetes bacterium; assembly: GCA_963726965.1. GTDB lineage: Bacteria > Actinomycetota > Acidimicrobiia > IMCC26256 > DASPTH01 > DASUAS01. The sequence goes on along the minus strand of CAVSEI010000005.1, from coordinate 37,444 downwards.
TGAGCGGCGAGGTGCTCGACGAATGGCCGGACGCCACGGTGGTGCTGCAGGACTTCTCCGAGCCGATGTTCGATCACGCCCGCGAGCGGCTGGCGGGATTCGCCCCGCGGCTGTCGTTCCATCAGTCCGACCTGCGCGACCCCTCCTGGACCGCTGGGCTCGCGACACCCTTCGACGCGGTCGTCTCGGCACTGGCGATCCACAATGTGCGCGATCCGGCCGTCATCGAGCGCGTGCAGCGCGAGATCTTCGGACTCGTGGCTCCGGGTGGGTGCTTCGTCGAGGTCGACATCATGCGGGAACCGGCGTCCGCGGAGACCCAACTGGAATGGTTGCGCGGCGCAGGCTTCCGCCGGGCGGACCAGGTGTGGACCGACGGCACGCAGTCGCTGCTCGAAGCCCGGCGGTAGGGTGCTGCCATGCGTGGAATCGTGTTCACCGGGGAAGGCGCCGAGGTCCGGAACGACGTCGAGGTCATCGACCCCGGACCCAATGAAGTACTCGTGCGGCTCGTCGCCGCGGGCGTGTGCCACAGCGACGTCAGCCTGATCGACGGCACCATCCCGTGGCCAGCGCCGTCGCTCATGGGCCACGAGGGTGCGGGCATCGTCGAGGCGGTCGGCGACCAGGTCACGCGGGTGAAACCGGGCGACCACGTGGTGATCGCCACCGTCTCCAACTGCGGGATCTGTGACCAGTGCTCGGTCGGCAAGCCCACGTGGTGCCGCAAGACCCTCGGCAACCGGCGCGAGATCTTCACCGTCGGCGGTGAACCGGCCGGGAACTTCGCCGCGACCTCGTCGTTCGCCGAGCTGACCGTGGTGAAGGAAGTGCAGGCGGTCCCGATCGATCCCGAGGTGCCGCTCACCTCCGCGTGCCTCATCGCCTGTGGCGTCGTCACCGGCATGGGGTCGGTGTTCAACCGGGCCAACGTGCAGCCGGGCGACAACGCCGCGGTGTTCGGTGCCGGTGGTGTCGGACTCTCCACCATCCAGGCGCTTCGCATCAAGGCGGCCAACCACATCATCGCCGTCGACACCGTCGCGTCAAAGGGCGAGCTTGCGCTCGAGCTCGGCGCCACCCATTTCGTGAACGCGGCCGAGGTCGACGCGGTCGCCGCCATCCACGAACTCCTGCCGTTCACGCCCGAGATGCCCGAGGGTCCGTTCGGGGCCGGTGGCGTCAACTGGTCGTTCGAATGCGTGGGACACCCCGCAGTCACGTCACAGGCGGTGCAGGTGCTCGACTGGGGTGGCGTGTGCGTGCAGGTCGGCGTGCCCGCGCCCGGGGTCACCTATGACATCCCGATCACCCACCTCACCCAGGTGGATCGAGGCATCATCGGCAGCCGCGCCGGTGGCGTGCGGGCCCAGCGCGACATCCCGGTGATCGTGGACCTGTACAAGAAGGGGCTCCTCGATCTTGATCGGATGGTTAGCCGGACCTACCCGATGGAGCAGTTCCACACCGTGGTCGAGGACATGCACGGCGGCACCCTCGCGCGAGGCGTGCTCACATTCTGAGACCTGACGTCCCGGGGGGCGCCGATCATGTTCACGATGCGTTTCGACATGCGCGCGCCGGAGTTCGGTGGGTCGACCACCGACCTCTACAAAGCCGCGATCGAGATGGCCACGTGGGCGGAGACGCGCGGCTGCATCGCCGCGGTGATCTCGGAGCACCACGCGTCACCTGACGGCTACCTGCCGTCGCCCATGGTGCTGGCATCGGCAATCGCGGCGCGCACCGATCGACTCTTCATCAGTCTCGCCGCCGCGCTCCTCCCGTTCTACGACCCGATCCGACTCGCCGAGGACATGAACGTCCTCGACATCATCAGCAGCGGGCGCGTGTCGTACGTCCTCGGGCTGGGCTACCGGCCCGAGGAGTTCGAGATGTACGGCATCGAATGGAAGCAGCGCGGTCGCATCGCCGAGGAGAAGCTCCAGCTGCTCCTGCAGGCCAAGACCGGTGAGGCGTTCGAGCACGAGGGACGGCGCATCCACGTGACCCCACCACCGCTCACCCCCGGCGGTCCCGCAGTCATGTGGGGCGGCGGTTCCATCGCCGCCGCCAAGCGGGCGGGACGCTACGGGCTCGGGTTCATGGCCCAGAGCAACCGCGACGGCATGCTCGAGGCGTACGAGGCGTCGTGCCGCGAGCACGGCTTCGAGCCGGGCATGACGCAGCTCCCACCGAAAGACACGGCGACGACGATGTTCGTGGCCGACGACGTCGACCAGGCGTGGGCCGAGATCGGCGAGTACATCCTCCACGACGTGAAGATGTACGGCGACTGGAACCCGGGCGACGAGACCACCGCGAGCATCTCGCACGCGCAGACGGTCGAGGAACTGCGCGCCACGTCGCCCGCGCACAGGATCTACAGCACTGACGAAGCGATCGAGATGGTCCGCGGCGGCGGGATGTTGATGCTCATGCCGCTGTGTGGCGGCATTCCGCCCGAGCTCGCCTGGCCCTACCTCGAGCACGTCGCCGAAGTGGTGCTGCCCGCCGCGCAGGGTTAGCCGGAGCTCTGACGAACTTGCGTCGTTCGCCGTCGTGGAGCCACCCCGAACGACGCCGGTTCGGTGCTGTCAGTCGATGACGCCGAGGTCGCGGGCCCAGTCCAGGTTCTTGCGGGCGGAGCCGACATGGGCGATGTGCACGACGTGGGCCTCACCCTGGCGGGGATCGCCGTGCACGATGGGTCCGATCCCGGTGCGTTCGGCGTCGGTCGCGAGCACGTCGAGTTCACGCCAGTAGGCGATCTCGGCGGCGGTCGGTGTGAACACGTCGTGCACCAGCGCCACGTGTTCGGCACTGCCCAACATCATCCCGTAGTACCCGAGGTTCCGTAGGCCGGTGGCGAACGAGCGCAGACCGTCGAGATCGTCGAGCGCCCCGCCCCACATTCCGCTGATCGGATACCGGATGCCCGCAGCCTTGGCGTCGACCAGCACCTTGGACCGGAGGAAGAGCGTCTCCTCCCCTTCCGCGGTCCAGCGGTAGCCGAGTGCCTGGTGGATGTCACCGAAGCGGGACAGCGCGCCTCCCATGTGGGACACGCGTGGCGACGCCATCGCGATCTCGTAGGCCAACCGGATCGCCGCCGCGGTCTCCAGGATCGGGTAGATCGCGAGTTCGCCCCGCGTGAGTCCGAAGTCGACTTCGGTGCAGGTGAGCAGCGCGTCAGCCGCGTGCACGTCGGCGGGACTCTCGATCTTGGGTAACAGGATCCCGGCGAGTCCGGGGCCGGCGACGGCGCGGAGATCCTTGAGCGTCTGTCCGGTCGACGGCGGCTGCACCCGGGCGAACGCCAAAGGGAGTTCACCGGCAACTCGACCGTCGAAGAACTCGTGCGCCACCGACCGCCCCCGCTCGCGCTCCGACTCGGGGTACGGCGTGCGGGGCTCCTCCAGGTCGACCACCATCGAGTCGGCGCCCGACGCCGCCGTCATCGCCAGCGCATCGGCGTCGTCGCCCGGAGCGAAGACGACCGAACGCAGCGGGCGCGCATTCTCACGGTTCATGCCAGCACCTCCTGCAGCGCACCGGCGGCGGCCGACTCGCACACGGTGCCCGCGAAGAACCGAGGGTTGGCACCGGCGTGCATCCGGACCGGGTTGACGAACGTGAGGTCTCGGAAGTCGCGCTCGCTGATCACGCCCCGCTCCACCAGCTCGAATGCTTCCGCGACCGGTTCGGTCATGTCGCGTACGTCCCAGTGGGAGATGTCGGACCCCAGGATCGGCCGGAGGCGAGCCCCCAGCGGGTTCACGTCGTCACGGAAGGCCCACGCGACCAACGGGTCGTCGGCTTCGCAGCCGAAGTAGAAGTTGGGCTCGAAGCGGGTCCGCAGATCGTCGATCCGATCGACACGGCACGCGGCGAACTCGTCGACCTGCACCGGGCGCGCGGCCGGACGGCTGAAGTACTCGCGCAAGTCGCCCATCCGTGCCACAACCGTGGCGTCGCCGTACTCGGCGAAGTAACTCAGGAGCGCGTCGACGTCGAGGCGATCGGGATCGAGTTCGCCGATCGCGTCACGATTTCGCTTCTCCCAGTGGCCGACGAGTCCGGCGAACAGCGCGCACGCCCACGCGACGCCGCCTTCGAGGAATCCGATGCGCAGGTCGGGAAACCGGAAGGTCACGCCGGCGAGGAACAATGACTTGCACAGCGATTCGTGCGCGGCGGCGAGCCCGTTGACGTGGTTGTAGACGTAGTTCGAGATCGAACGGGTGACCCGGTGCTGTTGCAGCGCGCTGTGCACCACCGGCGCGACTCCGAGCTCGACGCACGTGGCCCACAACGGGTCGTAGTCGAACTCGCTGTCGAGTCCGAACATGTCGAGGCGGTAGCCGCCCGCCGCGACCGACCGACGCGCGTAGCCGGCCATCAACAGGGACTTGGCGCCGAGCTCGTGGACCGCGTACTCGGCTTCGGCGACGGCCTGCGCCGGCGTGTTCATCGGAATGAGCGCGCCGACCGTGCACCGATCGCGATACGGCTCGAACACCCGCGCGTGGTGCCGGTTGACCGCCCGGCAGAGGACCGACGACAACTCCACGTCGCTCACCTCGAAGTACCCGAGAGCCATCGACGGATAGAGGATCGTGTAATCGATCCCGATCTCGTCGAGCCGTTCGTAGAGCAGCGCCGGCAGGTGCGCGGTGGCTCGGTCACGCACCGCCGCGGTCTGCCAACCCCACCAGGACGGCATGGCCTTCCACTGCTCGCGCACACGCGGGTCGCCGCGGTCCGCGAGACTCGACGACGTGTCGAACGAGGCCGCGGTGGCGAGGAACTGCTCCCGCATCGCGGGACCCCCGACATCCTCCACGTAGGTGACGATCTCGTCGTGGAACAGTGGACCCAGCTCGACGAAGTGGCCGTCGGCGTCGATGATCGGATGATCGACCTGCGCTCGGACGCGTGCTGCATCGGTCGGCGTCGTCATGGGCTCCCCCTTCGTCCTCCCGGCACACTACGGCGCGGCGTAGTAGAAGGATCCGGTGCCCCCCGACCCCGCCGACATGGTCACGTACAAACGCGCCGGCTGGTGGGGCGAAACGACGGTCGGCGACGCGGTGGCGACCTGGGCATCGGAGCGGCCCGACGCCGCCGCCCTGGTGACCGAACACTCGAGCGCGTCCTGGGCGGTCTACGACGCGTTCGCCACCCGGCTGGCTCGGGTCCTGGTCGCCGCCGGCCTCCGCCGCGGCGACCGGCTCGCGGTCCTGTTGGCCGACGGCGTCGCCGTGCACGTGGCCTTCGTCGCCGCCGAGCGGGCCGGGCTCACCGTCATCGGCCTCGGCCACCGCGCCGGATTCGACGAGATCCGCCATCTGCTGACCGTGACCCGGGCCGACGCCCTCGTGACGTCCAGCGAGCACCGCGATCGTCCGGCGAGCGAGCTCTTCGACGAGTTGCGGGCGGCGGGCTGTCCCGTCCGCCGCCACGTCATCGTCGACGCGAACGGCGACGCGGGCGACGCGCCCGAGTTCGACCGGGCCTCGCACGCGCTCGGGCCCGATGACCTGTTCCTGGTGAACTCGACGTCGGGGACGACCGGGATGCCCAAGTGCGTGATGCACACCCAGAACCGGTGGATGTACTTCCATCAACTCGCGGTCGACACGGGCGAGATGACCGGCGACGACGTGTTCCTCAGTGCCATCCCCGCGCCGTTCGGTTTCGGCATCTGGACCTCGCACGTGACGCCGGCGGTGCTCGGGAGCACGACGGTCGTGCACGAGCGATTCGACGCCGATGCCGTCATCCGCGCCATCGAACGTGAGCGGGTGACGGTGTTGGCGTGTGTGAGCACGCAGTTCCTGATGATGTTGAAGTCGGCGGAGATGGAGCACGCCGACTTCTCGTCGCTCCGGTGCATGTTCACCGGGGGGGAAGCCGTTCCCTACGAGCGGGCCGCGCGATTCGAAGACGTGACCGGCGCCCGTGTCCTGCAGTTCTACGGGTCGAACGAAACCGGCGCGCTGAGTCGTACCACCATGCGCGACGACCGCGACCACCGGCTCCAGAGCGCGGGCCTGGTCATCCCCGACATGCACGTGCGCCTCCTCGACGACGCCGGCGCCGACGTCACGGTCCCCGACACCCCGGGGCATCCGATCTGTCGCGGACCGGCCACGTGCCTCGGCTATCTCGACGACGAGGGAGCCAACGAGGAGCTGTTCACTGCAGACGGCTGGATGCGCATCGGCGACCTCTGCACCGTCGACGCCGACGGGTACCTCCGTGTCGTCGGGCGGACGTCGGACATCATCATCCGTGGCGGCAAGAACATCAGCGCACCGGCGGTCGAAGCCCAGGTCGCGGAGCATCCCGCGGATCGCGGTGGCCGCCGCGGTCGCCATGCCCGACGAGGTGTTCGGTGAACGCGTGTGCCTCTACGTCGAATTGGAAGCCGGCGCGGCGCTGGATCTCGACGTGCTGGTCGCGTTTCTCCGGGAGCGAGGCGTCTCTCCCGAATGGTTCCCGGAACGGTTGATCGTGCTCGACGAACTTCCCCGGGCGTCCGGCGGCAAGGTGGCCAAGGGCGCACTCCGTGCCGACGTTCGCCACCGACTCGATGGCGAACGTTGACGGACGGGCTCGCTCAGCCGATCTTGGGCTTGTTCGACGGGAAGGTCAACGGAAGGAAATGGAGACTCCGCTGCCCACCCGGGTAGCCGACGGTGTTCGTCCAGGCGTGGAACGCCATGGTCCAGGTACCGTCTGGGAGCTGGAGCGGCGACTGTCCGCCCGGCCCGAGCATCGAACCCCGGGACGACAGCACCGCCGTGCTGTAGATGCGGTGGCAGGGGCCGAGGGGCGAGTCACAATGCGCCGCACCGACCCGGTAGCTCGAGGAGGTGTAGGTGCCCGCGGAGTAGAAGAGCACGATCCCCGTCGCCGGCGTGCTCATCATGCTCGGCCCCTCGATGTGGCTCGAGTCCCACGAGTACCCGCCGCTGAGGCTGAGCAACGTGTTCTCGCCGCCGCTGAAGGTGAGGCCGTTCGAGTTGAGTTGCCGGGCGAAGATCCCCGAGTTGTTGGAATACGCGAGATACAGGGAACCGTCGGCGGCCAGGTACGGACTCGGGTCGATCGTCCCTCCGGACAGCGGTCTGGCAGAGCAGCGGCGTGGACCGCACGTCGACGAACGGGCCGTCAGGTTTCGCCGACGTCGCCACGCCCACGCACTCCGAACCCGCCGTCGTCTCCGCGGTGTAGTACATGACGAACCGGTTGTCGGCCGGGCGCCAGAGCACCGACGGTGCCCAGTTCCCGCCGAACTTCACCCACGATGCTCGGGTCGGCATGGCGTTGCCGTTCGTGCCGACCCAGTGCCACGTGGTGCGATCGGGCGAGCGCCAGACGGGTACGTCGGTGAGGCCCAGGTACCCCGCGGCCGTCGAGTACGCGTAGTAGCAGGGGGCGGGGTCCGTCCCGCACCTCGACGGGTCGTCGACCCGAAGGACGAACGGGTCCGGGAAGTCTTCGATCACCGGCGCCGCGCAGGTTGCCGGGGGCGTGCACGGCGGTGCGGTGAGGACCGGGTTGGCGCTCACGCCGCTCGGCGCGGAAGCCAGGGCAGGATCCGGGACCGGCGCGGGAGCGGGCGCCGGGGCCGGCGCGGGAGCAGGAGCGGGGGCCGGCGCAGGGTCGGCTTTGGGCGGCAAGCAGCCCGCCAGGGCCACCGCGCCCACGATCGCGGCGGACGCCACGACCCAGAGATTCCGACGCCGACCTGCCATCGCGTTCGTCATCCTTCAAACCCCGAAATACGTCTTCGAGCCTGCCACGTACCGTGAACTGCGGGCTCAGGATAGCCCGTCCCGCGACTCGCCGGTACTCGAGGATCCCGCCCGGCGATTCAGGGCCAGGTGCGGCCGAACCAGCGCCGGATCCGGCTGGTGCCGAATTCGGACTTTTCCACCGCGTACGCCTCGGACGGGCCCAGGAGGCTGCCGACGGGCGCCTGGCCGCTCAGAAAGGTGACGTCGACGACCGCGACCTGCCGGTCGCCGAACTCGACGTAACAGATGCCGTGCCCGTCGTACTGCGTGTCGTTCACCGCCCGTCGGATCTGCGCGCTGATCGCGTCCGCGACCACGACGGCCTGCCCCTCGGCGAAGACGCCGGCCTTGGGCGTCCCGACGCTCGTCACGTCGCCGGCCGCGTAGACCCCCGGGAACGACGTCTCGAGCGTGAGCGGGTTCACGGGGATCCAACCGTCGACCGTGAGCCCTGACTCGACCACCACCGACGGGGCCCGGTGCACCGGCACGCCCAGGAACAGGTCGTACGGCATTTCGGACCCGTCGGCGAGCCGCGCCACGCTGCGCGCGGGATCGAGTTCGCGCACGACCCCGTCGGGAACCCACTCGATGCCACGCTCGGCGAACGCGGCGAGCAACGCCTCCGATGCTTGGGGCGACGGCGGGATCGGGGTACCCATCGGCATGACCAACGAGATCGTCGAACGGTCACGACTGCCGCGCACGCTCAGGAAGTCGTGCATCAGGAGCGCGGTCTCGCTCGGCGCGGGCGGGCACTTGAACGGGGTCGACGTCACCGCGATGATCACGCGGCCACCGTCGAACGCTGCGAGCACGTCGCGGAGCGCGAACGCCCCGGGCACGGTGTAGAACTCGTGGCCGCCCTCGACCAACCCCGGCGTGGCACCAGGATCGAGGTCGGCGCCGAGTGCGACCACGAGGATGTCGGCATCGAAGGCTCCGGCGCCGGTCTCGACGCGCTTGGCCACCGGATCGATCGACTGCACCGTGGTCTGGACGAACCGCACCCCCGGCTTCACCACGTCCACGTACGGATGGCGCACCGCGTCGGGCAACGCGCGCCCGAACATCACCTCCAGCTTCGAGAACCCGAAGACGAACGCGTCGCTCTGGTCGATCAGGACGACGTCGAGGTCGTCACCGAACTCCTCGGACAGTCGCGTCGTGAGCTCCAGACCTCCGAATCCCGCACCCAGGACCACGACCCGCATGATCGAAGCGTAACGGGCGCGTCACCACGTCGCGTCGGGCCACGTCGAGCGGGTGCGGTGCTCGCGCAACCAACTCGCCTCGTCGGCGAGGAAGTCCGCGGGGAGCTCGGACGGCTGCACGCCGAGGTCGAGATCGACGAGGTGGACCAGCACCTCACGGCGCCGGCTCGCAATGCCACGACGGACGGGCTGGCGCCCGAACGCCAGCCACACGCCGGTGCGGTCCCACGCATCCGCCGGCATCCGTCGCCACGCCGCGAGCAGTGCCGCGTTCGATGTGGTCAGATCGTCGAACAGCTCCGCGCGCGGCAGGCGGGCACCGGTCTCGATGTCGGCTGCTCGTTGCTCCGCCCCACCGGGATACTGCGACCGTTCCTCACCGAGCAGAGCCCCTTCGACCATGTCGCGGTTGCCATCCGCGTTCCGGGCCAAGTGCGCGAGCACGTGCGCACGACTCCACCCCGGGAGTCGCGACGGTCCGCCCACCTGCTCGTCGGAGAGGTCGGCGACGGTCGCGGTCAACCAGCGCTGCGCCGACTCGACGGCCGCGACCTCTGCTTCGCTCGGCGCATCCACGGTCAGGAGTCTGGCAGGCCCGCGCCGTGCCTAGGCCTAGGCTGACGGCATGTGCCGAAACATCACCGAGCTGCGCGGCCTCGAGCCGCCGGCCACCCAGGAAGAGATCGAAGCGGCGGCGTACCAGTTCGTCCGCAAGATCACCGGCGTCACCCGCCCGAGCGGCGCGACGGCAGACGACATGCAGGCGGTCTCGCTCGAGATCGCGTCGCTGGCCACCGCACTTCTCGATCGTCTCCCGCCCCGCCGTCAGCCTCCGAAGACGGTGCCGCCGCTCCGCCGGCCTGACGTACGCGCCCGCATGGGCCTCGAACCCTTCCCGGTCTGACGCCGAGCGCGCGAAGCGTCAGCCGCCGAGTCGCACCACGTAGCGACCGGTCACGCCGCCGCGACCGATCTCGTCGAGCGCAGCCTCGACGTGCGCGAGGTCGATGACGTGTTCGACGGCCTCGAGTCCGGACGGCTTGAGATCGGTCGCGATCCGACCCCACACCTCGCGGCGCCGCGCGATCGGAGTCTGCACCGAGTCGATGCCGTAGAGGGTGACGCCGCGCAGGATGAACGGCAGCACCGTCGTCGGCACGTCGACTCCGCCGACGTTGCCGCTCGCCGCCGCCGCGCCGAAGGGTGCGAGCCGCGCCAGCACGTGCGCGAGGGTCGCGCCGCCGACGCTGTCGACCGCGCCCACCCACGCCGGTGAGAGCAACGGCTTGCTGAGATCGGTGAGTTCGTCGCGGGCGATGATCTCCGACGCGCCGAGATCACGGAGGAACGCTTCCGCTTCGGGCTTGCCCGTGCTCGCGGTGACGCGGAAACCGAGGCCCGCGAGCATGGCCACGGCCATGCTGCCGACACCACCGGTGGCGCCGGTGACGACGACCGCGCCGGCTTCCGGGGTGATCCCGTGATCGAGCAGCGCGAGCACCGACAACGCCGCGGTGTATCCGGCAGTGCCGACCACCATGGCCTCGCGCGCGCTCAGCCCGTTCGGCAACGGGACGATCCACTCGGCTGGCACGCGCGCCACATCCGCGTAGCCACCGTGGCGCGCCACGCCGAGGTCGTAGCCGTGCGCGATGACGGCGTCGCCCGCGTCGTATCCGTGACCGTGCTCGCGCACCGTGCCCGCGAGGTCGATGCCCACGACGAGGGGAGAGATGCGCGCCACCCGACCCTTCTCGGTGGCCGCGAGCGAATCCTTGTAGTTGACACTGGACCACTCCACGTCGACGAGGACGCCATCGTCGGGGAGATCGGCGACGGCCAACTCGGTGACGCCACGGCGGAAGCCGTCGTCGGTCTTCTCGGCAACAAAGGCGGAAAAGGTGTCGGTCATGACCAGATCCTTCCGCGAACCGCCCCCGGACACCCATTCGGCACGTGGCGTAGCCTGCCCCCGTGTCACGCACCATCGCCATCACGGGCAGCGCGTCCGGGATCGGAGCGGCCACGCGCGGTCGTCTCGACGCCCGCGGCCACCGGGTGATCGGGATCGATCAGCACGACGCGGACGTCGTCGCCGACCTCTCGACCCGCGAGGGCCGCGCCCACGCCGTCGCCCAGGTCGTCGAGGCGAGCAACGGCACCCTCGACGCGGTGATCTGCTGCGCGGGCGTCAGCGCCTTCGCTCCGATCACGGTCCAGGTCAACTACTTCGGCGCGGTGGCCGTCCTCGAGGGGCTCCGGCCGCTGCTGGCAGCCGGCGCGACCCCCCGCGCGGTTGCGATCGTCTCGCTCGGCATCGTGCATCCCGTCGAAGACGATGTCGTCGCCGCGTGCCTCGCGGGCGACGAGGCGGCCGCGACCGCATTGCCCGGCGCTTCGGGACCGAACGTGTACGCATCCTCGAAGCGCGCGCTGGCTCGCTGGATCCGTCGGACCGCGCCGAGTGAGGCCTGGGCCGGCGCCGGCATCACGCTGAACGGGATCGCCCCGGGCACGGTGGAGACACCGATGACGGCGCCGCTCCTCGACGACCCCGCCGCGTCCGACTTCGTCGATGCCGCGGTGCCCATGCCGCTCGCGGGGCACGCGCGCGCGGACGAGATCGCGCCGTTGCTCGACTTCCTCACCGGGCCCGACAACACCCAGATCACCGGGCAGGTCGTGTTCGTCGACGGCGGCGCCGACGCGGTGTTGCGGGGCGACGACATCTGGGAGAGCGTCACACTGCCCGAGTTCACGTTCGACATCGACCTGTCCTGAACCCTCGAAGGAGCGGGAGCCATGCACGAGCTGGAGCTGCAGCCGAAGTCCGGGGTGGTGATCACCGGAGGCGCGTCCGGGATCGGACTCGCCACCGCGCACGCGGTCGCCGCCGTCGGCCGTCCGGTCGCGGTGTGGGATCTGCACCACGACCGAGCCACCGAGGCCGCCACCGCGCTCGCGGCGGCCTACGGTGTCAGCACGTTCGGGATGGCCGTCGACGTGCGCGACACCCCCACGCTCGAGGACGCCGCCGCGGCGACCGTCGCCGCCATCGGCACCGTGGGAGGGGTGGTCCACGCCGCCGGCGTGCCCGATGTCGTCGATCTCCCCGATCTCACCGACAAGACGTGGGACGCGCTGCTCGACGTGAACCTGCGCGCGTACGCCATGGTCGTGCAGGCGTTCCTCCCCCAGCTGCGCGCCAACGCCCCCGACGCCGCGGTCGTCGGCATCGCCTCGATCCACGGCATCATCGCCAGCGCGGTGAATCCGGCGTACGCGGCATCGAAGGCGGGCGTCCTCGGGCTGACCCGGTCCATGGCGGTGCGCTTCGCCCCCGAAGGCATCCGGGTGAACGCGATCTGCCCGGGATTCATCGACACGCCCATGCTCCCCGACATCGGTGACCTGCGCAGCCGACTCGCGACGCGCGCGCCGATGGCGCGTCTCGGACGGCCGGAAGAGATCGGGACCACGGCGCGGTTCCTGCTCAGCACCGAAGCCAGCTTCATCACCGGGGCTCAGCTCGTGGTCGACGGTGGGTGCACCATCGCGGACCTGTGATGGACGACGACGTCCCGATCGTCGAATCAGACGACGAGATCCGCCGTGCGCTCGAGCACGCAGAGGTCCCACCGCTGCTCCCCGCGCTGGCGTACCTGACCGGTGACCTGTCACTCCTGCGCGACGACCTGCGCCCCGACCCTGCGCTCATGGGCTTGCCCCAAGGTGGTCTCACCGCCGATCAACAACGTGACGCGCGCGCCCTTGCGCTCGACGTCCTCGCGCGACTTCGTGACGGCGCGATCGAACCCGCGCCCCCGCCATCACGCGCCGACCTGCTGCGCATCGTGGAGTACGCCGTCGGCGGCTCCGGGATGGACGAGTACCTGCCGTTGTTGGAGGAGGAGCTCGCCCTACGCGGCGACGACCGCCGCGCGCCGCAGTGGCGCAAGGACGACATCGCTCCGGACATCGACTTCCGGGTCGCCATCATCGGCGCGGGCATGTCGGGGCTGCTCACCGCCCACCGGCTCTCGCAGGCGGGCATCGACTACGTCGTGCTGGAGAAGAACCCCGAGGTCGGTGGCACCTGGTTCGAGAACCAGTACCCGGGATGTCGGGTCGACAACCCGAACCACAACTACAGCTACTCCTTTGCGCAGCGCCACGACTGGCCGCAGCACTTCTCCACCCAAGCGGTGCTGCTCGACTACTTCCGAACCTGTGCCCGCGAGTTCGGCATTCGCGAACACGTCCGCTTCGACACCGCCGTGGTGTCGGCGTCATGGTCCGACACCGACGCCTGCTGGACCCTCGTGGTGCGCGACGCAGCCGGTCGCGACGAGACGATCGTCGCCCAGGCCGTCGTGAGTGCAGTCGGGCAGTTGAATCGTCCCCAGTTCCCGGACATTCCTGGCCGCGAGTCCTTCGCCGGCGCGTCGTTCCACTCCGCCGAGTGGAATCACGACGTCGCGCTCGACGGCGCGCGGGTCGCGGTGATCGGCACCGGCGCGAGCTCGGTGCAGTTCACGCCCGGAGATCGCGCCGCTCGTCGCGCACCTCACCGTGTTCCAGCGCACGCCGCCGTGGATGGGTCCGACCGAGGACTACCACGATCCCGTGTCACCCGAGTTGCAATGGCTCTACGCGCACGTGCCCAAGTACAGCGAGTGGAACCGGTTCTGGATGTTCTGGCGCATGGGCGATGGCGCGCTGCCCGGGGTGCGCGTCGATCCCGACTGGGACACCACCAGCGGATCGATCAGCGCGGTCAACGACTTCATGCGGGTGATGCTCGGTGCGTACATCGAGTCGCAGTTCGCCGAGCGACCCGACCTGCTCCCCCACGTCATGCCGACCTACCCACCGGGTGCGAAGCGCCTGTTGCGTGACAACGGGGTGTGGGCCGCGACCCTCACCCGCGACAACGTCGAGCTCGTGACCGAGCCGATCCGCGAGATCACTCCCACCGGCATCGTCACCACCGACGGCGTCGAGCACCCGGTCGATGTCATCGTGTACGGGACGGGCTTCCGGGCATCGGAGTTTCTCACTCCTCTCCAGGTCACGGGCACCGGGGGGCTCGACCTGCACGAGCAGTGGGCAGGGGACACGCGTGCGTACCTCGGCATCACGATCCCCGGATTTCCCAACCTGTTCTGCCTCTACGGCCCGAACACCAACATCGTCATCAACGGCAGCATCATCTACTTCTCCGAGTGCGGCGTGCGCTACATCCTGGGTTGTCTCGAGTTGCTGCTGCGCACACGACACCACGCGCTCGAGGTCCGCAAGGACGTCCACGACGAGTTCAACGAGCGGGTCGACGCCGAGAACCGTCAAATGGCCTGGGGATGGTCGAGCGTCAACAGTTGGTACAAGAACGATCTGGGACGCGTCGCCCAGAACTGGCCGTTCACCCTGCTCGAATACTGGCAACGGACGTTGGCACCCGACCCCGACGACTACACGTTCTCCTGAAACGAGGCCCTCACCATGCGCGCTGTCCGATCCACCCCACCCGGGGTCACCGTCGTCGACGTCGACGAACCCGAGGGCCCCGGCGAGCTGCTGACCATCCGGTCGGCCAGCATCTGCGCGTCGGACTTCGGCTACATCCAGGGTGGGAGCGGGTTCATCCTGGGCCACGAGCTCGCGGGCACGACCGAAGACGGGCGCGCGGTGGCCGTCGAAGCCATCTTCGGGTGCGACGCCTGCGAGTGGTGCGAGCGTGGCCAGTTCAACCTGTGCGCGACGACGGGTACGACCGCGCTCGGGATCATGGCCGACGGCGGGATGAGCGAGTGGTTCCGGGTGCCGACGCGGTCGCTGGTGCCGCTCCCCGCTGGTCTCGACCCGGCGAATGCGTGCCTGGTCGAACCGACGGCGGTCGCCTGGCACGCGTGTGAGCTGGCCGGGGTCGGCCCCGGGCAGCGGGTGGCGATCGTGGGTGGCGGCGCCATCGGACTGCTCGCGGTGGCTGCGGCGCAGGCGATGGGCGCGGCCGAAGTCTCGCTCGATGCGCGGTACCCACACCAGGTGGAGCTCGGCGAACGTCTGGGCGCGACTGCGCCGTCGGGCTTGTACGACGTGGTGATCGAGGCCGCCGGTTCCGAGAGTGCGCTGCACCGCTGCACCGAGCTCGCTCGCCCCTCGGGCACGATGGGCGTGCTCGGCGTGTTCGGTCCCGAAACCCAGTGGCCCGCGCTGCAGTGCTTCATCAAGGAGCTGCGCACCGTGCCCGCCCTCGGCTACTGCAATCACGGTCACGGTCGCGACTCCGAAGACGCCGCGGCGATGCTTGCCGCCAACCCGGACCTCGTCGACACCATGATCACCCACCGGTTCCCGATCGAGGATGCCGCCGAAGCATTCCGAGTCGCGTCCGACAAAACGACCGGTGCGTTGCGGGTCGTCCTCGAACCCACGCCATGAGCTGTGCAAGCATGCGCTCATGAACGTCATGAACCACCTCGGCCAGTGTGTCGCCGACCTCGATCGTTCGCGAACCTTTTACGAGGGGGCGCTCGGGTTCGAGTTCTGGCGCCAGCTCGATCTCGACGACGAGCCGAGCAACCAGTTGCTCCGCCTGCGGCCGCCGCTGGGCTTCACTGCCTGTTACCTGCGCCAGCAGGGCTTCGTGCTCGAGCTCCTGCACTTCGCCGGCGATGGCGCGGCACCCGCGCCGGCGCGGGACCGCACGATGAACGAGATCGGCCTCACCCACATCTCGCTCAGTGTCGACGACATTCCCGCCACGTGCGCGCTCGTCGAACAGTTCGGCGGCGAGGTGCTCACCGACACCGACATCGGCGGCGGGATCTTCGTACGTGATCCCGACGGCCAATTGATCGAGTTGCTCCCGATGGCGTACCACGAGCGCGTCAGCGCCGAGGGCTGATGGATCTCGGGCTGGACGGCCGCGTCGCCGTCGTCACCGGTGCCAGTCGCGGTATCGGACGCCAGATCGCGGTCGACCTGGGTCGCGAGGGATGCCACCTCGTGCTCACCGGGCGCGACGAAGACGCGCTCGCGGCAACGGCGACCGCGGTCGAAGCGCACGGTGTCCGCGCGGTGCGCGTGATCGCTGATCTGCTCGAGCCCGACGCCGCGTCGAGCATCGCGCAGACGGCCGTCGACGAATTCAGCCGTCTCGACATCCTGGTGAACAACGCGGGCGGTGGCGGCACGGTGGCGAAGCTGCTCCGCGTGACCAACGATCAATGGCAGGAGGGGTTCGAGCTGAACTTCTTCTCGTGTGTGCGGATGGCCACCGCTTGTGTTCCGCACATGTTGGAACGTGGCTGGGGTCGGGTGATCAACATCGCGTCGACGTACGGCGTCGAGCCGGGCCCGTACTTCGGACCGTACTCCGCGGCCAAAGCCGCACTGCTGAACTACTCGAAGAACCTCTCGCACGCGGTGTCCGCTGACGGTGTGCTGTCGAACTGCGTGATCCCAGGGATCACCATGACCGATGGTGTCACCGACAACGCCGCGTCGGCGGCCGCGGCGCAGGACACGACGCCCGACGCGGTGATGGCGAAGATGATGGCGAAGGATCCCGTCGCGATGGGACGGTTCGGCCAGACCGAAGAGGTCGCGGCCGCAGTCGTCTTCCTCGCCAGCGAGGCTTCGAGCTGGATCACCGGCGCGGCCCTCGCCGTCGACGGCGGCACCCTCCGCAGTATCTAGTCGCCGTTGCACGTCGGGATGCGCCATCCTGTCGCGATGGCCTCGCTCCCCGACGTCCTTCCGGCCGGAACACTGCAGTTGCGCCGATGCCGGCTCGGGAACCTCGACGCGCTCATGCACGCGATTGCACGCAGCCAGCCTGAACTCGCACGATGGCTTCCCTGGGCAGATCCCATGCCGACAGTCGAAGCGGAGCGCGAGTTCCTGGTGCAGCGACAACGATGCTTCGACGCGGACGAGGACTGGGGCTATTTCCTCTTCGCTTCGGGCACGGATGACCTCGTCGGCGGTGCTGGTCTGCATCCGAAGGAACCCGGCGTCGTCGAGATCGGGTACTGGGTCCGTACGGACCGCACACGCCGGGGCTACGCGACAGCCAGCGGTCGGTGCGCTGACGTCCGCCGCGTTCGCGTACCTGCCGGACGTGGAGCGAGTGGTCATCCGGATGGATCAAGCGAACGTAGCGAGTGCCGCGGTTCCTCCAAAGTTGGGCTACCGCCTGGACGGCGAGGACCCGCTGCGGGAAATCGTCGCCTCTGGACACACCGGGAAGGGATGGATCTGGATCTCCACCCGAGTGAATGTCTAGGCCGTCGACGTTGGACCAGGCCGGTGGTATCCTTACTTTCTAAGGAAAGTAAGGAGAACTTCTGTGGACGCGGCAGCGAAGGTGACATCGAAGGGGCAGGTGACGGTGCCCAAGGCGGTGCGGGAAGCCCTCGGCATCAAGGAAGGTGACGAAGTCGTCTTCCGGGTCGAGGGCAATCGAGCCGTACTCGCGCGTACGCCGGACTTCCTGGATCTGGCTGGGTCGATTCGGGTGCCGGCCGCGAAGCGGAACGTGGCCTGGGACGAGGTGCTCCGCCGTACACGATCCGACCGGGCCGCAACTCGACGGTGAGCGCGTTCGTCGACACGAACATTCTCGTTCGGCACCTCACCGGCGATCCCCCGGACATGGCGCAGCGGGCCACCCGATATCTCGCTTCGGAACGCGACCTTCTCCTGGTGGACCTCATCGTCGCCGAGACGGTCTACGTCCTGGAGTCCTTCTACGAGACCCCTCGCAGCCAGGTGGCCGAGGCGATCCGTTCGTTGATCGCGTTCGAGTCGATCGTGTGCGTCGACCCGGCATTGCTGCTTCGTACCGTCGAGGTCTATGAGACCGATCGACTCGACTTCGCGGAGGCCTATCTGGTTGCCTGTGCCGAGACCACCGAGGTCGGTCGCGTGGCGTCGTTCGATCGGGCCGTCGATCGGATCGATACGGTGGAACGAGTCGAACCGCCTCGAGCCTGATCTGCCGATCAGGCGAACAGGGCGGGAAGGTCGCGGCGCTGGATCTTGCCCATGGAGTTCCGGGTGAACCCGTCCACGAAGAGCCAGCGTTCCGGGACCTTGTACTTGGCCAGGTTGGCCAGGCAGTGGGTCACGAGGTCGGCCTCGCTGATGCTGCTGCCGGCGACGAGTTGGACGGCGACCGCCACGCGCTCGCCGAGACGTTCGTCGGGGATCCCGACCACCGCGCACGCCTCGACCTCGGGAAGCTCGTGCAGCACCCGCTCGATCTCCGCCGGGTAGACGTTGCCACCGCCGCGGATGATCAGGAGGCTCTTGCGGTCGCGGACGTGGAGGTAGCCGTCGTCGTCGACGTATCCGAGATCACCGGTGTGCAGCTTCCCGTCGCGCATGGTCTCCGCGGTCGCGTCCGCACGCTCCCAGTACCCGAGCATCGGGTGATACACCCCCGCCCATTCGCCGGTCGCGGTCGGAGCGATGCAGATCTCGTCGTCGACGATCTCGACCGCGAGGTGCGGCAGCGGTCGGCCACTGCCGCCCGTCGCGTGCTGCCCGGTGGGATCGTCCATCGACACGACCGTGGGCGCTTCACTCAGCCCGTAGGTCGAGAGCACCGGGAGCGCGAACTTCGCCGCGAAGGCGCTGCGGATCGCCTCCGGACAGTCACCCCCTCCGGTCCAGATCTCCTCGAGCGTCGCGAGGTCGTCGGGCGCGACGTCGACGTTCGCGGCCAGCGAGTGGATGAGCGCAGGCGGGCAGTTGAAGACGCTCACCCGCTCGGTCCGGATCCACTCGGCAATGCCGACCGCGTCGCTCCGATCGAAGATGAGCGAGCACCCACCCGCCTGCGCGGTCAGCAGCGTGGTGAGCACCTGCATGTTGAGGATGGTGAGGGGCAGGAAATCGCCCTTGCGCAGCGCCGGTCCGAACCCCCTGCTCGCGCCGAGGACCGCGCCCGGCAGGAGGAGGTTGTACTGGCTGTGCACGGCACCCTTCGGATACCCGGTCGTGCCGCTGGTGTACGCGATGCCGGCGGGCAGGAGTGGATCGACGTCGGTCGTCAACGGCTCGTCGGACGCGCCGGCGAGCGCATCGTGCCATTCGCTGTCACCGTTCTCGATGCGCACGACGCGTGGGCCGTTCACCTGTTCCACGGTCGGACCGTCGCACAGGAAGAGTGACGTACCGCTGTCGTCGAGCAGGTACTGCTTCTCCGGCGGCGCAAGCGCGCGATTGACGCCCACCCACACCGCCCCGACGCGCATCGCCCCGTGGAACGCCAGAATCACGTCGAGATCATTGGGGAGCGCGCCGCCGACGCGATCGCCGACCCGTACACCGAGCGCGGCCATCGCGTGCGCGGCGCGGTTCGCCAGTTGGTCGAGCGACGCGTACGACCAGCGTCCCGACGGCGTCACCAACGCTTCACGCTCGGGGTCGACGGCGACGACCGGCGCGAACACCTCGGCGATCGTGCGCGGCACCGCGATGGGCGCCACGGTCAATCGCCGACGGCGAGGTGCTGCAGCTCGACCATCATCGGCAGCACGAAGCCGATGTACGCGCTCGTGAGCACGTAGTGGCCGCGCGGTCCCTCCGATTCGCGCGCCTTCACGTCGATGATCTGCACCCGGTCGTCCTTGGCCTGCCACGCCTTGGCCTTGGCGACGATCTCGTCGATCTCCTCGACCGACGAGACCTCGAGCCCGAAGTGGTCGAGGGTCGGGCACGCCAGCGCCGGATCGCCGGGCAGCAGGTAGACGAACTGCATGACCTCGCCGGTCATCATGATCAGTGGGTTGCCCGACTCTCCGCTGTTGTCGCCTTCGCTCCAGCCGAAGACGTCGCCGTAGAACGCGCGGATCTCGTCACGGCCCTTGTCGTCGAGCGACGCCGGATCCATGGTCATGGCGACGTGGTTCAGTCGCGGTTGAAAGCGCACCTCACTCATCGGACTCCCCCTTCGGCAACTTCGGGTCGGACCATCACCTTGCCTGCCAACTCGCCCGCCGCGCAACGTTGCATCGACGGCAGCAACTCGTCGAGGAACACGTCGACCGGTTCGACCAACTCCTCGGTGGGCAGACGACCGGACGCCAACAGCGCCAACGTGGGACCGAACCCCGCGGCGTCGTAGTTGTAGGAGCCGATGATCGTCGCCTCGAGCACGATGAGCCGATTGTGGTTGACGCGCGGGAACTCGGCGCCGGTCCCCACCAACACACAGGTGCCTGCGAAGTCGAGTTGGTCGAGTGCCGACTCCGCGGCCGACGCCCGCCCCGAACACTCGAACGCGATGGTGAAGGGATCGGACACCGGTGCGCCCATGGTCGCCGCCGGCAACGCGTCCGGGGCGACGGTCCGCGTCGCACCCACCGCGAGCGCGCGCGCCCGCCGCGCCGGTGCCGGTTCGGAGACCGTGATGTCATGCACGCCCTGTGCGGCCAGCACCGCGGTGACCAGGAGCCCGACGGGACCCGCGCCGGTGACGAGCACCCGGTCGTCGGGCGTGACACCCGAGAGCGTCACGGCGTGCAGCGCGACCGCGGTCGGTTCGGTGAGCGCGGCCACTCGCAACGGCAGGTCATCCGGCACCGGCAACACCTGGGCTGCGGGGATCACCACGAACTCGGCGAACGCGCCCCGGAACGAGAGGTGGTCGACCGGCGGCCGCCGCAGGCACACCGCGGGACGACCAGCGCGGCACGCCCGACACTCACCACAACCGGGCACCGCGTCGCACACGATCCGCGCGCCGATCTCGACGCCTGCAACCCCCGCGCCGCACGCGACGACGGTCCCTGACCATTCGTGCCCGAGGACCGTGCCCGGGCGCGCGATCCGCTCGAGGACGAGGTGGAGGTCCGTGCCACAGATCCCGCAGTGCGCCACCTCGACGAGCACCTCGCCGGGACCCGGCTCGGGAACGGGGATGCGCTGGACCTCGAGCGCGCCCTCTCCGACGTAGACACTGGCCGCCATCTGTTCCATCGGCCCCCCTGGTTCGCCGCCACGTACGACACTAGCGACGTCCAACTTCTCCCGCGCGACCCACGAAGTAGCGTGCGCGGCACGCACGCGGAGGGGGAACCATGAGCGAGTACGACTACATCATCGTGGGCGCGGGATCGGCAGGGTGCGTCCTGGCCAACCGTCTCAGCGAGGACCCCGCCAACCGGGTCCTGCTCCTCGAAGCGGGACCCCGCGACACCAACTCGATGATCAAGATCCCGAAGGGCTTCGGCAAGCTGCTCGGGAACCCGAAGTTCGCCTGGTTCTTCCCCGTGCGACCGATCGGGCGCACGCAGCACGTCGAAGCCTGGGTGCGAGGCAAGACCCTGGGCGGCTCCAGCTCGGTCAACGGCATGGTCTACAACCGCGGGAGTCAGGCCGATTGGGACGAGCTCGGCCGCATCGGCGGTGAACGCTGGGCGTGGGACTCCATCGTCGGCGCCTACCGCACGATCGAGGGCAACGTGCTCGGCGCATCGCCGACACGGGGCGCTGACGGTCCGCTCACGATCTCGACCGCGCCGCCGAGCGCGGTGTGCGACGCGATGATCGAAGCCGGCGCGGCCGTCGGCATGCAGCAGGTGCAGGACCTCAACGAAAGCGACGACGAGCGCATCGGTTACACGATGGCAACGATCAAGAACGGGCAACGGGTCAGTTCGGCGCGCGCCTTCCTGCATCCGGTGGAGAAGCGCGCGAACCTCACCGTCGCCGTCGATTCCATGGCCACGAATCTCCTGTTCGAGGGCGACGTCGCGACCGGGGTGCGGGTGCGCACCGGCGGCCAGACGGCGGACCACACCGCCCGCCGAGAGGTGATCCTGACCCTCGGCAGCATCCAGACGCCAAGGCTCCTGCAGCTCTCCGGCATCGGGCCGGCCGACGTGTTGCAGGGTGCTGGGGTCGACGTCCGGATCGATCACGCGAACGTCGGCGCCCGCATGCGCGAACATCGCTGTTTCACGACCCAGTTCCGCCTCACCGAGAACATCGGGTACAACAAGCAGCTCAGCACGCAGTTGCAGCAGACCGTCACCGGCGCGAAGTACCTGATGACCCGCAAGGGGCCGCTCGCGCTCCCGGCCTACGACGTGATCGGATTCCTGAAGACACGTCCCGATCTCCCCCGTCCGGACGCCCAGCTGCTGATGGCGCCGTTCTCCGCCGCGCCGTACGAGGCAGGCAAGGAACTGAGCCTCGAACGGGAACCCGGCGTGCAGTGCATCGGCTACATCATGCGGCCCGACAGCGAAGGCACGGTCAACATCACCGCGAGCGATCCCGACGCTCCGCTCGACATCACCCCGAACTACTTCGCCACCGATCACGACCAGGGCGTCGGCGTCGAGATCTTCCGCAAGATGCGGGAGCTGTTCGCCGCGGAGCCGGTTTCGAAGTTGATCGAGCGCGAGACGCTTCCGGGCCTCACGGTCCAGGAGCACGACGACATCATCAACGCCGGCCTCGACCACGGATATTGCGGGTATCACGCGATCGGCACGTGCGCGATGGGCCCGGATCAGAGTGACGTCGTCGACGGCGATCTCCACGTTCGCGGCGTCGAGCATCTGCGGGTCGTCGATTGCTCGATCCTCCCGATCATGGTGGCCGGCAACCTGAACGGACCGATCATGGCGATGGCGTGGCGCGCCGCCGACATGATCCTCGAGGCGCGCGCTGATGGCGGAGACCATCCTCGTCGAGCGGACGGAACACGTCCTCACGGTCACCCTGAACCGGCCCGAGCAGCGCAACGCGTTCAACAACCCGATGCGCTACGAACTCCGTGATCTCTGGACCGAGACCCGCGCCGACCGGTCGGTGCGCTGCGTCGTGGTCACGGGTGCCGGTGCCGGATTCTGCGCGGGCGCCGACATGGGCGACCTCGACGGCGAGCGCGCCCCGCTCGGCGACGACATCCACGACGAGCTCGCGTTCCTGCCCGGTCGACGACTGGAGGTCCCGGTGATCGTCGCGGTCAACGGGGTGTGCGCGGGTGGTGGCCTGCACTACGTGGCCGACGCCGACATCGTGCTCGCCAGCGACACTGCCTGGTTCACCGACCCGCACGTCGGGGTCGGACAGGTGAGCGGCATCGAAGCACCATCGCTCGGGCTCCGCGTGCCCCTCGCGTGGCTCGCCCGCATGGTGCTGCTGGGTCGCCACGAACGGTGGGACGCGCACCAGGCCCTCGCGCTGGGTCTCGTCACCGAGGTGCTCGCGCCCGATGCGTTGCTCCCACGCGCGCAGGAACTCGCCGCACTGATCGCGGCCGCGTCACCCGAGGCGGTCCGCCAGTCGCGGGCGGTGTACCGCCGCTTCGAGGAGCAGGCCGTGGGCGAGGCGATGGCCGACGGCTGGGACGCGGTGCAGCGCCACTGGGCCCATCCCGATGCCGACGAAGGGCCGTCAGCATTCATCGCGCGCCGCGACGCGAACTGGCAGGACTGAACGCGATGGCGAAGTTCACGCGCGGGTTCACCGGACGCGGGAATGCCGAACGCGACCCACGCCTCCCACCCGGCCAGTACGACACGGGCAAGCAATGGCCGGTGCTCTCGGCCGAGGTGACGCCCAAGCTCGCCACCGACTCACTGGACCTTCACCGTCGAAGGCCGGGTCGAGCACGAGACCACGTGGACCTGGGACGAGATGCACGCGCTTCCTACGTCCACGTACTCGGGCGACATCCATTGCGTCACCACCTGGTCGAAGTTGGCGATGGAGTTCACCGGCGTGTCGATCGACACGCTCCTGGAGGTGGCCGTGCCCCTGGCGTCCGCCACCCACGTCCTTGCGTTCTCCAGCACCGGGTACACCACCAACCTCCCGCTCGCCGACGTCACCGGCGGCCGGGCGTGGGTGGCGTTCAGCGCCGACGGCCAGCTGCTCTCACGCGACCACGGCGGCCCCGCCCGCCTCCTGGTCCCCCACCTCTACTTCTGGAAGAGCGCCAAGTGGGTCGCCGGCCTGCGCGTCCTCGACCACGACGAACCCGGTTTCTGGGAGCGCAACGGCTACCACGACCGCGGTGATCCCTGGCTCGAGCAGCGCTACCAGGGCGACTGACGCATGGCATCACCCTGGCGGACGGCGACGGTCGTCGCCATCCGCGACGAGACTGCGCGCGGCGAAGACGTTCCGCCTCGCGCTCGACGCGCCATCGACGCATCTCGCGGGTCAGCACTACGTGCTGCGGCTCACCGCGCCCGACGGCTACACCGCGTCACGTTCGTACTCCGTGGCGTCGGCGCCGGACGACTCGCTGGGCTTCGACCTCACGGTGGAACGCCTCGACGACGGCGAGGTTTCCGGCTTCCTGCACGACGTGGTCGAGATCGGCGACGAGCTCGAGGTCCGGGGCCCGATCGGCGGGTACTTCGTGTGGGAAGCGAACGCGCCCGCGCTGCTGCTCGGCGGCGGCTCCGGCATCGTTCCGTTGATGGCAATGCTGCGTCTCGCGCGCGCTCGCTGTGGAGCGAACTGGTCGACCTCGTCGTGTCCGTCCGGACGCCCCGCGACCTGTACTACGCCGACGAGCTCCCGGGACCCGAGGTGACCGTGCTCTACACGCGCGAGTCACCACCGGCATCGACGCGTCAACCCGGTCGCGTCTCGGCCGACGACGTCGTGCCGCACCTCCGGCCCGACGCCACGGTCTACGTCTGCGGCTCGGCACCCTTCGCCGACGCCGCCGGCGATCTGCTGCTCGAACTGGGCGTCGCACCGGAGCACATCCGCGTCGAGCGCTTCGGCCCCAGTGCCGATTCCGTCACTCGCTGAGTGCCGATTGACCCGAGATGGTCCACGCGATGGCCGCGGGCGGCAGCAGCTCTTCGGAACGCCGGTCGAACCGCGCCAGTTCGTCGGCCGTGAGCACGTCGCGCCATCGCCCGTTGGTGCCCTTGTAGAGGAACGTGTCCGCGCCGCCGACGAAATGAGCCTCGAAGTCGGCGATCTCATCGCCGCGTTGCTTCATGGACGCGAACGTGCAGCGCTCCACCAGGACCGGCCAGCGCCGCTCGTCCACCTCGACGCCGAGAAACTCGGCGACTCGCCGCATCTGCGCGTCGAGATCCGCCTTCATGTCGTTGTAGTGGACGAACAGCACATTCGGTTCGCCGCCGGTGATCCCAGAACGACGCCACGTGCTCGAACCACATCGGGTTCTCCTCCACGCACCACGTGAAGAACTCGTGGACGTCGTCCACCGGCGGGGGGCTCCCATCACCGAGCTCGATGCCGTCGTCGCCCGCGCTCATCGCGAGCCGCATCATCATCTCCGGCTGCATGTTGCGCATGTGGTTCAGGAACGACATGAACGCATCACGGCCGTCTCGCCCGACCACGATGTACGACGCGCTCGGATGCCACGGGATCCCGTCGGCCGGCGTGTGCGTCTTCACCACCCTCCGGTGGGTCTGTGCGTCGAGGCGTGCGACCACGTCATCGATCGGCTCGAAGCGTGCATCGAGCCACGGCGAGATCGCCCAGAGCGAGCTGCCGATCGTCCCGTTGGGAAGCAGGATCTCGGCCACGATCGCCTGCATCCAGGTCGTGCCGCACTTCGGCGGTGTGCACACGAAGACGTCGTCGGGGCGCGCCGCGAAACGATTCCAGCGCAGGTTGTCGGACACGACGTTGCGATACTCGCGCTCGATGGGTCGCTCGACCGCCTCGCCGCCCGTTGATCCTTCTTGCTGCTGCATCAGTTCCGCTCCGCGCGTTCGAGTACCTGGATCTCACGGCGCTGGAAGCGCCACCGGTCGGCCTCGCGTACGAGCTCGTCGATGTAGCGACCGGTCGTCCCAGGCACCAGGTGCTCGCGGGCGAAACGCAACCAGGCAAAGTCGGAGACCACGGCGGCGTGATCACCTGAGAGCTCGTAGCGCACGTTGGTGGTGAGGTGCTTGCCGCGCTGCTCGGGCCGACCCTGCCTGCCCTCGAACCATTCGACGATCGCGTCCCGCCCGGTGACCGCGTCACCGAGAGCGACCAGGGTCGCATCCTCGGTGAAGCACTGCGCCAGCGCGCCGAATCGAGCGTCGTCACACTCCAGGCAATAGTCGGTCAGCGTGCGCAGGATTGCCGCCTCGTCCTCCGCTCGGCTCGGCGTCGTGGGCTCGAGACGGTCGCGGAGACCGTCCGCCGCGATGAACTCGCACCGGCGGTTGTGAAACCTCCAGCCGCGCTCGGCACGCACCAGTTCGTCGGTGTAGAGAACGAGGCGCGACTCGTGGGTGACCGCGTCGACGAACAACGCGTTCTGGACGGTCGATGCGGTGTCGCCGTCGACGCCGATCACCGGCAGCCCACCGAGATGCAGCCCCCGGGGCGCCCCCTCCATCATCGCCCGCAACCCGGCGTGACCGTCGAAGGTACGTCCGAAAGCGTGATAGTGCGCATCCTCGGTGAACAGCGAGACCCACGCGTCGAGATCGTGACGATCGAGCGCGATGCAGTAGCGGGCGAGCAGGTCGAAGATCTGAACGTGGTCGTCGTGATCCGGGGTCGTCATGACGTCACCCTTCCACACCCGTACGTGCGCCGAGCCACCGTTCTTGGCATTGTGGAGTCATGATGCTGCAAATCGGGGGAGCACACCGTTGACCGCGGACGATCGAAATCAGGGACCCCTGGTCGGCGTCACCGTCCTCGAGCTCGGCGGCATCGGACCACTGCCGTTGCTGGCGATGCTGTTCGCGGACATGGGGGCCCGGATCATCCGCGTCGATCCGGGAGCCCAGGCCTACGGGAGCATCACCCCGCATCTCTGGATCTTCCGCGGACAGGAGTCGCTCACCCTCGATCTCCGCCAGGAGGAAGGCCGCGAGGTGCTCCTCCGGCTGGTCGAGCGCGTCGACATCCTGGTCGAGGGCTACCGCGCCGGCGTCACCGAACGGCTCGGCGTCGGCCCCGACGAGTGTCTCGCCCGCAACCCCGCGCTCATCTACGGACGCATGACCGGCTGGGGCTCGTCCGGCCCGCTGGCCGACAAGGGTGGGCACGATCTCAACTACATCGCGATCACCGGCGCGCTGGAGGCGATGGGCCGAGAGGGCACGCCGCCACCGGTACCGCTCAACCTGGTCGGTGACTTCGGCGGCGGCGCGATGATGCTCGCGATGGGCGTGCTCGCCGCGCTCCACGAACGCGAGCGCAGCGGCCGCGGGCAGGTCGTCGAGTCGGCGATGTCGGACGGCTCGCTGGCGCTCATGGCCCTGTTCTACGCGATGCGTGATGCCGGTCACTGGGTCGACGGACGAGGGGTGAACCAGATCCAGGGCGGCGCGCCCTTCTACCGTTGCTACGAGACCCGTGACGGTCAGTACATGGCCGTCGGCGCGGTCGAGCCCAAGTTCTACGTCGACCTGATCGACGGCCTCGGACTCGACCCTGCGTTGGTCGCGACCCAGAGCGATCAATCGCAGTGGCCCGTGCTCATGCCCGTGTTCGAGGCCGCGTTCAAGACCCGGACCCGCGCCGAATGGGAGGAAAGGTTCGCGACGCGCGACGCGTGCGTCACCCCGGTGCTCAGCATGATCGAAGCGCCGGGTCATCCCCAGAACGCCGAGCGTGACTGCTTCGTCGAGGTCAACGGTCGCCTGCAGGTCGCGCCGCCGGTACGGTTCGGGCGTACACCCGCGTCGGTGGGCCGCCCGGCGCCGACGGCCGGTGCTGACAACGATCGCATCCTGTCCGAACTCGGCTTCGATGCCGCCGAGATCGACAAGCTCCGCGCCGCCGCGGTCGTCGAGTAGCCGGCCCGTGAAACAGTTGCGTTAGACGCCGACCGGCGTCTCGGTGATGTCGGCGTCGAGGTCGAGATGCAGGTGCGCCGCGGCATTGCCGACGAGCAGCGTGTGCCGGAGCTCGGGCGTCAGGTCCGCGAAGGTCTCCTCGATGTACTTGCGCGAATGCGGGAACGTGCCGACCGAGTGCGGGAAGTCACTGCCCCACCAGAACAGCTCCAACGGCATGTCGTTGGGGAGCTGCTGACCGATCCTCACCGCCAGCGGCTCGCGCACCATGCCGTACAGCCCGTGGTCCTTCATGTACTGCGACGGCATCTTCGGCAGCTCGAGTTGGAACCAGCTGTTGTACTCGAGGTAGTCGCGGTCCATGTAGTAGATCGCGGCCGGGAAGATCGCGGCGTTGATCTCCGCGAAGTAGAACTTCAGCTCGGGGAACCGCTCGAAGGTTCCGTCGACGATCAGCTGCGCCATCGTGTTGGCCGGACCACCACCCGCGTGTTGCGTCATGCCCGCCTCGACCGGCCACTGCGACGTGTCGTGACGAGGACCGCCGATGTTCATGACGCCGGCGAACGACATGTGTGGCGAGAGCGCGATGTCGAGTTCCAGAGCCTTCTCCCAGAACCGGTCGTCCTCCGGCTTCGGGCCGTTCCCGCCGTTCGGTGAGTTGAGGAGCTGCACAGACTTGAACCCCATCGTGTGCGCGCGCTCGAGTTCTGCGACGGCGTCGTCGATGCCCGAGATCGGCATCAGCGCGTTGCCGATGAGCCGGTCAGGCGCGATCGCGCAGTAGTCGGCCAGCCAGTCGTTGTAGGCCTGCACCATCGCCAGGTATGCGTCGTGCTCGGGAATCTTCTCGAGGAAGCGGCTGGCGAACACGGGGACGAACAGCAACTCCGCGTCGAGGCCGTCTTCGTCCTGTTCCTGGAGACGCTGCAGACCGTCGCCCGCGCCATCGGTGCGCGAACCGTCTTCCTTGAAGTAGCTCTGTCCCGCGAATTTCACCTTGCCGCGACCGCGCAGGTTCTGGCTCGCGTAGGTGAGGGGCATGCCCTCCATCAGCCAGGCGTCACCGCCGCCGTCCGGCAGGGAGATGAGCTTCGGCGCCCGGTCCTTGTACTTGTCGGGGAGGAACGCCACGAAGTCGGGCGGGGTCTCGAGGTGCCCGTCGCCCGAGATGACCTGGTACTTGCGACCCATGTGCCCACTCCCCCGTGTTCCGAATTCGGCCTGGTGTCTGTTGTACCACCGTGCCGGGGGGTCCCCCCAGCCTCCGATCAGCCGGCCACGGCCGGTCTGGTGCGCGCCAGCACCTCGCGGAACGGCAGCCCCTTGTCCGGGTTCGGCTCCCGCGGGAGGCCGAGGGCACGTTCCCCGATCACGTTCTTGTTGATCTCGTCGCTCCCGCCCGCGATCGACATGCACCGGACGAAGTTGAACAGCTCGGCGTAGCGACCGTCTTCGGGCGCGTCATCGCCCCAGAGCAGGCCCTCGGCGCCGAGGATGTCGAGCGCGGTCTCCGCGCCCAGCTTCATCATGATGGTCTGCTGGTTCTTGGCCATGTTCGCGACGCCGGCGATGCTGGCGCCCCGCGCCGCCTCGGCCCGCATCCGTCGCGCCGACCACTCGCCGATGCGCGAGAGCGAGATGACCCGCGCCAGCTTCTGTCGGAGGTGTGGATCGTCACTGCGTCCGTACTCGCGCGCCAGCTGCACCAGCTCCGCGACGACGAGTCCTCGGTTCCCCTCGGGCGGTCCGACGCTCAGCGCGTCGCCGGCCCGGAGGCCGAGGAAGCCGCCCTTGATCCCAGGCGCCGGGCCACCCACGCCGCCGCCCGCGCCGATGCCGGTGCGCTCGAACAGCAGCGTGGTGTTCGCGACCGCCCAACCGTTGTTCAGGCCACCGATCAGATCGGCATCGTCGACCATCGCGTCGTCGAAGAACACTTCGTTGAACAACGCGCGACCGGTCATTTCCCGCAGCGGACGGATCGTGACGCCGGGTTGGTCGAGCGGCAGGGCGAACCACGAGATGCCCGCGTGCTTCGGCGCGTCGAAGTCGGTGCGCGCCAAGAGCATGCCGTAGTCGGCCTCCATCGCTTGCGAACTCCACACCTTCTGCCCCGAGATGATCCACCGGTCACCGTCGCGCGTCGCCCGCGTGGTGAGCCCGGCGAGGTCCGAGCCGGACCCCGGCTCACTGAACAGCTGGCACCACGCGAGCGTGCCCCGGTACACCGGCGTCACATGACGTTCGACCTGGTCAGGGGAACCATGGGTGAGGATCGTCGGCGCCGCCATCATCATCCCGAGTCCGCTCGGGGCCGGGAGCGCGCCGAACTTCCGGAAGGCGCGATGCACCGTCGCCTGCGCCCGGCGCGAGTACCCACGCCCGCCCCATTCGAGCGGAAAGTGCGGCGCCGTCCATCCGGCGTCGCCCACGCGCTCCCACCACTCGGCGACGGACAGATCGGGATCCCAGTTGCGCTGCAGCCACGCTTCGAGCTCCGGCTCGATGCCGGCGTCGTCCTCGGTCGTGGTGGTCGCGGTCATGTGGTCACATCCCCCGCTTCGGATCGATCGGCCCGGCGACGCCGCGCGCCATGCTGTCCTGCGCGAAGGTCGACACCAGCGCGCCGTCCTGCGTGAAGACCGCACCCGAGCCGAAGACGCGCCCTCGCCCCGCGTAGCTGGCCTCCTGCGCGACCAACAACCACTCGCCGACGTCGGCGTGCTCGTGGAAGTGCGCGGTGTGAGAGATCACGCCCGTCGAGATCGTCGAGTGCGCGTCGGCGATGTTGATCTCCTTGTGCGGCCGCATCGCGAGCCCGATGATGAAGCCGGGTTGGGTCCACGCGACGATCGCCTGGTTCGCCGCCACCGAGTCGTACGACTCCGAGTTGCGCATCCAGAAGTACATCGCGGGCGAACCGTCTGCGCCCACCGCGTCGGGGGCGTCGACCATGCGTGCGTCCGACGCCGGGGAACACCGTGATCGACGGGTTGGGTGCCGAAGCTTCCGGACCGGGGACGTCGGGCATCTGCGGGGAGTGGCGCATGAGGTCGGGCTCCACCGTGTTCAGGAGCACGAGGCCCCGCGACAGCAGCCGGTCGCCCTGGAACGCGGTGATGGTGTCACTCCCCCACGCTCGACCGGAGTGCATCGCGTCGAGTCGCAGCTCCATGAGTCCTGCGCTGTAGGTGCCGGCCCGGGCGAAGATCGCGTGGATCGACTTCACCTCCTTCTCGCTGGCGACGGCCGCGTCGGACGCCATGATCATCTGGGCCAGGATCTGGCCGCTGAACACGACGTCGCGACCCTCGGGATCGTCGGCCGGATGCGGTGCCGACCACCGACCCTCACCCAGGTCTTCGACGGTCAGCACTGCGGGCAACTGCTTGGCCATGGTCACTCCCCCGGTTACGCGGAACGCCGCACGCTACCGCTCAGCAGAAGTCCGAGCCGCCGTCCACGTTGACGTCGGCGCCGGTCATGTAGCTGTTGCGCTTCGACGCCAGGAACGCCACCACCGGTCCCATCTCGGAGGGATCGCCGGCGCGCGGCATGTGCGAAGGCGTGCCGAAGTGCTCGTCGATGAGCCGCATGATCGCGTGGAGGTCGGACGGGTCGCCGCCCATCGACTCCACCCATCCGTTGAGCGCGGGGGTGGCGAAGCTCCCCGGCGAAACCGTGTTCACCAGGATCTCCTCGGGTGCCAACGTCAACGACAGGTTCTTCGACACGCTCGTCATGGCGGCCTTCGCCGCGGTGTACGCGGTGAGGTCGACGCTCTGGCGTTTCACCGAATGGGCCGAGATGTTGACGATCCGCGCCCACTCGGCCCGTCGGAGCAGCGGCAGCGCGGCGCGCACGCACCGCACCATGCCGAGACAGCCTTCGTCGAGTGCTCGGGTCCAGTCGTCGTCGGCGAGGTCCTCGAACTTGGCCGCGCCCGACGGTCCGGCCGCGTTGATCAGGATGTTGAGCTCGCCCCAGCGCTCGTCGACGAGCGCGAAGGCTGCCTGCACCTGAGCGGGAACCGTGATGTCCGCCTGCAGGCCGAGCACGTCGGGGCTCCCGAGCTCGCGCAGCCGCTCGCACGTCGAGTCGATCGTCGCCTGCGTGCGACCCAGGACCGCGACGCGGGCACCGTCCTCGGCAAAGCACTCGGCGGTGGCCCGTCCCATCCCACTCGTGCCGCCCTGCACCACTGCGGTTGCGTTCTCCAGGCCCAGATCCATCTGATCTCCGTTCGGTAGGTCAGCGCGCGAGCGCGTCGGTGACCGCGTCGGCGAATCGGCGCGGTGCTTCGATCATCGGGTAGTGGCCGACGCCGTCGAGCAGTTCGCACGACGCGTCAGGCCGGGCTTCGAGCAGTCGATCGGTCATCGCCACGACCGCGATCGGGTCGTCGACACCCCACACGACCCGCAGCGGAGACGGATGGGTTTCGATCGCGCCGGTGTAGCGCGCCTCGTCGACGGCGACGCTCCTCGATGTAGCGGATGAGACGCGGGAGGAGGAGGTGGCCGTCGGCGTGCGCGATGAGCTCCCACTGCGCGGCGAGCTCGTCGTCGCCCACGTGGGAGTTCGAGCTGAAGGTCGCGGCCAGGCCTGCCTGCACGAGCGCGCCGTCGAATGCCTGTCTCCGGCGCCATGCGTTCGTCGGGCAACGCGAGCAGGAGCTGCTGTCCGGGGCTCAGGTGGGCCATCCCGATGTAGATGCTGCCGTTGGTCAACACCCGGCGGGTCACGTCGACCGGCCACGTACCTTCCAGTTGGCGCGCCAGCAGTTCGCCGCCGACCGTGTCGCCCATGTCGTGCGTGAGCAGCGCGACGCGTGTCGACGCCGAGCGCAGACGTGAACGCGACGACGATGTCGGCCTGCTCGGCGATCGTGTACCGCGTGTCGGGCTTGGCCGAGAGTCCGTACCCGAGGAGAGTCGAGCAGCAACACCCGGCGGAACCGGCGCAAGTCGTCGAGCACGTGACGGAAGTCGAACGACGAACTCGGGAACCCGTGCAGGACGAGCAGCGGTTCGTCCTGCTCCGCTTCGAGCGGTGGCGCGTCGATGGTGAAGATCGAATGACCGGCGAGGTCGCGGTGCTCGCCCCGTGCCGCCCAGTCGGAGATGCTCAGGACTGCGGTCCCCGCTCGAGGCCCGTACTGTCGACGACGGTTCCGCCGCGGATCACCAGATCATGCATCGCCGAGTCGCTTTCCGGGGGTGAACGTCGCCGGCAGCTTGGCCCACCCTCCGATACTCGCCCAGTTGGGGTATTCGACCACCGCGTCCGGGTCGATCCGGAAGTCGGGCAGTCGCGTGAGAATCGCGGTGACGACCTCGGCGAACTCGAGGCGCGCCAGATGCGAGCCGACACAGCGGTGGAGACCGACTCCGAACGACAGGTGCCGATTCGGGTTCCGATCGATCACGAAGTCGTCGGCGGCGATGAACGCTTGCTCGTCTCGGCCCGAGGAGAACTCGCCGAGCAGGACCCGGTCGCCCTTGCGCATGGGACAGCCCGCGAACTCGAAGTCTTCGGTCACCGTGCGAGCATGAGTACGCGCCGGCGGGTAGTACCGGAGGAACTCCTCGGTGGCGGTGACGAGAAGCCCGGGCTCCGCGATGAGGCGTCGCCGGTCGTCGGGGACCTGTGAGAGGTGCAGCAGGGCGGCGCCGATCAGTGCGGTCGTCGTGTCGACCCCGCCGCCGACGGTCATGAACACGATCGACTCGGCAGTTTCCGCAGGGATCCGCTCGCCGTCGATCTCGTGGTGCGCGATCGAGCTCATGGCGTCATCGCACGGCTCGTGGTATCGGCGCTCGACCTCTTCCTGGATCCGCGTCATCACGTTTCCGAACTCGGCCTGCGCGGCGCGGTGTTCGGGAGTGCCGCGGGAGTACGCCGCGACCATGTGGAAGGCCTCCGAGATCGGGCGCCAGTCCTCCTCCGGGAAGCCGAGCCACTCGAGCGTGACCGCACCCGGGACCGGCACCGAGAGGTCGTGGGTGAACTCACACTGCCCGGCCTCGATGAACTGGTCGATGAAATGCGTGGTCCAGTGCTGCACGCGGGGCCGCAGTCGTTCAGCTGCGCGCTGGCGCGAGCAACTCCGAGAGGATGCGCCGCACCGGATACCAGTCGGGCGGATCGATCTCCTCCGGGGTGAGGAGTGGAAGCCGACTCCCGCCGAGGACGATCGAGCTGACCTCCGGGTCGGTGCGGGCCGACGAGAAGTGTTCCCAGTCGCGGAACGCCGCCGCGACTTCGTCGTACCCGCTCACGACCCAGTATCCGCCGTCGTGTTTCGTCCAGGCGACCGGGCAGTTCTCGCGCGGTTCGCGCCAGGACGCATCGGACTGGGCGCGGGTGACCGCCGCGAACAGGTCGAAGTCGACCGTGGGCTGACGCCGCGGCGGACTCAAGAGAATTGCGAACCCTTCGTACCCGGCCGCGACGATCGCGTCGCAGCGGTCGATGTATGTCGGGGAGGCCGCCGACGTACGGCAGGAAGACCCGCACCTTGCCGGGGACGTTGGCACCGAGGTACCACGAGTTGCAGTTCGGCGCGGTGTACATCGTCCCGCCGCGACCTCGGTGACGTGCTCGACCCATCGCGTCCTGCGCCTCGACGCGTCGCCTCGATCGTCGTGTAGCCGTGCTCGCGCATGTAGGTCGAGGCACGCGCCGATCCACTCGACGTGCTGCTCGATGCACACCACCATGTTGGCGAGCACCGACGGGCTGCCCGGTCCCGGTGATCGTGAACAGGTTCGGGAAGCCGGCCATCTGGAGCCCGAGCAGCGTCCGCGGGCCGTCGGCCCACACGTCGCGCAGCAGCCACGCCGTCGCGGCCGCGGATGTCGATCCGGTCGAGCGCACCGGTCATCGCGTCGAACCCGGTGGCGTACACGATCACGTCGAGCTCGAAGTCGCCCTGCGCGGTCTGGATGCCGTCTGGGGTGATCGCCTCGATCGCCGCCCTTGCGCAGGTCGACCAGCGTCACGTTGTCGCGGTTGAAGGTCTCGAAGTAGTCGATGTCGATGATCGGTCGCTTGCACCCGATCGGGAAGTCCCGCGGCGACAGCGCCTCGGCGATCTCGGGATCGTCCACCACGCGGCGCACCATCTCGCGGTAGAGGTCGGCCGCCGAGCTCGTTGGCGTCGAGATCGACGACACGTCGCTCCACGCGCGGCACGCGGCCCAGCCCCGCTCGTCGACCGTGGCGAGCCGCTCCTCCTCCGTCGCCTCGAGAATCGGCCGCGTCGCGGGGCTCCGGGCACCGATGATCGCGCCACTCGTCCCGATCACCCCGCCGAAGGTCGCTCGCGCTGGCGCCGGAGCTCCCGATAGTCGCGCTTCCCGGCGCTGCACCTCCGGGTCGAGTGGCCGGTTCCCCGCCGGCCACGTGAACGTCGGCGTGCGCTGGAACACGTAGAGGTGCGCCGGCGACTGCCGCGATCTCCGGCGTCGTCTGCACGCCGACGATCCGGTGCCGATCAGCCGACGCGCTTGCCCGCTGAAGTCGAGCCCGTCCTTCGGCCACCGCGTTGGTGAATCACGCGGCCCGCGAACGTCTCGCGACCGGGAATCGTCGGGCTCGATCGGCGCCGACAGGCAGCCCGGTCGCCATGACGAAGAACCGACGCGGATAGCGGTCACCGCGATCGGTCTCGACCAACCAGGTCGGTGTCCTCGTCATAGGTCGCCGCGGTGACGCGCGTGTTCAACGGATGTCGCGGCGGAGGTCGAACCGATCGGCGACGTGGTTGAAGTACCGCTCGAGCTCCTCCTGCGCGCGGGAACACCTCGGTCCACTCCCACTCCTGCTCGAGCTCGTCCGAGAAGCCGAACGAGTACTCGATGCTCGGCACGTCGCAGCCGCGCGCCCGGGTAGCGGTTCCAGTACCACGTCCCGCCCACACCGTCGCCCGACTCGAGGACCCGGGCGGCGACGCCGAGTTCACGGAGGTGGTGCAGGGCGTAGAGACCGGACAGGCCTGCGCCCACGATCACGGCGTCGAGTTCGCGGTCGGTCGTCATCGGGCAAGAGGATGCTCCGAATCGAGGGCCCTGCGCCAACGCGCGCTCCTCGTCCAACTGGCCCCGAGCGAGGCTCGACGTAGCCTCGCGTGTCCACGACGCGGAGGATCGTCATGCCCGACGCCAACGGTGACATCTCGTTCGACGGGCGCGTCGCCCTCGTCACCGGAGCCGGGAACGGGTTGGGCCGTGCGCACGCGCTCGAGTTGGCACGCCGTGGCGCCGCGGTCGTCGTCAACGATCTCGGAGGCGAAGTCGACGGTACCGGTGGTTCACCACGCGTCGCCGAACTGGTGGTGTCCGAAATCGAAGCGACGGGCGGACGCGGGGTCGCCTCTTTCGACTCGGTGTCGACACCCGAGGGTGGTGAACGGATCGTCGCGACCGCGCTCGACGCGTTCGGGCGCCTCGACGCGGTCGTCAACAACGCGGGGATCCTGCGCAACGAACGGTTCGACGAGATGAGCCGCGACCAACTGATGGGCGTCCTCGACACCCACCTCTTGGGCGCATTCCACGTGAGTCAACCGGCGTACCGCGTGATGCGCGACCAGGGATACGGACGATTCGTGTTCACGACGTCCGGATCGGGCTTGTTCGGACTGCGCCACCAAGCGAACTACGCCTCCGCCAAGGCGGGTATCGCCGGCTTGTCGAGCGTGGTCGCGCTCGAGGGTGCCGAGTACGGGATCCTCTCGAATGCGATCGCGCCGGTCGCGGTGACGCGCATCGTCGCCGGGATGCGGCCACAGGACGTCGGCGCCGACGACCTCGAACGCGCGGGTCGCGGCGACTTGACCATTCCGCTCCCCGACGCGCCGGAGTTCGTGTCACCAATGGTCGCGTACCTCGCGAGCGAGGCGTGCACCGAGACCCAACAGATCTTCTCTGTCGCCAGTGGCCGATTCGCGCGCGTGTTCGTCGGGGTCACCCGCGGGTGGTACGGCCCGATCGACGCGCCCGCGACCGCC
Source organism: uncultured Actinomycetes bacterium (assembly GCA_963726965.1). Taxonomy (GTDB): domain Bacteria; phylum Actinomycetota; class Acidimicrobiia; order IMCC26256; family DASPTH01; genus DASUAS01. Next base: position 633 of record CAVSEI010000005.1, on the reverse strand, counting down.
GAGAGCGTGCGTGACCACCTCGACCAGATCACGGACCGCGGCGAGTACCAGATCCCGATCACCGTGTTCGACGAAGCCGGCGGGATCCGCGAGTGGTACCCGGATGCCTGACCTCCGTTTTGGCGTCACTCGTGCGCCGTAGTGACGCACCAGTGACGCCAAAACGTGTGTCTAGGAGCGACGGGGCTCGATCACCATCTCCGACACGAGGACGCGGCGGTCCATCGAGAGGAGGTTCACGATCGCGGTGCCGTGGTCGACAGGCTCCAGAATTGTCGCGCCGATCTGCCCGAGCTCGAACCACTTCGGCACGAACCCGGCCATGGTGTCACCGCCGTCGAGGCCGAACTCCGACACGGTGGGGCCGACGACCAGGGTGGTGAACGCAACCTCAGGCGCCTCGATCCGGAGCGACTCGAGGATGGACTCGGCGGCCCGCTTGCTCGCGACGTACAGGCCGAGGCCGTACCACGGCGAGTAGAAGCGTGCCGCCACCGACGACAGGTAGATCGCGTGCCCCGCCGACGCGCGGAGATGAGGGACCGCGGCGCCGAGCACCAGTGCCCCGCCGATGACATTGGTCGCGAGCGTGGTCTGCCATTCCTCCGCCGTCGCCTCCTCGATGGTCGCGAA
>CAVSEI010000004.1:0-190397 GCA_963726965.1 uncultured Actinomycetes bacterium | reverse complement strand
GCTCGCGGTCCGGATCGTCCGCGTGGAGTCGGTGCCGCAACAAGTCGCTGAAGAGGTGGTGGTACCGGTACGTCTCTCTGGCCAACTCGATCAGGAAGAGGTGCCGCTCCTCGACACGCTCGGCAACGTGCCGCATCGCGTCGTACGGTCACAGCCATGCAACTGTCCGCGTCGAGGTGTTCGAGGACCGAAGTCGCGAGCAGGAAGTCGAGGATCTCAGCGGGCTGGCGTTCGAGCACCTCCGATCCGAGGAAGTCAGTGATCGAGCGAGGCGTCTTCTCGAACTCGGTGAGGAAGAGATCGGGTTCCGACTTGTCGCGAAGGGAGACGGCCGCCATCTGGACACCGGCGGCCCAACCCTCGGTGCGGGCGGTGAGGAGCTCGACTTCTGCAGCGTTCAGCTCGATTCCGAACTCGAGCATGACGGCGGCGACTTCGGCTTCGGTGAACCGGAGGTCGGGGTCGCGCACCTCGAGCAGCTGGCCGTGCGCACGGAGTCGGTACAGCGCGACTTGGGGCTCAGTGCGGCTGCCGATGACCACGCGACAGTTGGACGGCAAGCGTTCGATGAACGCAGTCACGCTGGGTGCCGCAGCCGACGCGAACTGAAAATCGTCGATCACGATCACGACCGGTTCGCCCAGCGTCGCGAGGTCGTTCACGAGCGCAACCGCGACATCACCGAGCGCAGGCTCCGCCTCGCTCAGCAAGTCGGTTGCATCGAGCCAGCGGTCGGGCCACCGGCGAACAAGCGCATTGGTCAGGCGGACCAAAATGTGGCCGGATCGGCGTCGCGCGCGTCGCACGAAAGCCAGATTGACGCAAGCTCGGGGCGATCGCGCAGCCACGACACGAGCACCACGCTCTTGCCTGCCCCGGGCACGCCGACCACGACCGTCAACGGAAGATTCGCGCTTGCGTCCAGCGCCGCATGCAAGCGATGGCGCGGAACGTGCCAGTTGGGAAGTGCGGGCGGCGAGAACTTCGTCGCGGCCAGCAGTCGCGGAGTCAGGTTCCCTTCCTTTGTTCGCAGATCACCCCTGATCGGGTGACAGCGGGTCACCCCATCCGACCGCACACTGCGGATGCGGTTCAAGGCAATCGCCTGAAAAGCGTAGTCCCAGGCACATGGTCCGGACCTCGAGGAGAGCGGCGGTGCGACATCGTGGCCGAGATCTATGAGCTCGCATTCCGTGGGGAGCCGGGACCGGTGACTCGATCTGCATTTCCGGAATTCGAACTGCGTAGCGAACAGGGAATGACGGTGTTTCATGGAGAATTCGTCGACCAGGCCGGGCTTGTCGGCGTCATTGAACGGATCAATTCGCTCGGCTCGAACTTGTCGACGTACGTCTCATCGTGGACGACACCGCATGAGCGCGTCCTGCGTGACGCGGCGGAAGGTCATCGGCCCTGTTGCCGTCACGGCAGTGCTTCACGCTCGTCCCGGACTCTCCGCACTGGCTCTTCTTGCTACGCCGATCGACGCCTCGCTGTTCAAAGACATCCGTGACACTCATGTACGACCCGTTGAAGGAGAGAACATGGCAAAGCCTGATGGTGTGTTCGTGTACGTCGGTACGTATCCCGATGAGATGTCGGCGCGTGACGACTACGAGATCGTGAAGGACCTCCACGCCGTGGGTGCGGTTGGCACCTATGACGCTTCGGTGGTCACCAAGGACGAGAACGGCAAGGTGCACGTCAACAAGGACGAGACGTCCACGCGTCACGGCGCGCTGGGCGGCGCCGCGGTCGGCGCGGTGGTCGGGATCCTGTTCCCGCCGTCGCTCATCGGGAGCGCGGTCGTGGGCGCGACGGTCGGTGGCGTGGGCGGTCATCTGTGGAAGGGCATGTCCGCGCCGATGTCAAGGAGTTCGGCGAGCTCATCGACGCGGGTGAAGCTGCACTCGTGATCGTCGGGGAGTCGACGCTCGAGGTCGGCGCTCGACAAGGCCGACCTCAAGGCCGAGAAGCACATGACCAAGGAGCTCGACGACGTGAGCTCGAAGGACATCGACCAGGCCGTGCAGGAAGCCGCCAAAGAAGCCAGCTGACCGTGTCCCGTGCGGCTCCGCTTGGGGTCGTGAGCACTCAACATGATGGGAGACGAGGACGTGCGAAGTTTTCGGGGCGGTGTGATCGCGTTGGTGGTGACGGTGGCGGCATTCATCGCGGCACCGGCAACGGTGGCCGGCGCGGAGAGTTCCTCGACGACCACCACGACGAGCGCGAGTGCGTCGTCGAAGACGACGTCTCCGACCGTGTGGGCGAACGGCGTGTGCTCGTCGGTGCAGACGTGGCTCGACTCGGTGAACTCGACGGTCAAGGGCCTCAAGGGCGCCGGGTCACTCGACGCCGCGACCACCCAGGCGGCGACCGGGGTGAAGACCGCGACCGACACGCTGACATCGAGCGTCGACGCGCTGGGCACTCCATCGACCGGCGACGGCCCGAAGGCCAAGACGGCCGTGAACAATCTTTCGAAGCAGCTCCAGAGCCTCTCGAGCAGCATCCAGCAGACACTGGCGAGCCCGGGCTCGGGCCCGGTCGAGGTGGCCGGCTCGCTTGCCCAGGTGGGCAGCGATCTCGGCAAAGCCGCCAACGAAGTGAAGAGCACCGGCACGACGCTCAAGGGCTTGAAGCCGAACGGCCAGCTCAAGAAGGCGTTCCAGAGTTCGACGTCGTGCCAGAAGCTCAAGAACTCGATCTGATCAACCCGATCACGCTCACGCGTGGAACAAAAGGATCCGACAATGGCTGAAGACACTCCTCTCCTCGACACCCTGGCCGTCATGACCGCGGCATCGGTGGAGGCCTGCGATCTCGAGGACCGAGAGTTGATGCTCGTGCGCATCGCCCGCGCTCGCGGCAGTGGGCGCGCCCCCGCCTCGTACCTCGTCAACGCCGGCACCGCGGTCGATGTCGGCATCACCCTCGAAGACGTCCAAGGTGTGCTCATCGCCGTCGCGCCGATCGTCGGAACGGCTCGGGTCGTGAGCGCAGGCAACCTGGCGCGCGCGCTCGGGTTTGCGATCGAGGCGTTGGCGATCGAGGCCGAGCTCGACGCCGAAGACGACTGAATCCTCGCTGATTCCGCATCCGTGAGCGCAACCATCCCGTCCCAGCCCTGAGGCTGGATCCTGTTCAGGAGGTTTCCTGTGGTACTCGCCTATGACTTTCCGCTCCTCGGAGTGTTCTGGTCGCTGTTGATGTTTGCCCTGTTCGCCTTGTGGGTCTTCGTCGTGATCTGGTGCTTCGTCGACAACTTCCGTCGCGCGACCACCACGGCCTCGCCAAGGCCCTCTGGTTCCTGTTCATCGTGTTCGTTCCGATCATCGGGGTCTTCAGCTACCTGCTCACGCGGCCCGTCATGGTCGACGTCGTCGCGGTCAGCGAATAGCCGTCCGTTCGACCGGTAGGAGCGTGATGAGCACCAAGACGGGCAAGGCCGGGGCCGCGCTGGTCGCGTTGGCGACGGCGCAATTCCTCATGGTGCTCGACCAGTCGGTGATGAACGTCTCGATCAGTCAGCTGGTCAAGGACTTCCACACCACGGTGACCACGATCCAAGCCGTCATCACGCTGTATTGCCTGGTGATGGCGATGCTGATCCTCACCGGAGCGAAGATCGGCGACATCATCGGTCGTCGTCGGGCGTTCATCATCGGCCTGATCATCTACGCCTGCGGTTCGGCGCTGACCGCGGCGTCTCAGTCGGTGGCGGTCCTCGCGCTGGGATGGTCGATCCTCGAAGGCATCGGCGCGGGGCTCGTCTTCCCTGCGCTGGCGGCGTTGATCGCCGGGAACTTCGAAGGAACCAGCCGCAAGGCGGCCTACGCGGTGATCGGTGGCGTCGCCGGTGCCGGGATCGCCGTCGGTCCGATCGTGGGCGGCTGGGCGACGACCGAGCTCACGTGGCGCGTCGTGTTCGTCGGCGAAGTCTTCATCGCCGGGTTCATCTTGTTCATGACCCGCAAGGTCAAAGACGCCCCCGGTCCCACGCCCACGCCGAAGCTCGACGTCGTCGGCTCGGTGCTCTCGGCCACCGGCCTCGGACTGTTCGTGTTCGGCGTGCTCGAATCGAGCACCTGGGGATGGCTCAAGCCCAAGAACTCGCCGATCACGATCTTCGGGTTCTCCCTCACCCTCTTCGTCATCGGCGCGGGCTGCGTGGTGCTCTGGGGCTTCGTGCGCTGGCAGGGTCACCGCGAAGCGACCAAGCGCGACCCGCTCATCCATCTCTCGCTCGCCCGGATCCCCCCGGTGCGCTCCGGCGTGATCGGGCTCTTCAGCCAGAACCTGATCCTGATGGGCACCTTCTTCGTCGTCCCGCTCTACCTCCAGCTGGTGCTCGGCCTCAACGCACTCGACACCGGGATCAGGATGCTCCCGATCTCGATCACCATGCTCGTGACCGCTGGACTCGGCGCACGGCTCTCGAACCGCTTCCCGGTGCGGACGATCGTCCGGACCGGCCTCGTCGTGACCACCGCCGGTGTGCTCATCCTGCTCGCGACGATCAAGCCCACACTCGACAGTGCGGGGTTCGCGATCGGCATGGGTGTCCTCGGCGTCGGGATGGGCCTGATGATCTCCCAGCTCGGCAACGTCATCCAGTCGTCCGTCGAGGAGTCGGGTCGCAGCGAGGCCGGCGGCCTGCAGTTCACCGGCCAGCAGCTCGGCTCCGCGCTCGGAGTGGCGTTCATCGGCGCCATCGTGCTGATCGGACTGACCAACACCTTCACCTCCACCGTCGACCCACGATTCGCGGATCAGTTCCGAGGTCTCGAAGCAGGTTGGTGTGGCCGCCGGTAACGGCCTGACCTTCGTCTCGTCGGACCAGGTCGAACAGCGCCGCACAGAAGTCCGGCCTCGACAAGGCCACCACCGCCGCGGTCGTCGACGACTACGAGACCGCCCAGCTCCGAGCACTCAAAGCCGGCCTCCTCGGCGCCGCCGCCCTCGCCCTCATCTCCCTCGCATTCACGCGCGACCTACCCCACGACGAACCCGACCCCAAGAAGAAGCCCGATCACGCCGCCGCGGAGGCGTAACCCCGGGCCCGACAGTCAGACGAGGTTGTCATGAACAAGATCAAGCACCTGAGTGTCGATGAGCGTGTCGCCGCTGGGAAGGCGGCCCGCGAGCAGGCGCGGCCAGGCGCTCATTCGGGGTGGGTACCCGCCGCGGATCGGCCCGACCCGGTGGCGTTGCTCGAAGAGCAGGACGCGATCGCGGGAGCCGGATCTGGTGCCGGTGCGTCACGGGCGCATGATGGTCTCGCCGTTCACGTTCTACCGGGGCGCCGCGAAGATCATGGCCGCTGACCTGAAGGACACCCCGACCGCAGGTCTGACGGTGCAACTCTGCGGCGACGCGCACCTGTCGAACTTCGGGGTGTTCGCGTCACCGGAACGCGAGCTGGTGTTCGACGTCAACGACTTCGACGAGACACTGCCGGGGCCGTTCGAGTACGACGTGAAGCGCATGGCGGCGAGTTTCACGATCGCGGCGCGTAACAACGGCTTCACCGACACGCAAGGGCATGACGCCACCCTCGCTGCTGCAGCGTCATACCGGGAGGCGATGGCCGGGTTCGCGGCGATGCCCACGATGGACATCTGGTACGCGCACCTCTCCGAAGCAGACCTCATGGCCACTCTCACCGCGATGACCAGCTCCGCCACAGGCGCGGACAAGAAGGCGGCGAAGACCGCCGAGAAGAACGCACGGAAGAACGCAGACAAGGCACGCAGCCGCGACAGCCTGCAGGCGCTCTCGAAACTGGCGGAGCTGGTCGACGGCGAGTACCGGATCGTCAGCCAACCACCAGTCGTGGTTCCGGCGCGCGACCTCGCCGCGAGCATCGGCATGTCCGCCGATGAGCTCGAGGACACGATCCACGAGCAGTTCCGCGCGTATCGCGCGACGCTGCAGGACGATCGCCGTCACCTGCTCGAACGGTTCGAGGTCGTCGATGTCGCGCGCGAAGGTCGTCGGTGTCGGCAGCGTCGGCACCCAGGCGTTCATCGTCTTGCTGCAGGGCCGTGATCAACAGGACCCGCTGTTCCTGCAGGTGAAGGGAGCGACCGCGTCGGTGCTGGAGGACCACCTGCCCAAGAGCCGCTACGACCAGCCCGGCGAGCGAGTCGTGCAGGGCCAACGGATGATGCAGGCCGCGAGCGACATCTACCTCGGCTGGACCAAGGCACTCGGTGACGGCCGCTACCTCTACTGGCGACAGCTGCGCGACATGAAGGGCTCGGCGGTCGTCGAGACGATGGCTCCGATCACCCTCACGATGTACGCACGGATCTGCGGCCAGACCCTGGCACGGGCGCACGCCCGATCGGGAGACCCGATCGCGATCGCCGCGTACCTTGGCTCGAAGGACAAGTTCGACCAGTCGATCGTCGACTTCGCCATCCGCTACGCAGACCAGAACGAGCAGGACTACCAGGCGTTCTGCGACGCGATCCGATCTGGACGACTCGAAGCAATCCAAGGCGTCTGACCGGCATGTTGACCGAACCACAACGGGCGACCAGACCCGATGACCTCGCGGCCGGCGTGTCCGGTGATGGACCGTGGGCGCGACACATCGAGATGGTCGTGCGGTCACTGCAGGTTCGACACAGCTCTGTTGATCCAGCGCTCATCAAGGCGTGGGTCGAAGCCGAGTTCGCCGGCTGCGAGGCGGCACGTGTCCGTGAATTCGTCCCGATCTTGGTCGAAGCTCGTCGTCCACAGGCGCCTGTGCCGACAGTCCGCGTCGTGACGCCCCCACCATGAGTGGAACCTGCTCCACGGCTCTCGACGAACCGGCCAGCATGACGACCATCACTCAGGGCAAGATGTGCGCGTGCTCGCACAGCCCCTGCTGTCGAGAAGGAGCGACTCGTGTCGAGCCAGGAAGATGCACCGGGTGGGGCTGTGCCGCTGAGTAAGACGCGGTTGGAAGCGTTCAGCGATGGTGTGTTCTCCATTGCGACCACCCTGCTCGTCTTGGACATCGCGCTGCATCCGCCGGGCAGCCCGCTGAAGCAGGTGCTCGAGGCGTGGCCGTACTACCTCGCGTACCTCGTCAGCTTTCTCACGATCGGCGGGGCATGGCTTGCCCATACTGCGCTGACGGATCGACTCGCTCGAGCCGACGCGATCCTGTTGCGACTCAACCTCCTCGTCTTGCTGGGCGTGGGGTTCTTGCCGTTCCCGACGCGGCTCGTCGCCGAAGCGATCCACGACGTGAACGGCGAGCGAGTGTTCGTCACCCTGTACGGGCTCACCCTGCTCGCCATCCGGATCTTCGGATTCGCCCTCGACGAATACGCGAAAACGGGAACATCTCTACGACGCCGGGAAGACCCAAGAGCCAGAACAATCCGGGCGCAGCAATCTGGCTGTCCTGGTCGTCTACGTGGTGGCGATCCTCATCGGCCTCGCAGTGCCCCCCGTCGCCGTCGCGTTCTACTTCGGCATCGCCATCTATCTGGTCGTGCCATTCCGGGAGATCAGGCGCCTGTTGTTCCACCGCGGTAGGCGCCTGTGCAATGAGCCCGGACGTGTGCCGCGAGGATCAGGTGAGGGAGTCATGACCGACGTTTCGGCGAACTCGCCACCGCGACGCCCGTCGCGGATGGGGGAAGCACGCTGGCCGCATGGCGTTGGCCGTGCTGACCGCAGCCGCGTTGCGCCTCACGTTGCCGGCAGCCCTGAGATTTCACGATGTGTCCTGGCTGCTGGGCGTGTTCGTCGTCGGGATCCTGGCAGTCCTGATGATCGGAGACCCCGGGCGGATCGACCGTCAAGCCACCTGGCTACGCGTTCTGACCGACATCCTGATCGGCGTGATCACCGTCGCGAACGCAAGTGCCGCGGTCAAGCTGCTGGCCGACATCATCAACACGACGCCGTTCACGAACAACGCCAAGACTCTGCTCGCAGCCGGTGGCGCGATCTGGCTCACCAACGTGATCGCGTTCGCCTTGTGGTACTGGGATCTCGACCGCGGTGGCGCTGGCGGCGTGCGCCCACGGCGCAGGCCAGCCTGCCTTCGTCTTCCCGGAGATGACCAACAGTCAGTACGTCGCGGCCGACTGGTCACCCAGCTTCATCGACTATCTCCACCTCTCGTTCACGACCGCGACCGCGTTCAGTCCCACCGATGTCTCCGCAATACGACCGTGGGCCAAGTTGCTGATGATGGCCGAGGAAGCGATCTCACTCGTCGTCGCCGTCCTTGTCGTCGCCCGCGCCGTCAACATTCTCAAATGACGCCCCTGAACAGGCTCACGCGAGGCGAGGTTCGATCGAGGCTTCGCTGGAGAGGGAGACCGAGCGGGTCAATGGGATCCCGTAGCGCAGACCGACAAGCCCCCTCCGACACGCTTTGCGCCACGCGGAATGGCCACTGTGATCGCAGCGCTCTGAGTTTCCGGGTCTGTAGGTCGCCGAGACGCCCAGCGGCGTGTGTCGCAAGGTCGGTTGATACCCATCGTCACGCGGAACGTTCCCATCGTGTGTTCCGCTTCGGCGTTCGTCGCACTGGCCGGCGTCGCGTCAGTGTGAGGCGACTTCTCGTGCGTGTGTCGCGATATCGAGTAGCCCCGCGGCTGCGGGATCGTGGGCAGCGAGGATCGGCATTGCGGGGTGGTTCGCCCTGAGTGCCATCACATTCGCGCGCGTGTCGCGCAGCGTGCGCCTGCTGCCGACGCCGCTCGAGACGCCGCGTTCGAGTGCGTGCACGTCGTAAGTGAGGTCTCCGACAAGGAGCAGCGATGGTCCGTCGGCTCCGGCGCACGAACATCGACATCGAACCCGGCGTGTGTCCGGGCGTGGGGAGGATCATGAGCGACCCGTCTCCGAAAAGGTCGTGGCCGAGAGTGAAGGGGCGCAGCGCTGGGTCGTCGACCGGTTCGTAGGTGATGGGCTTCCACTTCGCATCGGGCAGGTTGATGTGCGCGCGCAGGAGACCGCGGGTCTCTGGCATCGGCCGATGCAGAGATCGCCACTCGTCGTCGGAGACGAGCAGTTCTGCGCGAGGAATCTCGCCGATTCCGCCGATGTGGTCCTGGTGAAGATGGCTGACGACGGCGCGGGCGACGTCGCTGGTGCTGTAGCCGAGTCGTTCGAGGCCGGCAGTCATCGTCTCGTCCTGGCTCACGTGGAATCGTGCGAGGCGGCGATAGATCACCCCGTTGGCGCCATCGGGGAAGTACGACGAGTCCGTCACCGAGGCTCGGTCCTGTCCCGTGTCGAACACGACCACGCCGTCGGCGTGCTCGATGACATAGACGTTGATGGGCCGGCCTTCGAGCCAGCGTCGCGAGGTGAGGATCCACCAGTACATCGGAGACCGACTGCGGTACGCGTGTTGAGGATGGATGTCGACGGTCCCGGTGCTGAAACGTGAGACACGCCTGATTCGGTTCGCCATGGGAGTCCTCCTCCGTTTTGCGTATGGAACTGCTGCACGTTCGGTTGACGGTGGTTGTGACTGAGCATGCGTCCAGCTCGGTGTGTTCGGAAGGCGATCTCTCGGTGGTGAGTTCGCGAAGGCGCCAACTCGTCGGCGACAGGGCTTCGTTTGCGAGAGGCGCATCCAATGCCGCCCGATCGACCGCACGTTGAAATCCGCAGCGACCTCGGCCAGCGTGAGATCACCCCGACGTGTGACGGTACCGCGCACGCTTGATCTCGGAGGCGAGTTCGTTCGGCGCGGTGACGTCCTTCCGGCCCGGCATTGCCGGGCACGAAGCATGTCAACCAACCGTCCAGCGGTCCCTCGTGCGTCGTCAGCATCATGGTCATGTCGAGCGTGATGTCGGCCACGCGGTTCTCCCTTTGTGGCGATGGACCACCGCCTCTGGCAGCGGCATCAGGTGCGGTGAGAGATCTGTTCTTCGACGTACGTCAACTTGTCGGGATTGACGATCCCGTAGATGGCGTGGATCGCGTGATCGTGGACCTCGATGGTCAGGAGCTCGGTGTGGCGGCCGATGCTGAAGACCGCGGCCGCGTGTCCGTTGGCCTCGACCAGGCGAACCTCGCCGACGTCGAAGCGGCGGACGAGGCCGCGGAAGAACTTGACGATGTTGGCGCGCCCGCTGATGGGCCGGATCGCGGCGCGGACCTTGCCACCACCGTCGCTGTACGAGACCGCCTGGTCCGCCAGGAGGTGCTCGAGATCGTCGAGGTCGCCGGTGACCACCGCACGCAGGAACTCGTCCAGGAGGGTGGCGTGCTCCACCGGGTCGGCTTGGAAGCGGTGCCCGTGCTCCGCGATGTGGTGCCGGGCGCGATGGAACAGTTGGCGCGCGCCAGCCTCGGAGACGTCGAGGATCTCGGCGATCTCGGCGAAGCGGAAGTCGAATGCCTCGCGCAGGACGAACACGCCGCGCTCGGGCGGGGTGAGCTCCTCCAACACGTGCAGGGTGGCGACGGACACGGACTCGCGCAGCTCGAGCGAGTCGAGTGGTCCGAGGACCGACGAGTCGGTCAGCGTCGGCTCGGGGAGCCACGGACCGACATAGCTCTGCCGGGTCACGCGCGCCGAGGTCAACTGGTCGAGGGCGAGCCGGGTGACCATCGTGGTGAGGAAGGCGGCCGGCTCACGGATCTCGGAGTGCTCGACCTGCAGCCATCGCACCATCGCCTCCGACACGATGTCCTCGGCGTCCCACATGCTGCCGAGCAACCGGTAGGCGATGCCGAGGAGCCGCGTGCGATGGCGGAGGAACTCGTCGGACGCGCTGATACCCGTCACCGTGTCACCGAGCCTCGGGACGACCAGACTGAGATGTCAGCTCGGTCGCGAATCCGTCGCGCCACGACGTGAAGTGGGGGCGCCAGTCCAGTGCGAGTCGCGCGCGGCTGTTGTCGGCGCCGACGATCCGGTTCATGAACGCCACGCCCCACGAGCCCGCGACGACGCGGGCCAACGGCACCGGAACGCGGCGCGGCGCGGGCGCGCCGACAAGGCGGGCGAGCTCGGGGAGCCATTCGTGGACGTACACCGGTGTGTCGTCGACGATGTTGAACGAGCCGGCCACGTCTTTGTCGAGCGCGGCGGTGATGGCCGTCGCCACGTCGTGGGTGTGGACGAACGAGAACATCGCTCTTCCTGTACCCACCTGGGGCGCACGGGACGCTCGGACTCGTTCGACGAACTCGCCACCCGGCGCGAAGGCGGTGCCCGGACCGTAGAGGTGCCCGAGTCGGAGCACGGTGCCACCGGCCTGCATGGTCATGCGCTCGAGCTCGAGGAGGGCGGCGACCGTCGGGCGATACGGCCGAGGTCCGTGCTCCCAGAGCGGTCGGGTCTCGTCGGCGATGGGGCCCCCTTCGGGTCGATAGGCGTAGGCCAGCCCTTCGGAGATGATGCGCGCACCACGCGCCGCTTGTACGAGATGGGCGGTGCCTTCGATCCGCAGCCGGTTCGTCAGCGCCATGTCGCGATCGACGTGACGTGAGTCGAGCGTGCGCGGAATCGCGGTGAGCAGGTTCACGATCACGTCGGGAGCGATGTCTCGCACCGCCGTGCGCACGGACTCGCGGTCGAGCGCGTCCGCGTTCACGACACGCACGCCGGGGATCTCCACGCACTAATTGGGCCGCGTCATCACGACGACGTCGACGCCGACCTCGCCGAGGAGCGGCACCAGCTGCCGTGCGATCACGCCGGTGCCGCCGGCAACGAACACCTTCATCGGGTGCCTCCTGGTTCGTCGATGGTGGCTTGACGATCGACACCTCCCGAACGTGACAGCCGAAACGTGACAGCCGAAACGTGACACCCGAGCGGCTGTCACATCGGGGAATCGTGAATCGTCAGAGTCCGGGACCGACACCGACCTGGCGTCGCTCCAGGAGGTACGGACGTGGTGGCAGCGGTGCGGACGCAGCAGCTCTCCAAGCGGTACGGGCACACCGTGGCGCTCGAGCACCTGGACCTCGAGATCGACGCCGGCACGGTGTTCGGCTATCTCGGACCGAACGGCGCCGGGAAGTCGACCACCATCGCCCTGCTCCTGGGGCTTGATCCGACCGACCGCAGGTGCGGCGCAGATCTTCGACCTGGACGTCGTGCGCGACGCGGCCGCGATCCATCGCCGCCTCGCGTACGTCCCGAGCGAAGCCAACCTGTGGCCCTCGTTGACCGGTGCCGAGGTGCTGGACTTCCTCGGCGCGATCCACGGGTCGGTCGACGACGGCGTACCGCGACGAGCTCGTCGAGCGCTTCGACCTCACGCTCGACCGCAAGATCCGCGCCTACAGCCACGGCAACCGCCAGAAGGTGCTCCTGATCGCGGCCTTCGCCAGCCGCGCCGAGCTGCTCGTGTTCGACGAGCCGACCACCGGGCTCGATCCGCTCATGGAGCAGGTCTTCCGGACGTGCGTGCTCGAAGCGCGTGACCGCGGACAGACGGTGTTCCTGTCGTCGCACATCTTGAGCGAGGTCGATGCCGTCTGCGACCGGGTCGCGATGCTGCGCGCGGGACGGATCATCGAGACCGGCGATCTGGGATCGATCCGTCGCGTGGCATCGGTGCGGGTCCACGCGACGTTCACGGGTGCGGTTCCCGACCTCTCGGGCGTCGAGGGAGTCGCGGACGTTGCCGTCGGCGACCACACGATCGAATGCGACGTCACCGGATCGATGCAGCCGTTGATGACCGTCCTCGCGCAGGCCGGTGTCACCCAGGTCCGGACGCGTGAGCCGTCGCTCGAGGAGCTGTTCTTGTCGCGCTACGGAGACGCGGCATGAACGCGACACTCACGCGCCCGACCGCGGTGGAGTCGGTGGACGTCGGTCGAGCGCCGCGGACCGAGCGCCGATGCCGCCATCGCCCGGCGCGCCTTCCGTCAGGTGCGGACCGGTGCGATCGGCGTGCGGGGTCGCGTTCGGCGTGACGGTTGCCGCGACCGCCTCGTCGTACGTCTCGTCGTTCCCGTCGGTCGCCAGTCGCCACGAGCTCGCGGTGTCGACCGGACGCGACTCCGGGCTGGCCGTCCTGCTCGGACCCGTGACCTCGCTCGACACCGTCGGTGGCTACACCGTCTACAAGCTCTTCGTCTTCCTCACGACGATCGCCGCGCTGTGGAGCCTGCTGGCCGCGACCCGGCTCCTCCGCGGCGAGGAGGACGCGGGACGCTGGCAGCTCGTGCTCGCCGGCAACACCCGAGCGGCGCGCGCGACCGCGGCGACGCTCGTCGGTCTCGGGGCGGCGATCGGTGTCGTCGCCGCCGCGGTCTCGATCTTCACGTGGCTCGCCGGCCGCGACGGCGACATCGGGTTCGGGGTCGGCGACAGCCTCGTCTACGCCGCGAGCATCGCCGTGCCCGCGGTGGTGTTCGCGGCGGTGGGCGCGGTCACCGCGCAACTCGGCAAGACCCGACGCGTCGCCGCCGGCATGGGAGTCGCGGTGCTCGCGGTGAGCTTCGTGCTCCGGATGATCGCCGACTCCGGATCCGGGACCCGTTGGCTCGCCTGGACGACGCCCTTCGGGTGGAGCGAGAACGTGCACCCCTTCACCCGCAACGACCTCGTCCCGTTCGTACCCGCGACGCTGACGGTCGTCGCCCTCGGCGTGCTCGCGATCGTCCTCGCGGCGCGTCGCGACGCGGGCGACGGCATCGTGTCCAGCCGCGACGACGCCGCGCCCCGTGCGTTCGGGCTCCGGTCACCGTCGGGTCTGGCCGTCCGCCTCGAACTGCCGACGCTCGGGGCATGGTGCGGCGGCGTCTTCGCCGCGGGGCTCGCCTTCGGGATCGTCGCCAAAGCCGCGACGTCTGCTTCGAGTTCGTTGCGCGACACGCTCGACAAGTTCGACGTCGCGGGGAGCTTCGCCACGAAGTACGCCGGCGTGGCGTTCCTCCTCGTCGCGACCATCATCGCCCTGCTTCCCGCCTCCCAGCTCGGTGCCGCGAGCGACGAAGAATCGAGTGGTCGTCTCGTCCACATCCTCGCGGCGCCCGAGCGCCGCGCCGCATGGCTGGCCGGACGCCTGCTGCTCTGCGCGGGCGCCGTCGTCGCCGCTGCACTGCTCGCCGGAGCAGGCTTCTGGATCGGCGCCGCCACGCAGGGCGTCCACCTCGGTCTGCTCGACATGCTCGGCGCCGGCGCCAACGTCATTCCGACCGCGCTGCTCTCGCTCGGGCTCGGCGCGGTGGTCTTCGTCGTGTCGCCCCGACACGCAGCGGCAGCGGTGTACGCCATCGTCGGCTTCTCCATCGTGGTCCAACTCCTCGGATCCACGGTCACGAGCCTGCACGTCCTCGAACGCTTGTCGCTGTTCCACTCCATGTCGCTGGTCCCCGCGCAGGATCCCGATCTCGTTGCGGCGGTCGGGACCGTGGCGGGGGCGGTCGCACTCGGCGTCGTGGCCACGCTGCTCTTCGAGCACCGCGATGTCGCCACCGGATGAACGCAACGCTGCACAACGAGGAGGTCGCCCGATGAATCCGATCCGAAGAGTGAACGAGCGCCAGCACGGCGACATCGTGTCGGAACTCGAGATCATGAACGTCGAGATCGACCACGACGTCATGAGGATCGGCCCGCGAACGTGGGCGATCCACGGACAGGTGGCCTACGACGGTGAAGTCATCGCCGCCACCTTCGCCAGCGAGCACGAGGCCTGGGTCGCATTGTCACGCCCGACGCGTTCGCTTGGGACCTGCTGCGGCTAGTGGTCCACCGCGGCGCCGGGGTCACCGGGTCCAGGTCGATGCTGAACCGTGCCTCGACACCACTGCGTCGCACCCGCAAGAAGCACTACCACCTCGTCGCGGCCAACGGCACTGTGCGCGTCAGCGAGACCGCGTGGCGCCAAGCAACAAGTCCCCCCTCCGACACGCTCTGTAGCACACATCAATTATTGGCCTCGGCGACTACCAAGTTGTCCGACGGCTGGTAAGTGAGCCGCAGATTCAATCCCGCTGTACAGCTCGGCCTTCGTGAGTGGGTTCGCAGCTTC
The DNA here is from genome assembly GCA_963726965.1 of uncultured Actinomycetes bacterium. Lineage (GTDB taxonomy): Bacteria > Actinomycetota > Acidimicrobiia > IMCC26256 > DASPTH01 > DASUAS01. The sequence goes on along the minus strand of CAVSEI010000004.1, from coordinate 175,416 downwards.
GAGCACCGGTCCCATTGGGCCAAGCTGCCTCGATCCGGGCCCGGACTTGGTCGAGGTCGAGCCGTCCAGAGGATGCCAGGTCGGCCAGCAGTTGCTCAGCACGCAGACGGTCGCCCTGTACCTCAGCGACCCATTGCGCGACGACGCCCGGGTCGGCACCGGACTCGAGCGCTGACCGGTACCGGGCAAGCCGGGTGTCGCAGTCTTCGAGCTTCCGCCGTGCTGCCTCGAGAGCGGTTTCGTCGACATCGCCGATCAACGACGCTGCGGCGAGGATTTGCGCAGGTCTCGTCGAGGTGCTCGGGATCGAACACCGTTGTGAGCCATCGATCGAGGTCGCGGACGACCTCGTCCTCGCGGAGGTAGACGGTGCGTGGGTGGTCGACGTCATTGGCTGAGGGCGTACTCGGTGGGGTAGCGGCAGCGGTAGTAGGCGTCGCCATGCGTGTGCTGGCCACCCATGCGACGACCGCAGATCCCGCAGAACAAGCAGCCCACGCAAGAGGTAAGGCCGTTCGGTCGTGCGGGGCTTTGCGGGTCGCGGTCGTTTCACGCCGGCCGCCATGTGCTCCTGCACCTTGACGTAGTCCTCGGCGCTGACGAGCGCCTCGTGGGTTGCTTCGGCGACCAGATCCAATCGGCCTTGTCGTTCCACCGGAGCTTGGTCTCGTGGCCGAGCGCGACGTCGTCGACGTCGACGAGGACCTCGTCGCGTGCGCTGCCGGTTCCACACCTGGCGGCCGGTGTAGCGGCGGGTTCTTGAGGATGGCGCGGACGGCGCTCTTCGACCAGGCCTTGCCCTCGCGGTGGCGGTTGCGTCGCCGGATCCTGTGCGGAGGGCGACGGGACGCGGTCGCGGGTGAGGCCGTTCGGCGATCGCGTAGAGGCCGGCGCCGGCGAGGTACTCGGCGAAGATCCGCGCCACGATCGGCGCTGCCGCGTCGTCGCGCTCGAGGCGGTGCAGGCGTTGGCCGATCGCGGCCTTGCCCGGGTTCGGGTGCGGGCCGGCATCAGCCGAGCTGGTAGCCGTAGGGTGGGCGGCCGCCCAGGAAGCGACCCTCGCGTGCGGCCTGGTCGCTCATGGCGCTGCGCACGCGGACCTTGATCCGGTTGCGTTCGCCCTTGCTCATGCCGCCGTAGAGCGCCATCACCAGGTCGTGAGCGTCGGAGCCCGGGTCGACGCGGCCGCCGACCTCGGGCACCCAGAGCTCGACGCCGTAGTGCACGAACACCGGGAACGTGAGACCGAACTGATTGCCGTAGAACGCGCGTGCTGGCTCGCCGATCACGACGGCGTCGAACGCTCGACCCGGGTCCTTGAACGCTTCGAGGAGTGCCGCGGCCTGGGGCCGACGCTTCCACGGCAGTGACACGTGATTGGCCGATGTCGAAGTACTCAACCGTGATGCTGTCGTTCTCACCCAGGAGCTGGCCGGCACGCTGCATCTGCCACCCCCTGCTCGCAGTCGGGTCCTGCTGGCCCTCGGTGCTGACCCGTCCGTAGAAGGCGAATCGAGTCATCGATGTCGGAGGGTACCGTCGGCGGTCGTCACCGACTGAGGACCCCCTCGCGATCGGCAGGCCTGCCTCGCGCTGGCATCGACCACGATGCGAAGCAGAGCTCGAGCCGCTGGACCTGTCAGCGCTGGCCGGGTGGTCGAGAAGATGACGGCCGGCGATTGCCGAGGCTCCCCGGTTGGGGTCGCGCGTGGAGTCATGAATGAGTTGCCGTCTTGGACGGAAGAATGCTGTGCCATCAGTCCGATCGTGCAATTGTCAACTCCCGGTTCAACTCCCGGATCTGCTGGCTAGGACTCCCGGAATCAGATTTCTTCGCCACAGCCGGTCCTGCCCAGGACGAGCCGATTTGGAGTTCAGCAGTTCGGGTCGCAGCCTTGTGCTCTGGTGGCGTGGCTGGATTCGCCGGTTGTTTCATCGGCGTCAGGGCCGGGTTCGACCAGGAACAGAAATGGGCCTTCCTCCAGGCGTCAGCCGAGCTCGCTCCATCAACGTCACCAGCGCGCGCTGATCCGCCCCACCGATTCGACATACGAGGATGACTACGACGACGCGAGCCGCGAGCCTCACAACCCCGGCAGCCCGCCGCGACGCACGATCTCAACCTAGACACACTTCTAAGACCCGCAAGCGGGTCTTGGGCGGGAGTGATCTGGCGGGTGCCGGTACGCGCCCTACCGGCACCGAGAACCGCTCGGATGCGAGGCCTTGTCCGGCGGTCGCAGTTGTGCTGAAGAACACGCGGTTCGAGTCAGCTTCCGGCTCGCGACGTGGCGATCGCGGCGAGTGATGGAACTGTCCGATGGGATGAAGCTCGAGCCGCGACCTGTGAGGATCACTCCCGCGCGACGCTCGGATTACTCCCGTTCTCGCGAGCTGACTCCCGGATCGCGCTCCTGGACTCCGGGATTGGCGTCGGCTCGACCGGGATCACCTCCGGAATGCGCCAGGTGGTGGACAATCGCCATTCTCGAGGGAGGGCGATCAGGCCGCGCGAACTCACGATCCCGCAGTGTCGCCGGCTGTGTGGCGAGCTTCCGCCCTCGGCACGTCTGGACAGCCCGCCGAGCGCCTGGCCGCGGACGAATGACCGAGCGGATCTGCGTGTTTCGTGAACTCGGGTGCGGGTTCTCGCGAGCTCCGAGACGGGGCGTCAGGACACCTCACGCCGCGCGCTGGATAACTCCCGTCCGATAGTCCCTAACTTCCGCTTGCGGAAGTTAGAAGTGTGTCTACGTCTTGATCGTGCTCGTTGACGCGGGTGGAGGCGTCGACGCGGGTGACGTGGGACCGCGTGCCGGGGTCGTCGCGGTTGGGTCGGTGGCGTCGTCGCGGGTGTCTCGGTGGTGTCGCGGGAGTTGGCTCCATGGTCACGTTGGGGCAGGGCAGGCTCGACTTGGCTGCCGTACATCCCTTCGCCACACGAACCCGACGAACTCGGTGGCGTGGAGCCGTTTCGGCCGCAGCAGGCGGGCTCAATCAAGTGTTCGGCCGCGCCGTGGGTGTGGGGCCATCTAAGGCCCGAGCGCGCGCCGTGCTGAGAACCGGCGCGAATGCTCCTGCGTATGCTCGGTCCATGCGAGTCGACAGTTTCCGCTACCTGCCCCGGAGCTTCCAGGCGTTCTTCGCCTCGCCGGAGCCGCTCGCGGGCGAGACCGATGTCGTGTGGAGCGAATTCAGCTCCGAGACTCGCGGATGCACAGATCGCGCTGTTGTCGACCGGTGGGTTGTCGTGTCCGGCGCAAATGCCGTTCGACGCCGACCGCGAGCGACGAGAACCCGCGTGGGGCGACCCGTCGTGGCGACCCATTCCCCGCGACACGCAGCAGGGGGAGCTCGCCATGGCCCACCTCCACGTGAACACCGCCGACTTCCTCGACGACCACGAAGTTGCGATGCCCCTTCGGGCGCTCGACGAGTTCGTCGCCGATGGCGTCGTCGGTTCCTCCGCGCAGGAGCACGTCTCGGTGATGGGCTACCAGGCTGCCGGGCTCGACGAGTGGCGCAACACGGCCGCGCCCGAGATCGCGGCGATGTTGCACGAACAGGGCGTCGACGGCGTCGTCATCGCGCCCAACTGCCCCGACTGCTGCAAGAACGTCCCGGTGCTCGCCCGCCGTCTGGAAGACGCCGGCATCCCGACGGTGCTGGTCACGATGATGCCCGACATCGCGGAACGCCTGCTGGCCCCACGCATCGTGGGTGTCGAATTCCCCTTCGGGCATGCCTTCGGGCCCGCCAAGCGACCGCGCCACGCAGCGGCGCGTGCTCGAGACCGCGCTCACGGTGCTGAGCGGGGCTCCGGTGGCGGGCATACGACTCGACGTCGACGTCGAGTGGCCAGTCGACGCGCGGGAAGCGTACCGAGCCTGGCAACCCGAGGCGCCGAGCCCGATCATCGCCCAAATGCTCCCCAAGTAGCTTGCGCGGCGACGAGAGGCGCGGTCTGACGCGCAATCCGCGCGGGGGGTCTGGGCCGTAGTCCCTGTATGGCGACACGGGCAGGGTCGGCGCGCGGTGGTGCCTCCGTCCACGCGCAGGGTGTCACCCACGGTTACGTCGGGCCCGAAGGGTCCAACCTCGTGGTGCTCGACGACCTCGACTTGAGTCTCGGCGCGGGGGAGCGGGTAGCGATCTCTGGTCGCTCGGGTGCCGGCAAGTCGACCCTGCTCGCGCTCCTCGGTGGCCTCGAGCAGCTCCAGCAGGGTCAGCTGCACGTCGGAGGCGTCGACGTGGGTCGGCTGCGGGGCGACGACCTGTCGGCGTACCGGAGACAGACGGTGGGGTTCGTGTTCCAGCACTTCGGTCTGCTGGACAGCCTCACGGCAGTCGAGAACGTCGAGCTTGGCGATGAGCGTTGCCGCGGTGCCGCGCCGGGAGCGGCGCGATCGTGCCCGCAACCTGCTGGAGCGCGTCGGTGTCGGTGACCGAGCCGAGCACCTGCCGGCGCAGTTGAGTGGCGGTGAACGTCAGCGGGTCGCGATCGCGCGTGCGGTGGTCAACGATCCCGAGATCCTCCTTGCCGACGAGCCGAGCGGCAACCTCGACCAGGAGACGACGGAGGTCGTGCTCGACCTCCTCGATTCGCTGACCGCGGACCGCGGCTGCACCTTCGTGGTGGTGACCCACGACGTCGTCGGTGAGCGCACGCGCCGACCGTCGCCTCGCACTCGAGAACGGTGGCTTGATCGACGCATGAGCTGGCGTGACGCATACGTGGTCGCGCTGCGCAGCGTTCGACGACGCCTCGGGACGAGCGGTGCTGACGATGGCCGCCGTCGTGCTCGCTGCCGCGTTGCTGTCGGCGCTGTTGATCGCAGTGGGATCGGCACGGTCGCGCGTGCTGACCGCGGTGTCGAAGGGTGGTCCGCTGACCGGGGTCGAGGTGTTTCCCAATGCGGCCGGTGAGGGCCAGCTCGACACGGACTCCGCCAAGTTGGGTCAGGATCGACCGATCGACGATGCAACGGTGCGGCGCGTGCGAGCACTGCCGGATGTCGACTCGGTCGTGCCGGTGACGAGCACGCCGGTGTTGGTGATCCCGCCGCGCTCCGGGCGTCAGACGCGCCGGCTGCTCCCGTTCCGCGACACGTTGAGCGGTGCCGACGCGGACCGGGCGTCCCAGTTACCCCTCACGCTGGTCACCGGTCGCCTGCCCGGTGTCGGGGCGCTGCACGAGGTGGCCGTCACCGAGTCGTACCTCCGTCTCGTCGGGGTGCTCGGACCGTGACGCCGCCACGGTGGTGGGCACCGAGCTCGAGGTCGGTGCCCCACGGGTCGACGTCGCCGGCGACGGTTCCGCATCCGTCCGCCTGCGTTGGACCCGGAGCCTCATCGTGGGGGTGGTGGCCGCGCAGGGAGTGTCGGGCCATGTTTTCGGATCCTTGGCCCAGGTCGACCAGGCTCGTCGTTGGTCTGCCGCCAGCGACATCCCGTCCGATCCGGGTTTCGCGGACTTCGCGCGCGGGCTCACCAGCGGATCGAAGTACGACCTGCTCTTCGTGGTTGCACGCGGTCTGGGCGCGGTCGGAGGCGTCCGGGCTGCGATCACGCGACTCGGGTTCTCGTCGAGTGCCCCCGAGAGCATCATCACCTCGGTCGATCGCTACACGAACGTCGTCGAGATCGTGCTGAGCGCGATCGGGCTCATCGCGCTCGGCATCGCCGCGCTGGGGATCACGAACGCGATGCTGGCAGCAGTGCGCGAGCGCCGCACCGACATCGGCGTGATGAAGGCGATCGGCGCCCGCGACCGCGACGTCCGTCGCATCTTCCTCGTGGAAGCGGCCGTGCTCGGCGCGGTCGGAGGCGCCATCGGCACTGCCCTTGGGTACGTGATCGCCCGTCTCGTGGGTCTCGCGGTCAACCGCTATCTCACGAGCCAAGGACTGGCCGGTGTGCACATCGGGCTTCCGATCGTCGTGATCCTGGTCGGTGTCGTCGGGTCGACGCTTCTTGCCCTCGTCGCCGGCACCGCACCGGCTCAGCGGGCGGCTCGGATCCCCGCCCGCCGCGCGATGGCGGGATCGTGACCCGCCGCCACGCCTGTGCCCTGCTGCTGGTCGGCATCCTCGCAGCGATGTTCGTCGCGGGATGCAGCGGGAGCTCCCCTCCTGCCGCGCTCCCGGCCGAGCGAGCCGGGAAGAGCGTGCGCTACGTCGCGTTGGGCGGGGATGACAACGTCGGCGACCGCGAGTCGCTCGCTGACACATGGCCGCAGCAGTTCTTTCGTTCGAACCTGTCGCGGGACAGTGTGTTCGTGAACCTCGCCGACGGCCGTTCCGGCAGCGCCGAAATCCTCGGGTCACAAGCAGATCGCGCGGTTGCGCTCCGCCCCGACGTGGTGACGATCACGCTGCTCGACGATGCCGAGCGCGGCACCGATCCTGCGCTCGTCGCACGAGATCTCCGAGATGTACTGACGCGTCTCACCCGCACCGGAGCGACGATCCTGGTCGGTACCACACCGACGGGAATCGAAGCTGCCGATGCGACCGCCGCACTCGACGCCGCGATCCGTCGGGCGAGCGTGGGTCAGGCGACGGTGGTCGATCTCGGAGACACCGGAAGCGGCGATCGCCGGACGAGGGCGGCGGCGATCGCGCGGGCGTTCGCTGCGGCGTTGCCGGCGAAGCTCAGCCAGCGGTGACAGGTCGATCCTGACACCACGGGAGCGGTGGTTCCATCCGGAGTGGCGCGCGGTTCCGGACACAGCCACATGCGAGTTGACGCACATTCAGTGCGCGCCGACGTCGGCGTGTTCGGCGGATCCGGGTTCTACGCATTCCTCGACGACGTGGAGGAGTTCGCGGTGGAGACGGCGTGGGGGCCTCCGTCGGCTCCTGTCGCGATCGGAAGCGTCGAGGGGTGCCGGGTTGCCTTCCTGCCTCGCCACGGCGTCGATCACCAGTTGCCTCCTCATCGAGTGGACTATCGGGCGAACGTCGCGGCGATGGGCTCGCTCGGGGTGCGGGCGATGTTGGCGCCCTTCGCCGCCGGTTCGCTGCAACCGACGATGCATCCCGGCGACTTCGTGGTCGTCGACCAGCTCGTGGACCGCACGTCCGGCCGCACCGAGACCTTCCACGACCACTTCGACGACGGTCCCCAGCACGTGTCGCTCGCCGATCCCTACGACGAGCGGCTCCGCACCTTGTTCGTCGACGTGGGCCGGGCGGAGGGCTATGTGATGCACGACCGAGGCACCGTGGTCGTGGTGAACGGGCCCCGGTTCTCGACTCGGGCCGAGTCGGAGTGGTTCGGGAAGATGGGGTGGGACGTCGTCAACATGACCCAGCACCCTGAGGCGGCTCTGGCCCGCGAAGCCGGCATCCCCTTCGGCGCGGTCGCGTTGGTCACCGACTACGACGCGGGCGTCGCCGATCGTGCCGACATCGAGCCGGTGACCCAAGAGCGTGTGTTCGAGTTGTTCGAGCGCAACCTCGATCGGCTGCGGACGCTCCTGAGCGGTGTGATCACACGGTGGAGCGCACTCGATGTCGGCGCACCAACGCCAGGACCACCCACAGCGCCACCGCTCCCCACAGCAGTGCCAGTGCGGTGAACACCGACGTGCCGTAGTCGAGGGGATGGATGGTCGCGTTGTCGGGCTTGTTGCCGTAGCCACGCAGTGCCGGCCAACCGATGGCGACGATCAACGCGCTGCCGAGCACGCCGACACGTAGGGGATTGCGCAGGAGTGGCGTCGCGACACGGCCGATGGTCCAGACGACGGCGAGCACGATCGGCACGAGGACGAGGTCGTGCAGTAGGAGGCCGCCACCGAGCCACTTCGCGACGTCGAAGGCGCGAGGCCACCCAGCTTGCTGCACGAGCTCGTAGGCCCCGTAGACCATGACCGGGGTCCCGAGCGCGAGCCCGATCCAGAACCCGAGTCCCGGGCGTTCGCGTTCGACGACGTCGTTCACGAGGTCGGTCACGAGACGACCAGTCGTGTGACCCACTTGGTCTGGTTGACACCGGGTCGGTTGGGGCCGATCAACCGGAGCGGATAGCCGTGGTCGAGGTGCAACGGCTCTCCGTTGACCTCGAGCGCGAGCAGCGTGTCGACGTCGTGTGCCTGCGCCGAGTCGAGATCCGAGGACGCGTACGAGAGTCGTTGCTGGAGCGAGTGCACCCGGACGTGGGCGTCGGCCGGCGCCCCGGCCCGTTCGAGGAGGTCGCGGACGCGCACGCCGCGCCATTCGCGTGACGCGCTCCACCCCTCCACGCACGCGATGGGGAGGACCGCGGAGTGCAGGGGGAGCGCGCGGAGATCGTCGAGCGAGAGCTCGAGCGGACGCTGCACGTTGCCCTCGACGGTCAGTCGGTACCCGGCGTCCTGCGCGCTCGTCGACGACGCCGGCGGCCTCGGCCGATCGGTTCACCGGAAATCCCTGCGGTCCGGTGTCGGGCCGGCGGGGCGCCAACAGCGCGAGCTTGCGCAGCGGCGAGACCGTCTGACCCACGGTGAACAGGGTCAGCATGCCCGAGGCACCCGCGACGAGGCCGAGGAACAGGCGCCGATCGACAGTCGATCGTTCGACCGCGGGCTCGTCACCCCGTGTCGCCGCTGGTGGTGATGACTCGGCGCGTGATCGAGAACTTGGCGCCGATGTGGACGACGAGCGCGCCGATGGTGATCCACGCCACCCAGTAGTGCGACGTCCGGAAGTTGAACGGCCAGGGGTACCAGAGGTTGATGTTGGCGAAGCCGGTGAAGAGCAGGAAGATCCCGCCGCCGATCAGCGGGATCAGGCTGAGACGCTCCAGAAGCGATGCGAGCCCGCTGAAGATCGGTCGTTGCAGGAGCTTCGGGTAGACGACCCACAGCTTGGCCAGGAGCAGCGGGATGGTCGCGATGCCGGTGGCGACATGAAGACCCTGCGTGAAGCGATACAGACCGGCCGGGCGGGCGATGGGTTCGAACCACGACGGTGGGTTCTGCTGGATGTGCGACCACAGACCAGTGGTGAAGCAGATGGTGAACGTCACCCCGAGCGCGATCCCGAGCCAGGCTGCGGTGCGTTCGTCGTGCAAGACGCTCGTGAAGCGCGGCTGCGGGGCCCTGCACCTTCATGGGCGTTCGAGCCTCACGAAGCAACGTTCGTCAGCGTCCCAGGTGTCCACCACGCGCAGACCCACGGCGCGAGCGATGGCGAGGAGGCGCGACGGGCCGACGGTCGTCCATCGGAACCACGGCCCTGCGGTGTACGCGGTCTCGGCGCGGACGAGCATGACCCGATCGGCGACGTCGTGCGGCTCGATCTCGACGATGAGGCGGCCGTGAGGTGCCAGGAGGTCACCGAGGCGTTCGAGGAGCGCCACCGGGTCGCCCCCGATGCCGATGTTGCCGTCGAGGAGCAGCGCGGTGCGCCATCGGCCGGCGCCGGGCACGTGGTCGAAGATCGAGCGTTCGAGCACGTTGACGCCGTGACGGCGAGCGATGTCGAGGAACACGGGGGAGATGTCGATGCCGAGCGAGAACACGCGGCGTTCGGCGAGCGCGACCAGATGGCGACCCGGACCGCACCCGACGTCCAGCGCGGGCCCGACGGTTTCGTCGAGCACGCGTTCCTCGGCGACGCCCGCCGCCGCGAACCATCGATGCGCGGGAAGGTCGAGCACGTGACCTTCCGAAGTGCACAACCGAGCCGGTGCGGTGTCGAGGGTCGTGTCGGCGGTCATGCAGTGACTTCGCGACGGGGTTCGACTTCGGCGACGATGCGCGCGAATCGACTGTTCGGCACGAGCTCGGCGACTGCCCTGGCGTCGGCGAAGGTGTCGACGTCGCGCAGTCGCGGGAGCTCGCTCGACGCGGAGGCCCAGGGTGAGGAGGCGCTGCGTGCTGATCGTCGGCCGTGGTCGGTGTCGACATGGGCACGCCCTCGAACGCGCCCGCCCGCCGTCCCCGGAAGCCGATCGTCCAGTACCCGCCGTCGTCGGCGCGCCCGAGGACCGCGTCGACGTCCACGTCTTCGAGGCGGCGACACGCGTGCGTCGAGCAGCTCCGGGGTGAGTTGGGGGGTGTCCATCCCGACGACCAGGACCGGACCGGTGATCGCCTCGGTTGCCGCGGCCAAGCGGGCACCGAGGTCGCCCTCCACCTGGGGGACGATCTGAAATCCGGCGGGGAACCACGGTCCCGGGATGCCGTCGAGTGCGACGACCCGCCCAGCAGCCGGGGTCCCAGCCACCGCGTCGAGGGTGTCGTGCAGCGCGGCTCGAGCGATGCGGGCTGCGTCCCCGGGGGTGCACGGGGGACAGAGCCGGGTCTTGACCCGGCCCGGTCTCGGTTCCTTGGCGATGACCACGATCGTGACCGTCACCGCAGCGCCAGGCGCATGTCGTGGACCGTGCGGACCACGCCGCCGACGGTGCCGGTCACCTTCGAGCGCCCGACACGAGGGTGATACGCCACGTCGACCTCCTCGATGGCCCACCCGGCTGCGCCAGCGCGGAGGACCATCTCGAGCGGCCAACCGAAGCGTCGATCGCGGAGGTCGAGCGCGAGCAGCTCGGTGCGGCGAGCGGCGCGCATCGGACCGAGGTCGCTCAGTCGAACACCGGTGCGGCGCCGGACCGCTCCTGCGAGGTACCGGTTGGCGGCCCGAAGGTGCCACGGCCACGCGCCAGGATCCGCGGTGCGCGCGCCGAGCACGAGGTCGCTCCGATGATCGATGACGGGCTGCGCGATGCGCACCAGGTCGTGACCGTCGAGGGAGCCGTCACAGTCCATGAACGCGACCACTTCCGAAGTGGCGGCGCGCAACCCGGCGAAGCACGCAGAGCCGAATCCGCGTCGGGGTTCGTGCACGACGTGCGCACCCATCGCACGCGCGATGGCGGCGGAGTCGTCGGTGCAGCCGTTGTCGACGACGATCGCGTTCCATCCGCTCGGGATCGACGCCAGCACACCGCGGATGGCGGCGGCTTCGTCGAGCACCGGTAGGACGACGTCGGGCATGCGTGCTCCTCGAGGTGGGTACCGGCTCTACGACGCTCCCGCTATGCGCGGATGACTTCACCCGTCGCACGGGTCGGCTCCGTACATCTCTGTGGACCAGATGCTCGGGGAGCGGAGCACCGAAGAACCAGGCGACCGGCTCGGCCCGCTCGGTGGCCATCGACCCTTGCATGCCGCACTGATTCTCGGCGCGTGGTGCGCGGTGATCCTCGCGGCGCGTGTCGTCGTGCAGGATCTGGTCACCAATGGCGCGCACCTCCGTCTGCCGTTCCCTCCGCTCGATGCCTCGCTCGACTGGCGACCCGGCTGGGGGCTCATCTGGTCGGTCGCGGTGGGGATCGCCGCCGTGGTCTGGGCGCCGCGCCTCGCGCAGACCTGCTCGTGGCGTGGGCTGCTCATCGGCTCGACCTTGCTCGGGGGCGCGTGGGCGGTCGCGCTGGCGCTGCTCGACGGCGCACACGGCCTCGTGGGGTCCGTCTCGTTGAAGAGTGAGTACCTCGTCGACGTACCGCGGGTCGGGTCGCCGGTCGCGTTCCTCCATGGGTTCGTCGACCACATAGCCAGCTACCACGTACACGTCCAGGGCCATCCACCCTTGTATCTGCTGATCTTGTGGGCGCTCGACCGCATCGGCCTCGGATCCGCGTCGGTGGTGGCGGCGCTCGAGATCGGCGTCGGCGTGCTCGCGATCCCCGCCGTGCTGTTCGCCGTGCGCGAGGTTGCGGGCGCCGACGCAGCACGGCGTGCGGCGCCGTTCGTCGCTGTCGCGCCGGTCGCGATCTGGGTCGCGACCAGCGCCGATGCCTTCTACGCGGGTCTCAGCGCCTGGGCCGTGGCGCTCGTCGTGCTGGCGACCAATCGACGCGCGAGGCGCGGCACCAGATATGCGCTCCTCGGCGGAGTGCTCTTCGGGGTCACGGCGTTCCTCTCGTACGGCCTGGTGCTGCTGGCGCTGATCCCGGTGATCGTCGCCGTGCGACGCCGCCATCTCTCGACGCTCGTCGTCGCAGGCTGCGGCGCCCTCGCGGTGTTCGTTGCGTTCGCACTGGCCGGGTTCTGGTGGCTCGACGGTCTGGCGGCGACGCGGACGCGATACTTCGCCGGGGTGGCCACGCACCGTCCCTATCTGGCGTTCCTGCTGGTCGACGCCGCGTGCTTCGCGATCGCGCTCGGACCCGCGCTCGCGGTCGCGCTCGCACGCCTCCGCGATCGTCGGCTCTGGCTCCTCGTCGGCAGCGCACTCCTCGCCGTCACCGCCGCCGGGCTCAGTGGCATGTCGAAGGGCGAAGTCGAACGAATCTGGCTGCCGTTCGCCATGTGGGTGCTCCCAGCCGCTGCGGTGTTCGGGTTCCGCCGTCGCGCCTCGCACTGGCTCGCGCTCCAGGTCGTGTTCACCATCGGACTGCAGACGCTCGTGCGCAGCCCGTGGTGATCCTCGTCACCGGCGGCGCCGGATTCATCGGATCGTTCGTCGTCGACCAGCTCGTCGAACACGGCCACGAGGTCCGGGTGCTCGATCGACTCCATCCGAGCGCACATTCGGGTCGACCCGGCTACCTGAACCCACAAGCGCGACTACGAGTGGGGTGATCTCACCGACCCGGACATCGCCGCGCGGGCAGTCGCCGGGGTCGATGCGGTCTGCCACCAGGCGGCCATGGTCGGTCTCGGTCTCGACTTCGCCGACGCGCCGGCATACGTGCGTGACAACGACGTCGGCACCGCGACCTTGTTGGCTGCGCTGCACGGTCGGGACTTCGGTGGACGGCTCGTCGTCGCGAGCAGCATGGTGGTCTACGGCGAGGGCGCCTACCGGTGCGATCGGCACGGTCCGGTCCGTCCTCCACCGCGCACACGCGTGGCGTTGGAGGCGCAGCGATGGGAACCGGAGTGCCCACGGTGCGGGCGCGACCTGCACGCGCTTCGCAGTCACCGAGGACTGCGCACCGGATCCGCGCAACGTCTACGCCGCGACCAAGCTCCACCAGGAGCACCTGGCGTTCGCATACGGACGGGAGCACGACTCGCCCGTCGTTGCCTTGCGATATCACAACGTGTACGGGCCGCGCATGCCCCGAGACACACCGTACGCGGGGGTGGCGAGCATCTTCCGAAGCGCACTCGCTGCCGGCGAAACGCCCCGGGTCTTCGAAGACGGTGGCCAACGACGTGACTTCGTGCACGTCACCGACGTCGCACGCGCCAACATGGCGGTCTTGACGTCGCCCGCATCCGTATCGGGGACGTTCAACATCGCGTCGGGCGAACCGCACACCGTCTTGGAGATGGCGAAGGCGATCGCATCCGCCCACCCCGGTGCAGCGACGCCGGCCGTCGTGCCGCAGTTCAGGGTGGGCGACGTCCGGCACGTCTTCGGCGCCGGCGATCGAGCCCGGAACGACTTGGGGTTCACGGCTGTAGTCCCCTTCGCGGCTGGGATGGCCGACTTCGCCACGGCCGAGCTGCGCGGTGGCGACCGGGACTGATTGATCCACCAGACGCGTCGGCTCCATAACCGTGTCACCGGTGGTGTTGGATGCCAGGACCATGGCGGCGTTCGCAGGCCAGGTTCTGCCTCGCGAATCGACGTCTGGCGGCGGTGGCTGTCAGCATCTGTCCATGGCATACGAGGTGGGGCTGGCCGAGACCGATGAGCAGAAGGAAGCGGTGTATCGCTTCCGGTACACGGTGTACGTCGAGGAGATGGGGCGCTACCAGGGCAGCGCCGACCACGCCGGTCGCCGGCTGGTGGAGCCCGACGACGACCAGAGTTGGATCTTTTACGCCCGCGCCGATGACGGTGAGGTCGTGGGCACCGCCCGGCTGAGCTGGGGCGGCAACGGCTTCACCGAGCGCCAGATCGAGGAGTACGGCCTCGATCCGTTCCTTGCCGAGCTGCCCCCGGAGCACATCGCCCTGGGTGAGCGAGTGATGGTCAAGCCCGAGCTGCGCGGCACCGGACTCGTCGAGGAAGTGATGAGCTGCCGCGACGACACCGGGCTTGCGCATGACGTGCGTATCCAGTTCAGTGCGTGTGAGCCGCACCTCCTGTCGCTGTACCTCGGCCGCGGACGGCGCACTTACTCCACCAAGAACATCAACACACCTGAGGCGGGGTACCTCATCCCGCTCGTGGCGTTCCCGCAAGGGCCCGAGACACTCCGCGGCGTCGGTGCACACACCGGCCCGGACGGAATGCCCGACTGCGTCGAGCGGATCCTCGACGGCGGAGGCGGCGCGGTGATGAGTCCGCTGATGACCAGCACGGAGGACTACGTGCTGCACCTCCGCGCCGCGATGCACGAGATCGAGACGCAGAACATCTCGGCGTTCCACGCGTTCACCGACGAGGAGGTCGAACGCTGCCTGGCCCGCAGCAACGTGATCGAATGTACCCGCGGCGATCGGGTGTTGAAGAAGGGCGGCGCGGCCCGCAACATCTTCGTGGTCCTCGACGGCACACTCGAGGCACGAGACGGGGAGCACGTTGTCGGAGTGATCCGCACGGGCGAGGTTCTCGGCGAGATGGCGTTCCTGCTCGAGAGCCCGCGGACGCTCGACGTCTACGCCGCCAGCGACTCGGTGAGGGTCCTCAGCCTGAGCGAGAGCACCATCCGCACGATGGTCGCCGAAGACCCCGCGATCGCCGCCAAGCTTCTGTTCAACATCTCCAGGATGCTCTGCGTGCGCATCGTGAAAGGACGCTGAGCCCTTTCGGCGGGTGTTGCGGCGAGCCACAGCGCGAGCAGATCACCTTGTCCACGGTGCCTTTTCTTCTAGTGGCGATGCGTCCCTGCCAGTTCAGACTCGAACCGCACGCAGGATTCATCGCTCGCGACGCTCGTGCTCGCAGTGTCGGTGCTGGCGTTCCGGACCCGAGTGTTCCCGGTCTGGCTGGCGTGGATCGGTGTCCTCGACGCGATCTTGTTTCTCGTGGGGAGCTACTCGATCGCGACGACGAGCAGCGGGATCGGTGGTGTCGGCTTCGCCGGCTTCATCGTGTGGGCCATCTGGTTCATCATCGTGAGCGTGATCATGTTCCGCGCCAAGGAACCGACGACGCCGGCAACGACATGACGACCACCCATCCGGGCGGTTGACGCAGCAGGGAGTCGGGTCCGGCGTCCCCCCCACGATCAGGGCAGATAGAGCGACCAGGGAGGGGCCCGCCGAACCCAACCCCGACTGAGGCCGCCCCCACAGCGCCCCAGCAGAGACTCCGGGTTCGACGACCTTCCCGACGGGCATCTCTCGGGTGAGGACGCAAAAGACCGGAGCGCCGTGGACCCTACGGCATGCCGGCCAATGTGTCCAATGTCACAGAACGGTGCCGATCGCATGAGGTCATCGGGCTACGCTCCCCGCTCCGTGCACGTCAATTGCCTGCTCTTGTTCGAGAAGTACGCCGCGCCGCTGTTCGACGACGCCGACGTCTTGGAGCTCGGACCTTGGGCGACTCCGTCCCCGTTCGCGGCATCCACCAGCGCGAAGTCGTGGGCCTCGGCTGACATCGCAGAGACCGCCACGGACGGATCCGCCGTCGACTACGTGATGCGCGACGAGAACGTCGTGCCGGTCGACAGCGACCGCTTCGACGTGGTGATGTCGGCCAACGTCATCGAGCATGTTCGTCAGCCGTGGGTGTGGTTGGCCGAAATGGCGTGCCTCACCCGGCCGGGCGGCCACGTCGTGACCATTGCCCCAGTGAGTTGGCCGTACCACGTGCAGCCGATCGACTGCTGGCGCATCTACCCCGAGGGGATGCTGGCGCTCTGCGACAATGCCGGGCTCGAAGTCATCACCTCGACGTTCGAGGGATTGGAGCCGCCACCGAGTCGCCGCACCTATCCCGGTGCCGGTGCGATGGGGCCGAAACGGGCCGGATGGAAGCGCCGCGTGGCAACCGCGGTCGGGTGGCCGCTCCCGATCGCATACGACACGATCACGATCGCCCGCAAACCTCTCTGACGGGCGCCGGTCGGCCTTCTCCTGTCGGCCTTCTCCACGCGACGAGACCCCGGCTGAGGGGGCTCTGGCCGGGGTCTGTCGACAGTTGTACGTCGCGGGCTCGACGATGGATTGCCGAACTCGTCGACTGGGACCTTTGCCCCTACGCCGTGGGTCTCCACAGGCGGACGATCAAGTGGATACGGAGGAGGGACCATGCGCACAGACCGCCAGTTCGATGCCGAGAGCCCGACCATCGAGGTGATCGCGTTCCGCCATGGTGACGAGATCGGCCGGGAACTCTGCGACTCGCCCGAGGCCGCAGCCCGGGCGGTCGAGGAGTGGTGCGAATCCCCCGGCGTGACGTGCGAGGTCGACGACCTCTCGGTGCACCATCGCCCGGAGGACATCCTCGAGCCCACGCCCGACGACGTGGAGTTCGGTACGTGAACGAAGGAGTCCTGCGTCGATGAAGGTGTGGATCGACCAAGAGCTGTGTACCGGAGACGCACAGTGCGTCGAGATCTGTCCCGACGTGTTCTTCATGTACGAGGACGGGCGTGACTACCGCAGCTACGTCAGGAACGTGGGCGAGTCCGGTTGCGGTCCTGACGGGAAACCGACGTCGACGATGGGCGAGGGCCGGGCGGACGTGCCGCCCTCGATCGAAGATGCCGTTGTTGAAGCCGCGGCTCTGTGCCCGGGCGAATGCATCTTCGTCGAACCCGGGTGAGCGTCAATCCTCCCGGTCCAGCGCGAACGGAGTTGGAGGCTCGGGCCGCGTCACGAGGCGCACTCTCGCGTCGACGACGACGCACACCGTCCGGTGACACGACGACCGGGTTGCAGTCGAGTTCGGCGATCTCGTCGATGGTCTCGGCCAGGAGCCTGATGCGCGCGACCAGAGTCGGCGAGGGCCGTCACATCGACGGGCGGCGAAGTTGCGGTAGCCGAAGAGCAGCGGCGAAGCTCGCGAGCGACCGCAGGAGCGCGTCGATGTCGACGTCGGTGAGCGGCGGGATCGCGACCACGAGCATCGTGCTGCAGCTCGGCGGTGACGCCGCCCATGCCGAACACGACCAGTGGTCCGAACGCGGTCGTCGTTGCGGATTCCCACGATGAGCTCGACCCCAGGTGGCGCCATCGGTTGCACGACCGCGCCGGTCATCGCCGCGCCGAGCGTTCGTGACCATGTCGCGGTACGCGTCGGCGAACCGCGTCGTCGTCGGCGAGCGCCGAGATGCACACCGCCGACATCGGTCTTGTGCACCAGCGCCGGTCGCGACGGCTTTCAGCGCCACCGGGAAACCGACCATCGTGTGCGGCCGCGACCGCCGTCGTCGCCGAACGCGACGCTCCTGGTGCGGACGACCGGGATCCCGAAGTCCCCGAGCAGACCGAAGGTCTCGCGCGGGAGGCGCCCAGACCGTCCGGTGCCGTCGGCGAGTGCCGTCGTCGACCCGGGCGCGGGCGCGTTGCGACGATCCGCGTTGACGGCGGGCACCGTGCCCTTCGGGCGTCGCCGCCACTCGCCGAGCCAGGCCGCCCGCGCGAGCGCCCGCGCCGCCGACTTCGGGATAGTCGAAGGTCGGCACCGGGGTCGTCCGTCGACGCGGGCAGTATCGGGAGGTGGGTCGTCGAGGCCGAGCAGGCACGCCGCGACCGGTACTGTCCGGCGTCGCGGCCGCGGCGCGGGCGATCGGCGGCCTCGACGTCGGCGGCGTGGGTCACGTAGGGCGCGACGTAGACGACGATCACCGCGTCGACCTCGCCCGAGGCGAGGAGCCAGTCCGAGCGCCTGCTCGAAGACGTCGGCACCGGCGGCGGCGATGAGATCGACCGGGTTCCTGCACGCCTCCGGACGGGGCCAGGTCGCGCAGCGCGTCCTGGAGCTCGCCCGAGAGCTCGGGCACCTCGAGGCCCGGCGGCGGCACACGCATCGGCGGCGACGATGCCGGGACCGCCGCCGTTGCTCACGACCGCGACCCGTCGTCCGGCCGGGACCGGTTGGTGGGCGAGCGAGCGACGGCCACGTCGAACAGCTCGCCGAGCGTGTCGACGCGGATGACGCCGGTCTGGCGGAGGATCGCGTCGACCGCGGCGTCGGGGTCGGCCAGCGCGGCGGTGTGGGAACGGGTGCCGCGGGCGCCCGCGGTGCGTGCGGCCGCTCTTCAGCGCGACGATCGGCTTGCGGAGGCGCCAGCTCGCGGGCGATGCGCGCGAACTTGCGCGGGTTGCCGAACGACTCGAGGTAGAGCAGCACGACGTCGGTCGGCGGATCGTCGGCCCAGTACTGCATGAGGTCGTTGCCGGAGACGTCGGCCTTGTTGCCCATCGACACGAACGTCGAGACGCCGAGGCCGAGCGCGTGCGCGCGCGCGAGCAGCTCGATGCCGACACCGCCGGACTGCGACGCGACAGCCGACGCGGCCCGGCACCGGCGCGACCGGGGAGAACGTCGCGTTCATGCGCACGTGCTCGGGTCGGTGTTCACGATGCCGACGCAGTTCGGTCCGACGAGGCGCATGCCGTTCTGCGGCACAGCGCGAGCGAGCTCCCGTTGCCGGTGCCTCGCCGTCGTCCAGCTCCGCGAACCCGCCCGAGATCACCACGAGCCCGTGCACGCCCTTCTGCGGCGCACTGCTCCGCGACGCCGAGCACCTGGCGCGGCGGGCACCGCGATCACCGCGAGGTCGACCGGACCGTCGACGTCGAGGACGGTCGGGACGCGTGGGACGGCCCGCGATCGTCGCCGGGTGCGCGTTGACCGGGTGGACGGCCCGACGAAGCCGCCCTCGACGAGATTGGTCACGATGGCGCGGCCGATGGACCGGTCGTCGCGCCCGGCGCCGACGACCGCGATCGAGCGCGGGGGAAGGAGCCGGGCGATCGAGCGGGCCTGGGCGACGTCGTCGCGGTGCGCGTGGGCGTCGGTCCACGTCGTCGTGGGCACCAGCTCGAAATCGACACCGCCGACGCCGACGTCGTCGTGGTCCCAGTCGACGTCGAAGCCGGCGTGGGCGAACACGTCGGGCATCTGGTCGTTCGGCCGGAGGTACGAGGCGCGGAACCGTCGGATGCCGCGCGCGACGGCACGTTGCGACGAGCGACTCGAGCAGTGTGGTGCCGAGACCGTGACCCTGCTGGTCGTCTTCGACCATGAACGCGACCTCGGCGATCGCGGCGTCGTCGGTCGATGTCGTACTCGCCGAGACCGACGACGTCGCCGTCGACCTCCGCTGCGAGCATGCAGTGCGAACGGTCGTCGGCGGGCGGGCGCGTGAGACGGACCGCGGTGTCGACGGGCACGGGCGAGAAGAACCGCAGGTAGCGCGACCAGTCCGACGAGTGCCGGTACAGCTCCCGCACCGCGGTCGTCGTCGTCGGCGCGCAGCGGGCGGATGTGGGCGGACCCGCCGTCGGCGAGCAGCACGTCGCGGTCGATCGGGCATGATCCGGCCGAGGTTCATGACGGGCACGACGACCGCACGACCGTGGAGCGTGCCCGCGCGCATGCGTTCGTAGGCGTCGGCGCGCGTCGTCGAGCGCGAACCGCTCGACGTGGGCACGGATCTTCCCGACTGCGCGAGCGCGATGACCTCGAACAGCTCGGGGATCGAACCCCAGTACGTGGTGGCGACCGAGAGCTCGTAGGGCACGGTGAAGAAGCCGAGCGGCAGCGTGCCGCCGCCGATGCCGACGAGCGTGAGATGACCCGAGCGATCGGGCGACCGCCGGCGCCGAAGCGCAGCGTGTCGTCGACGCCGACGAAGTCGAGCACCACGTCGGCGCCGACGCCGTGGGTCGCGGTCCGGACCTGCTCGCGCGGCGTCGCCGTCCATGAGCACGCGTCTCGTCGGCGCCGACGACGCGCGCGAGCTCCAGTGCCTCCGGCGTCGCGGTCGACCGCGATGATCCGAGTGGGGCGACGGCGCGTCGAGGATCTGGATCGCCATGTGGCCGAGGCCACCGGCGCCGACGACGACCGCGGTCGAGCCGGGGACGAGCAACGGCAACGATCGCTTGATCGCGTGGTACGGCGTCAGCGCGGCGTCGGTGAGGGGCGCGGCCTCGACCGGATCGAGGTCGCCGAGCGGCACGAGGTGCGCGCGCGTGGGCACGACCATGTACTCGGCCATGCCGCCGTCGGCGCCGAGCCCGCCGCCCGCGACGCCGAGCTCGCTCTGGTGCACGCAGTAGTTCTCGAGTCCCTGCAGCGCAGCGGTGGCAGCGTCCCGCACCCCCACGGGCCGTAGACCGCCACCGGATCGCCGATCTCGACCCCGGACGCGCCCGGTCCCGAGCGTGTCCACCCAGCCGGCGTTCTCGTGGCCGAGCGTGAACGGCGGGCCCCAGGGCAGCAGTCCGCCCTCGAAGTCGTACATCAGGTGCAGATCCGAATGGCAGGCGCCGGCACCGCCGATACGCACGCGCACCTCGCCGGGACCCGGTTCGGGATCCGTCGACGTCGACGAGCTCCGGCTCCGTGCTTCCAGTCGACCAGTCGCAACGCGCGCATGGGTCTCCTCTTCGGTGCTCGGCGCTCGGACCATTCGATCGTGCGGGGACGCGCGCGCCGGTCCGCCAGGGGCATTGGTCCTCCGGCGCGCGAGGGCGATCGCCGCCGGACGGGACGTTCGGCTCTAGCGACGCCGCCGCGCGTCACCGAGACTGCTCGAACTCGAGTCACAACCGAGCAGAAGGAGGCACGCCATGCAGGCGAACGTCGGTGATCGGACTCGTGATCAAGGGGCACCACGTGGGGGAGCCGGACCGCGACGCGGAGATCCTCGAGGTGCACGGAGACGACGGCGGCCCGCCGTTCCTCGTGCGCTGGGACGACGACGGGCACGAGGGGCTCTTCTTCCCCGGGTCCGACGCCGACGGTCGAGCACTTCCCGCGGCACCGGTCGGCCTGACCGCTTCCCTCGTGCGGCCTCCCTCGTGCGGCGCTTCGCCCGGTGCCCGGTCGAGAGCTCTACTTCGGGCGGGGAATCTGATAGATGCAGGTGCCTCGGGCGAGCACCTGGCCTTCCTCGCTCAGGATGCGCGCGTCGGCGATCGCCATCGCTCGGCCGAGTCTGACGACCTCACCGACCGCGGTGTAGGTCCCGCCGATCGGGATCGCGTGCAGGTAGTCGATGTTCAGGGAAACGGTGGGCGCCGAACCAGCTTCGATCGACGACATCACCGCAGCCCCGGTGACCTCGTCGATGACCGTCGCGATCACGCCTCCGTGAACGTTCCCGACCGGGTTCGCCATGTCCGGTGTCGGCGTCCAGGACATCTCTGCTCGTCCGTCCTGCATCAAGACGGTCTTCCACCGGCCCGGACTGTCGGCGTACGGCGCTGACGACATGTGAGTATCCCGCTCCTCGGCTCGGCCAGAGTGGCGGCACGAATGATGCCCTGCTCGGGCGTGTCCCCGCGGTACGACGCGTTGGTGGAGGAGTTTCCCGGGACCTTCGGCACTGGCGGAACAGGCGGTGGCGGACCAAGCTCCGAGGTATGGATCCTCACGTCTCGGAACCGGTGGGTCCCACGCCGAAGACGTTGGTCGTCCCGCTCGACGGCTCCGACTTCGCCGGCCGTGCGGTGCCGGTCGCAGCGGAGGTGGCCCGGCGGTTCGACGCCGACGTCGTGCTGGTGACCGCACCGACCGCGATCCGTGGTGACGACGTGGACACCCCGCCTGACTGGCTCGACGACCTCGCGAACTCCGTCGGCAACGCACGGATCGAAACCGTGGTCGCCCACGAGAACGATCCCGTCGGTGCCGTGCTCAACCTCGTGGCCACCCGGCCGGAACCAGTGGTGGCGATGGCGACCCACGGCCGCGGTGTGGTCGGCACCGCCGCGCTGGGCAGCGTCGCCCAGCAGATCGTGCGGGCGGCCGGAGTGCCGCTGCTCCTCGTCGGCCGCGACTGTCTGTCGTCGCTGCCGTGGACCGGCCCGGTCGTGGTGTGCCACGACGGCTCGTCGTTCGCGGATGCCGCACTCGCTCCCGCGTTGACGTGGGCCGGGGCGTTGGGACTCCCCATCGCACTGGTGCACGTGTTCCACCCGCTCGACGTCGCCACCGCCGAAGCGCCGACCGCCGCGATCCGGGATGCGCTCGCGACGCTCGGGCCGGGGACGGCCGCTCACGTCGTGCGCGGGTCACGTCCCGTCGACGGAATCGTGAACGTCGCGGACGAAACGGGGGCGTCGCTCGTCGTGATGAGCACGCACGGGCACACCGGTCTGGGACGGGTTGTGCTCGGCAGCGTCGCGATGGCGACCGTGCGGAGCAGCCCGTGTCCGGTCCTCGTGACCCGGCCGTGGGCCCTGGACCACTGAGGGATTGATCCGAGAAGTCGTTCGTCCCGGGCCCGATGCGACCGATGAGCACGGCGACCGCCATCGCGGACGACCGAGGCGTAGAATCTGACGGCAGATCGGATCAGCAGGACCTGGGTGGAACGTCGCATGAAACGCTTCGTACAAGTCGCCGTGCTCGTGGCCGCGTCCATCGCGTTCGTCGTGCCCTTCGGGACGGCACATGCGGCCACCACGAACTACGTCGCCCTCGGCGACAGCTACTCGTCCGGGGTCGGCACCAACCGCTACGACCTCAACGCCAGCTGCAAGCGCAGCTCGCTCGCCTACCCGGCGCTGGTCGCGACGGCCAAGAGCTACACGCTCAACTTCCAGGCGTGCAGCGGCGCCACGACCACCGACGTGATCAACAAGCAGGTCGCCGCGCTCACGAGCACGACGAATCTCGTGACGGTCACCGCCGGCGGCAACGACGCCGGCTTCACGTCACTGCTGGTCACGTGCACGCTGACGAACTGCGTGTCGTCCGATCAACAGCACGATCAACTCCGTGAACACCACGCTCGCGGCGAAGCTCGACGCGATGGACACGAAGATCAAGACGCGCGCGCCGAACGCGACCGTCATCGTGCTCGGCTACCCGCGCCTGTTCTCGGGCACCTGCTTCGGTGCGTTCGGGATCAGCTCAGCCGAGGTCACCGCGGCGAACAACCTGGCCGACGCGATCGACAACGTGACCAAGACCGAGGCCACCAAGTACGGTTTCACGTACAAGAGCGCGATCGCGCAGTTCACCAGTCACGGCGTGTGCGCGAGCAGCGCGTGGCTCAACGGCCTGAACCTCGGCTCCACCGGCGAGCAGCTACCACCCGACCGCGACCGGACAGAGCAGCGGCTACGCCCCGCTCGTACGATCGGTCACGGGCTAGCCCGGTCGGTCCGGACGGCGTTTCTTCCCACGCGTCGGACGCACCCATGATTGCGGATTGCTCGACGTGCGGGAACGAAGGCACCCCGCGGCGGCTGCGCACGGGATGTGAATGGGATGCGGCGCGGCGAGGTCGTCCCCGTCCTGAACACTGGCCGTGCGCCGCGCGTGACGGTCGGGAACTTCGGAGGCGAGCCGTCGACCCGCTCTGGGCGCTGCTCAACCACTTCACCTTCAGGAAGCTGAAGTGGGCGCTGGTGATCGGGCTCGTCGCCGTGGTGGCCGTGATCTGGTTGGTGGCGCGCTAGAACTGGGGGCCATGGTGCCGTCTGCGCGGCTTTCCCCGGAGCGCGTCGTCCGAGACCCCCGGTTGTTCCCCGAGGGCGAGGCCGGCGTCAGCCTGGTCGCGCTGCTGGTGGTCGTTCTCATCCTGGGCGTCCTGGCCGTGCTCGCAGCGACGAGCATCGATTCGGGCAGCGGGAGCGGCACGGGCGGGGGAAGCGGCTCGGGCGCGTCCCGCGCTGCCAACCCGACGACTCCGGTTGCCGTGGCCAGTGCGGCGGTCTGCGAGGCGTCCGCGAAAGCGATCGAGGCGGCCGCGGTCGGGTACTACGCCGGCCACGACGAAACCTGGCCGCCCGACATCGCCACGCTCACCGGCGGAGACCCGCCGTTGCTCAGAAGTGCGCCCGACCCGAAGTGGGGCCTCGTCTACGACCCCGCGACGGGTACCGTCGATGCCAGCGGCTGCAACCGCTAGCGAGGGTCGCGGCAAGCAGCGGGAGGGGACACCACGTGGTGAGCTGCGATGTGGTGAAATGCGATGTGGTGAAATGCGATCCGCTTCGTGCACGAACGCACCGGTGGGCGCACCGCGTGTTCGTCCTCGCCGGTTGTCCTCGCCGTGCTCGCCGGCACCGCGTCACCCGCGGGGGCGCAATCCTCGAGGATCGCCCCCGCCGCGGCACCCGCCGAGCAATGGGTCGACAGTTGGTCGGCGTCGATACCTGTCGACGACGGTGAACGGTGCGGTGCAGGCCGCTCCGTCGTTCAACAACCAGACGCTACCGGCTGAACGTCTTCTCGAAGCTCGGCGGAACGCAGGTGCGGGTGAAGCTCTCGAACAAGTTCGCGACGAACACCCTGAAGGTCGGAGCGGCCCACGTCGCGCTGCGCTCGACCGCGAACTCGATCGTGGCGACGAGTCGACCGCGCCGTTGACGTTCGGGGGGCTGCCGGGTGTCACCCTCGCTCCGGGCGCGGAGATCTGGAGCGACCCGGTCGCGCTCACCATCGCACAGCACGTCACCGTCGCGATCAGCGTGTACGTACCCGGCAGCTTCCGCCCGACGACGTTCCATCCGACCGGACTGCACACGAGCTACATCTCGCAGCCCGGGCAACTTCACCGCGTCGACGACGCTGCCCCTCGCCACGACCTGGGGGAACACCACGACCGAGGTGCTCATGGTCTCCGGCCTGCAGGTGTGGGCGCCGGCGACGAGCAGGGTCGCGGTCGCGTTCGGCGACTCCATCACCGACGGGGCATGCGCAACCAACAACGCGAACGGGACCTGGCCCGACATCCTCTCCAACCGCGTGCCGACGCTGCCGTCCGGCGCGCCCTTCTCGGTGATCAACATGGGCATCGGCTCGAATCGGCTCGTCGCCTCGGACCTCGCCGGGCCTTCGGGCGTGCACCGCTTCGCCGACGACGTGCTCGCCCGGCCGAACGTCGGGTACGTCATGACTGCTCGAGGGCATCAACGACATCTCGTACCACCAGGTCGCGGCGTCGACCATCACCGACGCGTACGCGACGCTCGTCGCCCAGGCGCATGCCGCCGGGATCGAAGGTGTACGGCGCGACGTTGCTTCCCATCGGGAACTCGTCCAAGTACACGGCGGCCAACGAGGCGACCCGGCAGGCGGTGAACGCCTGGATCCGCACCCCTGGACACTTCGACGCGGTCCTCGACTTCGAGGCCGTGGTCAAGGATCCGACGACGAGTCCGCTGCGCATCAAGAGCACCTTGACCTGCGACTACGTGCATCCCAACGCCGCGGGGTACGCGGCGCTCGGCAACTCCATCCCCGTGAACCTGTTCAACTAGCCGATTCGGTCAGGGCGTGCGGTAGCCGTCGCGTGTGAGCAGGCGGACGGGATCGCTGCCATCCCACGCCGCGCAGGTCTGCGAAATCGTGTCCAGTCCCTCGAGGAAGCCGGGTGTGGCTTCGGCAACCTCCGTGTAGAAGCCGAAGTCGTCGAAGGTGTCGAAGAAGCCGACGTGCTGTCCGCCGACGACGATTTCGCTCGCGAGCGCATACCCCAGTCCCTCGTAATACGCGGTCTTGCCCTCGTAGTCAGACGTCACGGTGCAGAGTTGATGAAAGCCCGACTCACCCTGATCCACCAGGTCGCGGTAGACGCTCGGGCGATCGCAGTACTGCGCGATCAGCTCGATCTGTACCGGACCCGCCTGCGCGACCGCGACCTGCAGGTCGACCATGGACGCCGTGCCGCGGTAGGTGCAGGCCACCTCTCGGCGCGGGATCACGTGGAACGGCCCGATGTTGAACACACGCGACCACCGTGCGGCCGCGCCGAGCAGATCGTCGACGACGAAGCCGAGCTGGAAGAACCGGTACTCGCCCTCGGGCCAGTTCTGCTCGTACATGGCGCGCGGGATCGAGGTCATCGATCGGTCACCGTACTGCGCGTCGGGCGGACCAGGACCTCCTGCACGACGCTGGCGACGAGGCGGCCGTCCGGGTCGTGGATCGAGCCCCGCACCAGGGCGCGGTGCCCCGAGATGGCGAGCGTCTGCTGGGTGTGGAGATGCCAGCGATCGAAACGGACCGGACGATGGAGCCAGAGGGAGTGGTCGATGCTGAACGCGGCGAACGCTCCGGGCACGACGAATTCCGGATGCGAGCGGAAGGCCATGTCGAGCAGGAAGTAGTCGCTCGCATAGGCAAGGAGCGCGGTGTGCAGCACCGGATCGTCACCGACGTCGCGCGGCAGACGCATCCAGTGCGAGCGCGTCCCCGTCGCGGTGTGACCGCCCAGGAAACTCGGCGGCTCGCCGATGCGCAGCTCGAGTGGCGGCGGTTCCTCGATCCAGCTGCGGGCGTGGCGCCGCAGCTCGGGGGAGACGGCGCGCGCCCAATCCTGCAGCCGCGGCATCTGGTCGGGGACGCGGAGCAGGAGGACAGGGATCCGCGAACTCGGGGGTCGTGGGGTTCGTGTGGAACGAGGCGATCACGATCAGCAGCGGCCGTTCGCCCTGCTTGACGGTCACGCGCCGCGTCGCCATCGAGCGACCGTCGCGCACCCGCTCGACCGTCACCTCCAGAGGGTGTCCGGGGATGCCCGCTTCGACGAAGTACGCGTGCAGGGAATGGGGGTCCTTGCCCGGCACGGTGGCGCTCGCGGCGAGCAAGGCCTGAGCGACCGTCTGGCCCCCGAAGACACGGTCGAAGCGTCCGGGCTCGCCGACCACTCGGAAGCGATCGTCACCGAGCGACTCGAGCTCGAGCGCCTGGAGCAGGCCGTCGAGTGCGCCGAGGATCGCCTGTTCGAGGTTCTCCTCAGATCCGCCCGGCGGGTTCACAGGGTCGGACGCCTCGGCCGCACGGCGACATGGCTAGCACGCGGGCGACGCACTACGTACGATCCGACTCGCGCCGGCGCGAACGACGGGGGAGTCGACATGCTGAGTGGCGAGAAGATCCTGATCACCGGGCCCGCCGGACGGATCGCGCTCGGTCTTGCCCGTTCCCTGGTCGCGGAGAACGACGTCTGGGGAATCGCGCGGTTCAGCGATCCGGCGACGCGCGACACGGTCGAGGCGCTCGGGGTGACGACGCGCACGCGTGGACATCGCCGAGGGAGAGTTCGGCGACCTGCCGACCGACTTCACCTACCTGTTGCACATCGCGGCCGACTTCAGCGCGAATGACTACGAGCGCGCGCTGCGGGTGAATGCGGAGGGGACCGGACTCCTGCTCGAGCACTGTCGCGGGGCGAAGGCGGCGCTGGTGATGTCGACGGTCAGCATGTACAAGCCGCACCCGGATCCGTGGCATGCCTTTCGCGAGGACGATCCGCAGGGCGACATCCTGTTGCCGCAACAAGCGCCGTACTCGATCTCGAAGATCGCCGAAGAGGCGGTGGCGCGCTACTGCGCGCGATCGTTCGACCTCCCGGTCACCATCGCCCGGATGTGTGCGGCGTACAGCGATCAGGACGGCCTTCCGGTGTGGCACCTCCAGTCGATCGCAGCGGGCGAGCCGGTTCGGACCCGGTGGGATCCGATGCCCTACAGCCCGATCCACGACGCCGACATCTGCGCCCAGCTCGAGCCCCTGCTGGAGGCGGCGAGCGTGCCCGCGACGATCGTGAACTGGGGTGGCGACGAGCCGGCAAGCGTGCAGGAGTGGTCCGCCTACTTCGGCGAGCTCCTCGGGGTCGAGCCGACCGTCGTGGTCGACGTGGTCCCCGGGGCGTCGATCGGCTCGGTTGGTGACCACACGAAGCGCCGCGCGATCACCGGCCCGTGCCGCGTCGGTTGGCGGGACGGGTTCCGCCGGGTGGCCGAGCACCTCTACCCGGACCGCGTCCGGGCCCGAGCATGAGCGCAGCGACGGGTCGATATCCGGCCGCCGAAGCGCTGATCGCCGAGGCCGCGCAGGCGACCGGGCTCGCCGACTTCGGCCCGGGCGATTTCCGGGAGGGCCTCGACGTGCTGCTCGACTCGCTCGAGCGCGACGGAGACCTGAGCCCCAAGACCGATGCCGCGGTGATCGGCGACTTCCGGCGGCGCCTCGTGAACCGGCTCGAGGTCGAGGCGTGGTACCGCGAGCACCCCGAGATCGTGTCGCTCCCGGTCGAGGGGCCGGTCGACATCAACGGGCTGCCCCGTACCGGTACCACCGCGCTCGCCAACATGATGTCGCTCGACCCGCAGTTCCGCTGTCTGCGCGGCTGGGAGCAGTCGAAGCCGTGCCCGCCTCCGACGTTGGAGGGGGAGCCCACCGACCCGCGGCGACGACAGGCCGCGGAGGAGAACGAGCGGATCCCGGCCGAACTCAAGGCCATGCACCTCTACGATCTCGACGCCACGATGGAGGACACCGAGGTGCTCGGGATGGCGTTCCACGGGCAGCAGTTCACGCTCCCGGTGTACGGCTACCACGCCTGGTGGCGAGCCGCCGACCCCACGCTGGCGTACGAATACCACCGGCGCGTCGTGAAGCTCCTGCAGTCGCGACGCCCACCGCACCTGTGGCTCTTCAAAGCCCCGCACCACAACTTCCACCTGGAAGCGATCGTGTCGGCGTATCCGGACGCGCGTTTCATCATGACGCACCGCGACCCCGCGAAGTCGGTGCCGTCATGGGCGAGCATCGTGTCGACCATTCTTCCGGCCCCGCAGGGCGAACGCGACATGCAGAGGCTCGGGCGGGAGGTGTCCGAGCATCTGCGCGTCGGGGTCGAACAGGCGATCGCAGCCCGGGCACGGATCGGTGAGGAGCGTTTCCTCGACGTCCATCACCGCGACCTGGTCGTCGATCATCTGGGCGCGGTTCGACGCATCTACGACTTCCTGGAGCTCGAGTTGCGTCCGTCGGTCGAGCAGGCGATCCGCGAGTGGCAAGAGGCCAATCGGTCCGGTGCTCACGGCGCGCATCACTACACCGCTGAGCAGTTCGGCTTGAGCACATCGCAACTGCGTTCCGACTACGACTTCTACATCGAGCACTTCGGTGTCGCGATCGAGGGCTGAATGCCCCCCGAGCGAGGAGCAGCGAGACCATGACCGCATCCGGAATCAGCGGCACACCGAGCGCGCTTCCGACGTGGGCGGATCAGATGCGGGCACTGGAACGGGTCGGCGACAACCTGATCGCCAAGTGGCGCCCCGACGGAGCGACCGAAGCCGAGACCCAGGACATGAACAAGCTCGCGCTGTCGATCCTCGCGTGCGGATACCTGTGTCGGGTCTACACCGACAAGCGTCGTCCGGTGTTCATGCCACTGTGGAACTACGCGTTCAACCAGGGCGGTCCCAGTCCGGACTACGTGTACTCCACCATCGAGGTCGACCCGGGTGGCGTGTACCGGATCTCCGGGTACCGCGGCACCACCCGCTTCGTCGAGATCACCCAGCAAGCCATCGACATGCTGGGCCCGGCGGAGATGACGTCGGGCACGCCTCTGCAGATGACGAACGATCTCGATGAGCTCGAGCTCGACGCCGACGGCTACTTCAGCGTCGTGCTCAGCGCCACCCGGCCCACCGACCACCGAGGTGACTGGTGGGAGCTCGACCCGAGGACCCAACGGCTCATCATGCGGAGGTGCTCGTGTGACTGGACGCGCGAGGAGGACGCGCGGGTGGCGGTCGAGCGCCTGGACGACGGGGGCCGCGACATGTCACCGGAAGAGATCGCCGCTCGTTTCTCGGACATGGCGGTGTGGATCGAAGACATGATCACGTTCGACATGAACCTGGTCCGCTACTACCGCAAGCATCACGGTGTGAACACGTTCCTGCGCTCCACCAAGATCGACGAGATGGGCGGACTGCCGAAGCAGGCGTACTACGACGGGATCCACGAAATCGACGACACCGAAGCGTTGATCATCGAGACCGACGTCCCGAAGGAGTGCCGCTACTGGCAAGCGCTCGTCGCCGACGACCGCTTCGCCACCGTCGACTGGGTGAACCGGCAGTCGAGTCTGAACGACTTCCAGGCCCACATCGACACCGACGGCCGGTTCCGCGCCGTCATCTCGCGACTCGATCCCGGCGTTCCCAACTGGCTCGACAAGGCCGACTACCCGTGGGGCATCATCCAGATGCGCTGGAACCACGCGAGTGACTACCCCGACCCGACGATCAAGAAGGTGCCGCTCGCTCGCGTCCGCGAGCATCTGCCGGCCGACACCCCGGTCGTCTCCGCGGCCGAGCGCCAGGAGCAGCTGCGCGCCCGGCGCGAGGGCGCGCAGCTGCGACGAATCTGGTAGCGGCCGCTAGGCTCGATGCTGAGCATCTGCCCAACATTCACCGGAGGATCGCATGAGCGCGGAGTTGGACCAGCTCGACTTCTTCAGCGACGAGACCCTCCTCGAGGATCCCTACCCGTACTTCGAGAGCCTCCGTGCGCAGTGCCCGGTGACGCCGATCCCACACCACGGGGTCGTCGCGGTCTCGGGCTATGACGAAGCGTCGGACATCTACCGCGACCCGGACACCTTCTCGTCCTGCAACTCCGTGGTGGGCCCGTTCGCGACCTTCCCGGTTCCGCTCGAGGGCGACGACATCGGCGAGATCATCGAGCGCTACCGCGACCAGCTTCCGATGTACGAGCACATGGTGACGATGGATCCGCCGATGCACACGCAGGAGCGGTCCCTGCTCATGCGGTTGCTCACGCCCAAGCGCCTCAAGGAGAACGAGGAGTTCATGGGGCGCCTGGCCGGTCAGCAGCTGGACGAGTTCATCGCGAACGGTCACTGCGAATTCATCGGCGCGTACGCGCAGCCCTTCGCGATGCTCGTCGTCGCCGACGTGCTCGGGGTCCCGGAGGACGACCATCTGCGCTTTCGTCAGGGGTTCGGCCTGAGCGGCAACCCCGGCGAGATGGGCGACGACCAGAGCGGCATGGCGATGAACGCGCTCGGCTGGCTCGACGACTACTTCGCCCAGTACATCGAGGACCGCCGTCGCGAGCCCCGCGGCGACGTGCTCACCGATCTGGCGCTCGCCGAGTACCCCGACGGATCGACGCCCGACGTGACCGCGGTGGTGCGCACCGCGACCTTCCTGTTCGCGGCCGGTCAGGAGACGACCGCGCGGCTGCTCGCCACGGCGTTGAAGTACCTCTGCGAGTACCCCGAGATCCAGGTGGAGTTGCGCGCGCACCCCGAGCGCATCCCCAACTTCATCGAGGAGGCGCTCCGGGTCGAGAGCCCGGTGAAAGCCGACTTCCGCCTCGCCCGGCGCGCCACGTCGGTCGGCGGGGTCGAGATCGCGCCGGGGACACCGGTCATGCTGCTCAACGGCGCCGCCAACCGCGACCCTCGCCGCTTCGAGTGCCCGGCCGAGTTCCGCGTCGACCGGCCCAACGCCCGTGAGCACATCGCGTTCGGGCGGGGTGTCCATGCCTGCCCCGGCGGGCCGTTGGCGCACGCCGAAGCCCGCATCAGCCTCGAATGCATCCTGCAGCGCATGCATGACATCAGGCTCTCCGAGGAGCACCACGGACCGGACGGCGCCCACCACTTCTCCTACGAGCCGACCTGGGTGCTGCGCGGCCTCCACGAGCTACACCTCGAATTCACACCCGCCGACGCGTAGGTCGGGTCAGGCGTCCGGCGGGAGCCGCTCGCCTTCGAGTTGGCACAGCAGGCGCTCGACCGCGGCGACGGTCTCGTCGTGGCCGTACGACAGCTCGAGCGTCTCGCGTTCGATCACGAGGAAGCGGGCGACGCTCGACATCAGCACCGCGACGACGGGGGCCGGCCACTCGTCCGGATCGAGGCCATGGCCGTCGAGGATCGTGGTCAGCGCCTCGACCTGCCGGGTACGGAACTGTTCCGCCGACGCGGTGATCTCGGCGCGGATCTCCTTGCGGTGGTTGGCGAGCGCGGCGAACTCCATCGTGAGGCCGGTGCCCCACGGTTCGCGGCTGAAGTCCCACAGGGCCCACAGCGGCTGGGGTGACCGCAGCGCGACCTCCTGGCGCTCCAATCCCTTCTCGGCCCCGCGCCGGTAGACGGCGAGGAAGAGGTCGTCCATGGTGCGGAAGTAGTAGTGGACGAGCGCCGGCTTCACCCCGGCTTCGGTGGCGACCCGTCGTGAGGTCACCGCCGCGTACCCACCGGCGACCATGAGCCGCTCGGCCGCATCGAGCAATGCGGCACGCGTCTTCGAGGTCTCGGCACCGATGCGTCGGGGCGCAGCCACGCGGGCATGCTACGGGTCAGGTGCCCCGATCGACCTGGTTGAGCACGTCGACCGCACCGTTGACGTCACCCACCGTCGAGAAGTCGACGGCGAGGAAGTTCGGGAGGGTTCCCCGCTTGGCCGCGCAGCGACGAGCGCGCGCTCGACGATCGCCGCGCTCGCGTTCACCCGCCCGGCGTCGCCCCGACTCGGCGCGGCACGGGTGATGAAGTGGCTCATCACGAAGAGCCGTTTCCCGTTCCCACCCCGGCCCTTCGCGCACGAGAACTCCGACGGCTTCGTGAACGTGTACGGAGTTTCCATCGCGTATTTGTAGAGCTTGGCGTACCACGCGGGTTCGCCCCCGTGGCGTTCGGCGAAGACCACGACGCGCTTCTTCGAGTCGAGCATCTCGCCGAGCGTCGGCCAGTCCGCCTTCGGATCCCCGGGCGTGAAGACGTACGGCAGGAGACCACTGGCCCGGAAGGCCGGGATGGTGTCGGCGGCGGAAGCACGATCCTCGATGTCGAGGGTCACCACGTCGTCCGGATGGTGCTTGACCCACTGGGTGATCTCGCGCAGACCGGTCTCGAGCTTGGTCGCGCCGAGCCGGCACAACGCGTGACAGAGCCAGACGCCCGGTCGCACCGGGTTGGCGCCGCCGGCCGCCGCCAATACGACCGACGCCTGCTGGGGCGGGAGCGACGTCGCGAACTTCGCGGTCACCGCGGGTGTCTCCCAGTAGCGGGTATCGATGTGCAACGCCCGGACGCCGAAGTCGAGCTGGTCGGACATCGGCACGTCCTGGTTGGCGCCGAGCCAGCCGAGGTCACTTGCCGACATTGCGTTGTGTGATTCGGCGAACACCACGTCGTTGTAGGGACGATCGCAGAGCTCGACGTGCCCGTTGCAGCGTCGCGCGGCGTCGTTGGTCACCGAGGGCACGACGATCCACGCGGCGACGACCGCGACGGCGACGGTCACGACGCCGGCCGTGGTCACGACCGTTCGTCGCGACAATGACCGCGCGCGCCGTTCGACCCACGGGACGGCCACGATCCACAGGATGACGAGCGTCGCGGGCACGACGGCCAGCATCACGATTCGCAGGAGGGTTGCGTCGAGGGTGTCGAAGAGGCGCGTCGAGATGTCGACGAGGAGGTCGTGGAGGTGTGGCGCGGTCCTGGTGCTGCCGAACAGCTGGTGGAACGGGTCCCCAGTCGCGAACCGAGCCACGAAGTACACCACCACGAGGGCAAGACCGGTGACGGCGACCGTCACCGCGCGGGTGAGGATCGGATCGCGGCCGGAGCTGCGGGCGAGGCGTCCGATCGCGATCAGGCAACCCGCCGCCAGCAGCGCACTGGCGATCATGGCGAACGGGAGCAGCGTCCCGGTGATGAACCGGATGTGACTGAGGTCGATCACGATGATCGTGTCGTCGACGCCGCTGAAGTTCTCCTGCACATCGAGATGGGTCCCGTGCGCATCCTGGCGGAGCTCGACGATCGCGTGCTTCGTGTGCGTGGCGCCGTATGCCGGCGCGACGGTGGCCAGCGCGGTGCTGACGTCCCCGGTCGCGAGGGCACCCGCGACACCCAGGCGCAACCGGTCGCGGTCGGTCGGTGGGAGCGGGCCGAGCAAGAGCTCGGTCAGCTGGCCGACCTGGTCCGTGGTGAACGGGATCGTCGGGAGCGATGCCGGTCGCCGGCCGGCACCGAGATCGTTGGCGAAGCGCGCCAGGTTCGTCGTGAACTCGCCGATGGTGTTCGCTTGCAGCGGGTGAAGATTGGCGACCGCGTCGGCGAGGTACTGGTCGGCAAGTTTCCGGATGTTGTCGAAGACAGGCTCGAGCGCGAACACGGGATCGAAGGAGTCGCGCTCGGCGCGCAGGTAGCCCACCATGTTGTCGACGGTCCGGTTGACGACCTCACGGAGGGTCGCCGGCGGCAGCACGAGACGGGCGTTGGCGGCGACCAGCGAATGGTCGATCGGAAGCCCGGCCAGGAGTTGGCGGGTTTCCCGCGCGATGGTCGGGTCGGTGAGGACCTGGTTGTACACGCGGTCGTAGGTCTGGCTGTGTTCGATCGAGTCGCGGTACCAGTGCGCATCGAGGACGGTACGCCAGAGGGTGAACAGCACCGTCGCGATCGTGAACGTCAGTGCGAAGCTGGTGACGGCGACGATCCAGAGAATCCGCCGCTGCCCTCGTTCCGACATGGGCACGCCACGCTACCGGGCCCGGTGCCGGATCGCGGCGCGTCAGGCAGGCTGGCGCTTCTTCGTCCCCAGATCGCGCAGGAGGCGGTGCAGCAACGCCCGTTCCAGATCGCCGACCTCAGTGAACTCGATGCCGGCCACGACCGTGCCCGCTTCGACGGGCTTGGCGTGACGGACCTCCCCGGTCACCTTGATGCTCGCCCGCTGGCGTTCACCGAGTTGGAGGTCGAGGACCACCCGATCGCCGACCGACACGTCGTCCCGGCTGGAGAGCTCGAGGCCCGCGCCGGTGAGGGACAAATCCTGGAGGACACAGGGGGCGTACTCGGCGCCCGCGAGATACCAGATGTGCGTGCTCTCGTTCGCAACGACGTAGCGACTGGCCCATCCTGCGGTCTGCCGGGTCGCCCGGCGCCGATCTGCGCCCATTTGGAGTTGCGCTTCCGCGCGCCGTGTGCGTCGCTTGAACATCGCCGTTCACCCCTCGAGCCGATGGTTCCCAACCCTTGCAAGATCCAATCGGCACGGGGATGGCGCCGCCTGAAGCCGTCGTGACGTCTGCCACTTCGATCTCCAGGCGGCTGACCATCCTGCACGGGGTGACCGCCGGACGAGAAGGACTAGGACGGCGGTGCGAAGAACTCCAGCGCGATCCCGTCGGGGTCGCGGAAGCTCAGGCCCGAGCCGTAGGCCGCGTCCTTGATGCGCACCGTGCTCGACGCCGAGCTCGTCGAGCCGGCCGGCCCACTTCTCGAGCTCGCTCCGGTCGGCGCACCCGAACGCGACGTGGTCGAGGCCGACCCGGAACTCGCTGAACTGTCCGGCCGGCGCGGGCGTGCCGTGCTGGTGCAGGCCGATGAGCGTGCCGTTGCCGACCAGGTACACCGTGTGGTGCATGGTCGGGGTCGGTGTCCTCGTCGATCACCGGTTCGGCGTCGAAGAGCGCCTCGTACCACGGGGACGCTGACCGACAGGTCGCGCACGGTCAGTGCGACGTGGGTGCAGCGGCGGGAACTCGCTCATGGCTTGCTTCCTTTCGTTGTTGGGTCGTGTACTACGAGTATCCGGGCGAACCGAGCGGATTGCCGACCATGACCGAGGACACCACCACTCTGACCGAGACACCGACCTGCTCCAGACACGCGCTCGAGCAGCTGCGGCTCGAGGGCGCGATCTTCTTCCGCTCCGAGCTCACCGAAGCCGTTCGCGTTCGAGTCGACGCCGTCGGCCCTCGCCGACGCGCTCCACCCGGGCGCGGAACGCATGATCCTGTTCCACATCGTCGCCCGCGGCTCGTGCTGGGTCGCCGGCGACGACGGCGAACGGCACTGGGCCGAGCCGGGTGACGTGATCGTCTTGCCCTACGGCGACCACCACGTCATCGGCGGGGCGTCACCGGCCGAGCTGCGTGCCGATCACTCGACTGCTCGAGCCACTGCCGTGGCAGCGACCTCCCGGTGATCCGCCACGGAGGTGGCGGCGCGCCGGTCGACCTCGTGTGCGGCTACCTCGTATTCGGACGATCCGCTGTTCGATCCGACGATGCGCGTGTTCCCGTCCGCGTTCGTCGTGCGCCTGCCCGAAGGTGCGACGCCGGGTTGGGTGCAGGCGAGCGTCCACGTACGCGGCTGACGGAGAACGTGCCGTCGAACGCGAGTCCGAACCCGGTCGTCGACCCGCCTCCCGGAGCTCGTGCTGATCGAGGTGCTGCGTCACCACCTCGCGTCCGCGCCCGCCGCCGACCACGGCTGGCTCGCCGCATTGCACGATCCGGTGCTGGCGCCCGCGCTCGTCGCTCTTGCACGGCGATCCCGGCGCGGCGGTGGACGGTCGCCGACCTCGCGGCCGAGTTCGCGGTGTCGCGGTCCGTGCTCGACGACCGGTTCCGTCAGGTGCTCGGACGCTCGCCGATCCGCTACCTCACCGAGTGGCGCATGCACCTCGCCGAGGAGCTCCTCGACACCACCGAGCTCGGCGTCGTGCCGATCGCCCGCCGCGTCGGCTACGAATCGGAAGAGGCGTTCAGTCGCGCGTTCAAGCGCGCGCACGGCGCTCCCGCCCGGTCGGTGGCGAGCGTGGCCGACCCTCGAGGGGCGACATGAGCGGACGACTCGACGGCAAGGTCGTGATCGTCACTGGCGCGGGCGGCGGCATCGGCCGCGAGCACGCGCGCCTGTTCGCCGCCGAGGGCGCGTCGGTGCTCGTGAACGACACCGGCCGTCGCACCGGTGCCGACGCGGCCAGCGTCGTCGCCGAGATCGAGGCCGCCGGCGGCACCGCGGTCGCCGACACCACGTCGGCCACGTGGGACGGCGCCGCGGCGATCGTGCAGCACGCGCTCGACGCGTTCGGTCACGTCGACGTGCTCGTGAACAACGCGACCGCGGCTCGCAACGCCGATCTCTGGCGCGTCACCGAGGAGGAGTGGGACCTCGCGCATCGACGTGAACCTCAAGGGCTACTTCGCGCTGATCCGCGAGGCGGCTCCGCACCTCTGCGGCAGGGTTCGGGCGCGATCGTGAACACGAGCTCCGGCTCGGGCTTCGGTCACCCGTCGGCGGTGGCGTACGCGGTCGGCGAAGGAGGGCGTGGTCGGCCTCACGCGCACCGTCGCCCGCGAACTCGGTCGCTTCGGCGTCCGCTGCAACGCGATCCGTCCGCTCGCGCTCGGCATGTCGACCAAGGAATACAACGAGGCGACGTCGCGAAGTGGTCCGCGCTCATGTCGATCACCATGGCCCCACGCGGCGCGCAAGCTCGCGTTCGCGGCCGCGACTCCCGACTCGCACCCGCCGGCCAAGATCTCACCGATCGTCGTGTGGCTGTGCACCGACGCCGCTCGCGGCGTCAACGGCCGCACGTTCCACGTGGCCGGGAACACGATCACCCGATTGAGCCGAACCTGATCGCGAGCGCGTGATCACGAACGCGGACGGCTGGACGCTCGACGCGCTCGACGTGGTCGCGCCGTCGCACCTGGTCGACGATCTCATCAACGACTACCTGCTCGAAGACCATCCCGAGCTGCAGGTGTTCGAGCGCTGAGCCGCACGAGTTACCGCGCGAGGTCGGTGAGCACCGCGCGTCCGAGGTACTGGCCAGCCTCCAGCTCGTCGAAGATGTCACCCAGCTCCGAGAGCGGTCCCGTGCGCGACACGTGGCTCTTGACCTTGCCCGCGGCGGCGAGATCCACGAGCTCCTGCATGTCCTGCACGTTGCCGACCGCGGAATAGATGATGGTCGCGTCCTTCATGAACAGCTCGAATGGGTTGAACTCGATGTTGCCTTCGCTCGTCGCCGGAAGACCGACCGCCACGAAGAGGCCATGGGGGCCGAGGAGGTCGAACCCGAGCCGGAACCCGGCCATCTTGGCCGAGAAGATGAGACTGGCGTCGACGCCACCCAGCTCGCGGCGAACCACGTCGACCGCTTCGTCGGCGCCGAGCGCCATCGTCGCGCCCAGCGACTTCACGAAGTCGAGCCGCTCGGCGCCGATGTCGACACCCACCACGTCGTACCCGAACGCGCTGGCGATCTGGACCGCGTAGTGGCCGAGGCCGCCGGCCGCGCCGATGACCGCGATGGGACGCCCGGGAAGCACGTGGTGCTGCAGCAGCTTCTTCACCGCGCCGTACGCGGTGAGACCACCGCACGCCAGCGGAGCTTCGTGATCGCCGAGGCTGTCGGGGATCTTCACCAGCGAACTTGCGCCCAGACCGAGAAGTACTCGGCGAACGTGCCGATGATCGGCTTCGACTCGGCGCAGAGGCGGGGCTGCCCGCTCAGGCAGTAGCGGCACGCACCGCACCAGTACCCCCCGCCGGCGCCGCCCAAGCCGAGGATCACACGATCGCCCACCGCCGCGAACCGCTCGGCACCAGGCCCGAGCGCTTCGACGATCCCGATGGCCTCGTGCCCGATGGTGCCCGAGCCGGGAACCCCGTACCAGTCGCCCCGGGCGATGTGGAGATCGGAATGGCACACGCCCGAAGCGCTGATCCGGATCAGGGCCTCCTCGAGCCCCGGCTCCGGGATCGGAAGGTCCTGGATCTGCAGGGCGCCACCTTCGAGTCGTGCTGCTTTCATGGTCGACCTCTCCGTCCGTTCCATCCGTCGCTGGTCCATCGGATCATGCCACGATCACCCACCGGGCGCGTTTCGGCTAGGGGCCGCGGTTCAGGGGGGCGCGGTTCAGAGAGTGGTTGGTCGGTTCACGAACCGACGGGCCGACGGCGAGTAGAACCAGCCGCCACCGGCCTTGGTTCCGCCGTCGACGGGGATGTTGTGGCCGGTGACGAATCCCGAGAGATCCGACGCCAAGAACAGCGCGACGCGGGCGGTGTCCTCCGGCCACCCCAAGCGACCGACCGGTGCCCACGACGCCCAGAGGTCGTCGTGCTCGTCGAACGGCGGCGCGAGGTAGTCGACCTGGGGTGTCTGGGTCAGATCCGGGCCGATGCCGTTCACCCGGATGCCCTCGCGTCCCATGCGCGTCGCGAGGTTGGTGGTGAAGTGCGCGACCGCCGCCTTCATCGCGCCGTAGACCGGTTCCCCGGGATAGCCGCGCATGCCCTCGACCGAATGAAGGTTGACGATGGAACCCGAGCGTTGCTCGCGCATCGAGCCGAGGAACGCACGGGTCACCGCGAACACGTGGAGCAGGTTGATCTCGTACATCGCCTGCCACGACTCGGGGGTGGAATCCTCGAAACGCACGATGGGGCGGTAATCGCCGACGTTGTTCACGAGGACGTCGACGCGCCCGTGCTCGTTCAGGACCGCGTCGGCCAAGCGTGCGACGTCATCGAGTCGGGTGACGTCGACGACGTGGGCCCGCGCGTGGCCGCCGGCCGCGTGGATGTCGGTGACCGCACGCGCGCCGCGGTCGGGGTCGATCTCGGCGATCTCGACGTGCGCGCCGTGTTCGGCGAAGAGCCGTGAGATCGCGCCCCCGATGCCGTCGCCGCCTCCGGTCACGACGGCCACCTTCCCGTCCAGCAGTCGGTGCCAGTCCTCGATCGGTGTCACGTCACCGCGCAGTTGTGGGCTCATGATCCGGGATCCTGTCCCGGATCCACGATCGCGGCAACCGGCGTGGACGGCCCGTTGACGACTCTGAGACACCTGACTTAGTATTCGCCCTCGTGTTCCACACGAAGTCGCAGGCAGAGTGGATGCAGCTCGCGGTCGAACATGACATCGCGATGGGCCCGGCGCTGCGCTTCGACGAGATCGCTGACGATCCGCATCTCGCGTCGCGCGGCCAGGTCGTCGTCGAAGATCATCCCGTGTTCGGCGAGATGCGCACGCTCGGGAATCCGATCATCGTGCCCGGCGAGGAGTTCGTGGTGCGTTCCGCTCCTGCGCTCGGTCAGGACACCGACGCAGTGTTGGCGGAGCTCGGGTACGGGGAACAGGAACGGACGCAGCTGCACGATGCCGGCGTCGTGTAGCGCACGAACTGAGAGGGAGCTGTCATGCGCGACTACGAGATCGTGTCCACCGATTCGCACCTGGAGGTGTCGCCGGACCAGTGGCGACCGTACGTCGACCCCGCGTTCCGCAGCTACGTGCCGAAGGTGGTGCAGCTCCCGAACGGCGGTGACGCGTGGCTCATGCCGGGCAAGAGCCAGCCGGTGCCGCTCGGCCTCAACTTCTCCGCCGGGCGCGGCTGGGAGCACCTGCAGACGTCGGGGCTCTCGTACGCGGACGGGCTGGTCGGCGCCGGTGACGCCAAGCAACGCCTGGCCGAGATGGACCAGGACGGCGTCGACGCGGAGATCCTGTTCCCGGCGGTGTCGGGGCAGCGGACGCTCGACATCGCCGCGATTCCGCCGCGAGGCGTACATCGCGATCGCGCGGGGGTACAACGATTGGCTCTCCCAGGAGTACACGTCCGAGGACCCGGACCGGCTCCTCGGTCTCGCCATCCTGCCGTGCGCGACCATCGACGACTCCATCGCCGAGCTCGAGCGCGTCGCCGAGATGCCCGGCGTTCGCGGCGTCGTGTTGCACCAGTGGCCGAACGGTTCCGCGGTGCCGCAGCCCGAGGAGGACGACCGGTTCTGGGCCCGTGCGATCGAACTTGACGTGCCGCTCACCGCGCACGTCAGCTTCGGCGGGGGCGCCGCCGCCGAAGATCAGGCGCGCGCCGAGGCGGCAGCGGGAGGCGTGTCGCTCATCAACTTCGCGCCCATGACGACGATGCTGTCGAAGACGGTGACGCGGGGCGGGCTGGTGATCCAGTTCATCCAGTACGGCACCCTCGATCGTTTCCCGGACCTGCAGCTGTTCTTCGCCGAGACCCAGATCGGTTGGCTCCCGGAGTTCAAGGAGGACGCCGACGAGAACTGGCGGCGCCATCGGTACTGGAGCGGCGCCGACCAGTGGGCGCACGAGCCGAGCTGGTACGTGGACCACCATTTCCACTGGGGATTCCAGGTCGACCGGTTCGGGGTCAAGGTGCGCCACGACATCGGGATCGACCGGATCCAGTGGTCGACCGATTTTCCGCACGTGCAGTGCGACTGGCCGAACTCCCGCCAGGTCATCGACGACCAGTTCCGCGACCTCCCGGCGCACGAGACGCGCGCGATCGTGCGCGACAACGCGGTGAAGTACTTCCGCCTCGACCGCGCTGGGATCTCCGGGTGACATGACCCCCCGCGCCGCGTGGGCCGGGTCGCGGAGGTCGTCCATCCCCGGAAGGGAAAGGTGCGCGAGCTCCACGTGCTGCTGCGCGTGACGGATGCCGAGCAACTACCCCATCGGCTGGCGCCGGAGCTCGGTGGGCAGACCGACGAGATCCTGGGCGAACTCGGGTGCAGCGCGACCGAGATCGCCGCCCTTCGCGGCGAGCGGCGCGGTGCGATGACTACCTGATGATCTCGGAGACCGGCGCCGCGAGTCCGGCAGCCATGATCTCGACGACTTCGTCGAGCGTGCCTCGGAGCGCGACATCGTCGACGTCTCCGAGTCGCGTGCCGTGCCCGCGAGGGCGGTGATGGCGAAATCGAACAGCAGATCGAAGCGCCGGTCGAACACCTCGTTCGGGATCGTGTCGTTCGCGATGCGGATCCCGTCGCGCAGCTCCCGGTGCGCGCCCATGAACGGCGCGGCCCCGATCGCGCCCTCGTTCGCCATCGAGCCGGCGTCGAGCACCAGGCGCGCCAGGAACCCGACGAAGTGGTTCTCGGGATCGGCAATCGACTCGACGTGGGGTTGCACGAGGATGCGGAGAAGTGATCGGACGTCGTCGGGCGCACCCGTCGACCGGTGGCGTTCGAGGAGTTCGTAGCGCCGGGCGTTCAGGGGTTCGCTCCGGAACGCGTAGATCGACCCGACCAGGTTGGCGCGATCGCCGAAGTGGTACTGGACCACGTTGTTGTTCCGCTGGCCTGCCGCCTGTCCGATGGCGCGCAGCGAGACCGCTTCGATGCCGCGCGCCGCGAACATGCGCTCGGCCAGGATGATCAGCCGCTCACGGGTCGCTCGCCCGTTGGCGTTCCCGCGGTCGATCCTCATGTGGACAATTGTGCCAGGTGTTTCAGTTTCGTGCGAGACTTGCGCGATCGGGCGGAACAGGCGGCGGAACAGGAGTCGGACATGTCGGAGCCGAAGTTGTGGGCCAACTCCGGGGATTCGCACTCGCTCGGCGAGCGCGCGGTGTGGGACGAGATCCTTCCCGCGGACCTGGCGGCGCGCATGCCGCGCAGCGAGAAGTTCGACGGCTACGAGATCGTGCACGTCGACGGCCAGCAGTTCCGCCGGGACATGCCGAAGCTCGAGACCAAGAAGGTCGGCGGCAAGACGATCGGCGAGCTCGTGATGGAGCGCGGTGCGACCGACATCGAGTCGCGGCTGCGCGATCTCGACACCGAAGGCGTCTGGGCGGAGATCGTCTACGACTCGCTCGGGCTCTGGGAGTCGATGATCAAGGACCAGCAGCTGCTCGCCCGGGCCACCCGGGCGCAGAACGAGTGGAAGGCCACCGAGATCGTCGCCCGGTCGAACCACCGGTTGGTCCCGACCGTGTCGATCCCGCTCCTCGACATGGAACTCGCCGTCGCCGAGCTGCAGCACGCGGCGGGCATCGGCCTGAAGGTCATCAGCATGCCGACGGGCGTGCCCGAGGGCATGCCGGACTACAACCGCGACGACTGGGAGCCGTTGTGGTCGGCGGCTGAGGAAGCGGGCATGGTGCTCGGGTTCCACATCGGGTCCGACAACGACGGGCAGGGCAACACGCCGTTCCGGGGGCCGGGCGGTGCGGTCCTGAACTACGTGAGCACGACGTACGGCGGGCAGTTCGTCGCCATGAAGCTGGTGACGGGGGGCGCGCTCGATCGACACCCGAACCTGCGGATCCTGATCTCGGAAGGCGGCGCGAGCTGGGTGCCGTTCATCGGTGACCGGATGAACGAGGGTTACCGGCAGCACAGCATGTTCGTACGGCCCATGCTCTCCGCGTTGCCCAAGGAGATCCTTTTCCGCCAGGTGTACACGTCGTTCCAGCACGACGAAAGCGCGCCGGCTGCCCTGTGGGCGATGGGCTACCGCAACGTCATGTGGGGCAGTGACTATCCGCACCTGGAGGGTACGTTCGGCCACACCCAGAAGACGCTGCACGAGCTGTTCGACGGGGTCGCTCCGGAGGTCAGCGAGCGCATCCGGCTGGGTGCATTCAAGGAGCTGTTCCCGCACGTGAGCGACCCGCCGACCGCCTGAGCACGATCACTGCGGCGTGCAGGTGGTCTTCATGCCGTTGGGTGCGGTGAGCTTCTGGTTCTTGAGGACGATGGCGAACCAGCAGCTGTTGTGCGGGTGGCTCGCTTCGCCCTTGGTGAAGGTGATCGGGTTGGGGGCCAGACCGCCCAGGGTCTGGTCCTTGAACGTGTAGAGCCCCGCCTTGATCAACTCCGGCGTCGCCGCGGTGCCGGCCGGGATGGTCGACGCCGCCTGCCCGAATGCCAACGCGGCGGTCCAGGTCGTGGTGGCCGGTTGCTTGTTGTCGCTCTTGAGGATCTTCGGCGGCGTACTTGGTCATCGCCGTGTGGAACGCCTTGAGTGAGGCGGTCTGCTCCGGCGTGTCACCCTTCGTGAGCAGGTAGGGGAACGAGTACACCGCGGCGATCGCCTTCTTGATGTTGGGATCCTTCAGCCACGAGTTCTGAGAGATCTGGCCGTCACCGGAGGTCCAGGTCGGGTTGAAGTTCTGGCGGGCACAGTCACGAGCGAGGTTCGGGAGCAACGGCGCGCCCTCGATGCCGACGTCCGTGGTGTTGGCATCCTTGAACGTGACGCACGCGGCGGTGTAGTCGGGCTGCGTGTTGGTCGTTCCTATGGCTTCGGTCCACTTGAGGCCGGCGCCGGTCGCGTAGGCCTTGAACAGTGGAGCGGCGCCGGCCGCGGCGGGAATGTCGGACGCGTAGGTGATGCCGAAGCTCTTGGCGCCCTGGTCGGCAGCCAACTTCACCTGCGCCTTGAGCCCGTCGCCGACCGCGGTGGTGGTGACGCAGAAGTAGTTCTCGTCGGCGTTGCCGCTGATGTTGTAGCAACCGCCCCCGATGACGGGAACGCCCGCGTCGTCCGCGATGGGCGCCCACACGGGATAGGTCGAGTTCCCGGAGTAGCCGACGATGGCGACGGCGCCGTCGTCGATCAGCTTCTTCACGCCCGCCGACGCGGCGGCCGGGTCGTTCTTGTCGTCGATGACCTCGACCTTGACCTTGGCGCCGTTGATGCCACCCTTG
Source organism: uncultured Actinomycetes bacterium (assembly GCA_963726965.1). Lineage (GTDB taxonomy): Bacteria > Actinomycetota > Acidimicrobiia > IMCC26256 > DASPTH01 > DASUAS01. Next base: position 131,313 of record CAVSEI010000004.1, on the reverse strand, counting down.
GCGTTGACGCTCTTGGCCCACACGTTGAGCGTGTCCCCGCCGTAGGTCGCCCCCGAGGCGGGGAGCGGGGAGTTGGTCGCGGTCCCGATCGTCCCGATCAGGATCTCCTCGCGCGCTCGTGGCCCGGGGAGTCGCCGAGGCGGCGGGCACGACCGCGAATGCGGCCAGCGTCGCGACGGCGACGAAGATGAACAACGAACGAACGCGCGATTGGTTCCCCCCAACGGCAACGAGACGGTCGATCGACCGGTAACCGCGAGCGTATTCGGGCCGATGTCCATTTGCACCGCGCCCCAGTTGGTCAGGTTGGTCAGGTTGGTCAGGTTGGTCAGCGCCGAGGATCGCCCGGGAGCAGTTCCGCGACCAGGACGACTTCGAGGTCTCCCGTCCCGGCCGGGTCGAGCACGAGGGTGCCGGGCCCGTCCCGGAGGATGGCGACGCCCGCGTTCGCGAAGAACCGAACGAGCACCGTCGAGATCGGCCACGCGGAGGCCGAGCACGGACACCCCGGGACGGTCGCGGGCGCGTCCCCACTGCACGACATGTTGGTCGGGGACGAACCGGTAGAGCGCCAGGGTGCAGTCGCGGAGCGACACCCCCGCACTCGGGAATCCGGGCGCGGCATCGATGTCGGTGAAGGTGACGGGCGTCTCGAAGGCGTCGGCCATCCAGCGGGCGCCGGCAATCGGATCGTCGACCATCGCCCCCACGAATGCGTGATGGGTGACGTCGATCAGCGGCGGGACGAGGTATTCGGGTGCCGCGGCGCCGGCACGCGGATCCTCGGGAACGGTGAAGTCCGACCATTCGAACTGGAGACCGAGGGTCGCACGCGGTGAGGTGAAGCCGAAGCGGTCGACGGTCACGGGCATCGGCACCCCGTGCGCGGCGAGATGGGCAGTGGTCGCTTCGAAATCTTCCACCCACACCGCGACGCCCTGCATCCCGCCCCCGGTTCGCCGGACGAACCGATCCGGTGCTGCGCCGTCGACGATGGGCTCGCCGAGTTCGATCGACCCGTCGCCGATCCAGGTCATCCCGCCGCGTCGCCCGATGGCGGGGTCGTCAGCCACGCCGTACTCGAGGACGCGCAAACCGAACAGCTCCGCCATGCGAGACACCGTGCCGTCGTAGTCCCGGACCATCGCCGTGGAGTGCATCATGCCGTGCACACGGTGCGTGCTCATGCGGTCCCAAGGTACTCAGCTGAAGGTACTCAGCTGGACGAGTCGGGGGTCAGGGGTCGAGGGCCGTCGTAGGCTTTTTCGAGCACGACGTCACCCTTCGAACGGGGGAACCATGCCCAGCGACCTGCCGTACAAGATCCTCGACGCCGACAACCACTTCACCGAGCCGCCGAGTCTCTACCAGGAGTTCATCGACCCGTCGAAGCGCGACCTCGCGATCACATTCGTGAAGACCGACGCCGGCGGTGAACTCCAACTGTTCGCGGGAAAACCGTCGAAGTTCACGGTCGAAGGCTTCACCGAGGGCATCACCGAGATGCAGCAGCAATCCGGACTCGACACAACGGTCGACGACGACGGCTTCCACCTTCCCGGTCGTCTGCTCAGCCGGCTCAACCCCCTCAAGGGCTTGAGCGACGACGAGAAGCACGAAGTGATCGAGGCCTTCCGTCACCAGAGCGAAGCGTTCGGCAACCGCGAGTTGCGGCTCGCGCTGATGGACGAGCAAGGGATCGAAGCCGCGCTGATGTACCCGAACCTCGCGCACGACATCGAGTTCGAATTCGCCGACAACGTGGACGCGATGTACGCCAATGCGCGCGCGTTCAACCGTTGGATCCACGAGGAGATCGGGTACGCGGCCGACAATCGGATGTTCCTCCCGCCGTACCTCGCGCTTGCGGACGTCGACCTCGCCCTGGAAGAGCTCGAGACCATCATCGAGACCGGCGCACCCATGCTGCAGATCAAGTCAGGACACGCGCACGGTGGGCGCGACAACCCCTTCGGCGGCCGATCTCCCGCGGATCCGGTGTTCGACCCGATCTGGAGTCGGGTGAACGAGGCGGGCCTCCGGCTCTGCGTGCACCTCGGCGCCACCGACTACCAGAAGTACAGCGCCGACTGGTCCGAGGACGCCGACCTGACCTTCGGGCAGTTCAGCAACTTCCAGTGGGTCATGTACTGGGGCGACCGTCCGGCGATGGAGCTCACCGCCGCGCTGATCCTCCAGGACTTCTTCGGGCGGTTTCCGAACATCAAGGTGTGCCTCTCCGAGATGGGGACGGTCTGGGTGCCGTACACCGTCCGCAAGATGGATCACTCGTTCATGATGGGGCGCAAGTCTGCGTTCGGGACCCTCGACCGTCGGCCGTCGGAGATCTTCCGCGAGCACTTCATCGTCGCGCCGTACCCCGAGGAGAACGTCCAACGCGTCGTGGCCGAGGTGGGGATCGAGCCGATCGTGTTCGGTTCCGACTTCCCACACGGCGAGGGTCTGGCCTACCCGGCCGGCTACGTCGACGCCCAACTCGCGTCGTTCGCGGAGGATGATCAGCGCCGGATCATCCGCGACAACCTGGCCGACTTCCTCCGTCTCCCCGCTTGAAGGTTGCAGTTGTCACCGGCGCGAGCCGGGGCATCGGCAAGCAGACGTGCCTGCTCCTGGCGCGGCAGGGTGTGCAACTCGTCCTGGCGGCGAGGACCGAGGAACCGCGGTCCGGCACACCCGGCACGCTGCACGACACGGTCGAAGAGCTTCGGGTGCTGGGCGCCGATCCGGTCGCCGTGCGGGCCGATCTTTCCGTGGCGGACGACGTCGATCGCATCGTCGCCACTGCACTCGAGCGGTTCGGCGGCGTCGACATCCTCGTCAACAACGCGGCCTCCACCGTGGGGAAGACGCTCTTCACGCATGTGCCGGAGCTGACGCGTGACCAGTGGGACAAGCACTTCGCGGTCAACGTGACCGCGCCGCTGATGCTGATCCAGGGGGTGTGGAACTCGATGCGCGAGCGTGGAGGGGGAGTGATCGTCAACCTCACGTCGGGTGCGTCCGAGCTCCAGCCGATCGACCCGGGTCGTGCGACCGCGACCGGGCTCCCGGAGACCGGCCCCGCGTACGGTGCGAGCAAGGCTGCGCTCAACCGCATGAGCAACGTGATCGCACAGGAAGGTTTCGCTGATCGCATCGCCGTCATCGCACTCGAACCCGGTTTCGTGTTGACCGAGACGATGGCGGTGACCTTCGAGCGCACCGGCGTGCACGAGACCCTGGCCATACCCGCAACGGTGCCGGCGACCGCGATCGTGTACCTCTGCACGTGCGCCGACCCGCTGCGCTACTCGGGTGAGATCGTCAGCGCACCTGCGCTCGTCGAGGAGCTCGGACTGTGAGATTCGGTGTGGGTATCCCTCTCGGTGTCGATCGGGACGAACGCGATCCGATCCGTGCCGCCTACGAGTGGTGCACACGCGCCGAGGGGCTGGGCTTCGAGTTCGGGACCGTGGGTCATCACCGTTTCACGGCGGGGTACGGCGCGTCGCCGTGGGTGTTCCTGGCGGCGATCGCGGCGCGCACGAGCACCCTGCACCTGGGAACCGGCGTGTTCCTCCTGCCCCTCGACCACCCGCTCGACGTCGCCGAGGAGATCGCGACGCTCGATCACGTCTCCGGAGGTCGGGCGTTCCTGGGTGCGGGCCTCGGCTACCGCCGGTACGAGTGGGACGCTCTGGGTCTGCCCTACGAGCGTCGCGGCAGCCGGATGAGCGAGGCACTCGAGATCGTGCAACGAGCCTGGACCGAGCCGACGCTGACCTTCCACGGGGAGCACTTCGACTTCGACGACGTCGAGGTCCTTCCGAAACCGGTGCAGCAGCCTCGGCCGCGCGTGTGGGTGGGCGCCAACGTGGGCCCGGGCATCCGACGCGCCACGCGTCTCGCCGACGGCTGGATGGTCGGCTTCGGCGACCAGTTGCCGGCCTTGGAGTCGACCGTCGCGGACTTTCGCGCCGCGTCGGCGCGCCGCGGACGCGCAGGGTGAGATCTGTTTGATGCGGCTCGTCGGGATCGGCGCGTCGCGCGATGACGTGGAGCGTGACTGGTTGCCACCCGTGCTCGCGATGCTGCGGTCGTATCGACGGGCGGGCGCTCCGGGCGAACGGAACGACGACGCGTCGAACAAGCTCCGCCGTGCCGCCGGACGGGCCACGCTCGCGGAGCTGGGCAACGACATGTTCGTCGCCGGTACACCCGACGACGTGATCGCCGGCATCCGCCGATGTGTCGCGATGACCGGGTGCGAGCATTTCCTGCCCACGTTCGGCGGACCGGATCCGTGGGCCGCGCTCGAGTTGTTCGGCCGCGAAGTGATCCCGGCGTTCCGATGAACAACCTTGCCGACGACGGCCTCACCGAGGCCCAGCGGAGCTGGCGGTTCGGCGTCGAACGGTTGGTCTCGTACCGCTATCTCGGGACGTACTCGGAAGCGCACGGTCGTCACGAAGCCGAGGGTTGGCTCACGATCCGCCGCGACCTGCGCGGCCCGGTTGGCCTGCTTGCGGCTCCGCTCGGCGTGGCCCTGCTCGACACCGCCGGCATCAACGTCGATCCGATCGCGGTGGTCTCCCCGACGCGCATCGACGTCCACCTGTTCGAACCCGCGTTCGACGTCGCGCGTGTGCATCTTGCCGGCCGCGTCGTGCGCGAGGGCCGCTCACAGTTCTTCACCGAAAGCCGGCTCACCGACGCCGAGGAGCGCGACCGGATCATCGGGGTCGGCAGCACGCACTGGGCAGTGGCGGGACCGAACCCCGGCTTTGGATACGTCGACAACCGGCCCGGCGCGGCCGACGTTCCGGGTCTCCCGCCGCTCTACGAGGTGTTCGGCGCCCGACTCCGCGACGATGGCAACCTCGAGATCCCCGAACTCACCGCCGAACTCGGGAGCGAGGGATTGCATCAGGGCCCGTTCCAGGTCGTGCCGGAAGCCGCCGCCACGATCGCCGCCCGACGCGCGGCGGGGACCGACCAGTTCTGGATCGAACATCAGGGAACGTCGATCGTGCAGCGCGGCGTCGGGGCGCCCTTGGTGACGAACGCGGAGATCGTGCGGATCACCGAGCGGGGGATCGGCGTCCGGGTCGAGCTGCGAGCGAAGGGCGCCGGCGACCGCGTGTGCTCTGTGACCAACGCCCAGTTTGCGTTCGTGTGAGGATGGCCGAATGAGTGACCTCGAGCAACGGGTTGAACGGCTGGAGTCGATTCAGGCGATTCGCGAGATCACGGCGCGCTATGCGATCCACCTCGACGCCCGTGAACTCCAGGCGCTCGCCGATCTGTTCGTCGACGACGTGAAGACCGGTCCCGACACCGAGCGAGGACAGCGGGCCCCTGAAGGCCCACTACGAGCAACTGTGCCACGGCTGGGGATTCACCGTGCACCAGGTGTTCCAACAGGCGATCGACTTCGAATCGCCCGACCGTGCGATGGGTCACGTGTACTGCCGCGCCGAACACGAGATCGACGGCCACTTCGTCGTCGCCATGCTGCGGTACCTCGATCGGTACGAGCGACGCGACGGACGCTGGTACTTCCGGTGGCGCCAGACTCCGATGTGGTACGTGACCGAGATCCTCGATCCGCCGGTCGGTGCCCAACGGGTCCGGTGGCCGGATCGACCCGCCGACGCGGACCTGCCGGGAGCGTTCGAGTCCTATCGCGCGTTCTACGACCAACCGCCTCCGGGCTGAAGCGATTCAGGGGGCGGGGAACGCCACGGTCGCGGTGCCGCTTCCCAGCGGCGTGCCCTCGTCGTCGACCTGCCAGATCGTCGAGGTCGACGAACACCTCGTCGTCGACCGACCGCACGGCGGTCACCTCACCGCCCGCTTCGAGCGTGCGACCGCGCAGGAGCGGGTTCTTCAACCGCATGTCGACGGTGACGATGCGCCCCTCGTCGGCCAGCCACTCGCGCAGCATCGCGTGCAGGTACGCGTGCGAGAACGGCGCCGAGATGAAGGCGCTGGCGAAGCCCTCGTCGACGGCCGACCTCGTCGTCCATGTGGTGGCCGGCGAAGTCGGCGTTGACCGCGTGGAAGCGGTTCCAGTGGTAGAAGGTGCCCTCGCGAGTCCAGAGCGGAATGCGCAGACCCGCTTCGATGGCGTTGACGTCGATGGTCATCGGTACCTCACGAACACCGTGTCGAGTCGCTTGATCCACTCGTCGTGCTGGTTGACGTAGTCGACCGAGATCGTGGTGTAGAGCTGCAGGCCCATCTTGCCTTCGCGCTCGAAGTACTCGCTGATCCGATCCTCCGAGCGGATCACGTCCCCGGGCCGCATCCGCACTGGGGAGTAGTTCGCGATGACGCGCGACTGCAGCACGGCGCGGTACGACGGTGGCTCGACGCCGAAGACCGACTCGAAGTGGCCCCAGCGGCCCGGTCCTCCCGGTCGTCGAGCGCTCGGTGAGCGGCGGATCCTGCGCCGCCCACGCGAACGGGTTGAACTCCTCGGGCGCGACGATCCCGCCCCACCTGGTGGTGGCGGCGTACTCCTCGTCCCAGTACAGGCGAGGCGGAGACTCCGGGTAGTAGATCGCGATCGCCCAACGACGGATGTCGTTGGCGCCGATCGGAAACGACGTCGCGCGGCGCATCGGCTTGTCGACGAGGGCGCGCATCTCGTCGGTGATCATCGTCTCGGTACTCACGGGATCATCCACCTTCCGGGTCGTCCACCGGTGTGCACCGCGCGCGGAGATTACTTTGCTCCTCGGGCACGAGTCATCGCGGTGTCCGCAGGGGAGATGCCTTGATCCGACGACCGGAGCTCGAGTGCTCGGCCACCGTGCCTGCATTGCTCCGGCGCGCAACGGAGCGTTGGCCGGAGCACGCGATGGTGATCACCGAGCTCGAACGCGTCACCTATCGCGACGCGGAACTGCTGTCCCGGCGGCTCGCGCGGCGTCTGGTGCTCGCGGGGTGCGGGAAGGGGACGCGGATCGGGACGCAGTTCCCGTATGGCGTCGAATGGCTGGTGTGGTGGTTGGCCGTCGAGCGCATCGGTGCGCTGCACATGCCGTTCAGCACCGCGTACAAGCCGGCGGAGCTGCGCACCGCACTTCGGTACGGCGACGTGCATCTGTTCATCGCGCCGTCGACGCTCTTCGGTGAGGATCACGTCGCGTTCGTGACCGAAGGGGTGCCCGAGCTCATCGGGGCCGAGGACCCCGCGTTGCGGCTCGCGGCGCTTCCGTACCTCCGAGAGGTCTGGTTCGAGGGGCCGTTGACCGCACCCCGCTGGGCGAGCGCGGTCTCGTACCGCGATCCGGGCACGTCGGAGATCGGCGACGCGCTGTTGGACGCGCTCGAAGCGGAGGTGGCGCCGGCCGACCTGGCCCTGACCATCTTCACGTCGGGCACGACGAGCGCACCGAAAGCGGTCAACCATGCTCATGGTGCCCTCGTCCGCAAGGGCGCGCACCTGGCTGCGCTGCTCGAGTGGAACCACGACGACCGCGTGTTCTGCGGGATGCCCTTCTTCTGGGTCGGGGGCGTGGCGATGACCGTGGTCCCGGCCATCTACGCGGGTGCGACCATGGTGTGCGTGGATCGCACCGACCCGTTGCGATCGCTCGATCTCATGGAGCGTGAGCACGCCACGCGCATGACCGGCTGGCCTGGCGTCCGCGGCCCGATCAACGCCCATCCGACCCGGCCCGGACGCGACATCCCTGCGCTGGACGAGCCGGTCACGGGATTCGGAGTGCAGGGATCGCTCGGGATGACCGAGAGCCTGGCGTCGTACACGTTCCCCGACTGGTCACTCGAGGTTCCTGACGGTCACGCCGGCTGCGTCGGGCGAACCATCGACACCGGTGAGGTCCGCATCGTGGATCCGGACACGCTCGAGCCGCGCCGAGAAGGGGACGAGGGCGCGATCCTCATCCGCGGCTACTACCTGATGCAGGGGATGTACAAGCGTGAGCGCGAAGACGTCTTCACGCCCGACGGCTTCTACAACACGGGCGACAAGGGCTACCTGCTCGGGTCGCTGCTCTTCCTCACCGGACGGTTGACCGAGATGATCAAGACGTCAGGGAACAACGTCGCCCCACCCGAGGTGGAGGCGGTGTTCCGGGGCTTCCCGGAGGTCAAGGACGTCCACGTGCTCGGGGTTCCTGACCCCGACGCGGTGAGGTGGTGGCCGCGCTCGTCGTACGTGAGCCGGGCGTCGAGATCGACGGCGACGAGCTCCGGGAACACGCCGCGCGGAGCTTTCGAACTACAAGGTGCCCCGGTGGCTCCTCGTGGTCGACGAAGCGGAGTTGCCGTGGTTGGCCACCGGGAAGCCCGACCGACTCTCGATCAGGGACATGCTCGTTCACGCAGGAGGAGCCACCGATGATCACCGGTGAGTACCAGGGCTTCGCGGTGGAGCTGCACGAGCCCGGCATCGCGGTCGTCACGTTCAACCACCCGGAGCGCCTCAATGCCATGAGCTTCGGCGCCCGGCGTGACCTGTGCGAGGTCCTGATGATGGCCCAGCTCGACGACACGGTGCGGGTCGTCGTGCTCACGGGCACCGGCCGCGGCTTCATCGCGGGCGTGAACAATCGGTCGACGGATCCGGAGCCGCCGACCCTGACCGCCGACCTCGGCGTCGTGTCGGATGCGCCGGTCAACCTCTACGGCCGGCTGGTCACCTACGCCCAGGATCCGGTGCGAACCATCCGACGGCTCGACAAGATCACGATCGCGGCGGTGAACGGGGCGGCAATCCAGCTCGGATTGTCGATCGTGCTCGCCTGCGACTTCGCGGTGGCGGCGCGCTCGGCACGGCTCGGCAGACGCGACGCTCCGGATGGGTTGGCAGCCTGACGAAGGTGGCCACTGGCTCCTCGTCGAGCACCTGGGGGTGAAGCGCGCGCTCGACTTCGTCTTGCGGAAGCGGATCGTCGACGGCGACGAAGCACTGGCGCTCGGCCTGGTCACCGAAGTGGTCGACGATGATCAACTGCTCGACCGCACGCTCGAGCTGGCGACCGAGCTGGCGACGGGGCCGCAGGTCGCGATGCGGCTCCTGAAGCGGGCGGTGTACAACGCCGCGCATCTGACGTTCGAGCAGGCGGGCGACGACATCGCGACCAAGACCGCACTCAGCGACTTCCATGACGACGCTCATGACGGGTCGCAGGCGTTCTTCGAGAAGCGTGATCCGGTGTTCAACCGGTGGCTCGACCGCGACCCCGGGGCGACGGACTGACGGTTCGCACGGCCGCGAGGTGGGTCAACGTGCGCGCCCGGTCCTCAGCGGTGCCGCACGGAATCGCCATGAAGTCGGTGGCGCCGATCGTCTCGAGCGCCCGTAGCTGCTCCGTGACCGCGCCCTCGTCACCGACGATCGAGATGTCGGCCGGCCCCCGAGCGCCTTCGCGGTCGAGGACCGCTCGGTACACCGGGATGTTCTCGTAACCACGCAGCTGTTCCCCCGCTTTGACGCGCCCCGATCCCTCGTCGTCGGTTACGCAACAGGGGAGTGCGACGACGACGCGCGGCGGAGGCCGGCCGGCGCCGCGCGCCGCGTCGGTGATGACGGGGACGATCTGGGCGTCGAGGGTGACCGGACCGGTGCACCAGGTGATCGTGCCGTCGGCCACCGCACCGGCCAGACGCAGCATGCGGGGCTGGAGCGCCGCCAGGTAGACCGGACAGGCGACCGGGCCCGGGACCGCGAGCGGCCGCGCCCGGTGACCGCATCGCCCGCGAAGTCCACCTCACCGTCGCGGATCGTCGGAAGGAGCACCGAGAGGTACTCCTCCATGTGGTGGGCAGGCTGCTCGTACGAGAGACCCCACGTACGTTCGACCGCCACCCGGTGCGAGAGGCCGATGCCGAGGCGAAGCCGACCGGACGCGGCGGCGTTGGTGGTGAGCGCTTGTGCCGCCAGCATCATGGGGTGCCGTGGATAGGTCGGCACCACCGACGGTCCCCAACTCGATCGTGGGTACGTCACGGCCGATGACCGCGAGCAGCGTCGAGCGCGTCATAGCTCGAGCTCTGCGGAACCCACGCCGAGTGGAATCCCGCGGCCGCGATCCGACGAAACGCTCGACCATGTCGTCGATGGTCGTGTGCTCGGTGCTCGGGAAGAAGACACCGATGCGCATGGCGGACAGTCTGCGCCGCCGCGGGAGTCGGTGTCCACGTCGCAGAGCGAAGGGGTACGGTGCGCGGCCATGAAGGCGACCATTCCTGCTGCGCTGCAGCACGCGGTCGAACACTGGGGTGACCACGACTTCATCGTCACGCCCGATCGACGGATGACGTACCGCGAAGCAGAGGTCCACTCCCGACGACTCGCGAAACGGATGGTGGCGGCCGGGATCGGCAAGGGGACGCGGGTCGGTGTGTACTTCGCCTACGGTCAGGAGTGGGTGGTCGCGTGGCTCGCGGCGAGTCGTATCGGCGCGCTGTTGATGCCGCTCGCGACGACGTACCGTCCTGCTGAGATCCGCAAGGTGTTGCGCATCGGTGACATCGACACGTTGATCACGGCGCGCACGGTCCTCGGCCGCGACATGCCGGAGATGCTCGAAGCGAGCGTGCCGGGACTGGCGGACGCAGCGCGGCACGACCCTGTTCCTGCCGGAGGCACCCTTCCTCCGATCGATCTGGGTGACTCCCGGCTGCGACCGGGCCTGGGCGACGTCCGTCGAGCTCGAGGCCGAGCCTCCGAGCCACGCGACGGTCACCGACGAACTCCTCGACGCCATGGAGGCGGAGGTGGTGCCGGCCGATCTCGCCCAGGTCACCTATACGTCGGGATCCAGCGCCGACCCGAAGGGGGTTGTCCACACCCAGGGTGTCGTGCTGCGCGGCACGTCGTTCCTCGGCAGCCGCCCGGAGTTCGACGGCGCGTCGATGAAGCTGTTCTGCGCGTTTCCGTTCTTCTGGATCGGTGGCACGCTGATCCTGGGAAGTGCGCTGCAGACCGGAGCGACGGTGCTCTGTACCGAGCGCTTCGAGCCCGGCGCGGCCCTGGACCTGATCGAGGCGGAACCGGCCACGGCGGTGCTCGGATGGCCGACACTCATGCAGTCGATCCGCGACCACCCCACGTTCGGCGACCGGACGCTTCCCGACATCGCCGGTCTGACCGTCGGCCCCAGCGACACCGCCCTCACCGGCTCACCCATTCCGGGCATCCCCGCACATCGGGGCATGAGCGAGACCCTCGGCAACTTCTCGATCGTCGAGACACGCGGCTTCGACCCGGTGACCGGGATCGAGCTGCCCGACATGGAGGAAGGCGAGTTGTGGGTGCGCGGGCCGGGGCTCATGCACGGGTACTACAAGCAGGAACGCGAAGATGTGTTCGACGCTGACGGCTGGCTCCACACGGGTGACCGCGTCTTCATGTTCGAGGGCCGCCCGTTCTTCGTCGGCCGCTTCACGGAGATGGTGAAGTCGCAGGGCGCCAACGTCGCGCCGCGCGAGGTCGAGCTCTTCCTCGAGACGTTTCCCGAGGTCTTGTACGCGTTCGTGCTGGGGATGCCCGACCCGGAGCGGGGCGAGGAGGTCGCCGCCGTGCTCGTCCCCACGAAGGACCACGAGATCGATCCCGTCGACCTCCAGGTGCGCGCGCGAGCGCAGATCTCTGGGTACAAGGTCCCCACGCGCATCGAGGTCTGGCCTGAGGACTCGGTGCCGTGGCTCGGATCGGGCAAACCCGACAAGCTCGCGATCCGCAGACGCCTCGAGGAAGTCGACGTTCCGCGTGCAACAATGCTCGGCGCCGACGACTGAGGGAACTGGGCGTGGAGCTCGAGCTGCAGGGCGACCAGGAGCTGTTCGTCGAGACGACGCGCCGGTTCCTCGAGGCCGAGTGCCCGCTCACGAAGGTCCGCGCGCTCTACGACGACCCGGTCGGCTTCGATCGCGACGTACTGGCGCCGGGGCGCCGAGCTCGGGTGGACGGCCATGCTCGTCCCCGAGGACCTCGGCGGCGGCAGCGTCAGCGGCGACGGTGCTGCTCGACCTCGTGCTCGTGGCCGAGGAGATGGGGCGGCTGGTCTCGCCGGGTCCGCTCCTCCCGGTGAACGTCGTCGCCGACACGATCGCCCGGTCCGGCACGTCCGGAGCAGCAGGACGCGCGAGCTCGGCGCGCTGGTCGAGCGGGCGAGCGCATCGCGACCTGGGCGTTCGCCGAGCCGGCAGGACGCGTGGGACGCCGCCGGCGTCACGCTCGCCGCCACCGAACGGACGAGCGGCTGGGTGCTCGCGGGCACCAAGTCGTACGTGCAGGACGCGGCCGTCGCCGACGCGTGGCTCGTGACCGCCCGCACCGGTGACGGCCTCACGCAGTTCCTCGTCCCCGCGACACGCGCGGGCGTCACGGTGCGCGCCGCTGCAGTCGCTCGACATGACCCGCCGCTTCGCCGACGCTCGAGTTCGTCGACGCGATCGGTCGCCGGCGTCGACGGTCGTCGGCCGGGTCGGCGACGCCGCCGACGACGTCGAACGTCAGCTCCAGGTCGCGTTGGTGCTGCAGAACGCCGAGACCGTCGGCGCGATCGAACCGGGTCTACGACTTCACCCTCGAGTACGCCAAGGACCGCATGGCGTTCGGACGTCCGATCGGTTCGTACCAGGCGCTGAAGCACCGCTTCGCCGACATGAAGATGTGGCTGGAAGCGTGCCACGCGACCGCCGACCGCGTCGGCCCGCGCGGTGCAGCGCCGGCGCCGACGACGCGTCGAAGCTGGTCAGCGTGGCCAAGGCCTACATCGGCGACCGGGCGCCGGCGATCGTGCAGGACTGCGTGCAGCTGCACGGCGGCATCGGCGTCACCTGGGAGCACGACCTGCACCTCTACCTGCGGCGGGTCGCGCAGAACGCCGCGCTGTACGGATCGGCCCGCGACCACCGGGTGCGCGTCGCCACGCTGATGGGAGTGTGACCGCGATGACCGCGACCACCGGCACGCGACGACCGTCGAAGACGTCGAGTCGTTCCGCGACCCGGGCGCGCGCCTGGCTCGGCGAGACGTTCGCCCGCGTCGACGCCGACCGACGATCCCGATCGGCGACACGGCTGCGCGGCGAAGGTCGGGACGACCACGCCGACCCGAGCGCGCCCGCATGGGTCAGCGCATGCTCTGGGAAGGCGGCTTCGCCGGCATCACGTACCCGAAGCAGTACGGCGGGCAGGGCCTCACGCGCCGCACACCTCCACGCGTTCACCGAGGAGGCGCGCGCGTACGACCTCGGCGGGTGCGGCCCGATGTTCGCGATGACGTTCGGAATGATGGGCCCCACGCTGCTCGACCTCGGGTCCGACGACCTGAAGGCGCGCTACCTGCCCGGGCATGATCCGGGGCGACGACCTCTGGGTCCAGTTCCTCTCCGAGCCGACCGGCGGCTCCGACCTCGCCGGCGCGGTCACGCGCGCGACGCGCGACGGCGACAGCTACGTGATCAACGGGTCGAAGGTGTGGACGAGCGCGGCCGACTACTCCGACTACGGCTTCTGCCTGGCCCGCACCGACTGGGACGTGCCGAAGCACCGCGGCCTGACGATGTTCGTGGTGCCGCTGCGCGCGCCCGGTCTCGAGGTGATCCCGCTCGCGGCTGGTCACCGGCGCGACCGGCTTCTGCCAGGAGTTCTTCGACGACGTCGTGGTGCCCGCGCGCCGACGTGATCGGCGACGTGAACGACGGCTGGACCGTCGCGTCGCGGCTGCTGGTCCACGAGCGCAACGCGATCGCTGGCGGCTCGGAGTTCCACGACATGGACGCCGGCGGTACGGGGCGCCGACGGCCGGCGAGCTGGGCGGTCACCGCGTCGACCTCGTCGAGCTGGCGCGGGCGCGCGGACCTGGCCGACGACTCCCACACCCGCCAGCTCGTCGCCGAGGCCGACGTGCTCGCCACCGTCAACCGCCAGCTCTCCTCCCGGCTGCAGACCGCGACGATCCTCGGCGTGCTCCCGCCCGCGGCCGGGTCGCTCCTCAAGCTGTTCGGCTCGACCGACGCACGTGCGCACGTCCGACATCACGATGGAGCTCGCCGGCTCGTCGGCGGTGGTGTGGCCGGGGGACGACCGGTCGGCGGGCCTCGGCGTCGACTTCCTGTTCCGCCAGGCCACGTCGATCCTGAGCGGCACCAGCGAGATCCAGCGCAACATCATCAGCGAGCGGGTGCTCGGGCTCGCCCCGCGAGCCGGCGCCCGACCGCGACCTGCCGTTCCGCGAGGTGCGCCACAACGAAGGACCACGACGGGGCGGGAACGAGTGACTCGCCCGGGTCAGGGTGCGAGGATGAGCGGCAAATTGTGGGGTGCCCGCGGGTTGATGCTGTAGTGCAGCTCGACACCGTCGGGGATCCGGTAGTCCGGGATGCGCCGGTGCCATTCGCCGAGCGCGACGCGCAGCTCCAGACGCGCGAGGTGCGACCCGAGGCAGCGGTGCCACCCGCTCGCGAAGCAGATGTGCGGGTTCGGCGAGCGATCAGGCTGCACGGTCAGCGGAGTCGTCGAACGCGTCGGGATCGACGTTCGCCGCGGCCCACCACACGATCGCGTTCGTGCCCGCCGGCAGCGTGCCGCTCGGCAGCTCGACGTCTTCGACGACGTGGCGGAAGCCCTGGGTGACCGGCGACTCGAACCGCATGAGCTCCTCGATCGCGCCCGGCCACATGCGCCGGATCAGCGATGAGCTCCCGCCGGAGATCAGGATGCCGTGCGAGGTGGGCGAGGATGCACGAAAGTGACGCGGCGACCGTGTCGAGACCCGCGATCATCAAGAGGTTGCAGATGCCGTGGAGCTCGTCGCGGTTGATCGGTCGATCGTCGACCTCGACCTGCAGCAACCAACCGATGATGTCGTCACCCGGAGTGGCGAGGCGCTCGCGACGGTCGAACTCGGCCGCGAACCATGCCTCGCAGTCGGTGAACGCCGCCTCCCGATCCGCGGCGCTCGCGGTCGGCGTCGACGGGTCGCCGCCGCCGATGATCACGTTCTTGAACGCGATGAAGTGGTCACGCTCCGACTGCGGGATCCCCATGATCGACAGGAAGATCGACGACGGCAGCGGGTCGCACCACTGCGACGTAGGCGTCGACCTCCCCGGCGTCGATGAACTCGTCGATCAGCTCGTTGGCGCGATCGCGGATGCGGTCCTCGAGGACCGCCGACCTTCTTCGGCGCGAAGACCGGATCGAGGATCTTGCGCCACTTCGTGTGCTCGGCGCCGTTGAGCTCGAGCGGGATCGCGACGTGGTGACCGCCGAGGCCCATGCTCTCGCCCTCACCGCCGCTCGGTCAGCAGCTCGGCCATCGCACCGCCACCGAACTGGCGGACCGGCGTGGGAACGGGTGAGCGCCTGGATGTCGCCCATCTTCCGCAGGACGACCAGACCCGGGCGATCATCTCCTCGATGCCCTCGGCCAGCTTCCGCGTGCGTGCAGCTCCTGCGGGTGCTCGCTCATCAGCACGTCGGCGTCCGCCATCATGCCCTCGAACAGTGCGGCCTGAGCGTCCTCGGATGGCGTCGGTCATCGGGACAGTTCTATCGCAACGGCGGCCTGTCCAAATGCGGCCCGTCGCCAGGCGAGCGGGTAGCACCGCAGTCGTGGTGAACTGACCCGGCGGACCGATGTGAGGGGGACACGCACCATGACCGAGATCGACAGTGAGATGGCCGCCCAGTTCGCCGAAGCTGCCCTTCCGTTCAGTGATCCGGAGGGTGCAGCCGCCCGCGGGAGTGCGGAACCGATGTCGATGTACGTGGCGCGTGCTGCCCGATGCCCGGTCGAGCGGATCGGTGAGAACCACCTGCTGCTCCTCCGCATGGCGGACATTCTCTACGTGAACAAGCACCACGACGTGGAACAGGCGTCGAAGTACCTCGGGAGCAACCGCCCGGCGATTCCCCTCGGCCTCGATGGGCCCGAACATCGGAAATACCGTCGCCTCCTCGACCCCGTGTTCACCGCCAAGCGGATCGCACCCCTTGCCGGCAACGTGCGCTCGCTGGCGGAGGAGATGATCGATTCGTTCATCGCGGACGGGGAGGTCGGCGTGTACGAACGATGGTGCGAACCGCTCCCGTCGACCATCTTCCTGTCGATTCTCGGGCTGCCGCTCGAGGATCTCGACGACTTCCTGCACTTCAAGAGCCTCACCCTCGGGAACGAATTCGCGACGCTGCCGTTCGACGAGGCGATGGCCCGTCGCGAGGAAGCGGTGGTCTGGATCCACGACTACTTCAACCAGCTACTCGACGAACGCCTCGGCGCCGCCGACGCCGGCGACGACCTCCTCGGGTGGTTGGTGACCACCGAGATCGAAGGCGAGCGACTGCCACGCGAAGACCTGCTCGACATTCTCGGCCTGCTGATGATCGCGGGGCTCGACACCGTCGCCGCCGCCCTCGCGTGTTTCCTCAGCTATCTCGCTCGTCACCCCGAGAATCGCGAGCGGTTGGTCGCGCAGCCGTCCGCGTGGCCGAACGCGATCGAGGAGCTCATGCGCTTCGAATCTCCGGTGACCGACGGCGGGCGGATCGCGTTCGACCGCGCTCGATCTCCCGAGCGGCGAGCACATTCCGGCCGGTTCCCACCTGGCGATCTCCTGGCACGTGGCGAACCTCGACCCTGAGTTCTTCACCAACCCGCTCGACGTGGACTTCGACCGCGCCCGAATCCGCACATCGGGTTCGCGAGCGGGTTCCACCGGTGCCTCGGCTCCCACCTTGCTCGGATGGAGATGCACGTCGCGCTGGAGGCCTGGCACCGGCGGATCCCCGACTACGAGATCAAGCCCGGCTCCGATCTCACCTACAGCGGGAACCCGCGGGCGCCTCACCACTTGACCCTCACATGGTGACGTACGAGCTCGACGGCGCCGTCGGCGTCATCACGCTCGACGGTTCGCCGGTGAACGCCTACGACGAGGCGTTTCACGTCGAGTTCCAGGGCGCGTGGCAGCGCGCCAAGGAGGACGAGTCACGGGTCGTCGTCCTGCGTGCGACCGGGAAGCACTTCTGCGTGGGTGCGAACCTGAAGGATCCGCAACCGGCGGCGCCGGGCGCGGTCGTCCTGTCGGCACCAGACGAGATCCGACTCATCGCGTCGGTGATGAAACCGACGATCGCCGCGGTGCAAGGAGGCTGCATCGGGGGCGGGCAGCGCATGGTGTGGCCGTGCGATCTCGTGTTCTGCACGGAGGACGCGTTCTTCATGGATCCCACCGCGACGATGGGGATCGGTGGCATCCAGTCGCACCTGCACACGTGGTTCTACGGTCCGCGGCTGGCCAAGGAGATGATCTACAGCGGGATGCGCCTGCCCGCGGCTCGGCTCTACGCGATGGGCCAGGTCAATCGTCTGTATCCCGACCTGGAGACCCTGCACCACGAGACGCTCCAGTTCGCGGCGCGAGGTCGCGCAGCAGGATCCCGCGCCGCTTCGGCAGGCGAAACGAGCCGCCGACATCACCATGGATCTCATGGGCCAGCACTACGTCGTGAGCCGAATGGGTGAGCTCCTCGATCCGATGCCACCGATGGATCTGCACCTGCACCTGCGCGAGGACCGCGGAGCGCGAGGAGGAGGCCTGAGTGCCAGCACTGAGCGATACGGAACTCGTCGAGGAGTACCGCGGGGTACGGCTCGATCACACGAACAAGCACTTCTACCGGGGCCTGCTCGACCGCGAGCTCCGGCTCAACCGTTGCGCCGACTGTGGGTGGTGGCACCACCGACCGAAGCCGATCTGCCCGCGGTGCTGGTCGACGAACGTCGTGCCCACGCCGGTACGAGGGAACGGCACGATCCACCTTGCCATCTTCGTGTACCAAGGCCCGCCCGCCGACGGCGTCGACTACACCGCCGGTCCTCATCCGGTGGTCACGGTGGAGTTGGAGGAGCAGGAAGGATTGCGATTCACGAGCACCGTCGTCGGCGCCGACAACGAGGAGATCCTGATCGGGGCGCCGGTGGCGTTGACCTGGATCGAGCGCGATGGACGCCCCTTCCCGGCGTTCCGGTTGCGGGGCGCGACGTGATCGGCGACGCCAACCCGGCGAAGGATCAGATCGCGTTCGCCAGCGCATCGACGACCGGATTCCAGCGTGACCGGGGCGACGTCACCTCCGAGTCGTTGGCGCTCGACGCGTGCATCGGTGCGATCAAGGATGCCGGGATCTCCGCTGACGACATCAACGGTCTCGTCGGTGCGAACCCGCAGTACATCCAGTCCGCGTTGGGCATCCCGCACCTGACGTACTGGAACGGACCCGGTATCCCGTTCGTGTCGGCCATCGCCAACGCGATGAACGCCGTGTACACCGGCGCCGCCGACGTCGTCCTGGCCTACCACTCGGTGTACCGGAGCCCGATGTTCTCCCGCGTCGGCGGCGAAGGACCCCTTCCGAGCCGAGCGCGTTCGCCGGCATGGGCGGAGGCGCGGGCGGCGACGGCTTCGGCCCCGATTCCATCTCCGGCGCGGTGGGGTACACCGCGTGGGCGAGTCGCTACCTCTCCGAGTACCACGCCGAACGGGAGACGTTCGGGTACATCGCGATCAACGACCGCTCGAATGCGGCGAAGAACCCGGCGGCGGTGCTCCGCGAGCCCATCACGATGGACGACTACCTGGCGGCCCGCATGATCCGGTGGCCACTGTGCCTGCTCGACATGGACGTCCCGGTCGACGGCGCCGACACGTTCATCGTCACCACCGCCGAGCGGGCCCGCGACATGGCGCTCCCGCCTGTGCTCATCCACGCGTGCACGCAGGGCATGATCGCCCAGAACGAGGAGGACCAGACGCCCAGCCTCCGCGACCACGGCCAGCACGTCGTGCTGGCGTCGCTCCGGGCGAAGAGCGACCTCTGGCTCGACGACATCGACGTGTACTTCCCGTACGACGGCTTCTCGTTCATCACCGTGAGTTGGATCGAGAACGCGGGGTGGTGCGGGCTCGGGGAGGCGAGAGCGTTCATCGAGGACCACTGGGACGGGCGCAGCAACCGGATCCTGATCAACGGCCGCATCCCCGTGAACCCGCACGGCGGCGGTCTCTCCGAGGGCGGAACGCAGGGATCGGGCCACACCCGTGAGGCCATCCACCAACTGCAGGGCCGGGCCGACGAACGCCAGGTACCGGGGGCGAGCACGGCGCTCATCACCGCGGGCGGGTTCTTCTTCAATGCGCAGGGTTGCGTCCTGCGGAGCGACGCGTGAGCGAGGCGCCCGCGAGCGAGGAGCCGTTGCGCGAGGGCAACGAGACGCTGCTCGACGGCGACAACTTCCACGTGCCGGAAACCGACCACTGGTGGGAGCACGAGACCTACTGGTTCTGGTTCTTCAACGCCGAACGCAAGCTGGGGTGTTGGAGTTATCACTACGTACGCCCGACCATCGGTGTCGCGGGAGGGGGCGTGTTCCTCTTCGATGACACCGCGTGGTTCCACATGGAGACGCCGTACTACGTGAACTACACGAACACGCCGTTGCCCGACGAGCGTGACGCCCGTGACTTCACCTTCCCCAGTGGGCAGCGGATCCGGATGCTCGCGCCGAACGAGCACTACCGGTTGACGTTCCGCGATCGTGACGTCATCGACTTCGACCTCGACTGGGTCGCCGCCAACCGGCCCTGGGTACGTACGACGCGCGACCGACGGATCCAGGGTGGGGGAGAGCCGGGCGACGACAAACCGCGACACCTCGATCAGTTCGGCCACGTCACCGGCATGCTCCGACTCCACGGGGAAGACATTCCGATCGACTGCTACGCGATGCGTGACCACTCGTGGTGGCACCTGCGCCCGGAACAATGGAAGGACAACGGCGGGCGCAGCACGTACATCACGGGGATGGCGTCGCCCAGCACCGCGTTCTTCGGCACGCGACCCGGGGGCTTCGTCGTGCTGGACGGCGTGCGCCGCGACATGGTCGAGGGCTCGAAGCGCCGCGAGCGCGATCCGGAGCACGGATTCGTTCGGCGGGTGGTGATCGACGCCGTCGATTCCGACGGGCGGGATCTCCACGTGGAGGGCGAGAGTGTCAGCCGGATGGCGATTCCGATCTCGGGCGTGCACGGGGTGTGCTGGCAGAGCCTCATGCACTGGTCGATCAACGGGATCGACGCGTGGGGCGACGACCAGGATGCGTGGCCGTTGCACCAATGGTCGGCATTCCGTCGCGGCCAGATGGGCCTCGCGGACATCCGCGCTGACCGGGTCGGCGACGTCTGGTCGTGACTGGCGAGCCAACTGCCGACCGTCCACCGTTGGACGCGTAGCGTCGTCGCCGTGACGAATTCGTTGGAGGGACGCGTCGCCCTCGTGACCGGCGCGGGGCGGGGGATCGGACGCGCGCATGCGCTCCTGCTCGCTGAGCGCGGCACGTCGGTCGTCGTGTGCGACATCGGTGCCGCGCTCGACGGGACCGGTGACGATGCGACGGTCGCGAACGCGGTGGTCGAGGAGATCGAAGCCCGCGGTGGTCAGGCGGTGGCCGACGCCACCGACATCTCGACGTTCGCCGGTGGCGATCGGGCGGTGCAGCACGCGCTCGACTCGTTCGGTCGCATCGACATCGTCGTGAACAACGCGGGCGTCGCCGGTTCCGCGCCGCTGGAGACGATCACCGAGGACGAGCTTGCTCGGATCATGGCCGTGAACTTCGTCGGATCGGTCGGGACGGTCAAGGCGGCATGGCCGCACCTGAAGGCGCAGGGCTGGGGACGAGTCGTCAACACGGTCTCGGAGGTCGCTCTCGACACCAAGATCTCGGATGGAGGCGGGGTCGGATACGGCGCGGCGAAGGCCGCGGTGTGGTCCTTCACCTTGTCGATGGCCGGCCAGGGTCGCCGACACGGCATCACGGTGAACGCGATCTCGCCCGGCGCGTTCACCCGCATGAACGAAGCGATGTTCGCCGCGTCAGCTCCGTCGCCCGAGTTGGATCTCGATCCGGTACACGTCGCGGCGGGTCCTCGCGTGGCTGGTGTCCGACGACGCCGGCGATGTCACCGGCCGTATCGTGCACGTCGCCGGCGGTCATCACCGGGAATACCGCACACGTCGCCATCGCGACACCGAGTTGGTCGCGCGCCTCGACGACGCCGTGCTAGCACGCCCGGGCACCGCAACGTAGGGTGAGCCGCGCCGTCGAAGGTTGTCGAGGGTTGTCGAAGGTCGAAGGTTGTCGAAGGAGGGGGAGATCCGTGCGACTCCAGGACAAAGTTGTGGTGATCACCGGCGCAGGACACGGTCTCGGTCGTGATGCCAGCCGCCTGTTCGCATCCGAAGGGGCCAAGATCGTCGCCACCGACATCGTCGACACCCACGTGAAGTCGGTGGCCGAAGAGATCCAGGCCGCCGGCGGCGAAGCGACGTACGCCCGAGCCGACGTGACCAGTCCCGACGACATGGAAGCGGCGGTGCAGACCGCGGTCGACGCCTTCGGTCGCCTCGACGTCATGTACTGCAACGCGGGCATCCCGGAGATCGGGTTCGGTCAGGTGTCGTTCGTCGACACGCCGCTCGACAACTTCAACCAGGTCGTCGCGGTGAACCTGACCGGGGTCTTCCTCGGCGCGCAGTCGGCGGCGCGCCAGTTCTTGCGCCAGGGCGGTGGTGGCAACATCGTGGTCACCACGTCGGCCGCAGGCCTGGTGGCGTACCCGGGATTCCGGAGCTACGTCGCCGCCAAGTCCGGGGCCAACGGCCTGGTGAAGGGACTTGCCATCGAGCTCGGCGAGTTCGGGATCCGGGTCAACGCGCTGCTGCCCGTTCCACGGCATGTCGGCCAACTTCGCCGGCGACAGTCGAAGACGACCCGATGGAGAAGTCCTACGAGGAGCTGGCGGGCACGTGGGACAAGACCGCGGCGCCGATGCCCCTCAAGCTCGACCGGGCGCCGACCATGCGGGATGCCGCCAACCTCGCGCTGTTCCTCGCATCCGACGAGTCGGCGTACATGTCGGGCGTCTGCATTCCGGCCACCGACGGTGGGACCTTCGCCAAGGTGGCACTCAACTTCTGATCAGACCGGGCCCACGACGTGGGTGCTGAACACGGTGATCGTGTTGTCCTCGGGATCGCTGCACGGTGAACTTCGTGTGGATCTTGACGTCTTCGATCGGAGACACCACGATGCCGGCGGCGGACCACTCGGCGTGGGTCGCCTCGAGATCCTCGACCATGAGGTCGAAGTCGAGGGGTGCGCTGACGTGGTGCTCGTCGTGGTGGAGGACGAGATGGGTCCCACCGCGCAGCTCGAGGACGGCGAGGTCCGGGAGGGTCGCAACCGGCCGCATGCCGATCGCCTCGTAGAACGCGGCCACCGCCATCAGATCGCGCGCGTACGCGACCACGTGCCCGGTCCACACCGCAGGTCGTTCGCTCGGCGTCACCTCCACCTCACCTCCAGCTCACCTCCACCTCCAGTTGGGTTCGCGGCGCTCGAAGAAGGCGGCGCGGGCTTCCTCGGCGTCCTCGAACTGCATGATCCGGTCGGTGTAGCTCTGCTCGACCCGGTACGCCTCCTGCAACGGGAGGTGTTCGACTCGGTTCATCGACTCCTTGGCGAGCCGCAACGCGATCGGGCTCTTGGCGGCCAGTGCGGCCGCGAGCTCGCGTGCCGTCAGGGAGCAGGTCAGCTCGGGTGACGACCGACCGCACCGAACCCAACCGGTGGAGTTCGGTCGCGGTCACCACCTCACCGGTGAAGAACATCTCACGCGCCTTGTGCCGGCCGACCAGCATCGACAGGTGTGCACTGGCGCCCAAGACGCCGACGTTGATCTCGGTCGCCCCGAAGGTCGCGTTCTCGGAGGCGATGATGATGTCGCAACACGCGGCGAACGCGAGGCCGGCGCCGAGGGCGGGACCATTGATCGCCCCGATCACCGGCACCGCGCAGTCGGTGATCGCCCACATCGCGTCACGGGGCCAGCGCACCGGGTCGATCTGGTAGCTCGGCGGCTCGACGGGTTTGTGGCCGACGGTCTGCAGGTCCACGCCCGCCATGAAGGCGCGGTCGCCGGCCGCGGTCAGGATGGCGACGCGGACATCACGATTGTCGTTGAACCCGTCGAATGCGTCGCGGAGCTCGACGCCCATGGTGATCTCGATCGCGTTCACCGGCGGACGGTCCATGGTGACGACCGCGACGTGATCCTCGATTTCGACCGTGACGAACATGGCGACCACGGTAGATCGTCGATCGTCAACGAGGACTGCGATCGAGGAGCGATGCCCAGAGGAGACGTTCGCGGGCACGTCGCCGGAGGAGGTACCGCCAGGTCGATTCGTCCGCCCGTGCGCCACCGTCTTCGACGAGACGGATGAAGCGGAAATCGTCGAGAGACTCCGGACCGAGCGTTGCGCCGCGGTCGGAGCAGTCGAGCCCCTCGAGCTCGCGACCGATCTCGTCGTAGGCGCGGAGATGGCGCACCAGGATCTGGAGGTTGCGGGTGTCCTCGCGGACGTCGGCGTCGTCAAGATGGCGGACCGCAGCGCGGATGCCCGCGAGGAGCGCGTCGTAGTGCCGGGCTCGTGGGGTCGGCGTCGGTCGCGGTACCTCCGCGTCTTCCACGATGCCGAGCAGCGCCGAAAGCCGCGTCGCGATGCCGTCGAGGTAGCGCTGCGTCGCCAGGAGATACGGAGCCCACCCGCGTGCACCGCCACCCCGGCTGACCGCCAACGACGTCGTGATCGCGCACCGGTAGTCGACGGCAACCCGGTAGTACGCGATCCGTGCAGGGTCGATGGCGATGCCGGTCGACGCGGTGTACTGCTCCTGGAGGGCCGGGATTTCTTCGGGGATTGCCCGCATGTCGATCCACGCCCAGTCGTCCATGGGGTCGCCGAGATGCGCGAACTCCCAGTCGACGATCCCGGTGACGGTCTCTCCGTCGAACACGAAGTTTCCCGGCCCGGTGTCGCCCTGGACCAGCACCGTGCGAGCAACGGACGTCGGCGCGTGTTCCCACAGCCACGCGCCGGCGTACCGGATGAGCGGGTCGAGGTCGTCGACGCCGTCGTCGGCCGAGCACGCCCACATCTCCAGATCGAGTCGCGCGTGCTCGTCCGCGACGCGGGGTCGGGCGAAACCGGGCAACGACAGCGCATCGACGTCGAGGGTGTGCAGCACGGCCAGGGCGTCGACGAAGCTCCGCATGGTCGCCGACGCGTGCGTCGGGCTCGAGACCGGACAGGTCAGCGGAACCGGCGACTCGTTCCATGACGAGTGCGGCGCCGTCGGCGGCGAGGGCGAACACCCTCGGGACCGGTACCGCGGACGCTTCGAGCACGCGATACACGACGGCTTCCTTCGACAGTGACACCTCGGTGCCGGCGAACGACCCGCCTGCTTCGCAGCGCACGACGAGGGGCAGGACGATACCGGATTGCTGTTCGACGTCGACGAGGTACAGCTCGCGCGATCCGCCGACCGGTGGTCGGTCGGCGCGGACGATGCGTCCGCCGACGATGTCCTCGACCCACGTTCGGAGCGCACCATCCATCTCGTCGCGCAGTCAACCACAACGCGACTAACTGAGGACGGGGGCGAGGTTCGGGGGAGTCCGGTAGGTTGCTCGACGCGGGAGACCGCAAAGGGGGAATGGAGTGACCGACCTGCTGCCCTTCGTCGTGATCGGCCTGACCGCCGGTTCGATCTATGGCCTGGCGGGAGTCGGGCTGGTCCTGACGTACAAGACGTCGGGCGTCTTCAACTTCGCGTACGGCGCCATCGCCGCCGTGGCCGCGTTCGTCTTCTACGACCTGTGGCAGCGACAAGGCATCGACTGGCGGATCGCGGCAGCGCTCTCCATCCTCGTCCTGGGTCCCCTCATGGGCGTGTTGCTCGAGCTGCTCACGCGGATGCTCTCGCGGGTGAGCACCGAGTACCAGGTGGTCGGCATGGTCGGGCTCGCGCTCGGCATTTCGGGCGCGCTCACGCTCTGGTCGCAGAGTTGGAGCGACTCCGTGTCGTCGCTGATCGTTCCCGATTTCCTCTCGACCGAGACGTTCACGATCGGCACGGTCAACATCGGGTACAACCAAGCCACGACGATGGGGATCGCGCTCGTCTCCACGATCGCGCTCTACTTCTACTTCCGGTTCTCGCGTACCGGTGTCGCCATGCGTGCGGTGGTGGATGATCCCGATCTCGTGAACATCATGGGGACCAACCCGGTCACCGTCCGGCGGTTCGCGTGGATCATCGGCACCGTGTTCGCGGCGATGTCGGGTGTGTTGTTGGTCCCGACCATCGGCTTGAACTCACTCCTGCTCATCCTGCTCGTCGTGCAGGCGTTCGGCGCGGCAGCCGTCGGGTACTTCTCGAACCTTCCGCTCACGTACCTCGGTGGTATCGCGATCGGCATCGCGGCATCGATGTCGACCAAGTACATCGGTACGATCACCTGGCTCGGTGGGCTCCCGGCGAGCCTGCCGTTCATCGTCCTCTTCGTCGCGTTGCTCGTGACGCCCAAGCGGCTGCTCGAAGCTCCGCCGAACCCCGCCGCCACCACCCCCCCGGACGGCCTACCGCGCACCGGCGCGGGTCAGCATCGCCATGGGCGTGCTCGTCATCGGGGGCCTGGCGTTGGTGCCGAGTCTCGTGGGTCGGAACCTGTCGTTCTGGACCGTCGGTCTGATGACGGTCATCCTGTTCCTGTCGCTCGGCCTGCTGGTCAGGGAATCAGGGCAGGTGTCGCTCTGCCAATACGCGTTCGCGGCAGTGGGCGCGGCGGCCTTCTGTCACCTGGTCAGCGATCACGGCGTCCCCTTTCTCCTCGCACTGGTGCTGGCGGGTCTGGTCGCGGTTCCGGTCGGACTCGCGGTGGCGTTGCCGGCGATTCGGCTCTCGGGCGTGTTCCTCGCGCTCGCCACCCTTGGCTTCGGGATCCTGCTCGAGAAGATGCTCTACCTCCAGGACATCATGTTCGGACCGACCTCGGACGGCCTCCACGCGGTGCGTCCGAGCTTCGCGACTAGCGACGAGGACTACTACTACTTCGTCCTCGTGATCACCGTGGTGTGTGCAGTGCTCGTGGTCGCCATCGTGCGCGGGCGCCTCGGGCGGTCTGCTCCGGGGTCTCCGCGATTCCCCGCTGGCGCTCGACACCGAGGGCGCCACCACGAACGTGACCCGCATCCTCGTGTTCTGCATCTCCTCGTTCCTGGCCGGCGTGTACGGGGCGTTGTACGCGGGTTTTCTCGGCTCGGTGAACGGGGCGACCTTTCCATCGTTCAGCTCGATGACGCTGATCGCGGTCGTCGTGCTCGCGGTCGGTGGCGCACCCTGGTACGCACTCGTCGCTGCCGGGCTCTTCACCATCCTGCCGAGCTACATCGACATCGACAACATTCAGGCGTACCTGCAGATCGCCTTCGGCGCCGCGGTGATCTTCGTCGGGCTCATGTCCCGGAATCCGCCCTCCGTACCGCTCTGGCTCCGCACGGTTCTTGACCGGCTCGGGGGCCGGCGGCCTCCCGCCACGCTGGCGGAGGCGAGCCTGGCTCCTGACGGTCGCGGCCGGAAGCGTGACGCAGCCGGCGAGGCAACCGGTGCCGACCGGGAACGGACTGGCGCTCCGCGAGGTGACCGTGCGCTTCGGCGGACTGATTGCCGTCTCCGGCTTGACCATCGACGCGCCGGTCGGGCGGATCACCGGTCTGATCGGACCCAATGGCGCAGGCAAGACGACGACGTTCAACGCCGCGTGCGGCCTGGTGAAGACGTACGAAGGCGCGGTCTCGTTCCACGGTGTGAACATCACGAGCCAGAGCCCGGCGGCGCGCGCGCGCCGCGGACTCGGGCGGACGTTCCAGCGCGCCGAATTGTGGAACTCGTTGAGCGTGGAGGAGAACGTCGCCCTCGGACGGGAGGCAGGACTCGCGGGACGGGGCCTCTTCACCCAGCTCGTCGGGGCGCGCGGGCAACGACGAGCCGTCGAGGCGGCGGCGTTCGAGGCCATGCAACTGGCCGGCGTCACCGCCCTCGCCGACCAGCAGGCTGCACTCCTGACGTCTGGTGAACGGCGGCTGGTGGAGTTGGCGCGTGCCCTGGCGGGCGCGTTCGACGTGATCCTGCTCGACGAGCCGTCGTCGGGCCTCGATCAGGCGGAGACCGAGCGCTTCGGTGAAGTGCTGCAACACGTGGTCGCTGCCCGCGGCACGGGTCTGCTCCTGGTCGAGCACGACATGGCGCTGGTCATGGAGGTGTGCAACTACATCTACGTGATGGACTTCGGCCGCGTCATCTTCTCGGGCACCCCGACGGAAGTGCGCGAGAGCGAGATCGTGCAGGCTGCCTACCTCGGCACCGAGAGCGACGTCATCGCCGAAGTCGAAGCCGAAGCCGAGGTCGAGGTGGTCAGGTGATGGGCGCCCGATGCTGAGTCTTCAGCACATCACGGGTGGTTACGGTGACACGACGGTGTTGCGCGACATCTCGATCGACGTCCCCGACTCGTCGGTCGTCGCCCTGCTCGGTCCCAACGGCGCCGGCAAGTCCACCACGCTGCGGATGGCCGCCGGGCTGCTCCGCCCCAAGCAGGGGACCGTCGAGTTCGACGGCCACGACGTGAGCAAGCTCGGTCCGTTCCAGCGTTCCCGGCGCGGCCTGTGCCTCATCCCGGAGGGTCGCGGGATCTTCCCGTCGCTGACCGTCCGCGAGAACCTGGTGATGCACGTCGACAAGCGTCACCAGCGCGAAGCGCTCGACCGAGCGGTCGAAACATTCCCGGTGCTGGGTGAGCGCCGTACCCAGATCGCGGGCACGCTCAGTGGCGGCGAGCAACAGATGCTCGCGCTGGTGCGTGCCTACGTGGCGAACCCGAAGCTCGTGCTGATCGACGAGGCATCGCTGGGTCTCGCGCCACTGATCGTCGACGCGATCTTCGAATTCATCGAACGACTGGCCGACGAGGGAACCTCGCTCTTGTTGGTCGAGCAGTACATCAACCGCGCGCTCGCGTTGGCGAGTGTCGTCTACCTGCTCAATCAAGGTGAGATCGTGTACTCGGGATCGGCCGAGGGGCTCGACGAGGACACCGTGTTCGCGCTCTACGCGGGCGACGGCGTCCACGCGCACTGAGTGCGGCAGTCGCTCGCGGCGTCAGCTCCCGACCGGGCCGACCGCGGCGATCTCGTACTGTTGGATGTCGGCCGTGAGCACGGGCACGGCATCCGGGTCTGCGGGCCGGGGCGCGCTCAGGCGGGCGAGGTGGGGCGCCAGGTGCTCCTTGCTCTCCCAGCGTTCGAACAGATAGACCCGCCCGGGCTCGATCGGGTCCGCGCTCAACACGTAGTGGTGACACCCCGCTTCGGCCCGGGATTCGCGCATCCCTGCGTCCTTCTGCGCGATGAACTCGTCGCGACGCGCCGGCTCGACTTCGAAGGTTCCTGCGATGATCAACATCGTGCCAATCTGGCACACCCAGCGGGCTCCTTCCCACCGTTGTGGTAACGAACGTGTTACGGTAACGTCTCCGTTACGGATCAGGAGGCCGTCGTGAGCACGACCGTCGTTCGCTACCGAAGCAAACCCGAATGCGCCGCCGAGAATCAGGCACTGATCGAGAAGGTGTTCGGCGCCCTCGCGGCCGACGAACCCGCCGGTCTCCACTACGCCAGCTTCCGTCTGGACGACGGCGTCAGCTTCGTGCACGTGGCGACGGTCACGACCGGTGACGGCACCAACCCGCTCACCGCAACGCCGGCGTTCGCCGAGTTCGTGCGCGAGATCGCCGACCGCTGTGAGGAAGGACCGACCGCGTCGGGTGCGACGCTCGTGGGCGAGTACGGCGTCCGTGGTTGATCACGGCGGTACGCCCGACCAGCCGTGGGCGCTCACGACGCCGAGTGGAGGGTCGGCGTACACGGCCTACCGTGACGAGTCGTCGGAGCCGCCTGCACTCGTCGTGCAGGTGGGCAAGACCCAACTCCGTTACCACCTCTCCTGCCTCGACGATCTGCGATCCATGCTCGTCGAACGGCAGGACTGGGTCCCGCTCGGGAGTGCCGACGAGCAGAAGGCCGCGATCCTGCGGGAACCGTCGAGGCCTGGGCGCGGGGCTGCCGACAACCCGGTCGGCGGGTGGTACGGGCTGAAGAAGGGATTGCGAGGTCGGTTCGCCAACTACGTGCCGCCGGTGTTGGAAGCGCTGGGCTGGGCCGAGGTCGAACACCAGGCGCGGAACAACCGGATGCGCGCGCGGCCGAAGTGAGCGCGCCGGCCCGTGACCCGTTCGAGGCGCTCGGTGATCCCAACCGGCGGGCCATCGTGGAACTGCTCGGGCGGGAGGGGCGCTCGGTCGGCGAGGTGGCCGCGGCGCTACCGATCAGCCGTCCGGCGGTGTCGCGCCATCTCCGGCTCCTGAAGGAGGCCGGACTGGTCGTCGAAGAACCGCGCGGGACCCGGCGGATCTACCGTGTGCACGACGATGGGGTGGCTGCGGTCGAGGCGTTCCTCACGCAGGTGTGGGGCGACGCCGCCTCGCGCTTTCGCCTCATCGCCGAGAACACGAAAGGCGGCGCAACTCGCGCATGAGCGTCGATGCCCTGCGATTGACATTCGAGATCGCATGCTCCAAAGATCACGCGTTCGACGTGTGGACGACGCGGTTGTCGAGCTGGTGGCCCAGAGACCATTCTGCGTCGGGTCATCCCGACACGGTCGTGACGCTCGAACCGCGACTGGGCGGCCGCATCTTCGAGTGCACGCCGGACGGTCACGAGATCGATTGGGGCGAGGTCACCGTGTGGAGTCCTCCCGACCGACTCGTGTACCTCTGGCACATCGGACGAGAACGTGCGGTTGCGACCACAGTGGATCTCACCTTCGTCGACACCGGCGATGAGACCACTCGACTCGAGATCGTGCATTCCGGATGGGAGCGTCTCGGCCCCCAGGCTGTGTCGTGGCGGGACGCGAACACCAACGGATGGCGCACGTTGCTCCCCGCGTTCACTGCTGCCGCGGAAGCTTGACGCGGCGCGTGTCAGCGCTCGTCGATCGCGCCGAGCGCGACTTCGACTTCGATCTCGACGGCGCCCCCGCGTGGGAGTGCAGCCACCCCGATCGCCGAGCGAGAGTGACGTCCCGCCAACCCGAAGACATCGTGGAGCAGTGCGCTGGCGCCATCGACGACCGCGGGCTGGGCCACGAAGCCCGGTGCCGACGCCACGAACCCGAGCATGGTGAGCACGCGAGTGATCCGGTCGAGGTCGCCGAGCTCCGCCTGCAACACGGACAACGCGTTGAGTGCGCACCAGCGCGCGGCTTCGGCACCCTGCTCGACGGTGAGGTCAGCACCGAGCACGCCCGGGTTCACGAGCGCGCCGTCGTGATCGCGGGGGAGTTGGCCGCTCGTACGGGCGCGACCGCCGTACACCACGACGGCATCGAGCGGTTCGTGAGGTGGATACGGTCCGGGGAGCACGAGCCCGAGCTCGTCGAGGCGCTGCTGGATAGCCGACATTCAGAGCAGCGCGATCGGATTGACCGGTGAACCGGTGGCACCTTCGATGACGAGGGGCGCGATCGTCAGCTGGAACTCCCAACGACCGACATCGGCGCAGGCGCGAGCGATGGGTTCCAGGTCGGCGTTGTCGATGATCGGCATGCCCAGATACGGAAGCACGACGTTGTGCACGTGCAAGGCGTGGTTGATCGGGAGAGGGTTCGGGAGCCCTTGCTGTTCGTCGGGCGCGTCCTGCCAGTCCCAGACGAGCGCGGAGGCGTCGGTCTCGTAGAGAAACTCCACGCAGGATGCGTGGACCCCGGACGGCGACGCGAATCCGGTGTGCTCCGGGTGGGCGCGCTCGAACGCACCGCTGTCCACAGCGGATCACGACGGCGTCACCGGCGCCCGGTTCGAGACCGGCGTCGGCCGCGGCGTCTGCCAGCTCCCATCCGTGGACGGGTGCGCCCGGGTCGATCCACTCGGTGCGGCGTAGGCGCGGGATGTCGTAGAGCACGCCGCGCGTGACGATGCCATCGCGCCAGTGCTCGATGGTGCCCGAACGCCCCGAGGGCATGCGCAGCGGCCCGAACGGCTTCCCGTTCCAGTACACACTGTTGCCGTGTTGGTGTGCGGTGAGGTGACTCAGCGCGTCGATGTGCGTCTGGGACATGCCGTGGATGAACATCCCGAAGTAGTCGAGGATCCCGCCGCTGCCCTCCATGCCGACGAAGTGGTGCGCGGGGTACGGGTTCGACGGTCCGGCGAACGTGTCGATCGCGCGCGACAGCGACACGACACGACCTTCGGTGACGAGGCCGGCGGCGCGGCGACGGACGTCGTCGGTGATGTGATTCAACGTCCCCAACTCGTCGTCGTCACCCCAGCGCCCCCAGTTCGAGAACCGGGCCGGGTAGGCGAGGTATTCGTCGACGGTCGGCGGCGTGCGTTCGCTCAGGCCCATCATGACTCCCAACGTTGCTGCTGATCGGGGCTGAGAGTACGTAGAGTCGCACAGATGAGCGGATACGACCCATTCGCCGCCGAGGTGATGCGGGAGCCGCTGCCGTACTACCGGGAACTGCGTGACTCGGGTGCGGTCCATGCGCTCCCGCAGTACGACGCCTGGGCGCTCCCTCGTTTCGACGACGTGTGGCGGGTGCTCAACGACCGGGACCAATTCTCGATCGCCGACGGCCCGATCTTTGCTCGGGAGCGGATGCTCGTGCCCAACTCCGGCCCACCGACGCACGAGAGCTCACGCCCGGTGTCGAGCTTTTCGATGATCGATCCCCCGGCGCACACCCGCCTTCGCCGAACCCTCCTCGCTCCGTTCCTCCCCGGCGCGGTCGCCGATCTCGAGCGGGCCACGCGTGCGCATGTCCGCGAGCTGCTCGACGACCTCGTGCCGCGCGGCTCCTTCGATGCCGTCGCCGACCTCGCGTCGCCGGTCGCGACCGTGGCCACCTGCCGCTTGCTCGGGCTTCCGGCCGTCGACCGTGCGACGATCGTCCACCTCGTCAACACCTCGGCCCGGCGTGCACCCGACGCGTCAGGGGTGTCGGAGGAGGGCCGTGCCGCGCAGCGTGCACTCCACGAGTACGTGCGCGAGTTCGTGAGCGACGCGCGCGGACGCTCCGCGCTCGTCGATCAGGTGGCCGGCTACGAGACCGGCGACGGTGTTCCACTCACCGACCTCGAGATCGCGGTGCAACTGAGCACGCTCCTCATCGGCGGCGTCGAGACGCTCCCCAAGATCGTGGCCGGCGGGATCCTGCGACTGTGGCGACATCCCGACCAACGGGAGCAGCTGATCGACGATCCCACCCGGATTCTCAACGGCTTCGAAGAGATCATGCGGCTGGACGCGGTCCTGCAGTGGGTGGGACGCACGGTGATGGTCGACACCGAGATCGCCGACGTCCGGCTGCGCGCAGGACAACGGGTGTTCCTCCTGCTGGTGTCGGCCAACCACGACGAACGCGAGTTCTCCGAGCCCGAGCGTTTCGACGTACAACGGACGTTCACGCGGACGCTCGTCTTCGGGCACGGGACGCACTTCTGCATCGGTGCGCACGCCGCGAGACTCGAAGGCCGGATCCTGTTCGAGGAGCTGCTGGCCCGTCTCCCCGACTACACGGTCGACGAAACGGGCGTGGAACGGCCACCCTCGGAGTTCCAGGTCGGATACACCGCGATGCCGGTTCGGTGCTGAGTACGCTTCGCCGCCATGACGGACGCTCCGAAGGTCGTGTCGAAGGCCGGATACGAGAAGGAACTGCTGCGACTCCAGACCGAACTGGTGCGCATGCAGGAATGGGTCATCCACGAGGGCGTCCGGCTGCTCGTCATCTTCGAAGGCCGTG
Organism: uncultured Actinomycetes bacterium; assembly: GCA_963726965.1. Lineage (GTDB taxonomy): Bacteria > Actinomycetota > Acidimicrobiia > IMCC26256 > DASPTH01 > DASUAS01. The sequence goes on along the minus strand of CAVSEI010000004.1, from coordinate 98,483 downwards.
ACACCGCCGGGAAGGGCGGGACGATCAAGCGGATCCTCGAACGCCTGAACGCCCGGTACTGCCGGGTGGTCGCCCTCGGCACCCCGACCGAACGCGAACGATCGCAGTGGTACTTCCAGCGCTACGTGGCGCACCTGCCGGCCGCCGGGGAGATCGTCCTCTTCGACCGGAGCTGGTACAACCGCGCCGGCGTCGAACGGGTCATGGGCTTCTGCACCGACGACGAGTACGCCGACTTCCTGCGGACCTGCCCCATGCTCGAACGCGCGCTCATTCGTTCGGGCATCGTGGTGGTGAAGTACTGGCTCTCCCTCAGTGACGACGAGCAGGAGCGTCGCTTCACCGATCGGATCAACAACCCGGGGAAGCGTTGGAAGCTCAGCCCCATGGATCTCGAAGCGCGCGCGCGCTGGGTGGACTACGCAGAGGCCAAGGACGAGATGTTCGCCTACACGGACATCAAGGAAGCGCCGTGGCACGTGGTCGACGCCGACGACAAGAGGTCCGCACGACTGAACATCATCAGCCATCTGCTCGAGACGGTCGCCCACGAAGAGGTGCCGCACCCGCCGATCTCGCTCCCCGCGCGCCAACAGCGGGCCTACGAGCGCCCTCCGATCGACAGTCAGACCTGGGTGCCCACGCGGTTCATCGTGCGGTAGGTGGCGTCGGTCGGAAGCCGCGACCCGAGTGACGCCCGGTCGGCCGCACCGTGATCGTGAGCCCGCCGGTGTGCGCATCGTGCTTGCGCCCGGCGGCGACGATCTCCCCCAGCTTCGTAGCTGCGCGTGCGACCGCGTCGTCGATCGAGCCCGTCGTGATGTCGTACAGCGTCAGATGATTCGGCCCGACGCGGGCGTGGGGCACCCGACGCCACCGGGACATCGCCGCGAAGGCGCCGCAGGAGAGCATGTCGGGCACGTGCTGTTCGTCGTACCACGAGTCCCACTCGACTTCCCGTGTCGGGTCGGTACAGAACACATGGGCGAGGATGTGGCCCCGGAGCGCGACGGACGGCTCTGGCTTCGTACCGAAGGGTCCGTGCGCAACGAAGACTTCCGCGGCGACCGTCGCGTGGGCCGTGTGCATACGACTGCTCCTCCGGAGCGCGTCGTCGCATGCGAGCGCGCGCCGCGCGCCTGCCGCGGCGTCGGGTTGATCGAACTCGTGGATGGTGACGTGGGTGAAGCCGATGCCCGGCATCCCCGGCTCCGGCGGCGTGGTCAGCTCGAATCGCGTCGCCACCCACGCCCCGCTCGCCTCGCACTGCGCGGGAACGTGGACCGTGTCCTCCCACTCATCCCACTCCGTCGCTTCGGCCGCGCGGATGCACTTGGTCGAGACGACGAGCAGCCCCGTGGTCGTCAACTCGACGGGATGACCCCGCCGGCCGCGATCCAGCGGTCCACGGTGGCCTGGGCCTCGGCGGGGGAGTAGACGTCCTCCTCGAAGCTCCATTTCCCGTTGCCCGCGTAGTGGAGGATGGTGTTGACGTCGAACCCGTAATAGCCGTCGTCGCCGCTCGGGTGGCGGAAGGATGTTCGGGATCAATGCGCTGACCCGATTGCCGTCGATCAACCGCCACGAGACCGGGAACTCCATGGTCGGGAACGGTTGCATGACGGACTTGATCCAGGCCCGGATCTCGGCCCCCGACGTGAAGTAGCCGTAGTGGTGTTCGCGGTAGTGCGCGTCGTCGGTGAACTGGTCGGCCCACTGGTCCCAGTCGCCGGTGGCGACGGCGATCGATCCGCGCTCCCGGTACTTCTCGAACTCGGCCTCGATCTCGGCACGCGGGAACACGGTCGCCGGCGGCGCGGGGTTCCAGCCCGCGATGCCCTGCAGGCTGTGGTCTTTCGGGGTGTCGCGGCGTCCTCCGTCGGTCAGCCAGTCGCGGAACACGCGCTCGGCATCGGTGGGGTTGTAGTAGTCACCCTCGAACGAGAACTTGCCGTCACCGCCGTACTGCAGGAACGTCGTGTTGGGAAAGCCGTAGCGCTTCCCCGTACCCGTCGGGTCGGGAAGATTGTTCCAGATGTAGAACCCGATGCGGTCCCCGTCGATGATCGACCAGTCGATCCACACCGTCATCGCCGGATACTCCTTCATCGTCGACACGATGAACTCGGTGATGGCGGGGCGTCCCTCGAACAGGCCGAGGTTGTGCTCCTCGTAGCGGGCATCGTCGGTGAACATCTCGGCCCACGCGGGCCAGTCTTCCTCGACCGCGCCCCGCTTCTGGTATTCCGCCCAGGCGTCGGCGATCTCCGCGGACGTGAAGTTGCTCATGGGGTCCCCCTCGCTCCGGGGGGAGAGTAGCGCCACCGGGCACTGGTACGTTTCGCTGATGAGGAGGAGGATCTTCGGCGCGGCGCTCTTCGCGGTGGGCGTCGTGGTGTGCCTGACCGGCTCGACGACGACCACCACCGTGCCCACGGACTACGCGGGTGCCCTCACGGCCCGGCTGGCGAAGGAGTACGACGATCCCGCACTGGCAACCAAGGTCGTCTCGGGACTCGGTGCCGACTTCCTGACCCGGCTCGAGACGAAGGTCCCGGCCGCCGAGGTCGCGACCAGTCCGTTCCTCGCCTACCGCCCACCGCAGGTGCGCGCGAGCAAGATCGACAGCGTCGTGGTGTTCGCGTTCGGGAACCGCCTCGCCGCCGACGGCACGCTCGAGCCGGGGCCGACGAACCAGGCCCTGGCCGCGACCACGAAGGCATTCGTCACCAAACACCCGGTTCCGGTGTTCGCCCAGACCGAGATCGCCCAGATCCTCCAGGCCGAAGGCGTCCGGCGCGTCACCTCGATCGATCCGGTGACGGGACCCGACGGCAAGGTGGTCTACCTGAGCACCGCGGGCGTCGCGGCCCAGGCCATCACCAAGGCGAAGGCGGCCGCGACCGATCTCGGCACCGTCGGAGTGATCGGGTTCGCCGATCACGCGGTGCGGTGCGTGTTGACCGCGCGAACCGCCGGGATGACGGGGGCAGCCGTGCCCAAAGGGGTGGTGCTCCCACACACGTACGACGCCCAGTCGGGTCAGCCGTGGACGCGCGACCGGAACAGCTACCTCCCCACCGATCTCATCGGGCGCGTGACGACGCTCTGACGGCGGTACGGTGCAACCGTGGCACCGAAGGACGCCGTCGCGCACGTCGAACTCGACATCTCCGGGCGAAGCGTCCGCATCAGCACTCCCGACAAGGTGATGTTCCCCGAACACGGTCAGACGAAGCTCGACGTCGTGGACTACTACCGCGCGGTCGAGACCGAGCTCCTGCGGGCGATTCGCGGTCGGCCGGTGCTCATGCAGCGGTTTCCGAACGGCGTCGGCGGCTCCTCGTTCTTCCAGAAGCGGGTGCCCAAGGACGCGCCCGCATGGCTCGAAACCGCCGTCGTCAGCACGCCCAACGGCACGAAGTCCGACGCACTCGTTGTTGCCGACCTCGCGCACATCATCTGGGCGGTCAACCTCGGGTGCCTCGGTTTCCACGTGTGGCCGAACCTCGCCACCGACGACGACCATGCTGACGAACTGCGCATCGACCTCGACCCGCAGCCGGGCGTCGGCTTCGACGAGGCCCGGATCGTGGCGCGAGAGCTGCGTGCACTGCTCGACGAGCTCGGCATTGCCAGCTGGCCCAAGACAACGGGCAACCGCGGCATCCACGTGTACACCCGGCTCGAGCCGCGATGGACACCGATCGAGGTGCGGCGAGGAGCAGTCGCGGTCGCGCGCGAGCTTGCTCGGCGCCGTCCTGACATCATCACCGACGCGTGGTGGAAGGAGGAACGGGGGGAGCGCGTCTTCATCGACTTCAACCAGAACGCGCCCCACAAGACCGTGTTCGGAGCCTGGTCGGTTCGCGCCCGTCCGGGCGCGCAGGTGTCGACACCGTTCACCTGGGACGAGCTCGATTCGATCGATCCCGAGGCGTGCACCATGGAGACCGTGCCGGCGCGCGTCGAGGCACGGGGTGACCCGTGGGCCGGCATCGACGAGCGACCGCAATCGTTGACGCCGTTGCTCGAGATGTACGACCGGGACCTCGCGTCCGGACTCCAGGACGCACCGTGGCCGCCCGTGTACCCGAAGATGCCCGGCGAGCCGCCCCGGGTGGCGCCGAGTCGGGCCAAGAAGACCCGCGACTGACCGGCGACACGGGCCGTCGGCGGCGACTACGGCCCGTGGGCGAGGCCGATGTCGTCGGCCATGGCTTCACCGAGGGGCGTGAAGGTCTCTCCGTGGTCGAAGCCCGCCTGGGTGGCGATGAGCGCACGGTCGTCGTCGACGTACCGGAACACGCCGACCACCTCGTCGTGCAATTCCGGCATGGTCGCCACCGCGATGAACTCGAGGATTGCGTCGGTCGGGTCGTGCCGGTACAGGCAGCGCGGTTCGAATGTCTCGAGGTCGGGCCGGCCGATCATCGCAGCAGGATACCGATCCGCAGGCCCAGTTCGTGCGTGGTGGAGGTCAGGTAACTTCTTCCGATGACCGACTACGTCATCCCGGACCCGGAACCGAAGGAGATCGACGAGAAGCTGTCGATCGAATTGCGCCACCTCTCCGAGAACGCCGTGCTGAAGGGTCAACCGTCGGGCGACGAGCAATGCGAGAACTGCCTGTACTACCTCGAGAACACCGCGGCCATCTCGTACTGCTGGCACCCGAAGCTCCGCATCCTGGTCGGCGCCGAGTGGTGGTGCCAGTGGTGGGAAACCATTCCCGGATGACCTACCGCGTGGTGGTGTGGGGAACGGGCAACGCGGGGCGGCCGGCCATCCGGGCGGTGGCGGCCCACCGGGATCTCGAGTTGGTCGGTGTCGTGGTGTCGAATCCAGCGAAGGTCGGGCGGGACGCGGGCGAACTGGCGTTCATCGACCACTTGGGCGTGACCGCCACCGATGACCCATCGATCGCGTTCGCCGACGACGTCGACGCGGTGGTGTACACCGCGACCGCCGACACCCGCCCCGACGAGGCGTTTGCCGATCTGGTCGCGTGCCTGCGCGGCGGCGCCAATGTCGTGTCGACCTCCTTCTATCCGCTCCTGCATCCGGCGAGCGCGCCGGCGCCGATGATCGAAGCGGTGGAGCGCGCGTGCGCGGAGGGCGACACCTCGGTGTTCGTGTCCGGCATCGATCCCGGATGGGCGCTCGACATCCTGCCGGTCCTGGTGAGCGGGGTGAGTGCGGGCATCGAGGAGATCCGGGTCCAGGAGATCTTCAACTACGCGTTGTACGACGCCCCGGACGTCGTGCGCGACGTCATCGGCTTCGGCCGTTCGATGGACGAGACGCCGCTGATGCTGCTCGACGTCGCGTTGGAGATGGTGTGGGCGCCGATGGTGCGCATCCTCGCCGAGGCGCTCGGCGTCGAACTCGACCAGATCGTGACCCACGTCGAGCGGCGACCGTTGGAACGCACGATCGAGGTCCCGGGCATGGGCACGTTCGCCGCGGGCACCCAGGGCGCGTTCCGGTTCGAGGTGCAGGGCATCGTCGGCGGCGTGCCCCGCTTCGTCGTGGAACACGTCACCCGTATCGACGACGACTGTGCCCCCGAATGGCCGGTGTCGACGGCACCAGGCGGCATCCACCGGGTGAGGATCACGGGCCACCCCAACCTCGAGGTGACCATCCACGGTACGGAACCGGGCGAGCCGGGCGCCGCGGGTGGGGGCAACGCGACCGCCGCGAACCGCATCGTCAATGCGGTCCCCGCGGTCTGCGAGGCGGCGGCAGGCCCGGTGAGCGTGCTCGACCTCCCCCCGATCACCGGGAGTGCGCAGCTCCGTTCATGACCGCCACGCGACCGGGCAGGCGTCCGGGTCGAGTGGCTGTCCGTCGACCATGTCGGCGTGATGGGGCTTCTGCGGCGCGCCGGGCTTCACCCGGAACACGACATCGTCGCCCGCGTAGCGCACCGAGATGGCGCGTCGTCGACGAGTCGGACTGGCGTTCGCTCCCGCGCCGTGCACGGTCCGTGCGTGATGCACCACGATGTCGCCGGGACCGGTGTCGAAGCTGATGAGGTCCGGGCTGTCTCCGTGGTCGGGAACGTCGACGCCTTCGGTTTCCGGGAGTGACATCGTCGTCACGAACATGTTCGGTCGGTACCGCGTCGTCGAGCGGTGCGAGCCACGCACGTACTGCACCGCGCCGTTCTCGGCGTCGACCGGATCGAGCGGCACCCAGACGGTGCACACCTGTTCGCCGTCGACGTGGAAGTACGCGAGATCCTGGTGGAACGCGGTGCGTTCGAACGTCCCCGGTTCCTTCACCAACACGCTGTCCTCGTAGAGCTGGACGGTGGAGGTGCCGAGGAGTCGAGCCACGATCCCCCCGAGGGGAGACTCGGTCGCGAACCGGAGAAACTCCTCCTGCTCGCGCCAGTGATCGGTGCCGGCGCGGAACTGTCCCCGCGGACCGCCCGCACGAATCAGCTCCGGATCCTGCACCAAGGCCGCGCCGGCCTGCGGCGAGGTCGTCGCCCATCGCGGTGAGATCGGTCGTGGCCACCGAGACCAGCGCGTCCTCGACCGGTTGCTCCATCGCCGCAATCCACTCGATCGGCATGACGCCGCGAAGGCACACGACGCCATCGCGGTGGAACGTCTCGACGTCAGTATCCGGCATGACGGTCGACGACGTTGCGCAGCTCGCCGCCGTGCAGCTGACGATCGAGGTTGTCCGCGAACAGCGCGTAGAGCTTGTCGTTGTAGCGATCCTGCGACGTGGAGCAGTGGGGCGAGATGTAGATGTTGGTCGCGCCCCACAGAGGGTCGTCGGCAGGCAGCGGCTCCTGACGGGTCACGTCGAGTATGGCGGCACCCAGGTGCCCGCGGTTCAGCGCGTCGATCAGCGCGGCTTCGTCCACCAGGGAGCCGCGACCGACGTTGCAGAAGAGCGCGCCGGGCTTCATGCTCGCGAACGCCGCGGCGTCGAACAGGCTCTCGGTCTCCTGGGTCCCGGGCGCGCTCACGACCACCGCGTCGACAGCGGGCGAGCACCTCGTGGAGGTGGGCGGTGCCGTACAGCTCGTCGACCGCATGGTGGACGTCCCCTTCCTTGTAGCTGCGCCGGGTGCCGATGGTCGTCATCCCGAAGGCGCGGGCGCGCACGGCGACCGCGGACCCGATCGCGCCGAGGCCGATGATCCCCAGCGTGAGGCCTTCGACCAGGACTCCGTATTTCGGCTTCCACTCGTGGGTGCGCTGGGAGTCGTCGATCTCGGGAAAGCGTTTCCACACCGCGAGGAGCCGACCGATGGCGAACTCGGCGATCGACGCGGCGGCGACACCGGCCGCGTTCGTGACCACGCAGTCCTCGGCGAGCCCGACCGCGTCGAGATGCTCCACGCCGGCCCCGATGGCCTGGACCCAGCGGAGGCTCGGCGCGAGCTCGCTGATCCCCTTCGGCAGGTCGAGCGCGAGGGCGGCATCGGCCCGGGCCCAGACGGCGCGTTCATCGTCACTGAGCTCGACCGACGCGCCCGGCACGTGGTGCGCGAACGCGCCGAGGTAGGGCTGGGCGACGATCTCGACGTCGGGAAACTGCGCGCGCAGCGGTGCGAGGTCCTCGTCGGTCACGTTCCACGGAAAGGCGATCACCACGGTCGTCATGCGGTGACGTCCTTGAGCACGCCCGGGGTGTGGATGGGTGCGAGCGTCGCGTTGAGATAGTCGGGTGCTTCCTGGGTCTCGACGAACCAACCGGTCGGACACATGGTCAGGATCTCGACGAAGGAGAATCCGCGGCGAGCCTCCTGGGTCTCGAGCGCCCGCCGGATCATCTTCTTGGTGCGGGCAACGTTGCCGGCGTTGTTCACCGCGCCGCGGGCCACGTATGCCGCGCCTTCGAGTTCGGCGATGAGCGTGCTGATCCGGATGGGAAAGCCGTGCTGCGCGGCGTCGCGACCGTCGATCGTGTTCTTGGTGCGTTGCCCGAGCGCAGTCGTGGCAGTCATGTGACCACCGGTCTCACCGAACACGCCGTTGTCGAGCATGAAGCAGGTGACGTTCTCGCCGCGCGCGGCGGTGTGCAGCACTTCCTGGAGACCCTCGTTCACCATGTCGCCGTCGCCCTGTACCGTGATCACGAGCGTGTCGGGCTTGGCCCGTTTGACCCCCGTGGCCAGCGACGGCGCGCGACCGTGCAGGGCCTGGAGCACCTCGATGTCGAGGTTGTTGGAGAACGCGGTGTAACACCCGATGCCGAACACGCCGATGGCGCGGGAACTGCGCCGATCACCTCGATGGCTTCGAGGATGGCGCGCATGGCGATGGGTTCTCCGCAACCGGGACACAACGAGTGCTCACCGACGTCGATGAGTGAGGGGGTGAAGTCGTCGACCAGATGCGCAGGTTCCGTCGGGGGTGCGTCCGTCGGGAGGTAGGCGGTCGGGGAGCGTGGGTCAGTGGCCATCGAGCACCTCTTCGATCTGGCGTTGGAGGTAGTCACTGTCGAGGTCGGGGGCGATGCCGAAACCGGAACCGTCGAGGCTGAGGCGCCCGATGAACTGCACGGGCACCGCGCCCTGCACCGCGAGCCGCACGTCGTCGACCATCTGTCCCTGGTTGTTCTCGTACACCGCGATCGTGCGCGCGCGCCGGCTCGCGGCACGAGCGATCGCTTCGTTCGGGAACGGCAGGAGCGTGATCGGACGCACGAAGCCGACGCGGACGCCGTTGGCGCGGAGGCGGGTGACCGCGGCCCGCACGTACTTGGCCGGCGTCCCGAACGCGACGACGATCACATCGGCATCGTCGGTGAAGGCGGATTCCGCGAGCGGCTCGATGCCGTGCAACATCTCCGCGGTGGCACGGGCGCACTCGGTGTAGTGCGCGGCGAGGTCGTAGCCGCCCCGCTCGTTGCGTTTCGTGGTACCGAGCGGTGACAGGAGGCGGGCGTGCCCGCTGCCGCTGGTCGATCCGTCGAGCGACCAGTCATCGGTGGGCACGGGTCCGAAGTCGTGCGGCGCGACCGCGACCGAGGTCGACGTGTGGGTGAGGTAGTAGTCACCGAACAGCAGGACCGGGTTGCGCCACCGGCGGGTGAGGTGGAACGCGAGCTGCGTGAGCTCGGTCGCTTCGGGGATGTCCATCGGCGCGAGGACGGGCATGCGGGCGTCGCCGTGGCCGGGACCCCGAGTCGCCTGCCAGTAGTCGCCCTGGGCGCGCGCCATGTTCAGGACGACGAGGGGGATCCGGCCGTAGCAGGCCTCGGCGAGGGACTCCTGCATCAACGAGAGGCCCTGCCCGGTCGATCCCGTCGCACTGGGCGTCCCCGTGGCGGCGGCGCCCCACGCCATCCCCACTGCTTCGAGCTCGCTCTCCGCGTTCATGCACGTACCGCCGAGGTCGGGCAGCTTGGCCGCCATGTGCTCGAGCACCTCGGTGAACGGCGTCATGGGATAGCCGCTGAAGAACCGGCAGCCCGCGGCGACCATCGTGTCGGCGATCGCCTCGGAGCCTTCGAGCAGCGCGACGGTCATCCTTCTCCGTTCTCGACGACGAGTTCCAACGGCTGTTCGTACTTGTACACCTGGAAACAGAAGTCCGGACAGATCCAGGCACACGCCTGACACCCGGTGCACCCCGCGACCAGCCGCGGGTAGCGGTACCCGCGCGTGTTCACGTCGTGCACGGTCATCTCGAGCACGCGGGGTGGGCACGCGTCGATGCACAGGTCGCAGCCCTTGCACGCCTCGACGTCGATGACGACGGTGCCGCGCGTGAGCACGGTCCTCATGCGGCGACCTCGATCCAGGCCGGCGCCAGATCCCGGGGCGCGGCGTCGAAACCGGCACGGATCGCGGCGACGTTGCGGGCCACGTGCTGCACGCGGTACGCCGGCAACGAGTCGGTGACCGCGGCGTCGAGCGTCTCGAGCGCCACGATTCCGGTCGCGGCGACGTACGCGCCGAGCATGACCATCGACGCGGTCATGATGTTGCCGACGTCGACCGCGAGATCAGTGGCCGCGATCTCGATCACCCGGAACTCCACCGGGTCGATCGCCCCTTCGAAGACCGTCGTGTTCACGAACGCCACGCTGCCGGGGCGCAGCTTCGCCCGGGTCGGTCCCGAGAAGTCGTGGTGCATGAAGATGGCCGACCAGGCCTCGGCCACGGTGGGCGGCGCCTCGATCGCACCGTCGGCGATCACCACCGTCGCCTCGGTGTTGCCACCCCTCATCATGCCGCCGTAGCTGCCGAACATCTGGACCGATCGTCCCTCGGCGATGGAGGCGCGCGCGAGCACCTGGGCGGCCAGCTGGATGCCCTGACCGCCGATCCCGGTCAGGAGGAGCTCACGTTCCATCACGCCTCAATTCGAGTGCACTCGGGATCCCAGTTGTTCGACGAGGAGGGCCCGACGAGTCTTGCCGTTCGACGCGGTGCGCGGGATCACGTCGACCACCTCGAGCCTGCGGGGTTGCTTGTAGGCCGCGAGGACTCCGCCACAGTGGGCGCGCAGCTCGTCGACCGTCGGCACGTCGTGACCCTCGCGCATCACGATGGCCGCACACACGACCTCGCCCCACTTCGTGTCGGGCATGCCGACGACCGCGAGGTCGGCGATCGCGGGGTGGCCGGCGATCGCCAGCTCGACCTCCAGCGGCGCCACGCTCTCGCCGCCGGTGCGGATGACGTCGCGAGCTCGGCCCACGATCGAGAGGTAGCCGTCGGCGTCGACCTCGGCGAGGTCGCCGGTGCGGAACCACCCGTCGACGATGGCTTCGGACGTGGCGTCGGGATCGTCGAAATAGCGGTCGAACACCATCGGTCCGCGGGTCCAGAGCTCACCGTGGTCATCGAGCCTGACCTCGACGCCGGGCGACGGCACCCCACAGCTCCCCGGTTTCCGGCGGATGTCTCCGTGCTCGAGGCACGACACGCTCCCTGCTTCGGTGGATCCGTAGAACACCCGGACCTGGGCCTCGGGGAACGCGCCCGCGATGGCTTCCAACAGGTCGAGGGGCGTCGCCGAGGTCCCGGAATCGGCAAACCGCACCGTCGACGTGTCCCGGCCCGCGCCGTCGGCCGACGCCAGATGGTCGAGGATCCGGCGCCACACCGCCGGGATGCAGTTGATGCGGGTGGCCCGGTGCGTTTCGATGGCGTCGCAGATCGCGACCGGATCGGGGGCGACGAACACGACCCGGTCGCGGGCGTGCCATTGCTGGAGCGCGAGCGTCCAGGCCCCCATGTGGAAGAGCGGGTAGGGGCACACGAGTGCGCCCCGCGGTTCGACCAGCGCCCCGGTGAACGTGCGCAGGAAGTTCACCCGGTGCGACAGGACCACGCCCTTGGGCCGCCCCGTGCTCCCGCTCGTGAAGAAGACCACGTGCGGATCCTCCTCGGCCACGTCGGCGGCAGGGGCCTGGTCGGGGGAGGGGGCAGCGACCAGCTCGCTGAGGTCGGCGACCGCGCATTCGGACGTGGTGGCAATCGCTGCACCGTCGACCGCGTGTTCCCCGTCCACGACCAGGAGCGACGGGCGGGCGGACGCCACGATCGGCGACGCCTCCTCGGGCGAGAGCGTCGGGTTCACCGGGGCGAACGCGGCGCCGAGTTGGGCCAGCGCGACGAAGAGCGGGGTCACCTCGAGTCGGGTGCCGGCCCAGACCGCGACCCGGTCGCGGGGACCGACGCCCCGCGCCCGCAGGGCGACGGCGACGCCACGGGCCCGCTCGTCGAGCTCGGCGAAAGTGAGGGAACCGCCGTCGTGCACGACCGCGACGCGCTCGGGAACCGCCCGGGCCGCATTGGCGAACACGTCGCCGATCAGCAGATCCATCGCCACCGGTCTCTGTGAGAGTAGTGTTCTGACCATAGCAGAGCACTGCTCTGGCTGCGTGGGAACGGTGATGTGGTGGGAACGGTGATGTGATGGAAGAAGTGATGTGGTGGACGATCTGAGGGGCACGCTGGCGAACCGGGCAGTCGACCGGTCGGTGGGCGACCGGCGGGCGCAGTACGCCGACGAGATCCAGCGGGTCCTCGATGCGACGTACGACCTCATCGAACGGTCGGGGAAGGTCGACCCGTCGCTCCGGGAGATCCTGGCGGTGACCGGTCTGTCGACCCAGGCGTTCTACCGGTACTTCCAGTCGAAGGACGAGTTGCTGCTGCTGTTGCTCGACGACGGTCGCCGCCGCCTGGTGGGATCGCTCGAACGGCGGATGCACCGGGCGGCCACCCCGGAGGCCCGCGTGCGGGCGTGGATCGAGGGGGTCCTCGCGCAGGCGACCGACGCTCGCGCCGCCGAACGCACGAGGCCGTTCGTCACCGACCAGGATCGCCTCGCCGAGGCCTTCCCTCGCGAGCAACAGGCGTCGGTCGACCTGCTCGTCGACCTCCTCGCGAGTGCGATCGTGCCGCTGCACGGCACCGCGAGCGCGCGCGACGATGCTGTCGTCGTGTACCGCGCGGTGTTCGCGACCCTGCGCGACCACCTGCTCCACGGGAGCCGGCCCACTGCCGCCGAGACCGACCACCTCGTGGAGTTCTGTCTGGCCGGCATCGGCGGCGACCGACACCGGCAAGCGACACCATGAACCCACACCAGAACCCACACCACCGCACTCTGAAGGGAAGCTGCATGACTGGTGAAGCGCGAACGCTCGGACCGATGGGGGACAAGATCGTCTTCGAGAACGACCGGGTCCGGATCTGGGAACTGCTGATCCCGCCGGGGGGTGACAGCAACGTGCATCAGCACGAGCTCGACTACGTGCTGGTCATCCTCGACGGTGACCGCGTGGCGGCGGTCCAGGAACCCGACACCGGGGGGACATTGCCGCCGTACTTCGAGGCGGACGTCGTGCCGGGCCAGGCCGTGTTCGTCGAACGTGGTGGCATCGAAACCGCCCGGAACGTCGGGAAGGTCCCGTACTCCGAGATCATCATCGAGCTCAAGGACTGAAGCACCTCACCCGGCGCACGTGGTGCGTCCTGCACCGGATGCGCGAGAGTGACCGCCATGGACTACCGCCTGCTCGGCCGCACCGGCCTCCGCGTCAGCCCCCTCTGCCTCGGCACCATGAACTTCGGCATGCAGAAGGCGGGAGGCGGGGTGCAGACCGAGGAGGCCGACGGCCACCGCATCATGGACCGCGCCCTCGATCTCGGCATCAACTTCTTCGACACTGCCAATGTCTACGGCGACGGCCGGGGTCTCACCGAGTCGATCGTCGGACGCTGGTTCGCCCAGGGCGAACGGCGTCGCGAACGCACGGTGATCGCGACGAAGGTGTACAACACGCGCGAGCAAGTGGCCGAACGACGGCAAGCTGTCGGCGCTGCACATCCGCCAGGCGTGCGAAGACAGTCTCCGCCGGCTGCAGACCGACCACATCGACCTGTACCAGATGCACCACGTCGACCGGGACACATCGTGGGACGAGATCTGGCAGGCGATGGACGTGCTCGTGCAGCAGGGCAAGGTGCTGTACGTCGGCAGCAGCAACTTCGCCGGGTGGCACATCGTGCAGGCCAACGAGGCCGCGGCGCGCCGCGCATTCGCTGGGCCTGGTGTCCGAACAGAGCCTGTACAACCTGAACGCCCGCACCATCGAGCTCGAGGTGCTTCCCGCGTGCGAGCACTACGGCTTGGGGATGATCCCCTGGAGCCCGCTCGGCGGCGGCCTGCTCGGCGGCGTGCTCGCCGATCGTGCCGCCGGTGGCCGGCGCGGCAACGAGGGGATCCAGGCCCGGATCGAAACCATGCGGTCGCAACTCGAACGGTGGGAGAAGCTGTGTGCCGAACTCGGCCACCCGCCGGCCGACGTCGCCCTTGCGTGGCTGCTGACCAATCCGATCGTGACCGCGCCGATCATCGGGCCCCGCACGTTCGACCAACTCGACGACGCGATGGGCGCGCTCGACGTGCACCTCGACGCCGACGTCCTCGCGCGAGCTCGACGAGATCTTCCCCGGCCCCGGGGGTCCTGCTCCCGAGGCCTACGCCTGGTAGGCGAGCAGTGGATCCGATCAAGATCGGCTGGTTGGGTGCGGCGCTCGACGGACCCGACGGTGGATACGACAAGATCCACCGGCTCGCGTTCGACGAGGCGGTCGAGTCGGGGGTCCTCGGTCGGCCGTACGAGTTCGTGCTGCATCCGGAGCGTGGCCTCCCGCACGGGTCGGCGAAGAACGCCATCGACGGGTTCAAGGAGCTGGTCGACGAGGGATGCATCGCGGTGGCGGGTGCGTACAGCTCCGACAACGCGATGGTGGTCGGTCCCTACGCCAACGAGCTGCAGGTGCCGCTGCTGTCCTGGTGCGGCACCGAGCGCTTCTTCGGTGACTACTGCTTCCGGCTCGGCAACGGTGACTGCGGGGGTGACGCGGCCCTGGCCGTCGGCTGGCTGAAGCGCAACGGGTACGAGCGGGTCGCGGTCCTGAGCGAGGTGTCGCCCAACGGCGAGGAGTACTTCCGGTACTTCCGGCTCGAGTGCCGCCGGAGGGGAGTCGCGATCGCGGCGGTCGAAACCGTCGAACAGACGACGGAGCAACTCGCCGATCATCTGGACAACCTGCGATCGGTCGGCGCCGACGCGCTCGTCTACATGGGGTACGGCGTGTTGGCGGCCAACGGTGAGCTGCGCAAGGCGCTCGACCATCTCGCGTGGGACCCGCCACGCGTCATGGGTACCGCGTTCATGTTCTACCTGATGGGCTTCGACAAGTTCGAGGGTTGGGTCGGGGTCGATCAGCTCTGCCCGCAGAACACCCTGGCCGGCGTCGTTCCACTCGCGGTACGTCGCCGCGGTACGGCGCGGACCCGCCGATGTGGCCCAACGCGATTCCGGTGCTCGCGTACGACACCGCGCGAGTGCTGGTCGAGGCGCTGTTCCGCGCGCCCGTCCTGACCGGTTGGGGCGTGAAGGCGGGATTCGAGCAGATCCGCTTCATGCCCAGCGCGACCGGCGGTCCCCAGACCCACATCGCGGGCGGGCCGTACGACCACCAGCTGTTCAAGGGCGACTGGCTGCTCTACGGGCGGGTGCGCGACTCGGTGTTGGAGTTCGAAGGTCTGTTCGAGCCGTGGGAGTGATCTGATGACGGACGCCTCGGAGTCCGACGTGCGTGCTCGCGTCGAGCGGTTGCTGGCCGATCACGGCGCCGACGACGAGGTGACGTTCCTCGGCGCCCAGTTCGACCGGGGCTGGCGCGCATGGACTATCCGGTCGGGCAGGTGGACTCGACGCCTCGCCGAAGCTGCAGGAGATCGTCGACGAGGCGCTCGAGGGCGCGGGCCGTCGCTACCCTGGATGCGCAACGCGATGGGGATCGGCATGTGCGGCCCGACGCATCGTCGTGCGTGGCACCGAAGCAGCAGGAGCGGTTCCTCCGGCCGATCTTCACGTCGGAGGAGATCTGGTGCCAGCTGTTCAGCGAGCCGGGCGCCGGCTCCGACGTCGCCGGCCTGGCGACGCGCGCCGTCGTCGACGGTGACGAGTGGGTCGTCAACGGGTCGAAGATCTGGACGTCGATGGCGCACCTGGCGCGCTTCGGCCTGCTGCTCGCCCGCACCGATCCCGAGGCCCCGAAGCACAAGGGCCTCACCGCTGTTCATCATCGACATGCACCAGCCCGGCGTGGAGGTCCGTCCGATCCGGAGCATGGCCGGAGCCTCGGGCTTCAACGAAGTGTTCTTCACCAACGCGACGGTGCCGGACACGATGCGCGTCGGTGACGTCGGCGACGGCTGGCGGGTGGCCAACGCCACGCTGATGAACGAACGGGTCTCCATCGGCAGCGAGGTCGCGCCGCGCGGCTCGGGTCCGATCGCGAGCGCGGTCAAGGCATGGAAGCAGTGCACGCGACCCGACGCCGGTACTGCGTGACCGGGTCACCAAGCTCTGGATCGACGCCGAGGTGCTGCGGTTGGGGAGCCTGCGCGCACAGGCGAAGCGCGAGAAGGGTGTGCCCGGTCCGGAGGGCTCGACGCTCAAGCTCCTGTCCGGACGGGTGCAAACCGGGGTCAGCGAGCTGGTGGTCGATCTGTTGGGTGCCGACGGCACGTTGTTGCAGGAGCCGTACACCCGTGAGCAACTCGACGAGCGTGAGGTCGGCGGCCGTGACCCGGTCCTCGGGTTCGTGACCTCGCCCGGGGGGACCATCGCCGGGGGCACGACGCAGATCCAGATGAACATCTTGGGTGAACGGGTGTTGGGGCTCCCGCGCGAGCCGGGGTTCGATCCCAACACCCCCTGGAGTCAGATCCCGCGGAACTGACATGTTCGACACCGCGATCACCGACGAGCTGCTGTCCACGACCCGCGCGGTCCGCAAGCGGCTCGACCTCGAGCGCCCGGTCGATCCGCAGGTGATCCTCGACTGCATCGCCCTCGCCCAGCAGGCGCCCACCGGCACGAACGCGCAGGGTTGGCGTTGGGTCGTCGTGACCGAGCCGGCGACGAAGTCCGCGCTGGCCGAGCTGTACCGCGGCGGTTGCCTGGCGTACGTGCAGAAGGCCGTCGTCGAGGAGAAGGACCCCCAGACGCGGCGCGTCTACGAGAGCACGCTGCAGTTGGCCCAGACCATCGAACGCGTGCCGGTGCTGGTCATCCCGTGCATCGAGCGCCGGTTCGACGGTGGGACACTCGTGGGCACCGCATCCGGGTTCGGTTCCATCCTCCCCGCGGCCTGGAGCTTCCTGCTCGCACTGCGCTCCCGAGGTCTCGGGTCGGTGTGGACGACCGCGCATCTCTGGAACGAGGCCGCCGCCGCTGAGCTGCTCGGGATCCCCGCCACCGTGACCCAGGTGGCGATGTTCCCGGTGGCCCACACCATCGGCACCGAGTTCAAACGCGCGGTGCGACCTCCCCCGGAGTCGATCACGTTCTGGGAGCGGTGGGGAACCACGAGATGATCCCGCCGCTTCTACGGTCGCGGTCGTCCGACGAGTACGCACCGGTGCCGTGGGATGCGCGTCTCCACCGGGCTGCGGCGATGGCGAACGACGCCGTCTCCGACTTCGGTGATCGGCGGGGGACCGCGGCCACCTTGCGCGCGCTCGACGCGGTCGCGGGCGGCGGGTTCTACGCGGTGCCGGCGGATGCCGAACGCGACGCGCACGCCGCCGAGTCGGTGTTCGCGCCGACCGGCCCGGTCGTCGACGTGCAGACCCACCTCATCGATCCGGCGCGTTGGTACGGCGACGGTGCCGGCGCGCTGGCCGGCTTCCTCACCATGGTCGATCCCGACCGGTGGTCGGACGCGGTCGACCCACACCTCCTGGACGCCGCCGCGTGGGCGACCCACGTGTTCGCGTCGAGCGAGACTGCGATCGCGTTGCTCACCTCGACGCCCGGTGGCCCCGATCACAACGTGCTGCTCAATCCGCAGATCGCCGCGACCCGCGAGCTCGTGGATCGCTACGCGGGTACGGGGCGCGTGCGCACGCACGCCATCGTCCATCCCAACCTCGGAGCCCGCGAGCTCGACGCCATGGTCGACGGCTACGACTCGCTCCGGCCGTCGGGATGGAAGTGCTACCCGCTCTACGGACCCCCCACGAGCGCGTCACCCACCGGCGGCTGGTTCCTGGACGACGACGAGATCGGCTTTCCGTTTCTCGAGCGCGTCCGGGCGTCGGGCGCCCGGGTCGTCGCGGTGCACAAGGGGCTCGGCGGCCCGATCCCGTCGGCGTCGGTCGCGGCCGCCTCGCCGCGCGACATCGGCCCCGCGGCCGCCGCGTTCCCGGACATCGTCGTTGCTCGTGTACCACTCCGGGTACGAGCGCAACCCCGACGCCGAGGAGGGTCCGTACGATCCGGACGCCCCTGCGGGCGTCGACCGACTGGTGCGCAGCCTGGCCGACGCGGGGGTGAAGCCGGGGGCCAACGTCTATGCCGAGCTCGGCAGTACGTGGTTCCTGATGCTCCGGCGCCCGGTCGAGGCCGCGCACGTGCTGGGAAAACTGCTGCGCGCGGTGGGGCCCGATCGGATCGTGTGGGGCACCGATTCCATCTGGTACGGATCACCACAACCGCTCATCGACGCGTTCCGGACGTTCGAGATCCCGGAACGGATGCAGGAGGCGTTCGGCTACCCGCCCCTCACCATCGAGACGAAGGCGAAGATCCTCGGCGTGAACGCCCGCTCGGTGTACGGGATCAGCGACGACGAGGTGACCCGGGCCACCGCAGACCGGACGCGCGACTGGGTCGCGGAATTGCAGCCGACCATCGCAGCCGCGATCAGCGACGCGGGTCGCCGGTGAGCTGCCGGTCGGTGAATCGATACTCACAACCCCACGTCTGCGCGACGTCGAGGCGGATCTCGTGGTCCGTCGCGTCGGACACGAACGACGGGAGCCGTAGCTCGAAGAACGCGGCAGTTTCGGCGACGTCGCGCACGGTGAAGGTGACGCCCGTGACCGATGGTCCGACGCGCTGCGAGGTCGCGGGCGTGGGGTGAGTCAGCGTCGCCCGGCGACAACAGTTCGACCACGGTGTCCTCGCCGACGGCGACGTGGCGCGACGCGCCGCCAGGGACGGTGGCGTCCTGGTCGGGGAGGGGCGCCGCGTCGAGGACGTCGACGTAGAACTTCTCGGCCGCCGGGAGGTCGTCGACGACGACGGTCACGTGCGACATGCGTTGGAGCCCGAGTGGGTGACTGCGCGCCCAGAACGCGTCGCGGAACGCGGGCCACTCCGGCCGAAAGCGCGGGTCCATGCCTTCCCACAGCCCTTCGGCGGGATGGAACTCGAGCATGCCGGGCGTGTCCTTGGGGTGGCAGAACACCGTGGTCCCGGAACCGGCGTCGGTGATCCTCACCCCCGCGGCCTCGAGCCGCTGGGCGAGGTCGTCGAGATCGTCGACGTAGAACGCCATGTTGTGCACGCGCGGCCCGTACTTCTCCATGTAGCGGTACCAACTCGTCGCCGTCTTGCCCTCCGGTGGCGGCAGCACCTCCATGGGCTCGATCGACGTCTCCGCGATGACGTAGATCGCCGCGTGGCGGTGCCAGTGCTCCGAGTAGTTGCGCATCATGCACAGCGGTGAGAAGACGCTGTTGAAGAAGCATTCCGCGTCGGCGAGGCTGTCGACCAACGGGGTGAGGTGGAACATCTTGCCGATCCGCGCGTGGGCCATGGTGGCTCATCGTAGAGTCGGGCTTTCCGGAGACCCCACCGAACCGTTGGGTTAGGGTCCGCGTCGTGGAACGGGAAGTGCTGTCGTACTGTCGGATCTGTGCGGCGGCCTGCGGGATCGCGGTCACCGTCGACGGCGACCGTGTGCTCAAGGTGCGGGGTGACGCGGGCCATCCGGTCTCCCGCGGGTACACGTGCTCGAAGGGCCGTGGCCTCGCCGAGTGGCACCACTCCGCAGCGCGTCTCGACCATCCCCGGACTGCGCGGTCACACGACGTCATGGGATGACGTCCTCGACGACCTCGCCGCGCGTGCATGCGCGACACGATCGCGGAGCACGGGCCCGACGCGGTGGCGCTCTACCTCGCCACCGGCATGGCGTACGACGCGGGTGGGCAGATCGCGGCCGGATCCTTGCTCGGCGCGCTGGGGAGCCGGTCGTTCTACACCGCGGTCACGGTCGACAACGCGCCGGTGCTGGTCGCCGCGGAGCTGGTCACCGGCAACGCGATGATGAACCCGCTGTGGGACCCGACCAGTCCGGGACTGCTGATGCTGGTCGGCACGAATCCGGTCGTGTCGCACGGGTACGGCACCACGCTGCCCGACCCGATCAACTACCTCCGGGAGTTCCGTGCGGTCGGTGGACGCGTCTGGGTGTTGGATCCGCGACGGACCGAGAGTGCCGCGTTCGGCCGACGTGCACGTGGCCAGCCGACCCGGATCCGACGTGATGGTGCTCGCGGCGGTCGCGGCGCGGTCTCCTCGAGCGTGGTGCTGACGCCACCGAGCTGGTCGAGTACTGCTCCGCCGGTGACGTCGAGGTGCTCCGGACTGCGCTCGCGCCGTTCACCATCGCCCGCGCCGCGGCGGCCGCCGACGTGGATCCGGCAACCCTCGAACGCCTCGTCGACGAAGTGCGGAGTCACCCGGGTCGCCTCACGGTCTTGTGCGGTACCGGTGCGCTGATGGCGACCGACGGCATCCTGGTCGAGTGGCTTCGCTGGGTGTTGTTGATCCTCTCGGGTTCGCTCGATCGTCCCGGTGGAATGCGCTTCCAACGCGGCGCACTGAGCACCCTGCGGCCGCCGCGTCCACCGCGACCGTCTCAGCCCGGTCCTCAGCCCGGTCCGGCCAGCCGTCCGGAGCTCCCGCGGGTCGCGAACCAGATACCTGCGGTCGCGCTGGTCGACGAGATCGAAGCGGGCAACGTGCGCGTGCTGGTCGTGACCGGTGGCAATCCGATCGCGGCGCTGCCCGAGCCCGAACGCATGCGCGCCGCGCTTCGCAGTCTTGACGCGCTCGTGGTGGTCGACGTCTTGGACAGTGAGCTCATCGAGCTGGCCACCCATGTCTTCCCTGCGACCGGCGAACTCGAACGGGCCGACATCTCGATGTACTCGCACCTCTCGGTGCACTCCGCAGTGCAGTCAACCGGACCCGTGGTCGACGCGGTCGCCGAGCGGCGCCCGGTGTGGTGGATCCTCGGTTCGCTCGCGGCGCGTCTCGACATCGACCTGCTCGGCGGCGAGTCGGCCGATGCACTCACCGACGAGACCTACCTCCGCGGCATTGCTGAACACTCACCGCTCGACGCCGACGCCCTGTTCGCGGCCGGGCCGCGCGGGTTCGACCTCCCGGTCGAGTACGGCTGGGTGCACGAGTCGATGCTGCCCGACGGCCAGTGGCGGATCGCGCCGGCGGCCCTGCTCGAACGGCTGGGCGACCATCAACCGCCCGCTTCCGGACTCCTCCTCTCCCCGCGTCGGGAGATGGCGTGGAGCAACTCCGTGCGCTACGGCGCGGGTGCGGACAAGACCGTGGTGCGGCTCCACCCCGACGACGCGGCGCTCGCCGGACTCGCGACCGGCGACACCGCGACCGTGACCAGCGTGCACGGCGCGCTCGATGTCACCGTCGATGCTCGACGACAAGGTCCGCGCCGGCGTCGTCTCGTTGGTGCACGGTCGCCGGGGCCAGAGCCCGGGGCGGCTCGTCAGCAGCCACGCCGACGTCGATCCGCTGACCACCATGCCGCACACCTCCGGTGTACCGGTCCTCATCCGTCCGGCGGGAAGGGACTGAGCCTCGGCATGTTGGGACGCATGTTCGGACGCCTCCATGCGTGGGTGTACCGGACCACTCGCGGCCGGATCGGTCGACGCTTCGCGTGGATACCGTGCCTCATGTTGACGACCACCGGGCGCAAGTCCGGGACTGCGGCGCGATTCGGTCCTCGTCTACGCGGACGACGACGACGACCGTCGGGTGGTCGTGGCGTCGAATGGCGGCTCCGACCGTCCGCCCGGTTGGCTGTTCAATCTCCGGGCTCGAGCCCACCGTGGGCGTCCTCGTCGGCACCGATCGCTACGACGCGACCGCGGTCGTCGTGGACCCCGACGATCCCGACTACGCGCGCCTGTGGAAACTCGTGAACGCCGTCAACGGCAATCGCTACGACGCGTACCAGTCGAAGACGAAGCGACCCATCCCGCTCGTGGCGCTGGAACGCCGGGCCGCGACGTAGTCAGGTACCGGTCCAGCGCGGGGCCCGCTTCTCGGTGAACGCTCGGGGCCCTTCCTTGGCGTCGTCGGACTCGAGCACCCGACGACTGAACCGCGCTTCGATGCCGTAGGCCTCTTCGAGCGTGCCGGCGGCGAGGCCCGCGCAGCGCACTCTCCTTGGTCGCGGCGATGGCGAGCGGTGCGTTGGCGGCGATGCGGTCGGCCCAGTCGCGGGCGCGGTCGAGCAGTTGGTGCACGGGGCACGATCTCGTTGAGCAGACCGAGCTCGAGCGCGCGGGTCGCGGGCACCGGCTCCGCGGTGAGCAGGAACTCCATGGCCGCGGGCCACGCGATCTGGCGCGGGAGGCGCGCCGTGGTGCCGCCACTCGCGAAGATGCCGCGGCGGGGCTCGAGCATGCCGAACACGGCCTTCGGGACAGGCGATGCGGATGTCGGTGCCATCGAGCAGTTCCATGCCCCCGGCGACGCACGGTCCGTTCACCGCGGCGATGATCGGCTTGTAGATCTCGAGGTCGCGCAGCACCGCCTCGGTGCCCGACTTGAAGCGGGCGCGAGTCCGTCGGGCCGCGCCGACGTCAGGAGCGGCAGGTAGTCACGCAGGTCGCCACCGGCGCAGAAGGCGTCGTCGACGCCGGTGACGACGGCCACCCACGCGTCGGCGTCGTCGCGGAACTCGCTTCCACGCGTCGGCGAGGGCGTCGAAGTGCTCGAGGTCGAGCGCGTTGCGGCGCGCCGGACGGTCGATGGTGATCGTGACGACGTGGTCGTCGTCGGTAGTAGTGGATCGGCATACCGTCGCTCCCGGGCAGATGTTCCGGACCATACCGGAGCGCGGGCGGGGCTGCGCCGCCGGTAGCCTCGTCGGCGTGACCGTGGCCAACCTGCGAGCGGGGTGTCCGGGCGTGCTCGTCGAGACCGCACCCGGTTCCGGAACCTGCGAGCGCGGCGACGCGTGTGAGGCGCTCGCGCTCCTGCCCGACTACCTCGCGTACCGCGACGCCCACAGCAACATCGACTCGACCTGGACCCGACCGAGGAGCGAACGATGACCGACGACCGCGACTTCCTCACCGCATCGCAACAGCTGGCGGCGCTGGAACAGCTCGATGTGCCCGCGCTCGAGCTGCTGTACAAACTCGAGTGCAGCGGTGAGGACTTCTACAACCTGCTGGCCGATCGGATCGGTGACGACCGGGCCGCGGAGCTGTTCCGCAGGAACGGACGCGAGGAGCTCGGCCACGCGCGTCGGGTCAGTCGGGCGATCGCGCTGAAGTTGGGGCACGAGTACGAGCCGTCGGCCGAGATGCAGGAGCGCTTTCCGATCGCTCTGCCCGAACACATCGATCCCGCGATGCTCCCCGCCATCGTGCAGGGCGAGATGGCGGGCGACGCGGGCTACCAGAAATGGGCCGACCACGAGCCTGACGCAGACGTCGCCCGACTGCTGCGCCTCAATGGTCGCGAAGAGACGCTGCACGGCGAACGGGTCACCGAAGCGATGGCCATCCTCGGGGCGCCCACCGCGTCCTGACCGCGCACCCGCGGTGTGAGTACGGCACCGGTCGAACAGAGGGTTTCCGGTGTACGTTCCTGGCGTGGGGGATCGGGACGACATCGCCGCGCTCGGTGTACCGGTACGCGGAGCTGCTCGACGCCGGTGACTTCGACGGAGTGGTCGCGCTGTTCGCCAACGCCACCTGGCGGTCCGACGCGACGGGTACCGTCCTCCGGACCCCGGACGAGGTCCGTGCCGTGTACGACCGTATCGAGCTGTACGACGGATCACCGCGCACTCGGCACCTCATGAACAACCTCATCGTCGACCTCGTCGACGGCGACGACGAGGCGACCGGCCGCTGCTACTACACGGTGCTGCAGTCGGTGGATCCGGATGCGCCGATCGAGACCATCCTCTCTGGCCGCTACCACGATCGCTACCGGCGTGGGCGCGACGGTTGGGAGTTCGCCGACCGCCTGTTCCTCATCGATCTGGTCGGCAACCAGTCGCGGCACTTCCCTTCAGGAGCTGGTCCTTCAGGAGCTGGCCCTTCGACAGCCGGCGGATGAAGTTCGGCTTCGCCGTCCCTGCCTACGGTGCGGGGGCCGACGGCACCGCGCTTCGTGATCTGCTCGCGACCGGGGAGGAGTGTGGCTTCGACACCGCGTGGCTCCCCGACCACATCGCGGTGCCCGACTACGCCGCCGCGGTGAACCTGCAGACGCCGTTCCTCGAACCGTTGGCGCTCGCAGCCTGGGGCCTCGGTGCGACGACGCGACTGCGGTTCGGGACCGACGTCCTCGTCGCGCCGTATCGCCACCCGCTGCTCGTGACGGCAATGGCGGGCACCCTCGGTCGCCTCGCCGGTGACCGCCTCGTCCTCGGTGTCGGCATCGGCTACGTGCGGGGCGAGTTCGAAGTGCTCGGCGCCGACTACGACGCGCGGGCGGTCACCACCGAGAACTGGATCCGCCAGGTGCGTACGTCACCCGCGGGCTACTCGGTTGTCGACACGCCCACGCCGGTGCCCATCTGGGTCGGGGGCAACAGCCCACGCGCGGTGCGCCGCGCCGCGCTCCTCGGCGACGGCTGGCACCCCCTCTGGCTCCCGGCCGGCGACTACGCGGTGGCGCGGGAGCAGATCCTCGCCATCCGCCGCGACGCCGGTATCGAGGCGCCGTTCACGTTCTCGTTCAGCGCCGGGCTGACGCAGTTCGCCGAGGAACCCACCAGTGGGTGGCCACCACCACGCGAGCGCGCACCGGAGGGCTCCGAGTTCCGGTACGCGCCGGCGGCCTGGACCGCCCCCGACGGCCGCCCGCGCCTGGTCGGCTCGCCGGACGACCTCATCGGCGACCTCCGACTCCTCGCCGATGCCGGCGTCGACCAGGTCACGCTGCGTTTCGGCACGACCGACCCGGCCCCCATGGCGCGCTTCGCGCAGGACGTGATGCCCGCGTTCGAGTGAACGCACAGTTCACGCTGCAGCTTCATGCCGCGAGGGTGACACGGGTCGGGTCGCAGGTGGCGCGGATCGTGCCGTCCGGGCCGCGGGCGAGTTTCCATCCGCCTTCGTGGCAGGCGACGTGATGGCGCCGGCACAGCAACAGGCAGTTCTCGAGGTTGGTCTCACCTCCGCGCAACCAATGGACGAGGTGGTGCACGTCACACCACGCGGCCGGTGCTCGGCATCCGGGGTACTGGCAGTGCTCGTCGCGCAGCCTGACGGCACGGCGCAGGTGCCGTGGAATCGTGCGCGTCTTGCGGCCCAGGTCGAGAATCTCGGACTTCCCCTTGATGACCACGCGCCCGAGTGCACAGTCACACGCGAGGCGTTCCGCGGTGATGCGGGCGATGGGACCAAATCCCTCGATGTCGCACCGCAGTGCGTCAAGGTGTGTCGCCGGGCGCCCGGCGAGCGTGTCGTAGTCGACGACCGAGTCGATTCCGTTCAAGGGCCGGGACCCCGGGAGTTTGCCGCCCCGGGACAGCTCGCACAGGAGCGTGAGCGCGTCGGCCCGACGCTGGGCCAGCGAGCGTGGCGCGTCGTCGCCGATCGGGTCCGGTGGCTGCAGCGCGTCGAGCGCAGCGGCAACGATGGTCGACGCTTCGGGGTCGAGGAAACCGGAGAGCACACTCCCACCGATGGTGGGGGAGATCTGCACTCCGCGCCGCCGCGAATGCGAAGGCCGCATCGCGGCGGGACTCCTCGTCGTCCGCCAGTTCACGCCATCGCCGGGTGACGCTGGTGAAGTCCCTCGCTTCGACCTTGCTCGCGGCATCGACCAGCGCCGCTTCATGCTCGGCATAGGCAGCGGCGCGGTCGTGCGCCGCGGTCGCGAGGGCGTGAACGTGAGGGACCGAGATCTCTCCCGAGGCGAGCGCCGCGGCGGTGCGGTGATGATCGCGGATCAAGCGAGCGGACTTGACCAATCGACTCGCATCGGGATCCGTCATCGCCGCTCGCGAGGCCAACCACGAACGGGGCCCGAGCCTCGAGTCCACGGCCCACGCGGCCACCGCGTCCCACGCCGCCGCGCAACGGATCACCTCGGCGTCGACCCGTTCCGACAGGTGCTGGAGCTCGACCAGGCGATCCGACCGGGCTGCCGCCGACCACGTCGAGCGGTCTTCGGCCACCAGCGCGGCGAGGCCCTCGCGGACCACGTCCATCGGGTCGATCGGGTCCATCGGGTCAGACTCGAACATACGTTCGATGATACCCACACCGACCCGAAGTGCAAGGGGCAATCCGGGATGACGTCAGAGTTTGAAGATCGAGACGTAGGTCGCGCCGTCGGTGGTGCCGAAGTCTTGGTGTTCGGACCCGGTGTTGGCCACGAATGCGCTCCCGGGGCCGAGGGTACGGCCCTGGTTCTGCAGCGTCCCGCTCACCACGTACAGGAACTCGGTGTGCTCGTGCCGGTGCGGATCGCTGCGGTAGCCCGGACCAGCTTCGACCAGTGCCACGTAGTAGTCGTCGCCGGTCGCGAGGATCTTGGCTCGCGCGTTGTCGCCGGAACCCCAGGCGGCCCACTCGAGCGCGTCGGCCTCCCCGATGTTCCAGCCGTCGAGCGAGAAGGTCACGGCCGGATGTTCACGGGCGACGGTGAGCTCCATCCGGGGAGGAGATCGAGTTCGGCGCACAGCTCCTGACCCTCGATCCACTGGCCGTTGAGCTCGCGCGCCTCGGGCGCGGTGCACAGCCACGCGGCCGCGGCGCCGATGACGTCGGGCGGGCGCGCCCTGGCTGGCGTCGAACCCGAACGCGCCCATGTCCTGGATCATGCGCTCGGTGGTGACGAAGCCGGGGTGCAGGTTGTAGGCGAAGATGCCGTCCTGCTCGTGCTCGAGCTTCACGATGCCGATGAGGCGGTGGACCGCGCCCTTCGACATGCCGTAGCCGAGGCCCCAGCCACCTTCGCCGGCGGGCGCGGGCGGGTCGCCGCGGCCCGGCGCCGGACGTGACCGTCATGATGATGCCGCTGCCGCGCTCGATCATCTGCGGCAGCACCAGCTTGGTCAGGATGATCGGCGCCATCGCGTTGCCCTCGAGGTGCTTGTCGAGCACCTCGACGGGCGTGTCGAGCATGCGGTCCATGTGGCCGGGACCGATGTAGCGGGCGTTGTTCACCAGCACGTCGATGCGGCCCCAGCGCTCGAGCACCGTGCGTGACCGACGAGCCCAGCGTGGTGCGGTCGGTGATGTCGAGGAACACCGACATCGCCTGGCGGCCCTCGGCCTCGACCAGCGCGGCGGTGCTGTCGAGCGAGCCCGGGCAGCGGCGTGGTGTCGGACCGCTTGATCGTCGACGAGTGCTCGCGCGCCTCGCCCTCGTGGATGGTGCGGGCGCGCCAGCGCGATGTCGTACCCGGCGCGGGCCAGGTGCACGGCGATCGGCCTTGCCGATCCCTCGGCTGGCGCCGGTGACGAACGCGACTCCTCGTGAGTCAGACATCGTCATCTGCCTCCTCGGTTGCTTGGGCCGGGAACGGTGACGGTGTCGGTGTCGACACCCGATCGGAGCAACGTACCGGGCTGCGCGCCGGTGAGCACACCCCGCTCGACGATGGTCTCGCCGCCGACGATCACCTGCTCGATGCCGACCGCGCCTCGGCGTACAGCCGCAGCGCGCCGCCGGGCAGGTCGTGGCGCTCCTCGGCGGGCTCGCTGCCCGACGGTGTCGGGGTCGAACACGCACGAGGTCGGCGTGCGCGCCCTCGGCGATCCGGCCGCGGTCGCGCAGGCCGAACAGCCGCGCGGGCACGTCGGTCATCTGGTGCACGGCGTCCTCGAGCGTGAACAGACCCGCGCCGCGCACGAGCTCGCCGAGCACGACCGTCGGGTAGTTGGCGTGGCACATGAGGTCGACGTGCGCGCCGGCGTCGGAGCCGCCGAGCACGACGCGGTCGTCGCGCCACACCTCGCCCCGCACCTCCCAGCTCTCGTCGGTGACGCCCAGCGACGGCACCAGCGACGGGAACACGGTGGTGAGCGGGAGCGCGTCGGGGACCACGACGTCGAGCAGCACGTCGACGGCGTCGGTGCCGCGCTCGCGCGGCGACCGACGGCGACGCTGCGGCCGTCGGGCAGCTCGACCAGGTCCCACTGCATCATCGCCGGCGACGCCCGCGTGCGCCGGCGGTGTCGAGCCCGGCGCGGAGGCGCTCGCGCACCGCGGGGTCGGCCACGCGCGGCGCGGCGTTCGGCGTCGGGGAGCGCGACGACCTCGCCCCAGCCCGGGCAGCGACTGCGAGCATGCCGGCTGCTGCGGAGGCGCATGACGTCGGGGAGCGCGAGCGCGACCACGTGGCGCCGTGCGCGGCGGCGTGGTCGGCACGACGTGAGCTGCTGCTCGTAGACCGGCGTGGGCGACGCGCTGCCGAGCAGGTTCCAGTTGAGCGGGCGGTCGGCGGCGAGCGACATGTCGGTCATGAGCTCGATGCGCTCGTCGGAGATCTCGCCCATGGCGGGGATGAACTCGAGCGTGGTGCCCGCGTGGTCGCGCACCGCGCCGCGCGAGCGCGAGGAACTCGTCGGGCTGCGCGGCGCGCGACGGCACCGGGCGCGCCGTCGCCGTCGGTGTGCGCCTCGCCGAGCGACGACGAGAACCCGAGCGCGCCGGCGCGCGAGCGACTCGTGCAGCAGCGCGACCATCGCGGCGATCTGGTCGGGCGTCGCCGCGGCGCGTGGTGGCGTCGTCGCCCATGACCACCCGGCGGATGGTCGAGTGGCCGACGAGGAAGCCGGCGTTGACCGCGAGGCGGCCGTCGATGCCGGTCGAGCCACTCGCCGAAGCGTCCGCCAGTCCCAGGCCGGGCCCGCTTCGAGCGACGTCGAGGGGCATGCCCTCGACCCGCGCCATCATCCGCATCACGTAGTCGACGTGCTCGGGCGCGAGCGGCGCGATCGAGAAGCCGCAGTTGCCGCCGATCACGGTGGTGACGCCGTGCAGCGGCGACGGCGTGAGCCGCCGGGTCCCACAGCGCCTGGCACGTCGTAGTGCGTGTGGATGTCGACGAAGCCGGGCGCGACGACGAGGCCGTCGGCGTCGATCGGTGCGTGCGCGCCGCGCTCGTCGACCGCGCCGACGGCGACGATGCGACCGTCGCGCACGCCGACGTCGGCGGTGCGGCGCCGGCGCGCCGGTGCCGTCGACGACGCGTGCCGCCGCGGATGAGCGAGATCGAGCATGTCGCTCCTCCTCAGCCCTGCAGCGCGGCGGCGACGGCGTCTTCGACGGCGGTGCCGGCGAAGAAGTCGGGGTTGCCGCGCGTGTAGAAGCGCACCGGGTTGGTGAACACGAAGTCGCGCAGGTCGGTCGTCGGTGAACAGGTCGTGCTCGACCATCTCGTACACCTCGCCGAGCACGTCGGCCATGACCGGGCACGTCCCAGTGCGAGATGTCGGAGCCGAACATGGCGTTGAAGCGCGGCGCCGAACGGGTTGGCCTTGGTGTTGAACGCGGTCGACGGTCATCGGGTCGTCGGCCTCGCACCCGCAGTAGAACGGGCGCGACGAACAGGTCGCGGATGTCCTCGGCGCGCTCGATGCCGCACGGCGGCGAACTCGTCGAGCAGCGCGACGTCCTGCGTCGGGATAGGTCGTGGGCTTCGGCGCCATGCGCCGCCCAGTCGCCGCCGTAGCGCGCGAACAGCTCGGCGAACTCGTCCCAGTCGACGTTGGTCGGGGTCGAGGCGGCGCATGGCGTCGCCGCTGCGCTTCTCCCAGTGGCCGATGAGGTCGGCGTAGAGCGACGCCGCCCACGCGACGCCGCCCTCGAGGAAGCCGAAGTTGAGGTCGGGGAAGCGGCGGGTCACGCCGCCGAGGAACAGCGACTTGGCCAGCGCGTGGTGGCTCTCGCCGAGCATGCCGACGTGGTTGTACACGTAGCTCGAGATCGACGCCCGGTTCTGCCAGCCCATCGCCGACGAGTGGAACGCGGGCGCGATGCCGAGCTCGCGGCACTTCTGCCACACCGGGTCGTAGTCGTACGCGCTGTCGAGGCCGAAGGTGTCGGTCCACACCGCGTACTGCGCGAGCTCGGGGTCGAGGCTGGCGGCGGCGGCGATCGGGCGCTGCACGAACCCGGCCATCACCACGGCGCGGAACCCGAGCGACGCCGCGTGCTCGAGCTCGTCGACCGCCTCCGTCGGGCGTGTGCATCGGGATCTCGGCGACCGGGCAGCAGCCGGTCGGCGAACTCGGCGAACGACTCCGGCGTTGAAGCGGTTGAGCGCACGGCACGCGCCGCGGCGGTCGCGCTCGTCGTCGAAGTGGCCGAAGAGCAGCCCGAAGCTCGGGTAGATCACGCTGACGTCGATGCCGAGCTCGGGGAGGCGCTCGTGCAGGAGGCGGGGGAGCATGGCGGTGGCGCGGTCGACGGCCAGCTCCATGCCGCCGTTGCCCCACGGGCCGCGGGCGACCCGGCGCTCGGCGCGCTCGGCCGGGCGTCAGCGCGTACCAGTCGACGATCGGGCCGAAGGTGCCGGACGTGCGGCGCGCATCGACGTCGCCGTCGAGGCGCACCCCTTCCTTCACCAGCTCGCCGGCGAGGGCGGGGAAGAACTCGACGGTGTGGCCGTCGATGTCGATGACCGGGTGGCCGAGCTTGCTCGTGGACCTCGGCGGCGCGTCAGACCGCTCATGCTCGCCCTCCCTCGGCCGCTGCCGATTAATGCGCGCTCATCAATCCGTCGGGTAACAATAGGCCGATGGCGTACGACCTGGTGATCCGCAACGGCCGGGTGGTCGACGGCTCGGGCTTCGGCTCCTACCGGGCCGACGTCGGCATCGTCGACGGCGTGCATCGCCCGGGTCGGGCGGATCCGCGAGCGGGGCGACCAGGAGATCGACGCCGAGGGCCACGTGGTGACGCCCGGGCTTCATCGACGGCCACACCCACATGGACGCCCAGGTGTTCTGGGACCCGCAGGGCGCGAACTCGTGCTGGCACGGCGTCACCACCGCGGTGATGGGCAACTGCGGGTTCACGCTCGCGCCGGTGCGCGACGACGCCCGGGCGCTGGTGGTGCGCAACCTCGAGCGGGCCGAGGACATCGACCCCGCGGCGCTGGCGTCGCTCGAGTGGAGCTGGGAGACCTTCCCCGAGTACCTCGACGCGGTCGACCGGCTCCCGAAGGCGATCAACTACGCGGCCAACGTCGGCCACTCGGCGCTGCGCACGTGGGCGATGGGCGAGCGCGCCTTCGAGGAGGAGGCGACCGACGACGACCTCGCGCTGATGAAGGGCGCAGCTCGCCGACGCGCTGCGCGGCCGGGCGCGATCGGGCTCACGACGTCGCGCAGCGAGCACCACGAGACGTCCGACGACCGTCCGGTGGCGTCGCGGCTCGCGGCGTGGGAGGAGGTGTGCGAGCTGGTCGGGGTGATGGCCGACGCCGGGCACGGGCATCCTCGAAGGCGGCGGCGAGCACGTGCTCTCGCCCGATCCCGAGCAGCGCGAGCTGGCGCGCGACGCGGATGCGCGACGCTCGCCGCCGACGACCGGCGTCCCATGACGATGGGCATCATCGCCACCAACCCCGGTGGCTACGAGATGCTCGACCTCATCGACAGCGTCGCCGCGGTCGGCGGGCGCATGATCGGCCAGTCGCACTGCCGCGGCATCAACGTGCTGCTCTCGTTCGCGCACCCGGCTGCCGTTCGACCTGCTGCCGGAGTGGCACGACGTGCGCGCGCTGCCCGACGACGAGCAGCTGCGCGCGCTGCGCGATCCCGGCGGTGCGCGAGCGGCTCGATCCGCGCCGGCATGGAGGGCGACTACTCGCAGTGGCGGGGGATCGGGGCATGCCCCGCAAGCCCGACTTCGACGGCATCCGCGTCTACGAGCACGGGCTGCCGCCGAACCCGACGATCAACGAGGTCGCGGCGCAGCGCGGGGCGTCACGCCGGTCGAGGCGATGATCGACCTCGCGCTCGAGACCGACTTCGGCCAGCTGTTCATCCAGCCGAGCCTCTACCCGCAGGATCCCGACGTGCTGCTCGCGGTGATGCGCCACCCGCGCACGGTGATGACGTTCTCCGACTCCGGTGCGCACCTCAGCCAGATCGCCGACGCGTCGATCCACACCCACCTGCTCGGCCACTGGGTGCGCGACCGCCAGGAGTTCACGCTCGAGGAGGCGGTGCGCATGCTCACGCTGGCGCCGGCGGTGGCGTGGGGCTTCGCCGACCGCGGGCTGCTGCGCGAGGGCATGGTCGCCGACGTCAACGTGTTCGATCCCGAGCGCGTCGGGCCCGCGGTGCCCGAGGTGGTGCGCGACCTCCCGCGCGGCGGGAAGCGGCTCTCGCAGCAGCGCTCGGAGGGGTTCAAGGCGACGGTCGTCGGCGGCGAGGTCACCATCGTCGACGGCGAGCCGACCGGCGCGCGCCCGGGCCGCCTGGTGCGGCAGCGACGTCGCCGCTCAGCGCATCCAGAGCATCGCGGCGCGACGCGGTGGTGGATGCACCACGTGCCGTCGCGCCGGAGCATGTCGTCGACGTAGCGCATGCCGAGGGTGAGGTCGTTGCCCTCGCCGCTCAGCGGCACCGTCTGGAACACGACCGCGTAGGTGTCGATGCGCGCGGTGTCGGCGCCGGCGCTCGAGGTCGATCAGCGGATCGGCGAGCAGGTGCATGCTCGGTGCCGAACGACTGTCGGCGTCGTGCGCATCGTCTCGAGGTAGTCGGGGACCGCCTGCGCGCCGCGCGTGCCGTCGACGGAGCCGTCGGGATCGAACAGCGCGGTGAGCGCGTCGTGGTCGCGTTCGTCGACCGCGCGCGCGTAGCGCTGCGGGAACTGACGCAACACCTCGAGGTCGACGAGCCACTCGAACGGGGAAGCCATGCCCCCGTTGCTACCAGCGGGCACGCTCCGGCGCCACCCGATCGTGCCTGCCTTGCACTCCGCGTCAACGTGCATCACGATGACCGGGTGCTGAGGAGCAGGTCGGGGCTCGCCATCGGGGCGCTGTTGGTCATCGTGCTCACGGTGTCGGCGGCCGCACCCGCGACGAAGAAGCCGTCCAAGGCGGTGCCGGACGCGTGCAAGGTCGTGACCCTCGCAGAAGCCGGCGCGTTTCTCGGCGTGACGGTCACGCAGTCGGGTGCCGGCGGGTCGTGTGACTACGCGGGCGACGGTGGGATCGCCGCGGTCACGGTCCGGATCCAGAAGGAGACACCGGCCAACGTCGCGTTCACCAAGAAGCAGATGAAGTCCGCCGTCGGGGCCACGCACCCCAAGCTGGGCGAGTACGCGGCCGAGACGATCGTTCAAGGGGGTGGTGGCGCCATCCAGGTGCTCAAGGGCAAGGTGTTGCTCGACCTCTCGGCGCGGAAGAGCGACGGTTCGGGGAATTTGGTTCCGCTCGATGCTGGCGCGCTCCGCGGCGCTGGCGAAGACCGCCACGGCCCGGCTCTGACGCCGAGAGCACGAGGCTTCAGGCGCAGAAGCGGCTTGACGCGTCGGTGAGTACCGGGCGAAGGATCGCGGCGATCTTGTCGAGCTCGTCGTCTCCGGCGATCGAGCGGCGGCGCGAGCTGCACGACCGGATCGCCGCGGTCGTCGGCGCGCGCGATGAGGCCGTCGACTCGTAGAAGCGGGGGAGCAGGAACCCGCGCAGCAGCTCTTCGCGCTGCTCGGCGGTGAACTCGCGCGTCGCTGCGCCTGGTCGGGCACCATCTCGAGGGCCTGGAAGTAGCCCGCGCCGCGCACGTCGCCGACGATGGGGAGGTCGCGCAGCGCTTCGAGCCGGTCGCGGAACCCCGCCTCGTGCGCGAGCACGTGTGTCGAGCACGCTCCTCGCGGTCGAAGACGTCGAGGTTGGCGAGCGCCGACCGCACAGCTCACCGGATGACCGCCGAAGGTGAGGCCGTGCGCGAACGACGCCCGGTGCTCGAGGAACGGCTCGGCGAGGAAGTCGCGACAGATCACCGCGCCGAGCGGCGAGTAGCCGCTGGTGAGCCCCTTGGCGCACGTGATGATGTCGGGCAGGTAGTCGTAGCGCTCGCACCCGAACATCGTGCCGAGCCGGCCGAACGCGCAGATCACCTCGTCGGACACGAGCAGCACGCCGTAGCGGTCGCAGATCTCGCGCACCCGCGGGAAGTAGCCGTCGGGCGGCACGAGGCACCCGCCCGCGTTCTGCACCGGTTCGAGGAACACCGCGGCGACGGTGTCCGGTCCCTCGAAGAGGATGCGCTCCTCGATCTCGTCGGTGACCGCGAGCATGAACGCCTTCTCGTCGTCGCCGAGCGGATGGCGACGCCGGTTGGTGTTGGCGACGTGGACCGCGCCCGGGGTGAGTGGCTCGAACGGGGTGCGCAGCGCGGGGACGCCGGTGATGGCGAGCGCGCCGAGGGTCGTGCCGTGATACGCGGTTCGGCGCGCGATCACCTTGTGCCGCTGCCCCTGGCCGATGGCCCGGAAGTACTGGCGCGCGAGCTTCCACGCCGACTCGACCGCCTCCGAGCCGCCGGTGGTGAAGAACACGCGGTTGAGGTCGCCGGGCGCGAGCGCGGCGAGCCGGGCGGCGAGCTCGATCGCCGGTGGGTGCGCGTAGGTCCAGAGCGGGAAGTACTCGAGCGTCTCGGCCTGGGCGCGTGCCGCCTCGGCGAGGTCGGCGCGACCGTGGCCGACCTGCACGGTGAAGAGGCCCGACAGGCCGTCGAGCAGCTCGGTGCCCGGTGCGCGTCCCACACGTAGCAGCCCTCGCCCCGGGCGATGACGTGTACCGGCGTGTCGTCGTCGTAGCCGCCGAGGCGCGAGAAGTGCATCCAGAGATGGCGGTGGGCGAGTTCGCTCAGCTCGGCGGCGCTCCGCCCCGCGTCGTCGGGCACAACGGGTTCCGTCGGGTCGGGCATGCAGGGAAGGATGGCGTCGGACGGCGGGCCGGTGCAAGGAACTGGCCTACGCTCCCGGCCCATGGGCCAGGGAATCAGCGAAGTCCTGCCGTTCGCCATCGGGATCGCCATCAGTCCGATTCCGATCATCGCCATCGTGCTGATCCTGTTCTCGGACCGGGCGCGGGTGAACGGGCCGACGTTCCTCGCCGGATGGGTGATCGGCCTCTCGGTCGTGAGCGCGGTGGTGTATCTCGTCAGCGATGCCGCGAACGCAGGCAGCTGACCCCACGAGCTCGGACTCGATCTCGTGGGGCAAGGTCGTGCTCGGCGTACTGCTGCTCGGACTGGCGCGGCGGAACTACGCCAAGCGACCGAAGCCGGGGCAGCCGGCCGTCCTGCCCAAGTGGATGGAAACGGTCGAGACGATCACGCCGGTCCGCGCCTTCGGGCTCGCGCT
Organism: uncultured Actinomycetes bacterium; assembly: GCA_963726965.1. GTDB lineage: Bacteria > Actinomycetota > Acidimicrobiia > IMCC26256 > DASPTH01 > DASUAS01. The sequence continues at coordinate 63,536 of CAVSEI010000004.1, read as the reverse complement.
CGTGTTGAGCGTGGTGAACCCGAAGAACCTCGTGCTCGCGGTCGGCGCCGCCGCCGGCCTGGGGCAACTGGGGCTCGACACCGAGGATGCGGTGGTCGCGCTGGCGGTGTTCGTGGTGGTGGCGAGCCTCTCGGTGGCCTTCGCCGTCGTCTACGACCTCGTCGGCGGGGAGCGATCAGCGTCGACCCTCGACGGGCTGAAGGAATGGATGACCGAGCACAACGCCGCGGTGATGGCGGTGCTGTTCCTGGTGTTCGGCGTCGTCCTGATCTCCCAGGGGATCGGCCTGCTCAGCCGCTGAGCCCGCTGAGCCTGGACCCCTCCTAGAGCTCGGAGTGGTTGATGGCCTGACCGCCGTCGGCGGTGACCTCGGTACCGGTGATCCACTCCGATTCGTCGGCGGCCAACCACAGCGCGGCGTAGGCCACGTCGCTCGGATTGCCCACCCGGCTGAGGACCTTGGTCATCTCCGGGCCCTGATCCTGCGCGTACGCGACGACCCGGCCCACGATGATGGTGTTGACCCGGATGCCGTACTGCGCGTACTCCACTGCCATCACGCGCGTCAGCGCGTTCATCCCACCCTTGCCGGCGCTGTACACCGAGATACCGGGAACCCCGAAGACCGAACCGCCCGACGAGATGTTCACGATCGAGCCGCCGCCGGCCTCGATGAGGTGCGGAATGGCGTACTTCGACACCCAGAACACGTTGCCGGTGAGGGTGGTGCGCAGGATGGCCTCCCACTCCTCGGTCTCCAGCTCGTGCATCGGCTTGAAGCCCTTGCTCACGAGGTCCGTCGGCGCGGCGTTGTTGATGAGGGTCGTGATCTTCCCGTAGCGGTCGATGGTGGCGGCGATGGCCTCCTGCACGCTGCTCTCGTCACTCACGTCGAGCCGGACGAACGTGGCGTCGCCCCCGGCATCACGGATGCGCTGCGCCACCTTCTCGCCCTTGTCGACCGATCGGCCCGACACCACGACCTGCGCGCCCTCGGCCGCGAACATCTCGGCCATGGTGCGGCCGATGCCCCGCGTCGAACCACTGATGAACGCAACCTTGTGCTCGAGTCTCATCGGCGCATCCTCGCGGACGTGCCGGGCGACGGCCAATTCTCGTCGAGCGGTAGCTTGGCGCCCGGCGAACGGGGGGAGACATGGAGCTGCAGGGGTCGCGCGTGCTCGTCATCGGCGCGTCGTCGGGGATCGGGCGGGCGGTGGCGGCGCAATCGGCGGCCGGCGGAGCTCGCGTCGTGTTCGCGGCGCGCCGGGCCGACAAGCTGGCCGACGCGGTCGCTGCGGCGGGGAACGGCGCGACGTTCGCGGTGTGCGACGTGCGGGTGCCGGAACAGTGCGAGGCCGTGGTGCGGGACGCGGCGCAGCAGCTCGAGGGACTGGACGTCGTCGTCTACGCCACCGCGGTCGATCCGCTCGTCCGCCTGGTCGACACCGACGCGGCGAAGTGGCACGACGTGTTCGCCACCAACGTGGTGGGCGCGTCGCTGGTGTGTCGGGCGGCGTTGGGGCCGTTGACCGAATCGGCGGGGCGGATGGTGTTCATCTCCGCGTCGTCGGTCGGCCGACCGTTGCCGGGCATGGGCGCGTACGAGACCAGCAAGGCCGCGCTCGACGAGTTGGTGCGGGCCTGGCGGGGCGAGCATCCGGAGATCGGCTTCTGCAACGTCGCCGTCGGCAACACCCTCGGCACCGAGGTGTACCAATCGTGGGATCCGGTACTGCTCGGCGAGTTGTCGGCGGTGTGGGAGTCTCGCGGCTACGTGCACGACAACGGGCCCGGCGCGATGTCGGTCGACGACTGCGCGACGGTGGTACTGGCGGCGATGACCTCGCCGGTCGACCTGCGGTACGTCCTCGCCAACCCCGCGCCGGGCAGCACCATGGACCTGTCGTGAGCAGGTGGCAGGCGTGATCAGGTGGCAGGCGTGAGCGAGGTCGAAGCGGTTCCCGACTCGTTGCTCCCGGTCGGACCGTGGTTGGCGGCGCGGTTGGCGGGCGTCGACGCCGCCGAATTGGTCGGGCTCCGGCGTGCGAGCAGTCGGCTTCTCCGCCGACACGATGATGGTCGACGTCGCGGTCACGCGCCGCGGGGTGACGACCGACGAGCGTTACGTGCTGCGCACCGAGAGCCCGGAGCCCCCGATCTACCCGGTGCAGGTCCCTGGCTGGGCGGTCGAGATCGAACTGCAGTACCGGGTCATGGACGCGGTCGGCCGTCATTCGTCGGTCCCCATCGCGCCGATGATCGGCTTCGAGCCCGACCCCGGCGTCGTCGGTACGCAGTTCTTCGTCATGGAGTACCGCGGGGGACAGGTGCCGGTCGAGGATCCGCCGTACACGACGACCGGGTTCTTCGCCGACGCCGCGCCCGCCGACCGTCGGCGCATGATCGAAGGCGGTCTCACGACGTTGGCGCGGGTCCACGAGCTCGACTGGCGCGCCGCGGGGCTCGAGTGGTTGGTCCCACCGGGGGTGACGCCCGGGATCGAGACCCAACTCGCGCTCTGGGAGCGCTACGCGCGCGACGAGTTGCGCGACCGGGTGCACCCGCTGATGGACCAGGGGTTCGCGTGGCTCCGGGCTCGGGAGCCCGTCGCCAGTCCCGTCGGACTCTGCTGGGGCGACCCGCGTCCCGGGAACATCATCTGGAACGACTTCGTACCCGCGTGCCTGACCGACTTCGAGGCCGCGTCGATCGCACCCCCGGAACTCGACGTCGGTTGGTGGCTCATGTTCGACCGCACCATGCACGAGTGGGCCGGCATCGAACGGCCGGAGGGTGACCCCACCCGCGACGACCAATTGCGGATCTACGAGGCCGCGTCCGGTCGCGAAATCCCCGACATCCGGTGGTGGGAGATCTGTGCGGCGACCCGCTACTGCGCGATCGTCGTGCGGGTCATGAACCGGGCCGTCGACCGTGGCCTGATGCCCGCCGATCAGACCATCTGGCTCGAGAACCCCGCGGTCAGTGCGCTGGACGCGTTGTTCGCGGAGTTGTGATCGCGCCGTCGGCCTCGAGCGCGTCGAGCGTGGCGGCGTCGAGGCCCAACCGTTCGCTCAGCACTTCACGCGTGTGTTCGCCGAGTCGGGGTGCGGGCCCGCGTACACCGACCTCAGCCTGATCCGAGCGGAACGGCGCGCCGGTGACGCGCGCGCCCGGCTCGACCTCGGTGAAGACGTCACGCTCCGCGGCCCACGCGGTGTCGGCGAGCTCGCGCACGGTGCGCACCTCGGCGACGAGGAAGCCGAACTGCTCGAAGCGAGCCTCGAGCGTGGCGAAGTCGGGCACCTCGGCGCAGAGCGCGCTCAGGATCGCGATCGCCTCGTCCCGCGACTCGGTGTGGTCCACCCGCGCGTCGGTGAGCGCGGCGGCGATCTCGGGGAGGCGACGGTGCGGGTCACCCATGAACGCGGCGGCGCTGCCGTCGGCGAGGGTGAACACCGGGTAGTTCCACGTGTCGGGGATGCGCGGGCCGTCGTACCCGGCGAGTTCCGTCGAGGTCCACTCGTCGGTGTACACGAGGGCCTCGGCCATCGACACGTCGAGGTGTTGTCCGAATCCGAGACGTTCCCGTTGGAAGAGTGCGCCAAGGATCGCACTGACCGCGAGGAGACCGGGCGTGATGTCACCGTCGACGTGGGGGCTCTGTTCGGGCGGCGCCCCACGCAGGCGGGCGTCGAGCTCGACCCGCCCGACTTCGGCCTGCACCATGGCCGCGTAGGCGCGTCGCTGCGACCACGAGTTGGCGAGTCCCCATCCGTTGATGGAGCAGTACACCAGCGCGGGTTGCTGTGCGAGGAGCGTGTCGGCGTCGAGCCCGAACTTGTCGAGCACGCCGGGAAGAAAGTTCTCGAGCACGACGTCGCTGGTCGCCGCCAACTTGCGCACGATCTCGGCGCCCTGCGGGCGATGCAGGTCGACGGTCACCGAGCGCTTCCCCGCGTTGACCCACGTGAAGTAGACGCTGACCGGCTCGTCACCGACCTGCGGTTGCAACATCCTGATGATGTCGCCGTCGGGCGGTTCGACCTTCACCACGTCGGCGCCGAGGTCGGCGAGCATGCGGCCGCAGATCGGGCCCGAGACCACCTGCGAGAGATCGAGGACACGGATGCCGTCGAGAGGCGACGGCAACGGCGCGGACATCGGACGCTCAGTTGTTGGCGATGATGAGGTTGTGGACGAGCGGATAGATCTGGGTTTCCCAGCGGCGTCCGTTGAACACGCCGTAGTGCCCGACACCGGGTTGGAGGCGGTGGCGCCGGTGCATCGGCTTGATGCTCCGGCACAGGTCGTGGGCGGGGAACGTCTGGCCGGGGGAGCAGATGTCGTCGCGTTCCCCTTCGACGGTCAGGAGCGCGGTGCGGCGGATGGCGCCCGGGTCGACGCGTCGGCCCTGGAAGTCGAGCACGCCGCGCGCGAGCCGGTGCTCCTGGAACACGTACTCAACCGTCTCCAGGTAGAACTCGGCGGTGAGATCGAGCACCGCGAAGTACTCGTCGTAGAAGGCCTTGGTCGCGTCGGCGGCGGCGCCGTCACCGTCGACGAGATTGCGATACAGCTCGCGATGCGCGCTCGAGGTGGCGGTCGAGGTTCATGCTCATGAACGACGTGAGCTGCAGGAACCCGGGATAGACCCGCCGCCGCGCACCGGCGTAGCGCATCGGCACGGTGGTGATCACGTTCCGCTCGAACCACGAGATCGGCTTGCTGGTGGCGAGATCGTTGACCACGGTGGGATCGATCCGGGTGTCGATGGGCCCGGCCATCAGGGTGAGCGTGCGCGGCTGCGCCGGGTTCCCGGCTTCGGCCATCACCGCGGTGGCGACGAGCGCGGCCACGCACGGCTGGCACACCGCGATCACGTGCGTGTTGGGGCCGAGGATCTCGAGCCAGCGGATCAGGTGCTCGATGTAGCCGTCGAAATCGAAGTCGCCCGTCGTCCATGCTGACGTCACGCGCGTTGTGCCAGTCGGTGATCCAGACGTCCTGCTCGGGGAGCAGGGTGCGGACGGTACCGCGGAGGAGCGTGGCGAAATGGCCGGAGAGGGGCGCGACGACGAGCACCTTGGGCAGCTCGACCGCGACGGCCGTCGGCATCCTTCCGAAGTGCAGCAGGGTGCCGAAGGGGGTGACGTCGGTCGCCTCCTCGTGGACCGCGACCTGCCGGCGGCCCACCTTGACCGAGTCGATCAGCCAGGGCGGCCGTTCGTGCGTGAGGCGCATGCGTCCGAGGAGTTCGTAGCCCGCCGAGAGGTTGCGCATCGGTGCCGACTCGGCGAGGCAGGGGGTCAACTGACCGAAACCTTGCAGGGCAATCCCCGCGACGCCGCGCAACGAGGTCATGATGTCGGCCTGGGCTTGGTACGCCTGGTACATCATGGACCGTCATTTCATCCGGCGGTGTGGTGGCGACACACTAGACAACCGCAGGCAAGTACTGGTGCTTCCGACCCCCCGCCGGATGCAGCCAGGAATGCAGCCAGGAATTCAGCCAGGAGGTGTTTCATGGCACAGGCCATGCTCACGATCAACAGCAGGAACTACGGCGCGTGGTCATTGCGCGGCTGGTTGCTGTGCAAGATGTCAGGCCTCGACTTCGAGGAACACGTGCTCGACCAACGACGATCCCGACACCCGGGCGGAACTGCTGTTGCTCTCGTCGTCGTTCCTCGTGCCGCGGCTGGTGCACGACGGCGTGACCGTGTGGGACACGATGGCGATCGGCGAGTACCTCAACGAAGTGCAGCCCGAAGCCGGGCTCCTGCCGTCGGACCCGGTGGCGCGCGCGCACTGTCGTGCGGTGTGCGGTGAGATCCACTCGGGGTTCGTGAACCTGCGTTCGGCGCTGCCGATGAACCTCAAGGCGCGTCACCCGAACTTCAAGGTGTGGGCGGGCGCGCAGGCCGACGTCGATCGGATCATCGCGGTCTGGCACGCAGTGCCTCGACGAGTACGGCGGTCCGTTCCTGTTCGGCGCCACAGCCGACCATCGCCGACGCGATGTACGCCCCGGTGTGCACGCGCTTCCGCACCTACGACGTCGAACTCGACGACGCGAGCCAGCGCCTACTGCGACACGATCATGGCGCTGCCGGCGATGGTCGAGTGGATGGCCGCCGCGCAGCTGGAACCCGACGAGCTCGAGGAGCTCGACGTCGAGTTCTAGCGATCGCTCACCCCCGCACGGCCGCCGCGAAGGCTCGCATCTCGCGGGCGATGTCGCCCGCCGGGGTGTACATGAGGTCGGTCACGCCCGCGGCCTCGGCGGCGACGGCCTTGGCGCGGATCTCGTCGGCGCGTGCCGACCCAGCCGGTGGTGGCGAGCGCGTCGCCCGGCGGCGGCGAGCACCTCACGGTCGCGCGGCATCACGTCGGTGACGTGACCCTCGTGCACCGCGAGGTGACGCTCGCCCTCGGGCCGCTCGGCCTCGATGCCCGCGAGCCACGCCTCACCGCCGGGCATGCCCGCCGACGCGCGTCGGGGAACGCCTGCCACACGCCGTGGTAGCGCACGACGTACCACGGCCCGAGCGCGTCCTGCGACGCGCTCGGCTGGCGACGGTCTCACCGGCGTCGAGCACCGTGCCCGCGGTCATGCAGCACGTGCCACGGCGATGTCGACGTCGACGTCGGCCATGCCGATGTAGCCGTCGATCACGTCGGCGGCGTGCAGCTCGCTTCACCATGCTCGATGCCCTTCGGTCCGAGCGCGGAGACGAGCAGCGGCGTGTCGATCGGCCGGGCGACGGCCCAGTCGGGGTGGTGGATCATCTGGCAGCGTTCGCCGTCGATCTCGACGACCTCGCCGCGCAGCAGCGCCGCGCAGCTGCTCGAGGTAGCGGCGGGTCGTCGCCCACGAGAGCGCGGTCTGGTTGAGCACCCAGCGCGCGGTGGCGCCGGTGCCGAACCCGCACGCGAGGCGGCCGGGCGCCATGCGCTCGATGGTGGCGATGGCCGACGCGGTCGTCATCACGTGGCGGAGGTTGGGCACGAGCACCGCGGTGCCGAGGTCGATGTCGGTGTGCTCGGCGAGCCGGGCCAACCAGATCCAGATGTCCTCGTAGAGCGCGGCGGAGTCGAACAGCCAGACGCGGTCGTACCCGAGCTCCTGCGGCGAGCTGCGCGTACTCGAGCGTGTCTGCGGCCCCGGCGGCATGGCGACGGACAGTTGCATGTCGAAGGTCGGTGTCCGTTCTGATGCGGAGCAGCGAAGGTCACGCACTTCGACGTCGGTCGCGGAATCATGTCGTCAGAGATCAGGGAGGTGCATGTCGAGGTTGGAGGCTTCGATGCCGCCGTCGACCTCGAGGATCTTGCCGGTGACGTAGCTCGCGGCGTCGGACGCGAGGTAGAGCACCGCGAGGGCGATGTCGTCGGCGTCGCCGAGGCGCCGCAGCGGCGTCTTCGAGACCATCTCGTCGTGGAGCGGCTCGTTGGTGAGCACGATCTCGAGCGCGGCTGGTGGCGATGGAGCCGGGCGCGACGCCGTTGACCCGCACCTTGGGCGCGCAGTCGATCGCCAAGCAGGCGGGTCATGTGCGCGAGCGCGGCCTTGGCGGTGCCGTAGGCGACGTAGCCGCGGTCGCGGAACCGGCCCATGGCCGACGTGATGTTGACCACCGAGCCGTTTCCCGAGTCGAGCAGGTGGGGGAGCGCGGCGCGGGTCGAGCGCGAACGCGGTGGTCACGTTGAAGTGGAACGCCTCCTCGAACGTCCGCACGCTGGTGTCGGCGAACGGCATCGGCATGGAGCCGCCGACGTTGTTCACGACGATGTCGAGCCGCCCGAACTCGCGCCATCGCGGTGTCGACCAGGCCGTCGACGGCGTCGATGTCGGACAGATCGGCGGGGACCACGACCGCCCGCCGACCGAGTCCTTCGACCTGCGCCGCGACCTCGTCGAGCTGTCGACTCGGTGCGAGCCGCGATCACGACGTCGGCCCCCGATTCGGCGAAGGCGAGGGCGGAAGCGGCGCCGATGCCCCGCCCGGCGGCGGTGACGATGGCGACGCGGTCGTCGAGACGGAAGCGGTCGATCAGCATGCGGGCACGCTACCGGGACGGTACGTTGCGCGCATGACCGCGTCCCGCCGTCGACGACCAGCCCACGCCCGATTCAGCTCGACGCGCTCTACGACGGCGCTGAGCAACTGGGGTCGGTGGGGCACCGACGACGAGCTCGGGGCCGCTCAACTTCCTCACGCCCGAGCGGCGCGCCGCGGCGGGCGCGCTGGTGCGCACCGGTGTGACCGTGAGCCTGGCCCACGACTTCCCGGTCACCCCGTCGCCCGAGACGCCGAGCCCCGCGCACCACCACATGCTGGCCAGCGGCGACGCCCGCGACTCGAACGGCATCCCGGGCTACGAGGCGAGCCGCGACTACATCGGCACCGAGGTGCACGGGATGGGCATCACCCACCTCGACGCGCTGTGCCACATGTTCGTGCGGGGCGAGATGTACAACGGCCGACCCGCCGGCGACGTGAAGAGCACCGGCGCGCTGACGCAACACGGTGATGACGACCGCCGACGGCCTGGCCGGCCGGGGCGTGTTCCTCGACATCCCCCGCGCCCGCGGCGTCGAGCACCTCGACGGCAACACCGCCATCACCGTCGCCGACCTCGAGCGGGCCGAGGAGACGGCAGGGCATCGCCGGTCGCGCAGCGGCGACCTGCTGATCGTGGGCGGCGGGCGCGACGCACGCAAGGCGGCGCAGGGCGGACGCCTCGACCCGTTCCGCGACGGCATGGCCGGGCTCCACCCGCAGTGCCTGCCGTGGCTGCACGAGCGCGAGGTCGCGCTGCTCATGGGCGACGGCATCTCCGACATGACGCCCGGGCTCGGCGTCGCCGACTGGCCGTTCCCGGTCCACCAGATCGGCATCACCGGGATGGGCCTGCACCTGGTCGACAACGTGAACCTGGCGCGCCTCGCGCCCGAGTGCGCGGCGCAGTCGCGGTGGGAGTTCCTGTGCGTGGTCGCGCCGTTGCGCATCCCCGGCGGCACCGGCTGCCCGGTGAACCCGATCGCGATCTTCTAATCCCCGTCGAGCGAGGTAGGCGGCGCCGCGGGGCGACAGCCGGTAGCCGACCTCGAGACTCTCGGTGAGCCCGAGGTTCTTCAGCTTGCGGACGTCGAGTCTTGAACGGCGCGGTCTCCCGGCCGAAACCCGACGGCGAGATCGGCCGCCCGCGTCGCGGGTTGCGCGGCGATGACTGCGAGCACGGCACGCGTCCACGGCCCGTGCGAGCTCGCGCGATCGAGGCGGTCGAGGCGCCGGTCGATCTCGGCGCGATCGTCGGCGGACAGCGTCGGCGGTCGCTGCGAGCACCGAACGCGGGTCGGGCTCGTCGACCCGGTGGAACCCGATGCGGTACACCGGAAGGTGAGTCGTCGCCGCGCAGTTCGCGGCGCACCGTGGCCGGCGTCGGGAAAGCCGGCGCGCCGAGCGTCGGCCGTGGTGATCGTGCGCCGGGTCCACGATCTCGACCGAGTCGACCTCGATCATCTGGCGCCCGACGATGCGGTGCCCGGTGCGATAGCGGTGGCCGGCCACCACCTGGCAGCCGCTTCCACCGCCGGAACGTCACCGTCACCGAGCCGTCGACGATCAACGGCCAGAAGCGGGCCTGGAACAGCACCAGAGGATGCGCGCGTTCACGCGGCGAGGCGCATGGGCAGGCGCTTGTACCCGTTGTTCAGGTTGGAGCGCACCCGCACCGGGTCACCGGTCAGTTCGATGGTCGAGAACGTCGACAGGACCTCCTCGAAGAACACCCGCCCCTCGAGCCGGGCGAGGTGCGCGCCCAGGCAGAAGTGCTCGCCGATGCCGAACGACAGGTGGGGATTGGGCGACCGGTGGATGTCGAAGCGGTGCGGATCGTCGAACACGCTCTCGTCGCGATTCGCGGACGTGTAGTACATCAGCACCTTGTCGCCCGACGGCGATGGCGGTGCCGTGCAACACCGTGTCGGCCGTCGTCGTGCGACGGAAGTAGTGCAGCGGATTCTCGTAGCGCAAGATCTCCTCGACCGCGCCCGGGAGCAACGACACGATCGGCGCGGACCTCGGCCAGTTGTTCCGGGTGCTCCAGCAATGCGAGCAGTCCTGCCGACAACATGGTCTTGGTGGTGTCGTTGCCGGCGGTCACGAGCTGCACGAAGAAGATGCCGAAGTCGAGGTCGCTCATCGGACCGTCGCCGAAGTTGCCGGCGAGGATCAGCGACGTGAGGTCGTCACGCGGTTCCTCGGTGCGACGCTGTGCGGCGAACTGCATCGCGTACATCGCCATCTCCATGGTGCGTCGCCGACTCGCCCGACGCCGTAGCTCTCGGCCATCTCGTCGCCGACGATGTCGGGGTCCTGGCCGCTGGTGTTCTGTTCGGCCCACGTCTGGATCTGATCCCAGTCGTCCTTCGGCAACCCCATCAGCTCACCGACCACCTGGCTCGGCAGGAGCGTGGCGACGTCGTGCACGAAGTCGACCTCGCCGCGTTCGCGTGCCGTCGCCATGATCTCCCGGCAGATGGTCCGGATCCGTCCTTCCAGCCCCCCGATGACGCGGGCCTTGAAGCTCGGGGCCAGCGGGCGCCGGTAGGCGATGTGCTTGGGCGGGTCCATGGCGAGCAGCATCCCCCGCATCTGCTCCAGGTTCACCGCGTCGAGGTTCTCGAGCACCACGCCGCCCTCGCTGGCGGAGTACAGGACCGGCTCGCGGGCCACCGCGGTGAGATCGGCGTGGGTGAGCACCGCCCAGAACCCGGGTTCGTTCGGCATGTCCTGCCAGTAGACGGGGTGCGTGCGGCGCAGCTCCCCGAGGAACTCGTGCGGGGGACCGGCAGTGAAGACGTCGGGGTCCCAGAGGGCGAGGGTCGAGGAGGTCATGCCCCCATCATCACAAATTCCACACCCGCCGTGCATTGCCCGCGACGACCAGCTCGCGCTCCGTGTCCGACAACCCGCCGAGACTGTCGGCCACGACCTGTCGCGAGTTCGGCCAGCTCGTCACCGGGTGCGGGTAGTCGCTCGACCACATCATGTTCTCGATCCCGATGCGGTTGCGCAGCTGCGGCGCGGTGATGGCATCGGTCTCGTCGATGAACGTAGTGAACACGTTGCGGTGGAAGTAGAAGCTCGGCAACTCGGTGATGGCCGGCAGCTCGTAGCCCTGCCGCGTGACCATGTCGTCGGTGATGAACAGCCACCAGGCGATCCACCCGAGACCGGGCTCGACGAACACCACCTTGAGGTCGGGGAATCGCTCGAACACGCCACCCATGATCCACATGCCGAGCGCCTCGCCGGTCGTGAGCGCGGCCATCGGCACCATCACCGCGCTTCCGGGCGTCGGGTCGCGTGCGACCAGGTCGTCGAGCATGGTGTTGAGCCCGATGTGGCAGCAGATCGGGAGCCCGGTCTCCTGGATCAGCGCGAACAGCGGGTCGTACCGCTCGTGGTAGTAGTCGGCGAGCCCGACCTCGGGTGGGAACACCGGGAGCTGCAGCGACTTGGCGCCGAGGGCGGCGACCCGCTGCACCTCGGCGACCGCGGCGTCGATGTCGTGAATGGGAATCTGGTAGGAGACGATGAGGCGTGACGGGTCGGCGGCGCCGAACTCGCGCAGGGCCTCGTTGAACGCGACGGTGGCTTCGGCCTGACCGGCCTTCAGGTCGCGGATGTACCGGAACGCGCTGACCTCGCTGTAGATCACTTCCTGCTGCACGCCGTCGGTGTCCATGTCGACGAGACGGGCGACACCGTCGTGGTGTCCGGGTCGGGTCATGTTGCGGAGCCGGAACGAACTTGCCGCCTCCGACTGCTTGCGGTCGGACTGCCAGGCCTGGTTGGCGCGACCCGCGCCCTGCGCCATCCGCAGTTGGAACGCGGCGACGGCGGCGTCGTACTCACCGTGGAACTTCGCGGCCAGATGGGACTTCACCGCTTCGTGGCTGACCTGGGCATGCGAGTCCGACGAGATGAGCAGCTCGGTCGCGGTCACGGCGAACCTCCATAGTGATCACTAGGGAACCGGCTCATCGTAACCGGCGACCGGCGGCACCGTGTGGTCGATGGCCGACGGGAACCCGTCGACTTCCCGCAGGGCGGGGAAGAATCCCCACCACAGCCCGGCGACCGCCAGGGTCGCGGCGCCCCCGAGGACGATCGCGGTCGCCGGACCGAGCAGCTGCCCGACGACGCCCGACTCGAACGCGCCGAGCTCGTTCGACGCGCCGATGAAGACGGCCTCGACCGCGAGGACCCGGCCCCGCATGTGCGGTGGCGTGACCAACGGGACCAGCGTCGAGCGGATGAACACGCTGATCGAGTCCGCGCCCGAGAGCACCAGCAGTGCGACGAACGCCACCGCGAAGCTGGTGGTGAAACCGAGCGCGATCGTGCCGGCACCGAAGACCGCGACCGCGATGAGCAGGGTGCGACCGACGTGCCGGCTCACCGGTCGGACGGTGAGGCAGAGGGTGACGATGCCGGCGCCGATGCCGATGGCGGCGCGCAACCATCCGAGCCCGACCGCGCCCACGCCGAGGCGGTCCTCGGCGATGGCGGGCAGCAGCGCGACCGCGCCGCCGAACAACACCGCGAACAGGTCGAGGGAGATCGCGCCGAGCAGGATGGGCTGGCTGCGGACGAAGCGGAGGCCCTCCACGGCCTCGTGCATGCTCGGCTTCTCCAGGTCGACGGGGCGGGGCGCGAGCTGGCGAGGCCGGACCAGGAGGATGACCCCCGCGGCCACCACCACGATGCCGGCGGCGACCGCGAACGGCAGCCAGACCTCGACGACGTACAGGAAGCCGCCGATGACCGGGCCGACGATCGACGCGCTCTGCCACGTCACAGCCTGGCGGGCAGTGAGCCAGGGGAGGCGCGCGGGGAGCACGGTGTCAGCCGGCAGCGAGCGCGTGGCCGGGGTCGCGAACGCGCGCGCGGTGCCGAACCCGATCACGAGCAGGAAGATGGGCCCGGTCGACGTGGGATCGGTGCTGGCGTACACGGCGAGCCCCGCGACGAAGCCAGCTTCGACGCCGAGCGCGATCGCCGCGAGTCGACGGCGATCGACGCGATCGGCCAACGTACCGGTGACGAACACCAGCAACGCGGCCGGTGCGAACTCGGCCAACCCCAACAGTCCGAGGGCGAGCTCGCTGCCCGTCATGTCGAAGACGAGCTTCCCGAGCACCGTGGTCAGGAGGGCCAGGGCGGTCGACGAACCGAACACCGAGGACAGCAGCGCGACGACCGAACGAGTTTCGCGCTGCACCGGGGCACGCTACGTCGGGGAGTACCGTGATCGCCGTGCGAAACGGTGACGGAGCGCCCGTGTCGCCGCGCGTCGGGAGTCGACGGGCCCGGAAGCAATGGAACCGGTTCGGGGTGGCGGTGGCCGTCACCGCCGTATTGGTGGTCCTGTTCGGCGCGATCCCCGACGAGCTGACCGGCCACGGCGGCGGCCCGACGCCGGCCGCCGCGGTGAGCGCAATCGGCAGCGACGCGGCGCCGGCGCCGGCCACGAGCCCGGTCACTGCTGCGGTCGCAACGGCCCCGCCGACCCTGCCGACCACGACCGTGCCACCGACGACGACCACGGAACCCAAGAAGCTCCGGGTGCCCGGCCTCGGGCTGGTGAAGCAGCCGATACCGACACCCGTCGATCTGCCACCGACCGGGCAGGCGCCCGTGTTCAGCCGGATCCCCACGACCAACAAGGTGATCTTTCTCGGCATCGACGACGGCATCGTGCGCGACCCCGCGGTCGCCGACCTGCTGAAGCAGGCCAACATCCCGTTCACGATGTTCCTCGTGCAGGGCGAGGCCGACGCGGGCGTCGACTACTTCCGCCAGCTGCAGCAGTACGGCGGCGTGGTCGAGGCGCACACCATCAACCATCCCGATCTCACCAAGGTGTCAGCGGGGCAGCTGCAGAGCGAGGTGTGCGGCACGCTCGACGACTTCCAGACCCAGTTCGGCCGGCGACCGACGTTGTTCCGCCCGCCCTACGGCAACACCAACGCCAACGTGCAGGCGGCGGCCGCTTCCTGCGGGTTCAAGGCGGTGGTGCTCTGGAAGGGTTCGACCAACGACGGGCGGTTCGACCTCCAGGACGGCACCCAACTCACGCCGGGCGACATCGTGCTCATGCACTTCCGCACCGACCTGCTCGCCAACCTGCAAAAGGTGTTCGAGGTGTGCAAGCAACAGGGCTTCGCCATCGCCAGCCTCGAGGACTACCTGCCGGCCTGACGCAGACGGCTCAGAGCTGCAGCGCCTTCGTCGGCGCCATCACCAGCGACGGATCGTCGCGCCAACGCTCGGGCTGGACGTCGATGTACAGCTCGAGCTCGTTGCCATCCGGGTCCTCGATGTAGAGCGAGTGCGTGACGGTGTGGTCCGACGCGCCCCGGACGGGCACACCGGCCGCCTGCAACTCCTGGATCGCGGCGCGCAGCTCGTCGTCGCTGGTCCCGATCTTGAAGCCGAGGTGGTACAGGCCGGTGCGGCGGCCCGACGGCGGTGACGCCGCCGAGGGTCCGACCTCGATGAGCAGCAGCTCGTGGTGGGTTCGACCACCGCTGAACGCGGCCGCGCCGGCAACTGCACCGCCTCCCTCGGGGAAGGCGATCTCGGGGAGACCCAGGATCTCGCCGTAGAAGTGGCGTGACCGCTCCAGGTCGCGGACGTACAGGACTGCGTGGCCGAGTTCGATGGTCTTCATGGTCAGATTATACTTGCGCTGTCAACTATTGTGCGGTCGAGGAGAAGGGCTACCGTGCGGCCATGAACCAGGTGCGGCCATGAACCAGGCGCCGGTCGACTGGCTGGACGACGACGAGATGCGGGCCTGGCGGGGTCTGGTCGAGGTGTTCGCCGACGTCCATGCGTCGCTCGAGTCGGAGCTGGTCGACGGGTTCGGCATCGACGAAGGCGACTACGGCGTGCTCGTCAACCTGTCCGAGGCACCCGACCGACGACTCCGGATGTGTGACCTCGCCGTCCACCTCCACCTGTCGCCCAGCGGGCTGACCCGACGCCTCGACGGACTCGTGCGCCAGGGGCTGGTCGTCCGCGAAGCCAGCGCCGCCGACCGCAGGGTCACGCTGGCCGTGCTCACCGACGCCGGCGTCGCGGTCCTGGAGGCGGCGGCGCCGGTCCACGTCGACGGGGTGCGGCGCCACTTCATCGGCAATCTGAGCCGCACCCAGATCCGCCAGCTGGGGGCCGCGTTCGACGCGGTCCGCCGTCGGCGGGCGCTCTCCGAGCTTCGGTAGCCTCGGCGCCATGGTCACGCCCGAGCACGCCAAGCAGGTCATCGAGACGTACTGCACCGCCGAGACGGCCAAGGACCGCGACACCTGGGTGTCGTTGTTCGCGCCCGACGCCACCCACGAGGATCCGGTCGGCGCGCCGGTGACCCGGGGCGTCGAGGCGATCGGCGCGTTCTTCGACGCCTCTCCCGGGCAGATGGATCTCGACCTGCACCCGACCGCGGAGCCCATCGTCGTGGGCAACGAGGTGCTGGCGTTCCTCGAGGTGCACATCGGCGCGGGAGCAGATCGTCTCGTGCTCAGGCCCATCGTCGACCATTTCGTGTTCGGCGACGACGGCAAGATCGTGGCGCTGCGAGCGTTCTTCGATCCGGCGGGGATCACTCCCGACCCGGAGTGAATGCCCCGCGCGACACCTACACGCACGGCCATCACGAGAGCGTGCTCCGCTCGCACCGCTGGCGCACCGTCGAGAACTCGGCGGCCTACCTCCTCGGCGCGTTGTCGTCAGGCGCGACGGTGCTCGATGTCGGCTGTGGACCGGGGACGATCACAATCGACGTCGCGCGCCGCGTCGCGCCGGCCGCAGTCATCGGGATCGACCGCGAGCCCGAGGTGCTCGTGAGCGCGCGCACCGCGGCGGACGACGCGGGCGTCGACAACGTCCAGTTCACGACGGGCGACGTGTACGCGCTGGAGTACCCGGACGATTCCTTCGCGGTCGTACACGCGCACCAGGTCCTGCAGCACCTCACCGATCCCGTCGCCGCGCTGCGGGAGATGCGACGCGTGTGCGCGCCGGGAGGGGTGGTGGCGGCGCGCGACTCCGACTACGCGGCGTTCACCTGGTATCCCGATGATGCGCGATTGACGCGATGGCTCGAGCTGTACCACCAGGTGGCGCGCAGCAACGACGCTGAACCCGACGCCGGTCGCCACCTGCTGGCGTGGGCACGCGCTGCGGGGTTCAGGGAGGTCGAGGCATCCGCATCGGTGTGGTGCTTCGCGTCCGATGTCGACCGAGCGTGGTGGGGCGGCATGTGGGCCGACCGTGTCGTCGCTTCCGCGTTCGCCGAGCAGGCGGTCGCGCGCGGGTTCGCGTCTCGAGCGGAACTCGAGGGCATGGCGGATGCGTGGCGCGCGTGGAGCGAGTCCCCGGACGGGTGGTTTGCGATCCTGCACGGCGAGATCCTCGGTCGCGACTGAACGATCGTGCCGGGCGGGGTTCGGAGTGATGTCGACGGCTGCTCTTCGTGACGGCTCGGCTCAGCCGCCGGTGAACTCGGCGCCCTCGTAGCGATCGATGGTCGCGAACGACTCCACCGGGTTCCGGCGGAGCTTCGTGGCCCGCCGATCCACGAAGCCGAGCGCGAGCACGCCGGCCACCGCGTAGGGCTCCGGCACACCGAGCAGTGCTTTGAGCGCGGGTTCCTCACGAATGGGCATCGTCGTGAGGACACCACCGAGGCCGGCATCGTGCGCGGCGAGGAGGATGCTCCACGCGAAGGGATAGATCGAGGCACCGCCGACCAGCGTGTAGCGGTCGAGATCGCGGTCGACGGTGGCGAGGTTGCGCAGGTCCGCCAGCAGGACGAGCAGCACCGGCGATCGGTGGAAGTTCTCGGCGAAGCCGGGTCCCGCCTTCGCGGCCCGTGCCGCGATCTCGGGAGCGCGGGCCCGGGCCGCCTGCTCGGCGTCGTGGTCGGTGACCGCGGCGAACGGGGTGAGCCCCGCCTCCATCTGCGGCAGGTACTCGTACCAGCCCGGGAGGTAGAGGTCGCGCAGCGCCTCCTTGAGCTCGGGGTCGCGCACCACGATCACCCGCCACGCCTGGCGGTTGCCGCCGTTGGGCGCGAAGCGGGCGGTCTCGAGCAACTGGTACACGACCTGGTCCGGCACCGGTTCGGGCCGGAACTCCCGGACGGCGCCAGTGGTACGGAGGCCTTCGATCAGATCCATGGTTAGACAGTACGAGACCCGTGGGGGGTCTACGCTCGACGCGACCACTCGGTACGGAGGACGGCACGCATGTACGACATCCTGATTCGCGGCGGCGACGTCATCGACGGCACGGGGAGCGCGCGGCGGCGCGCGGACGTCGGCATCCAGGGCGATCGCATCGTCGCCATCGGCGAGCTCGAGGAAGCTGCGGCGACAACCATCGACGCCACCGACAAGGTCGTCGCGCCCGGGTTCGTCGACGTGCACACGCACTACGACGCGCAGGTGTTCTGGGACGGTGCGCTCACGCCGTCGCCCTTGCACGGCGTCACGACTGCGCTCGCCGGCAACTGCGGGTTCACCATCGCGCCGTTGTCCGACGACGCAGCCGACGGCGACTACCTCATGCGGATGCTCGCGCGCGTGGAGGGAATGCCGCTCGAATCGCTCCGCGCCGGCGTGCCGTGGAACTGGAAGACCACCGCGGAGTACTTCGACGAGATCGAGGGCCGCCTCGGCATCAACGCCGGGTTCATGGTCGGCCACTCGGCGATCCGGCGCGTCGTCATGGGCGAGGAATCCACGACCCGCGAGTCCAAGCCGGAGGAGCTCGAGGCGATGCAGGCGCTCCTGCGCGCCGGGCTCGACGCCGGCGCGCTCGGCTTCTCGTCGTCGTGGGCGCGTACGCACAACGACGCCGACGGTCACATGGTCCCGTCGCGGTACGCATCACGCGACGAGATCGTCGACCTCTGCTCGACGCTCTCGCAGTACGAGGGCACGTCGCTCGAGTTCATCCCCATGGTCGGTCCGTTCGAGCCGTGGGCGGTCGAGCTGATGGCCTCGATGTCGGCGGCCGCGCAACGGCCGCTGAACTGGAACGTGCTCGGGGTGAGCGCCAAGACCCTCGCCGATGCGGAACGCAAGCTCGAGGCGGGCGACTACGCGCGTGCACACGGGGGCCGCGTCGTCGCCCTCACGGTGCCGATGAGCTTCCCGATCTACCTGTCCTTCCGTTCCGGGTTCGTGCTCGACGCGATGCCCGGGTGGGAAGACGTCATGGGTCTACCGCTCGACGAGAAGTTGAAGTTCTTCGACGACAAGGACGCGCTCGCCCGGCTCGACGCGCAGGCCCAGGGTGAGAACAACCCGATGCGCGGGCTGGCCAACTGGGGGAATCTCAAGATCCACGACGTGGTCGCCGCCGAGAACGCGGACTACCGCGGCCGGATGGTCGGCGAGATCGCGGAGGCCGAAGGGCGCAGTGCGTGGGACGTGCTCACGTCGATCGCCCGGGCCGACGAGCTCAACACGAGCTTCGGCACCGTTGCCGCGCAGGACACCGACGAGGACTGGAAGGCGCGCATCCAGGTGTGGCGTGACCGCCGCGCGCTCGATCGGTGCGTCGGACGCCGGCGCCCACCTCGACCTGCTTGCCTCGTTCAACTACGCGACCGAAGTGCTCGGCAAGGCCGTCCGTCAACGCAAGCTGCTGCCGCTCGAAGAGGCCATCAACCTGATCACCGACACGCCTGCCCAGCTCTACGGGCTGAAGGAGCGGGGGCGGATCGTCGAAGGGTGGAAGGCCGACGTGGTCGTCCTCGACCCCGAGACCATCGGCAGCCACGACGTGCGCATGCGCATGGATCTCCCCGGGGGCGCCGGTCGGCTCTACGCCGAGGCCGACGGCATCGAGCAGGTGATCGTCAACGGTTCCGGCATCGTGCGTGACGGGAAGCTCACCGATTCCCGCACCGGCACGATGCTGCGCGCGGGTCGCGACACCGAAACCGCACCACTCGTCTGACCAGCTCCCCTAACCCGACCCCTAACCCGAACATCTCGAAGTTGACGTTCGGATACGACGGTCAAGTCCGAGATGTTCGGGTGGGCGGGGTTCGGGTGGGCGGGGTTCGGGTGGGTGCGGTTCGATCGTGCGAGAATGTCCGGACCAGGACGAAGGGACTCCCCATGCACGAGCTCGTGATCCGAGGCGCCACGCTGGTCGACGGGACCGGTGCCGACGCGCGACCCGCCGACGTCGCGGTCGACGACGGCGTGATCACCGAGGTCGTCGATCCCGGCGCGCTCGACGACGCGACCGCGATACGCACCGTCGATGCCGACGGCCTGCTCGTCACCCCCGGCTTCGTCGACCTCCACACGCACTACGACGGCCAGGTCACCTGGGATCCGCTGCTCACCCCGTCCTGCTGGCACGGCGTCACCACCGTGGTGATGGGCAACTGCGGCGTCGGCTTCGCGCCGGTGCGCCCGGGCCAGCGAAGACTGGCTCATCCAGCTCATGGAGGGCGTCGAGGACATTCCCGGCACCGCGCTCAACGAAGGCATCACCTGGGGTTGGGAGACCTTCCCCGAGTACCTCGACGCGCTCGACACGATGCCGCGCGATCATGGACGTCGGCACGCAGGTGCCGCACGGCGCAGTACGCGCGTACGTGATGGGGGAGCGCGGCGCGCGGAACGAGCCCGCCACCGCCGACGGACATCGAAGCCATGGCCGACCTCGTGCGCGACGGCATCCGCGCCGGGGCGCTCGGGTTCTCGACGTCACGCACGATCATGCACAAGGCGGTCGACGGCGAACCGGTGCCCGGCACCTTCGCGGCCGAGGATGAGCTGTTCGGCATCGGCAAGGTCCTCGGCGAGCTCGGCACCGGGCTGTTCGAACTCGCGCCCGCCGGCGTGATGGGCGAGGACCTCTCGGCGCCCGAGCGAGAGGTCGCGTGGATGCGCCGGCTCTCGGCCGCCATCGGCCGTCCGGTGAGCTTCGCCCTGTCACAGCACAACCTCGCGCCCGACCAGTGGCGCGACGTCCTGCGACTCGCGCAGGAGGCCAACGCCGACGGCGCGGATCTCCGAGGTCAGGTCGGCGGTCGGCCGCTCAACCTCCTGATCGGGTTCCAGACCTTCCACCCGTTCCTGGGCCGTCCGACCTACCTGAAGATCGCCGACCTCCCGCTGGCCGAGCGCATCGTCGAGCTTCGCCGGCCCGAGGTGCGGGAGGCGATCCTCGCCGAGACGTCACCCGCCAGCCCGGTCGACGCCGTCATCGGCACCAACCTCGACGTGCTCTTCCCGATCGGCGAGCCACCTGACTACGAGCCGGCGCCCGACCGGAGCATCGCCGCGATCGCGGCACGTGAAGGGCGTGATCCCGAAGCCGTGCTCTACGACGTGATGCTGGGTCACGACGGTCGCGAGCTGGTCATGAAGGCGCTGCTCGGGTACAGCTACGGCAACCTCGACGACATGCGCGAGATGATCCTGCACCCGAACGCCGCGCTCGGTCTCTCCGACGGTGGCGCACACTGCGGCGCCATCTGCGACGCCTCGATCCCGACGTTCATGCTCACGCACTGGGCGCGCGACCGCAACCGCGGCGAAAAGCTCCCGCTCGAGCTGGTCGTCCAGAAGCAGTCCCGCGACACCGCGCTGGCTCTACGGTCTCAACGACCGGGGCATCGTGGCACCCGGCTACCGCGCCGACCTGAACGTGAT
This sequence comes from uncultured Actinomycetes bacterium, assembly GCA_963726965.1. Lineage (GTDB taxonomy): Bacteria > Actinomycetota > Acidimicrobiia > IMCC26256 > DASPTH01 > DASUAS01. Next base: position 42,769 of record CAVSEI010000004.1, on the reverse strand, counting down.
CGACTTCGACGCGCTCTCGCTTGCGCTGCCCGAGCTGGTCCATGACCTCCCTGGCGGGGCCCGGCGGCTCATCCAGCGGGCCGACGGCTACCGGTCGACGTTCGTGGCCGGCGAGGAGACCATGCACGACGGCGAGGAGACCGGTGCCCGCCCCGGCAAACTGCTGCGGGGAATGCGATGAGCGAATTGGCCGAGAGCGGGGAAGCATGAGCGAGTCCGACCGCTCGACCGGTGGTGACGTCCTGCTCGAGACGCCGGTCAGTCCGAAGCGGGCAACGGCAGTCAGGATTCCGGTGTCGCGCTACACGTCGCCGGAGTTCTTCGCGCGGGAGATGACCGACGTCTGGCCGAAGGTGTGGCAGCTCGCGTGCACCGTTGACCACGTCGCCAACCCCGGCGACTGGCACGAGTACCGCGTCGGTCAGCTGTCCGTGCTCATCGTGCGCGGCGACGACGGTGTGCTCCGGGCGTTTCAGAACGTCTGTCTGCACCGCGGGAGCGAGCTGTGCAGCGGTTCGGGTTCCGAGCTCGCGGAGATCCGCTGTCCGTTCCACCGCTGGACGTGGGGACTCGACGGCCGTCTGCGCGAGGTGCCGTCGCGCCGGGAATTCGGCGTGCTCAACGATGACTACCCGCTCATCGCGGTGCAGGTCGACACGTGGGGTCCGATGGTGTTCGTGAACCTCGACCGCGACGCGGCGCCGCTGGCCGAGTTCCTCGACCCGGTACCGGCGGAGACCGCGTGGGCGAGCCTCGAGGAGTTCCGCGGGCAGGCCGTCATCTCGGTGAAGGCCGACTGCAACTGGAAGACGCTCATCGAGGGGTTCAGCGAGACGTACCACGTGCAGGGCATCCATCGCGAGATGCTCGGCATGGCCGACGACGTCAACGGACCCCAGGACATCTGGCCCCGTCACGGACGGTTGGTGCAGTCCTACGGGTTGCCGTCGCCACGCCAGGGCCGGGCCGCGACCGACGAGGACGTGTTTGCGGCCTTCGTCGAGGTGATGGGCGGTCGCATCGGCGTCGAAGACAAGGGCGCGGCGATGCCGGCGATCCCTGACGGCGACACGCTGCGCGGGATGCTCGCCCGCATGGTCCGCGACGTGAACCAGGCGAATGGCATCGACCTCTCCGCGTACAGCGACCACCACGTCCTCGACATGGAGCAGTACAACCTCTTCCCGAACATCACGGTGCTGGTGTTCGCGGACATGCTGTCGGTCGTGCGCGCGTGCCGGGGACGCACGTCGAAGAGGCGTACATGGAGGTGTTCGCGTTCACGCGGGTGCAGTCGGCCGACACACCGCGTACCAAGCCGTTCGACGCCCTGCTCCCAGCCGACGCGGAGCCGCCGTTCGGCCTGGTGCTCAACCAGGACGTCGGCAACTTCGCTCGCACACAACGCGGTCTGCACCAGCCCGGCCTGACCCACCTGACGGTGTCGCCCACGGAAGAGTGCCGGGTGGTCAACCTGCACCGCACGCTCGAGGAACACCTGGGCATCGGTCCCGACGATGGCTGACCTTCGGAGAGCTGACCTTCGATGACGGGGTTGACCCTCGACGACCTTCTGGCGCGCGAAGAGATCGGCGACGTCGTCAAGAACCTGGCGCGCGGCACCGACCGGCTCGACCGCGAGCTGATGGCGTCCTGCTACCACCCCGGCGGCACCGACGACCACAACGTCTTCCAGGGGACGGGCACCGAGTTCGCGGAGTGGGTCGTCGACACGCTCCCGCACTTCGAAGCCACCATGCACTTCATCGGGCCTCCGCGCGTCAGGCGCACCGGCGATCACGCCGCGGTCGACACCTACTGCGTGGCGCATCACATCAGCCACCCGGCCGCCGACGGCACCCAGACCGACATGACCCTGGGCCTCCGCTACGTCGACCGGTTCGAGCGCCGGGCCGGTCAGTGGCTCATCGCGGCACGAGTGTGTGCGTTCGACTGGAGCCGTACCGTTGCGTTCGACAACACCCACGGGTTCGCGTTCGAACCGCACTGGACCCTCGGTGCGCGCGACCATAGCGACATCACGTACCAGGAGGATCTTTCATGGCGATGATCGAGACCGCTCCCGAGGCGCTGCACATCGGGGCCGACGACCTGCCGTTCGTCGAGATCGGTGGAGGCAACAAGCTCAAGGTGCTCCACGTCGACGAGAAGGAAGGCCTCTGGATCGTCGAGAACATCTTCCAGCCCGGTTTCGAGGTCCAGACCCACCGCCACACCGGCCCGGTGTGGGGCTACACCAGCTCGGGCGGTTGGAAGTACAAGGAGTACGAGTACGTCAACCGGGCGGGCTCCTTCCTCTACGAGCCGGCCGGCTCCGTGCACACCCTCACGTGTATCGAGCCGGACACCCGGGTCTGGTTCCACATGTACGGCGTGAACCTCAATCTGGCCGCGGACGGCAGCGTGGAATCCGTCACCGACGGTGCCGGATCACTCGCCGCCTACTACGCGTTGTGTGAGGCCCAGGGCTTCCCCAAGCCCGACGTGATCGTGGCGTAGCGAACCGATCGCACCCGGCGCCCGATCGGCGCGAGACTGGGGCCGTGGCGGAACCCCTGCAGCACGACCTCCCCGATGACGGCGTGCTCGGTGACCTGCTCGGGGTCACCGAGACCGCCATCGACGCCGCCGACCCCGTTTCGCTGGGGCGCAGTTACGTGGGCGCCATGCGCAAGGCCGCGGTTCGCCCGCTGCATTCGGTGCCCGCCTGGCTCCGCTACGGCGCCGGGCTCGGGATGGCGGGGACGAACCTCTTGACGCGGGCGGTCGGGATCCGGCTCCCGGGTGTCGTCGAGCCCGACCCCAAGGACGCCCGCTTCCAGGACCCGACGTGGTCGGACAACATCGTCTTCCACGGGTTGCTGCAGGTGTACCTCCTCACCGCGCGCCTCGTGCACGACCTGGTCGATGCGGCAGGCCTGCAGCCGCCAGAAGGACCCAAAGCCGAATTCGCGGCGTCGATCCTGGCCGACGCGCTCGCGCCGACCAACCTGTTGTTCACCAACCCGCGCGCGCTGAAACGCGTGTTCGAAACCGGCGGTACCAGCGTCGTGCGCGGTGCTCGCAACTACTTCAACGACGTGCGGCACAACGACGGCTGGCCCCGGCAGGTGGACCGCACGCCGTTCGTGCTCGGAAAGAACACCGCGGCGACGCCCGGTCAGGTCGTCTTCCGCAACGAGCTCATCGAGGTGCTCCAGTACACGCCGACGACCGACGAGGTCTTCGAACGTCCCCTCCTCGTCGTCCCGCCGTGGATCAACCGCTATTACATCGCGGATCTGGCGCCGGGGAAGAGCCTGGTCGAATGGGCGGTCAGCCACGGCCACACCACGTTCGCGCTCAGCTTCCGGAACCCGGATTCGTCCATGCGAGAGCTCTCGTTCGACGACTACCTCCGGCTCGGTCCGCTCACCGCCATCGACGTCGTGCGCGACATCGCCGGGAGCGAAACGATCAACACCTTGTCGATCTGCCTCGGGGGCACGATGACCGCGATGGCACTGGCGTACCTCGACGCGTGTGGTGACCACTTCGTGAACTCCGCCACCTTTCTCAACTCCGCCATCGACTACGCGGAGGCGGGCGCGCTGGCAACGGTGTTCGCCGATCCCGCAACGCTCGAGGGCATGGTGCGACGCATGGAAAAGGAAGGGTTCCTGCCCGGCAAGGACATCGCGCGGACGTTCGACCTGCTGCGGGCCAACGATCTCGTCTTCCGGTACGTGGTCGACGGTTGGCTGATGGGCGAGACGCCCCCCGCGTTCGATCTCCTCGTGTGGAACGCGGACAGCACGAACATGCCCGGTCGGGCGCACGCCGAGTTCCTCCGGCGCGCGTACATCGAGAACGCAGTGGCCCGCGACGAGTACGTGGCGATGGGTGAGCGGCTCATGGTGTCCGAAATCGGCACCGACTCCTACGTCGTGGCCGGCGTCGAGGACCACATCGTCCCGTGGCAGGTGTCGTACCGCACCGCGCAGATCTTCAAGGGCGCCGTGCGATTCGCGATGACCTCGGGTGGCCACATCGCCGGCATCGTCTGCCCGCCCAATCCCAAGGTCCGGCTGTGGACCAACGACGACCTTCCCCGGGATCCGGAAGCGTGGCGTGCCGGAGCCACCGAGCACCGCGACACCTGGTGGAACGACTGGGCGGTCTGGGTGGCCGAGCGGGCAGGCGAACTCCGCGTGCGCCACCGTCGATCGGCAACGCGAACCACCCGCCGATCGGGGATGCGCCCGGCCGGTATGTCCGGAGCTGAGGTTCAGCCCGGGTTGCCCTGCACGTAGCTGCGGTACACCGACAGCAATGCCTGCTTCTGGTCGTCGCTGAGCGACGGGTCGCGCCGGATGGCCGCTTCGGTGTCCGGCGCCGCGGCTTCGGGTGGATCGTCGACGATGCCGGCGTGGGCGAGCAGGGTCTCGGCCGACAGGTTCAGCGCACGTCCGATGGACTGCAGCACCCGGACCGACGGTTCGTGGAGCCCGCGCTCGAGCTGGCTGAGATACGGGTTCGACACGTGGGCCAGGTCGGCCATCTGTCGGAGCGAGAGGTTGGCGAGCTGGCGTTGCGCCCGGATGAACGCGCCGAGACTGAGGAGCTGATCGTCGCGGGACGAGTCGTGCTGGGAAGCGTCGGTCATCGGCGAACCGCGTACGGGGCACGCTGCGCCCCGGCCCGGCGGGGGGACACCGGGTCGGGGGCCAGCAGCGAGGATCGGCTAGACGGACTTCTTGGGGGTCACGGCCTCGACGACCTTGATGGCGAAGTCCTTCTGGGTGGCGAGCAGTTCCTCGGCGAAGCCGAAGCTCGACTCGACCACGGCCTTCGGGCTGGGGAGGGACTCGACGAAGGGCAGCGAGTCCATTTCCGGCATCGTGAACGCCTTGCCGGCGAGGTCGATCCAGATGTTGATGCCGGTGAAGGCGAGTTCCTGACCCTGCTTCACACCGGCGATGACGGCATCGGTGAACACGGCAGAGGGGTCGGCGGTCTTGCTGGGCATGAGAGTGCTCCTGACGTTCTCGGGTTCTGGGGGGATTGCGATTCTAGAAGTATAGGCAGCGGATGCTTGATGTGTCAAGCGCCCCGAACCTGCACCGCGACGGCGGTAGCCTGAGGAGCTGTGCAACCGTTCACGCAGGCCGATCTCCGCATTCTCTCGGTCCACGCGCACCCCGACGACGAGGCCAGCAAGGGGGCCGCGACCATGGCCCGGTACGCCTCCGAGGGGGTCAGGACCGTGCTGGTCACGTGTACGGGCGGCGAGGCCGGCGACATCCTGAACCCCGAGGCCGATTCCGACGACGTGCGCGCCGACCTGGCGGCCGTCCGCCGGCGCGAGCTCGACGACGCCGTGCGCATCATCGGCTACGACGCGCTCTATCTCCTCGGGTACCGCGATTCGGGCATGCCCGACACCGAACCCAACGCGCATCCCGACAACTTCGCCAACGCGGATCTCGACGAAGCGGTCGGACGGCTCGTGGCCATCGTTCGCGGCGAGCGACCGCAGGTGCTCGTCGGGTACGCCCGGGACCGGGTCTACGCCCATCCCGACCACGTGCGGGTCCACGAGATCACCGTGCTGGCCTTCGAACGCGCGGGGGATCCCGACTGGTACCCGGAGGCCGGCGCGCCGTGGCAGCCGACCAAGCTCTACTACACGAGCGGGTTCACCAAGGAACGCATTCAGTCCATGCACGACTGGTTCGTCGAACAGGGCGAGGAAAGCCCCTTCACGAAGTGGATGGAGCGTATCGACGCCGACGCGGCTGACGACGCAGTCGAATCCGATGTGACCACGACGCGGATCGACGTCCGGGACTTCCTCGACGTCGGCCGGGCGGCACTGCTCGCGCACCGGACGCAGGTGGCACCGGACAGCTTCTTCTTCCGGGTGCCCCTCGAGGTGGCGCAGGAGCGCCATCCGTGGGAGGAGTACGCGCTGGCGCGGGCACTGGTCGACACGGGGCGGGTCGACGGCGAGTACGAGACGGATCTGTTCGTGGGCATCAGGGTGGCGGCGAGCTCCTGACTACCCAACCGCCGTCCGATCGTCCCGAGCGCCCGGAACGCTCGGAGCTCGACGAAGCACTGTTCGGTGACAGTGTCGGCGAACCGATGCCGCAGCCCGAACCGCGCGCGCCGTTGCCGCTGGGCGACCCGGCGACCCTCGATGCCGAGCTGTTCGGGGGGGACGACCAGGAGTACCCGTTGTCGCGTCGCGCTGCTCCGCGAGATGCCCGTGTGGGGTGAGCCGAACTACCGCGGTCGACGGGTGCTCGCCGCACTGGGGGTCATGCTGCTCGTCGTCGCGATCGGGGGCGGGGCGTACGCGATCTTCGGGCGCAGCGGCGATGCCAGCCCTTCGAAGGTCAAGGTGCGAGGCCCCGCGGTGACGTCGGCTGAAGTGTCGACGACGACGAGCACGGTGCCGCCCACCACGACGACCAAGCCTCCCGCCCCGACGACCGTCGCCCCGGTGACGACCAAGCCGGCCCCCGCGGCGGCGCCACCGCCAGCGACGGACGCGCCCGTGGCCGAGCCTCCCGCGACCGAACCCCCCGCGACCGAACCGCCGGCGACGCAACCGCCGGCCACCCAACCGCCGGCGACGACGCGTCCACCGGCCACCACCACCGCGCCGACCACGACGTGTCCGCCGGCCACCACCACGACCTAGGTGTGAGGCTCGGCCGAAGGGTCCGTCGCCCATCGCCAGGTCGTGGAGACACGCGGCCCGGTCGCGACCACCTTGGGGACGGCGTGTTCCCAGGCCTGCTGACATGCGCCGCCCATGACCAGGAGGTCGCCTGATCCGGGCGCCAGGTCGCGCGAGTGGCCGTGGGTCCGGTCGAGGGGTCGGAGGAGAAACGGGCGACGCGCTGCCCAACGTCACGATGGCGATGAGCGTGTCGTCGAGTTCCCGCAGTTCCCGGTCGCGGTGGAACGCGACGCTGTCGCGGCCGTCGCGGTAGTAGTTCAGCGCCAGTGCGCCGAGGGCGACGCCGTAGCGCGCCACCGAACGCGTCGCGCGCGAGTCCGAGTACCGGGTGGGGAACGTCGCGGCGGCCGCGGAATCGGTACGAGAGCCGAGGATCGTCCACCATCCGCTCGTACATGCGCCGACGCCCGCACGTCCACGGCACCTGATCCACGATCTGGTCGAGCACGTCGTCGGCGCCGCGCATGAAGCCCCGGGCGAGCTCGACCCAGCTCCCGGCGCCCAGATCGAGCCGATCCCAGCTGACCGTGGCGGCGATCGAGGGTTCGCCCGCGGTGAGCAACGATCGCTGCAGCGGCATCACGCCGTCCAATCTATACGAACACGCGTTCGGTGGGACCGCCGGTAGATTCGGCTTCGTGGCAGCACCGGGAGCGAGCAGGCAACCGGGCGCGCTCGCAGCAATGCACCACCGCGACTTCTCGTTGTTCTTCTCGGCCGCGTTGCTCTCCAACACCGGGACGTGGATGCAGACCATCACCGTGCCCTACGTGTTGGATCAGCTCACGCACTCCACGGTCTGGGTCGGCGTCGGCGCGTTCTGCACGTTCTTTCCGGCGACGGTCGTCGGCCCGCTCGCGGGGTCCCTCGCCGACCGGTACTCGCGCCGCACCATCCTGCTGTGTTCGCAGGTCGTGTTGATGCTGAGCGCGCTCGCTGCTCTGGGCGGTGTGGGTGAGTGGCGAGGCGACGCCGGAGCTGATTGTGGCCTGCGTGATCGTCGGGGCGATCGGTGCGGGAATCACCATTGCCGCGTGGCAGGCGTTCGTGCCGCAGCTGGTCCCGCCCGAGGCACTCGTGAGCGCGGTCCGCCTGAACGGCATGCAGTTCACCGGTGCCCGCGCGTTCGGGCCGGCGCTGGCGGGTCTCGTGTTGGCGCAGTTCGGCCCGGGAACGGCATTCATGGCCAACGCGCGTCGTCGTTCCTCCTGGTGATCGGCGCTCTGCTCCTGATCGCGGCGCGGCCCGTTGCCACGAGCATCGCCACCGGCAGCGTGCTGGCACATTTCCGCGAAGGCCTGCGCTATGTCCGCCGGACCGCGCCGTCCTCACCGTCGCGGTGTTGGGTGCGCTGCTCTCGGCGCTGTTCGGGGTGTCGATGATCCAGCTCGCCGAGCCGTTCACCCGCCAGGTCCTGCACGAGGGCGCCGGGAAGTACGGCCTGCTCGTCGCGGGCTACGGCGTGGGCGCGATCACCGGATCGATCATCACGGTGGCGCGTGGTGATGCGTTTCGCCGTTCCACGCTGACGATGCTCGGGTTCGCGGTCTTCATCGCCGGTGAGCTCACGTTCGGCTTGGCCCCGGTGTACGCAGTCGCGCTGCTGGGTCTGTTCGGCATCGGTCTCGCCCAGGTGCTCGCGATGGTGTCGTGCCAGACCGCGGTACAGGTCAACGTGGACGAGGACTACCGCGGCCGGGTGCTCTCGATCTACGTGATGTGTTTCTTCGCGGGTACACCGGTGGGTGCGTTGATCGGGGGGATCGTGGCCGAGGTGATCGGCCTGCGGGCGACCGTCGTCGGCTCGGCGGCCCTGCTCGCGTCGCGGTCGGGTTGGTGCTGCTCCGTTACCCGGGCATCCGTGTCCTGGACGAAACTCGTCTCGGCTTCGACCACGTCGCCCAACCGACGGGCCGCGACCTGGGGGGCGCCGACCTCGACACCGCCGCCCACCTCATCGTCGAGCCGATGGAGTGAGTGTGAGTGAGCCGGGTATCCCGGCGAGTAGCGAGCGACTCATGGAGCTGGAGTGAGTGTGAGCGAGCCGGGTATCCCGGCGAGTAGCGAGCGCCTCATGGAGCTGGAGTGAGCGTGAGCGAGCCGGGTATCCCGGCGAGGAGCGAGCGCCTCATGGAGCTGGAGTGAGTGTGAGCGAGCCGGGTATCCCGGCGAGGAGCGAACGACCCAGAGAGATGGAGTGAGCGTGAGCGAGCGCGCGCTGGGCGTCAGTGGGACTTGCGCGAAGGCGACCATCGACCGGTAGACGGAGATGACCTTGCCCGAGTAGGCGGGATCGGTCGCCCAGTTCCCGTGGCCCATGTCGCTCCACGTGGGCGCCCAGCCCTTGGCGAAGTACGTGTCGAACGCGTGTACCGCAGCATTCGGGTCGGCGTTCCACCAGTACGGCGACGGTGGGTGGTGCAGGTTCGCGGCCCGGGAGCTCGTGTCGGCGTAGTTGAGCAACAGTTGGACTTGTGCGCGGACGCCGTCGCGCGGCGTCGGGAAGACCGTCCCGCGCACAACTGTCGCACCAGCCGAGCCCGGAATAGTTGTTGTCGGGCGCAGAGGCGAAACCGCCGGTCTCGATGATCGCCTGCGCGAAGGCGAAGTCCCCGCGCACGTTCTCGTCCCCGCCCTCTTCGACGAAGATCTGAGCCAGCTCGCTGACGCTGATGCCGTTGAGCTGCGGGTGGTATCCCTGCGCGTTGTACCACGCGACCATCTGGTCGGCGGTCAGGGCCGCGGGCCCCATGATGGGTTCGCCGGCGGCGTGCAGCGCGCCGAGCACCCGTGCCCGCTCGAGCGCGGCGTTCGCAGCCGCGACCCGCTGATCAACGTCTGCTTGCTCCTGTTGCAGTTGAACGAGCAGGGTGTCGAGGCTGTCTTGCTGCTGCTGCAGATCGTCTTGCTCGTGGTGCAGAGCGGCTTGGGTGGTGGCCAGCGTTGTTCGTGCCGATTCCAGCTTGCGCGCGTTCTCGTGGTCGCTCCGGGTCGCGACATCCCCGAGCTGCTTCCGGCGCGCGCCCTCGAGCGCAGAACCCGAGAAGATGTCAGCGGTTCCACCGGCGTCTCCGCCGGCGCGGTACAGCGCGACGGCGCGGTCGCGGAGGTGAGCAAGGAGCGCGTCGCGGATCGCGGCGAGTTCCGCTCGCTGCTGGTCGAGCTCGGCGATGTGGGTCTGATCGTCGCGGATCGCGTTCTGGACTCCGTCGCGCTGCTCGGTGGTGGCCTCCAGCTTCCCCGCGGCGTCGTGGGCCGCCTGCTGCGCAGCTTCGAGGTCGGCGCGGGCTTTGATCACCGCAGGGTCGGACTCGATGAGGCTCTCCTGCGCCACCGCGGGGGGAGCGGTCACGGCGATGGTCGCCCATCCGGCGCCGAGCGCGGTCGCGCCGGCCAGCCCCACGACGACGGCGAGGACAGCACTCCGGGATCTGCCGTGCCGCCGCATCAGAGGAAGTGTAGAAACGACTACCCGACTCTGCCCACACCAGCCCCAGAACTGTGCTCCTGCCTCACTGGTCGGGGTCAGGCGGGCGCTTGGCTCTTGCCGTGATGCGCCCGACCGCTCGGCCGAGCTGTCGCGGTCCGTCGGTCTTGGCCTTCCCCACCACCCGTCCGGCCTGGCGGGCGAGCGGAGCCGGGGGAGCGGTGGGGACCGTGGGTGCTGTGGGCGCAGCGGGCTCCGGCGTCGCCACCGTTGGCGCGACCGGTGTCGCGGAGACCGGTGGCGCGGTGGCGGGCGGCGTCACCCGCGTCCGGGTCCGCTTCGGGGCCCAGTTCGTGCGCAACGCGAGCCACACCATCCCGAGCGCAGCCGCTTCGAGCACCACGATGGCGAGCGCGGAGGAGAGCGAGAGCACGATCGGGCTCACGGCCAGGATCGCGGCCGCCGCGAAGTCGAGGACGCGGTGCGCGCGACGACCGATCCACGGCCACGCACCGAGGGCACCGTCGCTCAGGAGTGAGAGCAGGAGCAGCGCGCTCCCGAGCCCGACGAGGACCGCGGTGTGCTGTCCCGTGCGGGCACCTTCGATGAGCAGCAGCGCGCCCAGCAGCATCTCGGCCAGTTGGTGGGCCCAGAAGGGGACGGTGCCGGTTGCGGTCCGATCGTGATCGCCCGACATCAACGCCAGCCTACGAGATCGAGCAGCGCCCGAGCCGGGAGGGCGGGACGGCGCGACGGCGGATGACGAGGAGCGAGGGCGCGCCGGTAGCCTCCGCGGGATGGAGCACCGCGGGGCGCCGGACTGGTCACGGCATCTCGCACCGGGTGTGCGGGCCGAGTCCGTCGACCTCCTGGCGCGCCGCAGCCTCCCCGCCGCGTGGGCCCGCACGTGGTCCACCGCGCCGGACGCGCGCGCGATCCACGACGGTGACGGCTGGATCACCGCCGGCGAGTTGGACGTGCGGTCGCGGGGTGTCGCGGCGCGGCTGGCACGCGCCGGGCTGCGTACCGGCGATCGCATCGTGATGAGTGCGGAGGCGTCGGGAAACCTCGTCGTCGCCCACGTGGCCGCGCTTCGCCTCGGCCTCGTCGTGGTGCCGGTGAACGGCGCCTACCGGGAGCGGGAGATCACCCACATCGTGACCGACTGCGCGCCCGCAGCCGCGCTCGTCGACTCGCCCGAGCGGGGCGCGGTGATCGCGGCGGCCACGTCGGCACCGATCGTCGTGACCGGGCCGACCGTCGACCTGCCCGACGGTCCCCAACCGCGGCTGGACGAGAGCGGTCCGGACGACCTCGCACTGCTCTGCTACACCTCCGGCACGACCGGCGCACCGAAGGGCGCCATGCTCTCCCACGGCAACGCGCTGGCCAGCTGCGAGGCGCTCCGACTGGCCTGGCGCTGGACGGCCGAGGACCGGTTGGTCCTTGCCCTGCCGCTCTTCCACGTCCACGGGCTCGGCGTCGGCCTGCACGGCACGCTGCTGTGCGGGGCCGCCGCGATCCTGGTTCCCCGCTTCGAGCCCGACGCGGTGTTCGACGCGGCTCGAACCCATCGCGCAACCTTGTTCTTCGGCGTGCCGACGATGTACGCCCGGCTGGCGGATTCGGAGCGGGTCGGTGAACTGGCGAACCTGCGGCTCTGCGTCTCCGGTTCCGCGCCGTTGCCGGCCGAGTTGCACGAGCGATTGGAGGCCCGCGCCGGGATCCGGGTCCTCGAACGGTACGGCATGACCGAGACCATCATGAACGTCTCGAACCCCTACGACGGCGAACGCCGGGCGGGCACCGTGGGATTTCCCCTGCCGGGCGTCGAACTGCAGCTCGGCGACGGCGGCGACGCCGGTCCCGGCGAGATCCTCCTTCGAGGCCCGAACGTCTTCCCGGGCTATTGGCACCAGGAGGCCGCCACCGCAGCCGCGTTCACCGCCGACGGGTGGTTCCGGACCGGCGACATCGGAGCGCGTGACCCCGACGGCTACCTCCGGATCGTGGGGCGGAGCAAGGAGCTCATCATCTCCGGTGGCTTCAACGTGTACCCGCGCGAGGTGGAGGACGTCCTCCGTGCCCATCCCGGCGTCGCCGACGTCGCGGTGGTCGGCCAACCGTCCGACGAATGGGGCGAGCTCGTGGTCGCGGTGGTGGTGCCGGCCGACCCCCCGGTCACCGAGGCGGCGTTGCTCGAGTACGCGGCGCAGGAGCTCGCGCCGTACAAGCGGCCCCGCCGCGTGCGGTTCGTCGACGAGCTCCCGCGGAACGCGCTCGGCAAGGTCCTCCGCCACCAACTCTGACCCGGCAGGCTCTGACCCGGCCCCGGCGGTTCTCTCACCGGAATCTCAGGCGGGATCGCCAAGATGGACCCAATGGACGCCCACTCCCATCCTGGCTTCCGGCCAGCCCACCCGACGATCCCCCCCGTCGACGGTGGGCCGCCGCCCCCCAGTCGGATGGCCACTCCCGGCGTCCACCGGCGGAGCCGCCTTCGGGCTCCGGCAGGCGCCGCGGGACGCCCGACGCACGAGTCCCCGGCACCCTGAAGCACCCAGGTCCGGCCCTGTCGTACCCAGAGCCACGACAGGGTCGGGCCCCGGTGTAACGCCGAAGGGCGGCACGACGATTGTCAGGTGCCTCCGGCCCACAATCGATGCCTTCCGAGACCTGCCCGCGGGCGGTACTCGACTCGGGCCGGAGGCACCGGATCCCTCAGGCGAGCGCCCGTCACGAACCCGCTGCTGGCTGCTCCTCGAGGAAGTGGACGACCTGGGCGAGCACGGTCGGATCGCGCTTCAGCTCCGAGTGGCCGAGGCACGCGGTCTCGACGTTCTGTGCACCACCGAGCTCGGCGTGGTCGTGGGGGACGATGGCGTCGTCGCACGGGGACCACCACGCGGCATAGCGGGTCGGACCGGTCGGGTGGAACGCATCGTTGAGGCGGTGCAGGATCGATGACGACGGGACCATCTCCCGGCACGGCGTGAGCGCGTAGCAGCCGTACGCCCAGAGGGTGCCCTGGTTGACCCCCGCCAACGACACCCACGCGTCGACGTGGGCGGCGCCACCCAGTCGCTCCAGGTAGTAGCGAGACGAGATCGCGCCCATCGAGTGGCTCACGACGTCCACCCGGTCGGCACCCGTACGAGCGCGCAGCGCGGTGACCTCCCGCGCGATCTGGCGCGCCGTGTCGACGTTGGACGCGTTGCTGTCGTAGCTCATGGCGTCGATCTCGTCGGGTTCGTACCCCGCCGTCCGCAGGTATGCCGTCATCGCGTGCCAGCTCGCTCCAGATCCGTTCCAGCCGTGGACGAGCAACACCGGGTCGTGCCGGACGCCTGCCGGTCGCGCCGCCGCGATCGGCGCGCCCATGCCGACGACGAGCGCGGCGATGGGGAGGAGTACGACGAGACGTCGGAGCACGACGGCACGATAGGAGCGCGTCGTCGGGATTGGTCGTCGCCCGACCGAGGCCCGACGGTAACGTCGGCCGGTGCTCGTCCTCGTCCGCCACGGCCAGACCGAGGCCAACGCGCGTGGGCTGCTCCTCGGTCGGGCCGATCCGCCCCTCTCGGAGCTGGGTCGGCGTCAGGCGCAGGCACTGGCGACGATGCTGCCGGGTCGCGCGCGGGTCGTCGCCAGCCCCCTCACCCGCACCATGCAGACCGCGGCCGCATTCGGACAGCCGGTCGACGTCGACGACCGGTGGATCGAGCTCGACTACGGCACGTTCGACGGCCGACCGCTGGCTGACGTGCCCGCCGAGGTCTGGCAGGCGTGGCGCGCCGACCCCGCCTTCGTACCGGGCGGCGGTGAGTCACTCGCCGCACTCGGCGCGCGCGTGCGAGCCGCGTGCGATGATCTCGTCGACGAAGCCCGCGAGCGCGACGTCATCGTCGTCAGTCACGTCTCGCCGATCAAGGCCGCGATCGCCTGGACCGTCGGAGCGGGCGACGAGGCCACGTGGCGCATGTTCGTGCAGGTCGCGTCGGTCGCGCGCGTCGGAATCGGCCCGTGGGGTCCGAGTCTCCACAGCTTCAACGAGACGCCGGACGTCAGCTGAACGCGGGCAGCACCTCGGCCGCGATGAGCCGGATGTGGTCGAGGTCGTGCAGATCGAGCACTTGGAGGTACACGGTCTCGGCGCCGAGGTCGCGGTACGAACCGATGCGGTCGACCACCTCGGCGGGCGTCCCCGCGATCGGCGAAGTCCCGGAGGTTCGCGGCGTCGCGCTCGATCGCGGCGGCGCGTCGTTCGACCTCGGCGTCGTCGGCACCGCACACGATCGTGTTGGCGATGCTGGTCGGGAGCGTCGCCGGATCGCGTCCGATGGCCTCGCACGCCGCGTGCACCCGCGCCGCGATTTCGGGGAATCCTGCGGGCGGCGCGAACGCGACGTTGAACTCCGCCGCGTAGCGCGCCGCCAGGCTCGGCGTGCGCTTCGGACCGAAGCCGCCGATCACGATGGGCGGACCCGGGCGCTGCACCGGCTTCGGCAACGCCGGTGACGACGTCGAGCGCGTAGTGCTCGCCCGCGAACGAGAACGACTCACCGTCCGGCGTGGACCACAGCCCGGTGATCACGGCCAGCTGCTCTTCGAGCTGGTCGAAACGATCGCCGGTGCTCGGGAAGGGGATCCCGTAGGCCGCGTGCTCACGGTCGTTCCAGCCCGCGCCGAGGCCGAGCTCGACCCGGCCCCCGCTCATCGCGTCGACCTGGGCCACCACGATGGCGAGCGGACCCGGAAGCCGGAACGTGATGGGGGACACCAGCGTGCCCAGACGCAGCCGGGTCGTGTCGCGGGCGAGGCCGGCCAGCGTGATCCACGCATCGGTGGGGCCGGGCCGACCGTCGGCCGCGCTGAAGTTGATGTAGTGGTCGGAGCGGAAGTAGGCGTCGAAGCCGAGTTCCTCGGCCAGGAGGGCGACCGCGAGCTGGTCGTCGTAGGTCGCTCCCTCCTGGGGTTCGGTGAAGATCCGGAAGCGCATGGGGGAGAGTCTCTCATCGCGCGTGCACACCCGCCGCTACGCTCGTGCTCCGATGTCCGAGGTGACCGGGATGGCCCGGGCGTGGGAGCGAGCCGTCGACGTGACCAACCACGTCGGCGACCGCGTGCTCAAACGGGTGAACCGCTCGATCGCGCGCCGGTCGGAGCTTCCCGACCAGCCCTTCTACGATCCCGCCGACTTCCCCTGGGTCCGCGAGCTCGAAGCGGAATTGGAAGGCCATACGAGTCGAGCTCGACCGCGTGCTCGCGTACCGCGACGCGTTGCCGAACTTCCAGGACATCAGCACCGATCAGTACAACCTGACCGACGACGACCAGTGGAAGACGTACTTCTTCTACGGCTACGGCTTCCGGAGCGACGCCAATTGCGCGCGCTGTCCCGAGACCACCCGCCTGATCGAAGCGATCCCGGGCATGGAGACCGCGATGTTCTCGATCCTCGGCCCGGGCAAGCGGATTCCCCCCCACGACGGACCGTACAAGGGGGTGCTGCGCTACCACCTGGGGTTGATCGTGCCCGACGAGGATCCGGCTCGCGGTCGGCATCAAGGTCGGCGGTGAAGTCGCGGCACTGGAGCGAGGGTCACAGCCTCGTGTTCGACGACACCTACGAGCACGAAGCGTGGAACGACACCGACGAGACCCGGGTCGTCCTCTTTCTCGACGTCGTGCGCCCGCTCCGCGAACCCATGCGGACGGCCAACGCCGTGATCATCAAGCTCATCGGCTGGTCGCCGTTCATCCAGGACGCCAAGCGCCGCCACCGCGACTGGGAGCGCACGTTCGACCAACGCCTCGCCTGAGACTCGCCGCCGCGGGGTCGACCCGTCGGATCAGACGCCGTCCGGCAACTGGTCGTTGTCGTTGAGGACCTTGAAGATCACCTCGGCGGCTTCTTCGAGCAACGCTTCGGTGTGGTCGAGCATCAGGCTCAACCGGATGAGGCCGAGTCCCTTGGGCACCGCGGGGGCGACCACCGGGTTCACGAACACGCCCGCTTCGAGCAGCTCGCGAGCGAGCACCACTGCCGACAGCTCGTCGCGCTGGCGGAGCGGGATGGTGATGATCGCGCTCTCGGCCGGGTTGACCGGCACGCCGCGCTCGGTGAGGAGACCGAGGAAGAGGTCGACGTTGCCGCGGAGTTGCCCGACGATCTCGGGCGTGTCCCGCAGGATGCGCAGTCCTTCGAGCGCGGCGGCGATCGATCCCGGCGTGTTCGACGCGGTGAAGATCAGCGGATCGGCATCGAGGGTGAGCAGCTCGATCGCGTCGGCCGCGCCGATGAGCGCGCCGCCGCACGAGCCGAGGGTCTTCGAGAAGGTGATGGTGATGAGGTCGACGTCGGCGAGCACACCGTGGTGCTCGGCGGCCCCGCGACCGCGGGCGCCGAGCACCCCGAGCCCGTGGGCCTCGTCGTCGAGGATGAACGTGTTCGGGTAGTGGCGGCACAACTCGACCATCTCGGCGAGCGGGGCGGTGTCACCACCCATCGAGTAGACGCCGTCGACGATCACGGCCTTGCCGCGGTCCGCGGGGAGCTCGTCGAGGATCTTGGTCATGCGATCGACGTCGTTGTGCCCGAACCGCTTCATGGTCGCGCCCGAGAGGTTCACGCCGGTCAGCAGTGAATTGTGGGCGTCCTTGTCGAGCACCGCGTAGTCGTGGCGGCTGAGCAGGCCGCTGATCGTGCTCAGGTTCGCGACGTAGCCGGTGGAGAACACGAGGGCCGCTTCGCGTCCGTAGAACTCGGCCAGCTCGGCTTCGAGGGTGAGGTGGAGATCGAGGGTGCCGTTGAGCAGGCGGGAGCCGGTGACCCCGGTGCCGTAGCGGTCGGTCGCGCGCTGGGACGCCTCGATGACGCGAGGGTGGTACGAGAGGCTCAGGTAGTTGTTGGAGCCGAAGTTGATGTAGTCCTGGCCCTCGATGGTGAACCGGGCCCGCGCCGCGCTCTCGACGGTCTTGTAATACGGCCAGTAGCCCGCGGCCTTCGCCAGCCGGTAGTCGGCCAGGCGAGGGAATGCCTCGAGGCGGTCGCGAAAAAAGCTCACCCGAGACTCACCCCAACCCTTCTCTGGCCCCCGGCATCCGGTCAGCGTACCGGTCGGCATGGGAGTCTACGGGGAACCGGGTGATGGCGCGGCACCGGCAGGCTCCGGACTCCGGGCCAAGCAGGCTCCCGGACTCCGGGCTAGGCAGCCCGGCGGCCACCGGGTCTTCGAGCATCTGCTTGGCCCGCTTGAGGGCATAGCCCGCCACCAGGCCGTCTTCCACCCGTTCATCGAACGTCCACCGGAGCGTCATGGTTCGCCGGCGGTCGGGACCGCTGGTCGGAGAACCCGGATCCGTGGTCGGCCGGCCGATCACCCCGAAGATGCCGATGTTCCCGTACTCGTACAGATGGTGGTAACACGCGTCCAACCCGATGCTGGCCAGGTTGGCGAAGAAGACGCTGGCGTACATCGGGTCGTGCTCGATCATCGACGCGGGCAACAACCCGAACGCGTCGCCGACGCGCCCGACCGCGAGGATGAGCCGCCGGATCACACCCGGGAACTTGAGGATGAGCGCGGCTTCGGCGTCCGACGGGCTGACCTTGCCCCCGTACTTGTCCTCCCGGAGTTGCTCCTGCATCTCCCGCACCATGTCGACGAACGGCTCATTCGGATCGAACCGGCGCTTCAACACGATGAGGGGCGACTTGCCCTTCAGGCTCTGCTTGGCGGAATAGGTGAACCAGATGCCGCGGCGCTGGTAGAGCCGACCGCCGACGACGAAACGGTTCATCGTCGGGAACTTGTCGAGCACCTGGGTGATCGTCCACATCACCACGTGCTGGATGGTGATCGGAGTGTCGGGGTGGGCCTGGTTGAACTCGCGGATGTAGAGGTCGGCCTGCTTCATCGCGACGTGCTGCTCGAAGTAGACCGCGGATTCGTTCCGCCCCCGCATGAGGTACGGCATGATCGCCTTGGTGGGCGGCACGTCGCGCACGAGATCGCCGTCCGGGCGACGCCACAGCATGGGCGCGGATGCTACACAGCGTCCCCCCGCATCCCGCTACCGTCGGGGCGTGGCCTTCGCCGACCTGCTCGCGCACCCCGAGGTGGTCGAAGAGCAGGTCCTGGCGTCGTCGGTCGGATTCCTGGCCCTCCACGGCGGGCTCGAGCCCGGGACGGCCGAGATCGCCCGGGCGGCCGCCGATCGATCAGGGGCGTCGTGCTACGCGATCGTGCAGCCCGACGATCTCAAGCACCACGTGCCGTCGCACGAGACCGATCCCGCGTGCGCACCCCTGCTCGCCGCGTTCCTCGACCACGTCGACGCGCTCGTGTCGGTGCACGGCTACTGGGGACACGACGACCTCCACACCGCGCTGCTCGTCGGTGGTGGTGACCGCGTGCTCGCCGCCGTACTCGCTGATCGCCTCCGTGCCGCGCTCCCGGAGTACCGCGTCGTCGACGACCTCGATCGCATCCCGCGCCGCCTGCGTGGGCTCGATCCGCGCAACCCGGTGAACCGGGCGTCCCGCGGCGGCGTGCAGATCGAGCTGCCGCATCCGGTACGCGCCATCGGGCCGTACGGATACGGCGAACGGGGTGAGATCCACCGCAGGCACACCGAGGCGTTGGTCGCCGCGCTGGCGGCCTTCGCGGTCGAGGTCGCCGGTCAGAATTCGTAGACCTCGAACGTCGCCGCGTACTCGCAACCGACCTGTTCACCGGCGCTCCGGGCCATCCCGCGGAGGAACTCGTCCGGATCGAAGTGGTGGCCGAGCCCGGCGATGTACGCAGCGTGCTCGCGGAAGCTGGCGATCCCGCGTTCGAGGTGTTCGCCCAGGTCGACGAAATGGGTGGCCTCCGGAGAACCGCCGAACGCGACCAGCCGCACCCCGGACCAGGGCTCGTCCGCCGGCGTCGGTGAACACCCACCGGTTCCCCGCGTCACGCGAGGCGTCGAGGAGCGCCAGGCCGACGTGGCGGTGATCGGCCATGTTGAGCGTCGGTCCACCCCACGTCTCGCGAGGTTGATCGACACCAGCACCTCGGGACGCCGGCGACGGATGGCGACGGCGAGATCGCGCCGCAGGGGGAACCCGTACTCGATGACACCGTCGGCGTGGCCGTCGAGGAACTCGACCGCGTCGACGCCCACCGCCGCGGCGCTGGCGCGCTCCTCGGCCTCGCGCACCCGCGCGGTCTCGTCCGGCGCCATGGCGTCGATGCCGGCCTCGCCCGGGTGACCAGGAGGTACGATGATCTCCTTGCCTGCCGCGGTCCACTTGGCGATGGCGCCCGCCGCGCCGTACTCGAGGTCGTCGGGATGCGCGACGACGCAGAGCGCGCGCGACCAGTCGTCCGGGAACTCGGCGAGGGTCACGGGCTCAGAGCGAACGGGGCGTTCGCGAACGACCGCGCGCACGCGATCCTCGAAGTGCTCGAGTGGCAGGGTGTCGTAGGCCGGGTCGAACGCGATCTGGTCCCACTCGTCGGCGAAACGCTCGGCGAGCGCGAACGACTCGTGGTCGCGGTGCTGGTCGCGCGCGTTCGGGTCGCCGCCGAGATGCGCGTAGTAGTGGCGTCCCTGGAAGTCCTGGTGGACCTCGATCATCCAGTCGCACCTCGTCGCGCACGTAGGGCCGCAGGATCTCGGCCGCGATGCGCGGATGGTTGGCCACGCTGACCGCCTTGCCGATGTCGTGGCAGAGCGACGCGACGACCAGCTCGTCGTCGGCACCGGCCCGCTCGGCGAGCGTGGCGGTCTGGAGGCGAGTGCGTGAGCTGGTCGACCGCGAACCCGTCGGTGATGCCGGCGAGGCTCCGGAGCAGTGTCAGCACCGAGTCGGCGACGCGGGGCTGATGGGCGATGGTCTCGGTGGCGATGACGCCCCACTGCTCGGCGGTCGACTGGTCCATCCGGGTGAAGGTCGTGGTGGCGGGTCGGGGGGCCTCACTGGGTCGGGCTGTCCGGCACGATGCGAGCCGGGACGAGCGGGCGATGTGGCTCGGGGGCGGCGATCGCCGTGGTGACGAGCCTCGCTCCTCACCACGCTGGCGGCGGCGCTCGAGTCGACCGTCAACGGCCCCGGCCCAACAGCGTCGCCGCACCGGTCCTCTGGGCCTTCGGCGGGGGAATCGGCCTGGTGCTGGGCGCGATCGTGGCTGTCGTCGCTCACCCGGCGGGCCTGGCCCGGCATGCTTCGCCGGCGTTCGCTCGGGGTCGGTGCCCGTTCCTGGTCCTCGTGATCCTCGGGTACAACAGCGGCGACCTCCGGGTCGAGGACCAGATCGTGGGTTCGCTCATCGTGGTCGTGCCTCCCGGCGTGCTGGTCGCCATCGGGTGTGCCGTCCTCACCGCCTACCTGGCCCGCCTGGTCGACGAGGCGCGACCTCGGGCGCCCGGCAGAAGTGCGGTCGCCGGCGGTAGACTTGCTCCGGCTCCCCCGGCGACTCGGATCCGAAAGGCCCTCATGTCCGCGCGCGCACTGCCCCGCCAAGAAGCGCTCCGCAACGTCGCCATCGTCGCCCACGTCGACCACGGCAAGACCACCCTCGTCGACGCCATGCTGCGCCAGACCGGCGCCTTCGGCGCGCACCAGGAGGTCGCCGAGCGGGTCATGGACTCGATGGACCTCGAGCGGGAGAAGGGCATCACGATCCTGGCCAAGAACACCGCCGTCCGCTACGGCGACGTCAAGATCAACATCATCGACACGCCCGGCCACGCCGACTTCGGCGGCGAGGTCGAGCGGGGGCTCACCATGGTCGACGGCGTGCTGCTGCTCGTCGACGCGAGCGAAGGTCCGCTGCCCGCAGACCCGCTTCGTGCTGCGCAAGACGCTCGAGGCCCGCCTGCCCGTCATCCTCGTCGTCAACAAGGTCGACCGCGCCGACGCCCGCGTCGCCGAGGTCGTCCACGAGGTGGAGGAGCTGTTCCTCGACCTCGACGCCGACGAGCACCAGATCGACTTCCCGATCGTGTACTGCAACGCCCGGACGGGCTCGGTCGCTCGACCCCGCCGATCCCGATCTCATCGCGGGCGTGTCGACGGCGGAGCCGACGCTCAAGCCGCTGTTCGAGACCCTGCTCGACCACATCCCCGCGCCCGAGTCTACGACGAGAGCCACCCGTTCCAGGCGCTGGTGACCAACCTCGACGCGTCGCCCTACGTCGGCCGCCTCGCGCTGTGCCGGGTGCGCCACGGCACGCTGCGCAAGGGCCAGCCGGTCGCCTGGTGCCGCGCCGACGGCACGATCGAGACCGTGCGCATCACCGAGCTCTACGTGACCGAGGCGCTCGACCGGGTCGACGCCGACGAGGTCGGGCCGGGCGAGATCATCGCCATCGCCGGCCTGGCCGACGTCACCATCGGCGAGACGCTGACCGACCCCGACGACCCGCGCCCGCTGCCGGTCATCCACGTCGACGAGCCGAGCCTGTCGATGACCATCGGCATCAACACGTCGCCGCTGTCGGGCCAGGACGGCACCAAGCTCACCGCCCGCCTGGTCAAGTCCCGCCTCGACGCCGAGCTGGTCGGCAACGTGTCGCTGCGCGTGCTCGACACCGAGCGTCCCGACGCGTGGGAGGTGCAGGGCCGCGGCGAGCTGCAGCTCGCGGTGCTGGTCGAGATGATGCGGCGCGAGGGCTTCGAGCTCACCGTCGGCAAGCCCCAGGTGGTCACCCGCGAGGTCGACGGCAAGATCCACGAGCCGGTCGAGCGCGTGACCATCGACGTCCCCGAGGAGTACCTCGGCGTCGTCACCCAGCTGCTCGCGCTCCGCAAGGGCCGCATGGAGCAGATGGTGAACCACGGCACCGGCTGGGTGCGCATGGAGTACCTCGTGCCGGCGCGTGGGCTCATCGGCTTCCGCACCGAGTTCCTGACCGAGACCCGCGGCACCGGCATGCTCCACCACGTCTTCGACCGGCTACGAGCCGTGGCACGGCGAGCTGCGCACCCGCCCGACCGGCAGCCTGGTCGCCGACCGTCGTGGCCTCACCACCACGTTCGCGCTCATGAACCTCCAGGAGCGCGGCCAGCTGTTCGTCGGCCCGGGCATCGAGGTCTACGAGGGGATGATCGTGGGCGAGAACGCCCGCTCCGAGGAGATGGACGTCAACCCCACCAAGGAGAAGAAGCTCACCAACATGCGCGCGTCGGGTTCGGACGACACCGTGCGCCTCGTGCCGCCGCGGCCGATGTCGCTCGAGCAGGCGCTCGAGTTCATCGCCGACGACGAGTGCGTCGAGGTCACGCCGGCCAACGTCCGCCTCCGCAAGGTCGTGCTCGAGGCCGCCATTCGCGGCCGCACCCGCTCCAACGCCAAGCACAGCTGACCTCACGGGCAGGGCGCTCGGTACCATCGGCCGTCATGCGGGTGCCGCACCTGAGTCCGATCGCGTACCGCCGGATCACGATCGTCGCGGCCGTCCTGCTGGCGATCATCATCGTCACCGGCGGTGCGGTGCGCCTCAGCGACTCGGGACTCGGCTGCCCGTCGTGGCCGAACTGCGCCGCCGGCCAGCTCACCGCACACGCGCAGTCGGACTCGCACCAGTGGATCGAGTCGCTCAACCGCATGTTCACCGGGGCGGTGTCGATCGCGGTGATCGTGGCCGTGCTGGGGAGCCTCGTGCGGATCCCCAAGCGGCGTGACCTGATCTGGCTCTCCGTCGGGCTGGTCGCGGGGGTGTTCGCCCAGGCGGTGCTCGGTGGGCTCACCGTCCTGTTCGACCTCAAGCCCGGCTTCGTGATGGCGCACTTCCTCCTCTCGATCGTGCTGCTCACCAACGCGCTCGTCCTGGTCCGTCGCGCCGGGCAGCCGGATGCGCCCGCCCACGCGATCGTCACGCCCCGCACCGTCACGCTCGGGCGGATCCTGCTCGTCCTGGTCGCGCTCGTGCTCATCGCCGGAACCGTGGTCACCGGCGCGGGCCCGCACAGCGGGGGAGGGAAGAAGGACGACGTGTCGCGCCTCGACCTGCGCATCCCCGACGTCGCGCGGGTCCACGGCACGTTGGTGATGATCCTGCTCGGCGCGGTGCTCGTGATGGTGTGGCTGTTGCGCAAGGATCGCGCGCCGCGATCAGTGCAGCAACGCGTGACCCTGCTGCTGGTGGTGCTGATCGCGCAGGCGGCCGTCGGCTACGTGCAGTACTTCAACGACATCCCCGCGTTCCTCGTCGGCATCCACATCGCCGGGGCGACGGCGGTGTGGAGCGCGGCCGTCGTGCTCTACCTCGGACTCTTCGAGCGCACCGCCACGATCGCGACCGTGCCGTCACCCGAACCGTTGCTTGCGCCTGCGTGAAGCGGCGGCGAAGCTGATGCGGTGCCGTCACCGTTCCGCTTCGACCGGTCATGGCAGTTCGGGGTGAGCCCGGAAGAGTTGTGGTCGACCCTCTCGCACACGGATCGCTACCGCGAATGGTGGCCCTGGCTCCGCGACTTCCGGGTCGACGGTGACGTTGAGGGTGATGGCAACGGTGAGGCGCTCACGGTCGACGCAGTGGCGCACGTCGTGATCCAGGCGCCGTTGCCCTACCAGCTGCGCTGCACGATCCGGGTCGACGAGGCGGTCGTCGACCAGCGCCTCGTCACGAGGGTCGAGGGCGATCTCGCCGGTCCGGCGCGCCTCGAGCTCCACGAGACCCCAGGCGGGACCGAAGCGCGACTGGCCTGGGCGCTCGAGCTCCGAGCGCCCGTCCTGCGGGCGATGGCGGTGGTGGCGCGCCCGGCGATGGCCTGGGCTCACGACCGGATCGTCGAACGGGGCCTCGAGCAGTTCGAAGGCCACGCGTTACGCGGGCGCGACCAACTGACCTGAGGCGGCAGCCCGCGCCTGCATGCGCTTGGCGACGTTCCCGACCTTCTCGATGTAGCTCACGAGGCGTTCACGGGCCTGCTCGGCCGCCGACTTGAGGTTCTGCAGCTGCTCGATCCGCCAGTGCTTGAACACCACCGGCACCAGGATCTGATCGTGATGCGACGCGAAGTCGTAGACGCCCGCATCGGCGATGACGCGCGCGTGGACCTTGAAGTCTTCGATGCCCGCGCCCGGCATCTCGAACGTGCGCACCTGACGCTCGATGGCGGCGACCATGCCCGACGGGTCGACCTCCAACGCGGCGGACACGAGGTCGCGGTAGAAGAGATGGTGCAGGTTCTCGTCGGCCGCGACCCGGCTCATGATCGCCGCGCCCTCGGGATCGTGCAGCAGCTTGCCGGTGTTGCGGTGCGAGATACGCGTGGCGAGTTCCTGGAGCGCGACGTAGACGATGCCGTCAGCGATGCTGTCGGGATTCGGTACGAGACCGAGCGACACCTGGCGCATGCGCGCCCGCTCGAGTTCGCGCATGTCGATCGAACGGTTGACCGCGAGATAGTCGCGGATGACGATCGCGTGGCGACCCTCTTCCGCGGTCCACCGGCGGTTCCACTGGCCCCAGACGTCGTCGTTGCCGAACTTGCTGCTGATCTGCCGGTAGTAGTGGGGGAGGTTGTCCTCGGTCAGGATGTTGAGGAACAGCGCGCTGCGCGCACCCTCGCACAGGGTGGACCGCTCCGGGTCCCACGCCTCACCGGCGTCGTAGTCGCGGCCCCGGCTCCACGGCACCATCTCGTGCGGGAACCACTCCTTGGCGGTGGCCAGGTGACGGTCGTAGAGCTTGGTCGCCGTCGGTTCGAGTTCGGCGAGCAGCTGGTCGTCGTCCACACCCCGAGGGTAGCTCGCCTAACGGTTGGTAGGGGCATCATGGGTCGGGGTGTGCCAGGCTCCCGAGCATGGAAGTCCACCTGGTCGACGGCACCTACGAGCTGTTCCGCCACCACTTCGCGGTCCCGTCGCACCTCGACGACGACGGGATCGAGGTGGCCGCGGTCCGCGGGGTGCTCGGGTCGGTGCTGGGCATGCTCGAGCAGGGTGCGACCCACCTCGGGGTCGCCACCGACCACGTCGTCGAATCGTTCCGCAACGACCTGTGGATCGGGTACAAGACCAGTGAGGGCATGCCCCCCGAGCTCATGATCCAGTTCCCGATGCTGGAGGACGCGCTCGAGGCGCTGGGGGTGACGGTCTGGCCGATGGTCGACCTGGAGGCCGACGACGGTCTGGCCTCCGCGGCGCGGGTGGCGCGTGACGATCCGCGGGTGGACCGGGTGTTCATCTGCACCCCCGACAAGGACCTGGGCCAGTGCGTGGAGGACCCGAAGGTCGCGCAGCTCGACCGGCGTCAGGGCGGGCGGGTGCTCGACGAGGCCGCGGTGCGCGAACGCTTCGGTGTGGGGCCGCGCTCGATCCCCGACTACCTCGCGCTGGTCGGTGACACCGCCGACGGCTTCCCCGGCCTTCCCGGGTGGGGCGCCAAATCGACCGCGACCGTGCTCGCCCGGTACGAACACCTGGACGCCATCCCCGACGACGCGGCCGAGTGGGACGTGTCGGTGCGGGGTGCGGCCAAGCTCGCGGCGACGCTCGCCACGACGCGCGACGCGGCCCGGTTGTTCCTCGACCTCGCCACGTTGCGTACCGAGGCCGCCGTCGGCACCGTCGACGACTGGGAGTGGCGCGGGGCCACGCCCGAACTCGAACCCTGGGCCGAACGGCTCGGCGCCGAGAACCTCGTGAACCGCGCCGCCCGCCTCTCGGCGCGGCGCACCTGAAGGGAGCACTCATGGAGACGCTCGAGCTCGCGGTCGGCCCGTACACCTACACCGCGCTCGCCGACGGTCCACCCGATGGTGACCTCGTGCTGCTCCTGCACGGGTTCCCGGAGACGTCCTACGAGTGGCGTGCGCAACTCGCCGCGCTCGGCGCCGCGGGCTACCGAGTGGTCGCGCCCGATCAACGCGGCTACGCGCGCAACGCGCGCCCTCCCGCGATCGCCGACTACCACATCGACCACCTCGTCGCCGACGTGCTCGGGTTCGCCGACTCGCTCGGCGCCGAACGTTTTCACCTCGTCGGGCACGACTGGGGTGGGTTCGTCGCGTGGTTCGTCGGTGACCGTCATCCCGATCGTCTGGAGACGCTCACCGTGGTGTCGACACCCCACCCCGCGGCGTTCCTCCACGCGCTGCAGTCCGGGAGCGACCAACGCGAGCGGTCGAGCTACATGCAGTGGTTCCGCACCGACGAGGCCGAGGCCGCCTTCCTCGCCGACGACGCCGCCCTCCTCGACGCCGCATACGCGGAGCATCCGGCCGACGCGGCCGCGGAGTACCGCCGGGTGTTCACGGCCGACTACGGCGCCGCCCTCACCGGCGGGCTGAACTGGTACCGGGCCAACAGCTTCACCGATCCGGAGTTTCGTGCAAGGTCTGAGCCGCCTCGTGCGTCTACTGGTGGATGCACGGATTCCTCCGGCGCGAGAACGAGCCCGCGGGCAACCATGTACGTGTGGTCGACCGACGACGTCGCCCTGGGCCGCGAGGC
The DNA here is from genome assembly GCA_963726965.1 of uncultured Actinomycetes bacterium. GTDB lineage: Bacteria > Actinomycetota > Acidimicrobiia > IMCC26256 > DASPTH01 > DASUAS01. Next base: position 16,137 of record CAVSEI010000004.1, on the reverse strand, counting down.
CGCCGAGGCCAGTGGGGCAGAGGTCGTCGGTCCGTACCATTTCGAGGTGCTCGAGGGGGTGAGCCACTGGATCCCCGAGGTCGCACCCGAGGCGCTGAACCGGCTGCTCCTGAATCATCTGGACCGATGACTTCACTCGGTCCTCGCCGTATGGCAAGCTGCGGACGCGGGCGAGACGTCATCGACGTAGGGGAAAGCATGCGGGGGGAACCGGGCACTTCCGGTCGGACGAGACGAGCACCGTTCGTCGCGGTCGCGCTCCTGGTGCTCGGAGGTGCGGTGCTCGCCGGGTGCGGGGGTGGCGCCAGCGGTTCCTCGGACGCGACGATCCTCTCCGCCGGCCAGATCGACATCAAGTTGCCGCCCGGCTACAAGGTGGTCGACGGCAAGGTCGTGCGCCCCGCGAAGGTCGCATCGTCAGGTGGCGCCACCGGCGCCTCCGATGCCCAGGGCGACCCGACGGCCACCACCATCGTCGCGACCAAGCAGGATCCGACGACCGAGATGTTCACCGCGTTCGGGAAGTTCCGTTCGTGCCTCGACCAGTCCGGGGTGAAGTTCATCGGCGCGCCGGACAGCAGCAATCCCCAGTCGCCGACCAATGACCCGAACTACATCAAGGGCCTGTCGACGTGCGCGGCGCGCTCGAACATCGTCCAGGCGCTGAAGGACTCACAGGCCGCCAACGACAACCTCACGCCGGCCGAGATCAAGACCCGCAACAAGGGCTACCTGAAGTGGCGATCGTGCATGGTCGACCGGGGCTGGAAGATCGCGGAGCCCGTGCCCGACGCCCAGGGGCGACTGTTCTCGTTCAGCACGAGTGGCGGGAACCAGAACCAGATCCAGCCGCCCCCGGGGAAGGACCTTTTCACCAGTAAGGACCTCGAGCAGTGCGCGGCGAAAGCGCAGAAGTCGACCAGCTGAACACCAGCTCGAGCGCAGGGGGAGCACGGCGTGCGGAAGTGGATTGTGGCCGGGATCGTGGCCGTGCTGGTGGTCGGTGGCAGTGTCGCCTATTTCTCCTCGAGCGGTGACAGTTCGAGTTCGAACCCGGTGCTCATCACCACGGTCGCGATCCCGCGCGACCTGCGTGACGAGGTCACCGTGCAGGGCACGCTCGGCCGCAAAGAGGAACGCACCATCAACAGCGTGACCGAGGCGGCGCAGGTGAGCAAGGTGTACCTCGACGCCGGGGTCGAGCTCACCGCCAACGAGGCGATCCTCGCCCTCGACGGTCGGGACTCGGTCACCACCGTCGGCGCGTTCCCGTTCTTCCGGCGACTCGACGTGGGGGCCGAGGGCGCCGACGTCGAACAGCTCGAGGCGACCCTGCAGGCGGCCGGGTACTCACCGGGCACGGTCGACGAGAAGTACACCGAACAGACCCGCTTCGCGCTCGCGCAGTGGCAGGCCGCGCACAAGTATCCCGGCGCGGCGCCGTCGACCAGCGAAGCGGTCCAGGTCGCGCTGGTGCAGGGTGCGGGCTACAAGCTCGGCGACCAGACCTCCGCCGGCTTGACCATCGGCCCGCCGGCGACCAAGACCGCGGCGCACCGTCCGGCGACCGCGACCAACGTCGCGTTCCACTCGGCCGGTGACGTCACCCCGCTGGTGGATCCGCCGCGCTCAGCATCGTCTCGACCGCGAGCCAGGTGAACAAGGGCGCACGACGACACTTCATCGTCCGTACCGACACGGTCAGCGCCTCGCCGATCAACTTCAACCTCTCCTTCTCGGGGACCGCCAACAACCCCAACGACGTGGTCCTGCCGTCGGCTCCCTTCACCTGCCCGCCAACGTGTCCTCGACGTCCGTCCAGATCCTCACCCGCGAACGGCCTGGTCGAGCCGGACAAGACCCTCACCGTCACCGTCGCTTCCGGTACCGGCTACACCCTCGGCATCCCCGCCCTCGGCGACGACGACCATCGTGTCGAGTGACGTGCCCGAAGCTGACGCTCACCGGCACGACCACGGTGCAGCAGGGCTCGAGCGCGACGCTCACCGTCACCGCGGACCAGGCACCGCTGAACAACACCCAGGTGAGCCTGGTCCCGGGCGGCGACGCGGTGCCCGACAGCGACTACGTCGCGTTCCCGCCGACGGTCACGCTCGCGGCAGGGACGAAGACCGCGACGGTGAAGATCCAGACCAAGACGTCGGCCACGGTCAAACCGAACCGGCTCCTCGTCGTCTCGTTGGGCGGCCCGTCGGCCAGCTACAAGGTGGGGCCGGTCAGCAGCGCGACCATCACCATCGCGGGTACGAGCGGGAAGGCAGCGACGCCCGTCGTCAACATCACCGCCGGCAGCCTGCGCACTCCCGCCGGCCAGCCCGCGGTCTTCACCGTCGGGATCGACCGCGCGCTCGAGCGACCCGCTGACCATCGACCTGAGCTACGGCGGCAACGCGGTCCAGGGCTCCGACTACACCATCCCCGGCGGTCTCGTCACCATCCCGCCCGGCATGACGTCCACCGTCGTCCAGATCCCGACCCTCGACAACGGGAAGGTCCAGGTCGACCCCGCGCTGTTCGTCGGGGTGCAACCGAACTCGGCGTACACCGTCGGGACCCCCTCGCTCGCGGGGGTGTTGATCGTGTCGTCGACCCTGCCCAAGATCAGCATCCTCGGCGGACCGGCCGCGGTGGGTCTCGGGGGCGGCGCGGTGTTCACCATCGTGGCCGACCAGCCGCCGATCAAGGACATCTCGGTGCAGTACACGGTCACCGGAACCGCCCAGCAGGGGAAAGACCTCGAGCCGGTGACCGGCACCGTGATCCTGCCCGCGGGCCAGACGACCGCCACCGTCCCGATCCTCACCCTGAACACGAACGTCTTCTTCCTGCCCACCGACATGATCGCGGGCACGTGGCCCACCCACCTCGGTGAGGTGTTCGTGAAGGAAGGCGACATCGCCGTCGCCGGGAAGCCACTGTTCTCGCTCACCGAGACCGCGTTCACGGTGACGCTCCAAGCCAGCGCGGCCGACCGCACCAAGCTCAAGGTGGGCCAGAAGGTCACCGTGCAGGTCCAGGGTGCGACCGACACCGCGCCGGGGGTGATCACCGAGCTCGACGACTTCGCCACGACCGATCCGGACACGAAGAAGCAGGCTTACGAGGGCAAGGTGCAGGTCCAGGGCAACCTGGGCGCGGCCGACGGCGCGCCGGTCACCATCAAGGTCGTGGTGCAGGAGGAGCTCGGGGTGCTCACCGTTCCCATCGCGGCGGTGAAGCAGAACGGCGCCGGCGAGGACGTCGTGCGGGTCATCACCCTGTCCACTGGCCAGATCCACGAGCAGAAGGTGAAGACCGGGTTGTCGGAAGGGTCGTACATCGAGATCAAGTCCGGCCTCGAGCCCCGACAGGTGGTGGTCGTACAGGTCGACAAGGGCTCCAGCGGATGACGCCGACGACCACCCCGACGACCACACCGACGACCACGCCGGCCCCGCTGACCGGGGCACCGGAGCTGCCCGAGCTGGACGCGCAGACGCCGCTGATCGAACTGGACAAGGTCTCGCGCGTCTACGGCGAGGAAGTTCAGGTCTACGCGTTGCGCGACGTCTCGCTGCAGATCCACGCCGGCGACCTGCTCGCCATCATCGGGCCGTCCGGTTCGGGAAAGTCCACGATGCTCGGGTTGCTCGGCGTGCTCGACCGACCGAGTGAGGGCACGGTGAACGTCGCGGGGATCGACACCGGCACCCTCGACGACGCCGGACGCTCCCGGCTCCGGGGCGACACGATCGGGTTCGTCTTCCAACAGTTCCACCTCATCCCGCACCTGACCGCCTACGGCAACGTCGTGACCGCGCTGCTGTTCCGTGGCCTCGACCGGGGTGAACAGCGCGAACGCGCGCTCCACGCGTTGGACCAGGTCGGCCTGGCCGCGCGAGCCGATCACCGTCCGCTCCAGATGTCCGGCGGAGAACAACAGCGAGTGGCGATCGCCCGGGCCATCGTGACCGAGCCGATCATGGTGCTGGCCGACGAACCGACCGGCGCGCTCGACTCGCGCAACGCGGCGATGGTGATGGAGATCTTCGCCGGGCTCGAGTCACCCGACCGCGCCGTCGTGCTCGTGACCCACGACCACGGCATCGCCGCCACCGCCAACCGCGTGGTGTCGATGCTCGACGGTGGAATCGTCAGCGACGAACGCCAGACCCCATCGCCGTTCCAGGGCCACGAGCGGTAATCGATGAGCCGGGCCAGTGAGATCTTCGGCATCGCCGCCAACGGCGTCGCGTCGCGCAAGGTGCGCACGCTGCTGATCCTGCTCGGGCCGGTCGTCGGCGTGGCGGCGATGGTCGGCGCGGTGGGGCTCACCGAGTCGGCCAAGGGCGACCTCAAGGAGAAGCTCGCACAACTGGGGACCAACCTCATCACCGTCGAGGCCGGCGGGACGTTCGGGCAGCAGAACCCCACCCTCCCGGCGGACTCGGTGGCGCGGGCCAAGGCCATCCCGACGGTCGAGCGGGCATCGGCCGTCTCCGAGATCAGCGGTGTGCTCACCCTGCCGAACGAGGGATCGGAGAAGTACTACGAAGCGTTCCCGGTTCCGGTCCTCGCGGCCGACACGAAGTTGCCCGACGTGCTCGAGGTTCCCATGCGCAGCGGGCGCTGGATACGCGCGAGCGACCGCACCAACCACACGCGATCCGTCGTGATCGGCTCCGGGCTCGCCGATCAGTACGGCGTGCTCCCCGGCGAGATCCGGACGATCACCCTCAACGGGATCGACTACGGCGTCATCGGCGTGCTCGACCGCGTCGCGCTCGATCCCAACCTCGACAACGCGGCATTCGTCACGCAGTGGGCGGCGAAGCACGACTTCGCCACCGAGGGAAAACCCACCAAGATGTACGTCCGCGCCCAGCCGGGTACCACCACCGAGACCAATGACGCGCTCCCGACCGCGATCTCGTTGGGCGGTACCGAGTCGGTGAGCACCAAGATCCCGAGCGACGCGCTCGCGGCGTCGTCACGGGCCGACAAGACGCTGCAGCAGACGGCGCTGTTCGCCGGGATCCTCGCGCTGGCGGTCGGCGGGCTCGGGATCGCCAACGTGATGTCGATCTCCGTGATCCAACGTTCGTCCGAGATCGGTATCCGCCGCGCGCTCGGGAGCACGCGGTCGCTCATCGCCCTCCAGTTCCTCCTCGAAGCCCTGTTCGTCGGGATCCTGGGCGGGATGCTCGGCGCGCTGCTCGGGGTCGGCGTGGTGTATCTCGTGTCGGGTCTCGCGGGCTGGGTCGTGGTCATCGACTACGGCAAGATGCCGCTCTGGATCGGCCTCGCGGTCGGCGTGTCGGTCATGGCCGGTCTCTACCCGTCGGTGAAGGCGGCCCGCCTCGAACCGTTGGAGACACTGCGCCTCGGGTGACATCCTCGTAGACGTCACACCCCCGTCGTAGCGTGATCGACGTGGAACCCGTGACCGTCCTGCTCGTGCTGCTCGTCATCGTGCTCCTGGTCGCGGTGGGCGCCGCGCTCGTCATCGCGTCCAAGCTGGCGCGGCGGGAGCCGCCCGAGTTCCCGATCGAGCAGCTGCTGCAGATGCAGCGCGAGGTGCTCGCAACCGAACGGCAACGCGGCACCGAGGAGTTGCGCGGGACCCAACACGCGATCGACCAGCAGGTCGGCACCATGCGTGAGGAGCTGGCCCGCCTGAACCGCCTGGTCGAAGACGTCGAGCGTTCGCGGCGTGAACACGTCGGCGAGCTCACCAGCCAACTTCGGGAAGCGGGTCGCCACACCCAGGTACTGGCCGACACCACCCACTCGTTGCGGGAGGCGCTCTCGAGCACCACCGCACGCGGCCAGTGGGGCGAGCGCATGGCCGAAGACGTATTGCAGCTCGCGGGGTTCGTCGACGGCATCAACTATCGCAAGCACCACCCGATGGCAGGGTCCGGCGGCATTCCCGACTACACGTTCCTGTTGCCGCAGGGGTTGTCCCTGCACATGGACGTGAAGTTCCCGCTGAACAACTACATGCGGTTCCTCGACGCGGAGTCGCCCGTCGAGCGCGAGCGCCTCCGCAAGGAGTTCCTCAAAGACGTCCGCCTCCGGTTGCAGGAGGTGACCCGACGCCGGTACATCGACACCGCCGGCGGCACCGTCGATTGCGTACTGCTGTTCATTCCGAACGAGCAGGTCTACGGCTTCATCCACGAGCAGGACCGCACGATCCTCGACGACGCGCTGCGCGACAAGGTGATCTTCTGCTCACCGCTCACGCTGTTCGCAGTCCTCGCGGTGATCCGGCAGTCCGTCGACAACTTCCGACTGAGCCAGACCTCCCACGAGATCCTCGGGCTCCTCCAGGGGTTCGAGAAGCAGTGGGACCGGTTCGTCGAGCAGATGGACAAGGTCGGTCGCAACCTCAAGACCGCCGGGGTCGCGTTCGAGGAGCTCGAGGGCACCCGCCGTCGCGGCGTGGAGCGTGAACTGGAGAAGATCGAGGCGGTGCGGCGGCACCAGGGCCCCGATGCGGTCGACGGCGACACCACCAACGTGCTTCCCCTCGCGCTCGACGCCTGAGACGCGATTCCTGATCCGGACTCCTAACTCTGGAGGCGTGTTCGTCGTCATCCTCCTGCTGGTGCTGTGGCCGCTCGTGGAGATCGCGGTCTTCCTGCAGGTCGTCCAGTGGATCGGGGTGTTCGACACCCTCGCGCTCATGCTCGCGATCTCGCTCTGCGGCGCCTGGCTGGTGAAGCGTCAAGGGGTCGGCACGCTCGCGCGCATGCGCGCCGAGCTCGACGCGGGCCGGGTGCCCACGGGCCCGATGACCGACGGCAGCCTGCTCGCGATCGCCGGATTTCTGCTCCTGGTTCCCGGGTTCGTCACCGATGCGTTCGGGCTGTTGTTGCTGGTGCCTCCGGTGCGCACCGGCGTCCGGCGGTGGTTCGGTCGGCGGTTCACCACCCGGGTCGGACGGATCCGGCGCTCGCCGACTCCCGACTACCTCGACCTCGATCCGGGCACTGCACCGCCGCGCCACGACCCACCGGAGCTGCTCCCGAGTCTCCGACGCGTCAGATTGGATCAGGTCAGTTCAGGCGGAGGAGTTCGGGGGCGACGGGCGCGTCGACCCGTCGGAGGAGATGCTCGGGCCGCACCAGGCCGGTCGGGCCGGCGATGCGATCGGCGATCTGGACGTCGACCAATTCCAGTCCGTGATCTTCGGGTTCGCCGAGCTTGGCGGTCATCGCGTCGAACAGGCGGGCGGGCAGGACCCTGCCGACGCCTGCCACCAGCCAGACCACCAGCGCGGGACGGGCGAGGTCGGCCAGTGCCGCCGAGGTGCCGTCGGCGACGAGCACCTGGGTGGGGCTGGCGCCGGCCACCTCGACCAGGATGTGCGACGGTTCCAGGGCGACGGCCTCGACCCCGTCCACCGGCCGGGCCGACGCATCACTCCGGGCCAGCCGAGAGCGCCAGCTCCCCTCACCGGGGCGTTCGCGGCCACGCTCGACCCGCAGGACCAGCGCCTCCAGGTCGGGGCGGAGGGCGAGCGCGGCGCCCACGAGCTCGGGCCACCCGAAGACCGCCACCGGGTGATCGGCGGGGAACGGGAGGAGCGCGGCAAGGCGGTCGGGGGTGGAGTCACCGCGCATCAACGCTTCGGCGTCCCATGCCGCCTCCGACGGATCGGGCGCGGCGAGCACCCGTGCACACAGCCACCAGAGCGGGGCCCGATCGGGATGGTGCTGGAGCAGGCGGCGGCAGGTGACGACGAGTGCGGCGGGGTCGTCGTCGAACTCGCCGAGGCAGTCGGCCGCCTCCGCGACCAGGAGCCGGTCGTCGCCACCATGACGGGCGATGGCCCGGAGCCGTTCGAAGGGCTGCATCGCCCTGCACGCTACCGGGCGTCGGGCAAGCTCGTTGCGGTGCGGACCGACGTGAACGCGGCGTCGAGCCGGGCCAACACGTCGGCGCGCTTGGCCAGCACTTCCGGCGATCCCTGGACCTTGAGCGAGCCAGTGGCCAGCGCGTCCTGCGCCCGCATGCGGCCGCAGTGGAGCGCCTGGGCGGTCGCACGGTCGGTGAGGAGCGTGAGGTCGGCAGGAGCGGTTCCGCCGGACACGACGCGCCCGCCGTCCGGACCGAGGCAGCACCTGGTAGCGCACGTCGCCGGCGGTCGCATCGCGGACGACCTGCTCGATCACGAGCACGCCGTCGGCCACCCGGATGTCCTCGGCGCCTCGTACGGCCGCGTCGAGCTCGGCGATCCACGCCTCGGACAGGAACTCGGCCATGCGGGCGGATGCTACCGACTTGGCTCTCGCGGCACCGGGTGTCGCAGGCGCGGCCGGACCGCGGGGCGGTGGCTCAGCTTGATTCGTGTGCGAGATCGTGGCGCAGGGTGCGGATGCCGAGCACCGCGGCGCCGCCCACCGCGCCAATGATCCCACCGAGGATGAATGCTGGAGTGCCGAGTTCAAAGGTCGCGAACACCGCGACGCGGAATCCTCGGTCGTCCAGCACTCCGACCACGAGGCCCACGACCGCGCCGAGTGCGCCGAGCAGGATCGCGCCCTTCGCCGTCCAGTTCATGACGAGGGATTCGCGGGCGCGCACCCGAGTGGCCATCAAGGCAACGTTACGCCCAATCGCCCGGAGATCGATTCGTCGAGCAGTTCCGCAAGCTGTGTGAGCGACCACTGAGCACGGGCGATACCTGCGGCGCATCGCTACCGACCGCGGGGCGGAATCGACCGGTTGGCTAGGCTCCCGCAGCGGTGAACTCTCCTGCGCACGCGATCGAGGTCGCCGCGGCTCGAGAAGCGCTACGGACCGACGCTGGCGGTCGACGGGATCACGCTCTCGATCGCGGCCGGCGAAGTCTTCGGCCTCCTCGGACCGAACGGCGCCGGGAAGACGACGACGGTCGAGATCCTCGAGGGGTACCGCCGCGCCGACGCCGGCGACGTCCGCGTGCTCGGCGTGGATCCGTGGCGCGACGGCGCGGCGCTGCGTCCGCGGATCGGCGTGATGCTGCAGGAAGGCGGGCTCTACCCGGGCATTCGTCCGCTGGAAGCGCTGCAACTCTTCGCCTCGTACTACGACGATCCCGACGATCCTGAGCGCCTGCTGCACCTCGTGGGCCTCGAGGACTCGCGCCGCACCTTGGTCCGGCGGATGTCGGGCGGCCAACAACAGCGGCTGTCGCTCGCCCTCGCGCTCGTCGGCAAGCCGTCGTTGGTCTTCCTCGACGAGCCCACCGCGGGGATGGACCCGCACGCACGCGCGACCACGTGGACGATGATCCGCGAGCTGCGCGATCACGGCGTGACCGTCGTGCTCACGACGCACGCCATGGACGAGGCCGAGCACCTGTGCGATCGGGTCGGGATCATCGATCACGGCCGCCTGGTCGCGTGCGATTCGCCGGCCGAGCTCACCACCCGGGCCGCGGCCGACGAGACGACGTTCACGACCGCGCCCGGCCTCGCCGTCGACGACCTTGCTCGCCACCTCGGGGTCGCGGTGGGCGCGGTACGCGAGCTGCGCCCGGGCGACTATCTGGTCGACACCGCCGCGACGCCGGCGCTGGTCGCCGCGCTCACCGCCTGGCTGTGCGAACAGGGTGCACTGGTGAGCGAACTCCGCGCCGGTCGCCGCAGTCTCGAGGATGTGTTCCTGCGGCTCACCGGCGAGGGGCGCGCGTGAAAGCGAAGGCGGTCGCCGCGCAGACGCGTATCGAGATGTTGCTCACCGTGCGACGGGGCGAGAGCCTGCTCGTCACCCTCGTCATCCCGCTCGGCATCCTGGTGTTCTTCTCGTCGGTCGACGCGGTCAACACGACGTACAAGGAACCGGTCGACTTCCTCGTGCCCGGGGTGCTCGCGTTGGCCGTGATGTCGAGCGCGATGGTGAGCCTCGGAATCGCGACCGGCTACGAGCGTCGGTACGGCGTGCTCAAGCGCCTCGGTTCGACCCCGCTGTCGCGCGCCGGACTGTTGAGCGCCAAGACCCTCAACGTCCTCGCGCTGGAGGTGCTCCAGGCCACCTTGATCGTGCTGACCGGGCTCGCGCTCGGCTGGCAGGCGACCGGGGCGCTCGTCCTCGCGATCCTGTTGCTGCTGCTCGGCACCGTCGCGTTCGCGGGCATCGGCATGCTGCTCGCGGGCACCTTGCGGGCGGAGGCCAACCTGGCGGTCGCCAACGGGCTGTTCCTCGTCCTCCTCTTCCTCGGCGGCATGGCCTACCCACTGGCCAAACTGCCGGACGCCATCGAGACGTTCGCCAAGGCCCTCCCCGCGGCGGCGCTCTCGGAGACGGTCCGCGCCGCGGTCACGCCGGGGGTCGGCTTCCCGACCGGTGAGCTCGTCGTGCTCATCGTCTGGGCGATCGCGGCGCCGCTCGCCGCCATCCGTTGGTTCCGCTGGGAAGAGTGACGACCGGCCCGGCGGGGGTCGTCACGCGCCGCCCCCTCGGCGTCGTGCACGGCGTGCTCGCGCTGGTGTACGTGGTGGTCACGGTCTGGTGGCACGCACGCTCGACGTTCCTCGTCACCAAGTTCGCGTCCTTCTCGGACTGGACGGACTACCAGGCCGTCGAGCGGGCGTCGCTCACGTCCCGGGGTTTCTGGGCCGGCATCAAGCCACCGGGCTATCCGCTCCTCATCAAGGTGCTGGGCGAGGGTGCCGGCGTGCACTGGGGCGCGATCGTGATCAGTACGGGCGCGTGGATCGCGCTCGCGCTCGCGGTCGCCGCGGTGGTGCGCACGCGGGCCGTGAGCGTGCTCGGCGTCGTCGTCGTCCTGGGGTGCAGCCTGTCCGAACGGATCCAGGTGTGGAACGACCTCGCGGCGTCGGAGTCGCTGTCGATCTCGCTGTTCGTCCTCGCGTTCGCCGCCGGCCTCGTGCTGGTGAATCCCCGCGTCAACCGCCGCGCGGCGTTCGGGTGACGGCCTGGTCGGTGCTCGCGGTCTCGATCCTGGGCTGGTCGTTCACGCGCGATTCGAACGCGTACGTCGTGGTGCTCGCCGCCGTCGTCGGGCTGGTCATCGCCGCGGTGGCCCGTCAGCCGTGGTGCGCGCTCGCCTGCGGGCTCGCGGTCGTGGTCTCGGGCGCCGCGCGTCGTCGGCTCCGACGTCGGTGATCGGTGGGTGGTGCCGTACGACAACATCGTGTTCAACCGCGTGCTGCCCGACGCCGACCTCGCCGCCTCCTGGCGGGACGCCGGGATGCCCGACACCGCGGCGCTCCGTCGCCACATCGGTGAGATCGCCCGCGCCGGCGACCCGGCACTGTTCCAGGATCCGCGCCTCGCGGCGTTCCGGCGCTGGGTCGACGACCACGGCCGCCAGACCTACGTGGAGCGCCTGGTCACGCATCCGAGCCTCGGGATCAAGGGCCCCATCGACGATCTCGGCGAGCTGCTCACCTCGCCGGTCGAGGTCTGGGGGGTCATCGGCGGCCATTCCTACGCGGGATCGCCACTCGATCCGATCTTCAATTCGGTGTTCGTCCCGGACCGTATTCCGCTCGCGCTCTGGTTCGGCCTCGTCGTACTCGCGGCCGGGTGGCTGCTCGCCCGTCGGCGCCGATCGACCATCCGCGGCGCGGTGTGGCTGACCCTGGGAGTGCTGGTCCTCGTCGTGCCGCACCTGTGGCTGGTGTGGATCGGCGACGCGCACAACGTCGCCCGCCACGCGGTCACCGCCTCAGTGCAGCTCCGGGTCGCCGGCTGGATCCTGCTGCTGCTCGCGCTGGACGAGCTGGTCGACGCCCGCGGCGGCCAACACGATCAGCGCGATGTCGGCCGCCAACCGGTAGCGGACGTCGCCGTGGAGGAGGACGGCGAGGACGGCGACGAAGCCGATCATGGCGACGAGGGGCGCGACGAACAGATGCTGCCGGCGTAACCCGACGAACCCGTACACCGCGAACGCGGCCAGCAGGAACGCGGCGCCGTACGCGAACCACGACACCACGCGTGGCCGACCTCCCGTGTCGACCTCGAATGCGGCCATCTGACCCGGCGCGTAGAGACCGGTGATGCGCGCCAGGCGTACCGCGGCGACCAGTGGAAGCCGGCCGGCATGGTCCCGGGCGTAGTCGATGCTGCGGTTGGTCCAGAAGTCGTTCAGCTCCGATTGGTCGACCGGCGGCGGGTGCATGGGCGGACAGGCACCGCGGTCCCAGAGGCCGATCTCGGAACCCGAGTAGGTGCGCGCGTTGTTGGCGCCGCAGAGCGTGCCGCCCAAGTTGCTCGACACGTAGACCGGTTGCTCGAACCGGGAGACGTTGTACAGCGCCCAGGGCGCGAGCACGAGCACCGCGACCGCGAGGGCCGACGCTGCCGCGATGCCTCGCCGGCGACGGTCTTCACCGGTCAGCAGCAGCGGCACCGCGAGGAAGCCGATCAACAGGATCAGTTCCCCGCGGGTCAACGCGGCCAGCCCGCAGGTCAGGCCGAGGAGCACTGCGGTCCGGAGGCGTGGGGTGCGGTGGTACCGGTACGTGAGGAGCAGCGCGGTCGCGATCAGGAGTCCGGCGAGGGACTCGGACATGATCACCCCGTCGTTCACCCAGAGTGTCGGTGAGCAGGCCGCGAGCACCGCGGCGATGATCCCGACCCGTTCGCTCTTGACCTCCCGCCCGAGGTACCCGATGACGACGACGGTCAGGGTGCCGAGCACCGCACCGGTCAGGCGCTGCGCGAGGACCGCGCTTCCGGATGCCACCCACGACACCGGCGTCAGCACCAGCGAGTAGAGCGGTGGGTGGAGTGCCGACGGCACCCCCGAGTGGGGGAGCGCGGTGAACCCGAACCCTTGCGCCAACCAGTTGGCGGTGAGGTGGAAGTACGGCTCGTCGCCGACAAGCAGGTCATGGCGCTTGACGAACGTGATGTAGGCGATCCGGATGGCGAGCGCGCCGAGCGCGACCAGGAGGACCCGCCGCCGGAACAAGCGTCAGCCCTGACGCTTCGTGATCTTGGCCAGCTCGGCGGCGAAATCGGCATCGGGAATCTGCGCGTAGTAGCGCTGCGCGATCTTCCCGTCGCGACCGATGAAGAACGTCTGGGGCACCGCGGATCCCGTAGGCCTTGCCGACTGCGTCCGACGGGTCGGTCAGGATCGGCCAGGTCGCGCGCTGCTGCTTGGCGAACGCGCGCACGTCCGAGTCGATGTCCTTGTAGTCGACGCCGAGCACGGCGAATCCACCGCGGTGCGCCGCGAGCTGGTCGCGGAAGAGCGGGAACTCCTCGCGACACGGATGGCAGTAGGACGCCCAGAAGTTCAACACCACCGGTGTTCCCCGGTAGTCGGAGAGGCGAACCGACTTCCCGTCGAGCGTCTTCAGGGTGAAGTCCGGCGCTTGATCACCGACCTTCGGGCCACCGGCACGGACGGCCGCAGGCACGACGGTGCCGTCGGACGAGTCTCCGCTGCTCGCGACGGCCACCCACGTGATGGCACCGACCACCACGACGAGCGCGACCGCGAACACCAGCAGGATCCGGCGTGCCCGGTTCGAGGCCGCGGGGTCAGACGGAACGGAGGAGGGTGTCGACGGCAACGGCAGCGAAGAGGAGCGCGAGGTAGGTGTTCGAGTACGTGAACAACCGTATGGCCTGCGCCGGCGTCGTGTCGCGCGCGAGGCGGATCGCCTGGCCGATGAACAGGACACCGAGCACCGCGGCGGCGCCGATGTAGATCGTGCCGACTGCGTCGGTCGCGAGCGGCAGCGTGAAGGTGGTCGCGACGACCACGAACGAGTAGATCACGATCTGGCGCACGGCGGTGGGGATGCCCTTGGCGACCGGCAGCATGGGGATGCCCGCGGCCTGGTAGTCGTCGAAGTAGCGGAGCGAGAGCGCCCAGAAGTGCGGGGGAGTCCAGAAGAACACGATGGCGAAGAGAATCCACGCCGGTGCGGCGAGCCCGCCGGTCACCGCGGCCCAGCCCACGAGTACGGGTACCGCACCGGCCGCACCGCCGATCACGATGTTCTGGGGGCTGCGGGGCTTCAGCCAGATCGTGTACACGAAGACGTAGAACAACATCGCGCTCACCGCAAGGACGGCCGACAGCAGGTTGACCGTCGACCACAGCAACGCGAACGCGAGCGCCTCGAGGACCAAGCCGAAGATCAACGCACCTTCGGGCGCGACGTCGCCGTGCGGGAGCGGACGGTGGGCGGTGCGACGCATCAACTGGTCGCGGTCGCGCTCGATCCAGCAGTTGATCGTGTTCGCGCCACCCGCCGCGAGCGCGCCACCCAGCAGCACCTTCGCGATCAACGCCACCGGTGGCATCTCGCCCGCCGCGAGGATCATGGACGGCAGGGTGGTGACGAGCAACAGCTCGATCACGCGCGGCTTGGTGAGGTGGAAGTACACGAGCGCGGTGGCGCCGGCGCGGCGGGCCCGACGGTCAGCGTTCGGAGGCTCGGACCGGGAGGGCACGTCCATCGGGGTCACGAGCGGCGCGCTACGCCCGGCAACCTCCGCAGACTCGGCCACTCCGCCGAATCTAGCCGCAGGGTGGCCGGGCGTTCGAAGCCGGTAGCCTTCCGGGGATGGCCAACCGCGCCACCGCGCGCTCCGACGACACGAAGCAGTCCATCCGCATGACCGCGGACCGGGTGCTCGTCCTCCCCTCCGACGAGGCCGGCGATCGCAAGAGCCGCGGCGGGATCCTCATCCCCGCCACCGCGAACCTCAACCGGCGCCTGACCTGGGCGGAGGTCGTGGCCGTCGGCCCCACGGTGCGCAATCTCGAAGAGGGCGATCGGGTGCTGTTCGCACCCGATGCCGGATTCGAGGTCGAGATCCGGGGTGAGGAGTACCTCATCCTCCGCGAACACGACGTGCACGCCGTGGCGTCGTCCGCGAGGACGGCCAGACCGGGCTCTACCTGTAGCGCAGCCGGTCAACGCTTGCGGCGGCCGATGGTGACCGGCACCACGGCGGGATGGGCGACCGGCGGGAACGCACGGGCGCTCCGCCGGGCGTCGAGATAGGTCACCACCTGCCGGTAGAGCCGCTTGCCGAGCATCTTGCGCAGCTCGACGCCCATGGACTCGTAGACGGGACGCTTCCCCACGAACGCCTCGGGGGCCTCCGTGCACCACCACGCGAAGTCCTCGCCGCCCTCCCCCCAACCCTCGCGCCCGAACTCGGTGAGGCGGGACACGACGGTGCCGTCGTCCTGCTCGTCGTCGATCCGACGAAGTGGGAGCTGCCAGCACACTTCGGGTTTGAATTCGCTGAAGTGCTCGCCCCGCTCGAGCACGTGGAGGTGCAACGCGCACCCGGGCCCGGCGGCGAATCCGGGCCGGTTCAGAAAGATGCATCCGTCCTGCACGACGCGGGTCTGCCATTCGGTGGAACCGTCGTCCTGCTTCCCGGCCTTCTTGAAGATGCCCCGCGCCTTGCCCACCTTGGCGAACTGCCATTCGTCGGCGGTGAGTTCCCGGGCGGCCTTCACCACGTGGTCGCGGTCGGCCTTGTCCGAGAAGTGCGCACCGTAGGTGCAGCAACCGTGCACGAGCTCGGGCGTCGGCTCGGTCCAGATGCCCTGGCAGCCGCGACCGAAGATGCACTCCCAGGAGGAGAGCAGGAACGTCACGTCGATCTGCCACGTCCGGCCCGTCGTCGTCCGGGTCGCTGAACGTGACCCACTCGCGCGCAGGCCCGGTGTGATTCTGCTTCCGTCCACTCATGATGCGCCGAGCGTAGCGAGAGCGCGTGCGCGGATCCGGCTTTCGGCGCGATGTTTCGCCATAGTCTCGGGCCATCGACGGCACACGCGCGCGCTCCTCGGCGATCTGCACTCCGCCCTCGGGACCGACCGCGCGTGCCGAGCCGCTCGAGCTCGCGCTCTACTCCCGTGACGCGGGCGTCGCCCGCGGGAGCGCCGCGGTCGTGTGCTTCCCGCGGACCGGACACGAGGTCGTGGAGGCGGTACGCATCGCGGCGCGCCACGACCGTCCGTTCGTCGCGCGGGGAGTGGGACCGGCCTCGCGGGCGGCGCGACCCGGTCGACGATCCGCTGGTGATCGTCACCACCCAACTGAACCGGGTGCTCGAGGTCGACGCCGACGAGCGGTTCGCGTGGGTCGAACCGGGGGTCTTGAACCTCGACCTGAGCCGCGAGGTCGCACA
>CAVSEI010000003.1:0-140553 GCA_963726965.1 uncultured Actinomycetes bacterium | reverse complement strand
GGCAGGTAGGCCTCGGGTTGGTAGTAGTCGTAGTAGGAGACGAAGTACTCCACCCGGTTCTTCGGGAACAGCTCCCGAAACTCGCTGGCGAGTTGGGCGGCGAGGGTCTTGTTGGGCGCGAGAACGAGCGTGGGTCGTTGCACCTTCTCGATCACCGAGGCCGTGGTGAAGCTCTTGCCCGAACCGGTGATCCCGAGCAACGTCTGGAACCGGTCGCCACGCTCGATCCCGGCGGCGAGCGCCGCGATCGCTTCGGGCTGATCGCCGGCGGGGAGGAGATCGGTGACGAGTTCCAGCGGTGGCATCGTGTCGATGGTAACGGCGGGGTGTGACGCTTATTCCGAGGCGGCGGTCGCGCTCAGCGCACAGAGTTCGTCCCAGATCGCGTCGACCTGGGTGGTCAACCGGCCGAGATCACCGCCGTTGTCGACGATGTGGGTCGCGACCTCGCGCCGTTCGTCGTCGGTGGCCTGGGCGGCGATCCGCCGCTCGGCGTCGTCGCGCGCCACGCCCCGGAGCTCGAGCCGTTCGAGCCGTAGCTCGATCGGTGCCTCCACGACGATGATCGACCGGTAGGGCCGTGCGGCCGCAGCCTTGCTCTCCACCAGCAAGGGGATGTCGCAGACGACGACCGCCTCGGGCGGCGCGACCTTGATCTGACGCTCGAATTCCTCACCGATCGCGGGCCAGGTGATGTCGCCCAGCGCCTTGCGGCCCTCGTCGTCGGCGAACGCGACGGCGGCCAACGCCTGGCGGTCGAGGCTTCCGTCGGCACCGAGGATCCCCTCGCCGAACCGGTCCACCAGGGCGCGGAACGCCGGCTGCCCCGGTTCGACCACGGTCCGCGCGACCTCGTCGGCGTCGACGATCACCGCGCCCTTCCGGCGAAGGAGATCGGCGACCGTCGACTTCCCCGAACCGATCCCCCCGGTGAGTCCCACGAGCAGCACTGTGACAAATGCTACAGCCGGTGGAATCTCGCATTCAGTGCTCAAGGATCTCACGGAGCGTGCCGAAAGTTCTGCCACGGATTCACACGGATCCCGACCCCACTCGGGGCGCAGACAGAGAAGGACGTTCCATGAACCTGTTCGTGTTGCGTACATGGCTCCAGGCGAAGTTCGGTAAGGACGAAGCCGGCGCCAGCATGGTGGAGTACATCCTCCTCGTCGCCCTGATCGCCCTTGCGGTCATCGCGGCGGTGGTGTTCCTCAAGGACCAAGTGAACGGCAAGTTCAACGACGCCGGCAGCAAGCTGTCGAGCTCGGGGAGCTGATCGTCGTTCGCGCAAGTGTCGTTGGGATTCCCGCCGGGCCCCCTGGCCCGGCGCGGATCCCAACGATGGCCATATCGGCACATAACCAACACCGGGCGTGCGGTCCGGTTCTCGGAAGGGGCAATTGCACATGAACCTGTTCGTCACTCGTACCTGGCTCGAAGCGAAGTTCGCCAAGGACGAGCGTGGGGCCAGCATGGTGGAGTACATCCTCCTCGTTGCCCTCATCGCGCTCGCCGTGATCGCGGCCGTCGTGTTCCTGAAGAACCAGGTCAACGCGAAGTTCAACGACGCGGGTAGCAAGCTCAGCAGCTCCGGCAGCTGACCTTCGCCATCCGGCAATGAGGCAGTCGGCGGGATCGCTCACGGACTTCGATCCACGAGCGGTCCCGCCGAAGCTTTTTGGGGCGATACCCATGTGCGTGGCGGCGCACTGATCCGGCAAAGAAGGGGCAATCCCATGAAC
Organism: uncultured Actinomycetes bacterium; assembly: GCA_963726965.1. Lineage (GTDB taxonomy): Bacteria > Actinomycetota > Acidimicrobiia > IMCC26256 > DASPTH01 > DASUAS01. The sequence continues at coordinate 138,811 of CAVSEI010000003.1, read as the reverse complement.
CTGTTCGTTGTGCGGACATGGCTCCAGGCAAGGCTCACGACCACAGAGCGTGGTGCCAGCATGGTGGAGTACATCCTCCTCGTGGCCCTCATCGCCCTCGCCGTCCTGGCAGCAGTCTCCTTCCTCGGTGGTCAGATGACCAGCAAGTTCAACAGCGAGGGAAGCACCATCAGCAGTGCCGGCGGCTAAGCGGGCACACGCTCACAGAGCGTCGAGAAGGGGTCGCACCCAGCGTGCGGCCCCTTCTTCGCGTCTTGCAGCGGCTCGTGCCGTGTCAGACAACGTTTGCGATGCTCCGGGAGCCGCTTGGAGCGACGTAGGCACTCCCGTCTTGGCGAGCGTCATGCGCGGACGATCTGTTCGGGTCGACGCGTGAGAGCGGCGCGCAGATGATCCGATGTCTACGACCGCAAGTCGCCAAACGGCGTAGGGTCTGATCGCGAGCACGCGGAGGGGAGCGGCCCGATGAACGGTGTTGCTGTGTGCCGGAAGCTCGTTGCCATGGTCGTGGTGGCGTTGTCGGGGTCGGGGATTCTGGTCGCGACATCGGCGACGTCCGGTGCGGCTGCGGCCGGGGGGTGTCCGGGCACCGCCTACGTGCCCAACTTGTTGGACGGCACGATGTCGGTGATCAACACGGCGACTGGTGCGGTGTCGGCCCCGATCACCGTCAGCAAGGGTCCGGGTGCGGGTGTGGTGGCGATCACCCCTGACGGCAAGCACGCCTACGTGACCAACCCGCTCGGCGGCACGGTGTCGGTGATCACCACCGCGACGGGTGCGGTGTCGGCCCCCATCACCGTCGGCAAGAACGACCTGGTTGTTCGCCGCCTCGGAACCACAGCACAGGGGCCGATCGGGGTTGCGATCACCCCTGACGGCAAGCACGCCTACGTGGCCAACGTGCTCGACCCCACGGTGTCAGTGATCACCACGGCGACGGGTGCAGTGTCGGCCCCCATCACCGTCGGCAACGGTCCGGACTGGGTGGCGATCACCCCTGACGGCAAGCACGCCTACGTGACCAACGACTTCGACGACACGGTGTCGGTGATCACGACGGCGACGGGTGCGGTGTCGCCCCCCATCACCGTCGGCAAGAAGCCGAACACGGTGGCGATCACCCCTGACGGCAAGCACGCCTACGTGACCAACTACACGGACAACACGGTGTCGGTGATCACCACGGCGACGGGTGCGGTGTCAGCCCCGATCACCGTCGGCGAGGCTCCGGCCGCGGTGGCGATCACCCCTGACGGCAAGCACGCCTACGTCACCAACGAGGGGCCTAACGGCGCGGGTAACACGGTGTCGGTGATCACCACCGCGACGGGTGCGGTGTCGCCGATCACCGTCGGCAAGGGTCCGGACGCGGTGGCCTTCACCCCTGACGGCAAGCGCGCCTACGTGACCAACTCCGTAGATGGCACGGTGTCAGTGATCACCACGGCGACGGGTGCAGTGTCGGCCCCCATCACCGTCGGCCATGTTCCGTACACGGTGGCGATCTGCCCGGCGCGGAGCGCCCACCGACGCTGACTGTGACAGCGGGAGTACAGACGCCCACGCTCGCGAGCGGCTCGCCAAGCACCCACGACACGGCCCGTTTTGGCGTCACTCGTGCGCCATCACGACGCACCAGTGACGCCAAACGACACGCTAGGGAGCGTAACCCGGGAGACCGTCGATGCTCGTCTGGTTGCGCTCGGAGCGGTAGTCGACGAGACCGTCTTCACCTCGAGCGGCCGCCCACTCGACGAGGCGGTCACGCTGCTCGACGAAGGTCATCCGCGGCACACCGTACCCACACGAGTCGGCCACACGATCGACCCGTACGGTGATCACCGCACGCGCGCCGGCGACCGTCGGGAACCTCGCCCGTCGCGCCGCATACTCCTGGTCACCCGGCACCGTCACCTCGCCGCGCCCCGAGAGCCGCACGATGCGCGCCGGACCGTCGAACGCGCAGAACATCAGCGTGATCCGGTTGTTCTCGCGCACGTGGGCGATCGTTTCGACCCCGCTCCCCGTGAGGTCGAGGTACGCGACACGGGTCGGGTCCAGCACCGCGAACGTGCCCTCGAGTCCCTTCGGCGACACGTTCACGTGACCGTCGGCGGCGAGCGGCGCGGTGGCGACGAAGAACATCGGCTGGCCTTCGACAAAGGCTCGCACCGACTCGTTGATGTCGTCGTACACCCGACCCACACGGTCGAGCGTACGCGATCTACGTACGGATCCAGACCGAGTCGGTAGCGTCGCGGTGCACGCGCTGCCAGCCTGACGACTGGTCGAGCAACGCGGCGAGCGAGGTGTCGTTGCTCCACACGATCACGTCGACGTCATACTTGTCGAGGACCTTGCTCCACCCCGGTCTCCCGGAGGTGAGCATGAAGTAGTCGAAGATCACCGGGCGCGGGTACATGTCGTAGCGATCGTCGATGAAGACCCGCTGCTGCGGGAAGTCCTCGAGGATCACGTAGCCGGCTGCCGCGTCGGTGGTGAGGAGATGCCGTCCGATCAGGTCATGGTGGCGGACGTATTGCATCGACCGCACGGGGTACGTGGAGAAGTCGAACGTCTTCTCGCTCGTCGCCTGCACGCCCATGGCCAGACCGGCAAGCACGAGCACCGTGATCGCCGCGGTCACGAGGGTGCGACTGAGCTCTGAGGGTTTCTCCTCGTCGCGGGCGAACGCCCGGGCGACGACGGGGAGGCCGATCAGCGGCGCGACGGCGACATTGCGAACGGCCCAGAGGGCGAGGAGCAGCATCGGGACGGAGACGATCAGGTCACGGCGCGTCACCCGGTGTCGACCGCGGGAGAGTGCCACCAGGAACACGACGATCCAGAGGCCGAGCGCGATCCCCCACGTCTGGCGGAAGTCCGGCGACTTCCATTCGATGATGTGCGAGAGGATGTCGCCCCGCGAGAGCAACGCGATCGGGAAGGTCACCAGCTCGATGCCGTAGGGGTTGGCGAACACGACGACGAACCCGATGGCCGCACCGATGAGCAGTCGACGTTCGCGACCGATCCACGGCGGGGCGCCGTCGACCCAACGTCCGACCAGGTGCAGGCCGAGGTAGGCGAAGCCCAGCTGGTAGGTGCCGTGCGTGTTGGCCCACACCCACATGAGAGGTGGGATCACCACGAGGGGGTGACGGCCCACGATGCTGTCGGGGACCTCGACCACCCAGAGCAACACCAGCAGGAACAGCACACCGAGGAGGAGCGGACGCTCGGACCACACCGTGTAGATGCCGGCGAGCGCCGCCACCGTGAGCCCACACGCAACCATCCGGTCGCGCACGAGGCGCAGTGCGAGCCGGTACGTGAGGATCCCGATGCCGGCACCGACCGCGCCGACGAACAGCCGGATGCCGCTGCCGCCCAGGCTTCGGTACAGCGCTGCATAGGTCACCTCGGCGAGCCACGACTGCGCCACCCACTTCGTGCCGGGGGCCGTGTACGAGAACACGTCGTGGTGCGGGATGCCGTGGTCGAGGATGTACTCGCCGGTGCGCAAGTGCCAGAAGAACGAGTTGTCGGTGAGCTTGGCGATCCCGGTCGCCCACCCGAACACACCGAAGAATGCGGTGAACACCCACCCGAGGCCACTGCCACGGACACGGGTGGCCGGCGCGACGGGGTCGGTGGTCGCCGTGGCGAGCGCGGGCTCGGGCCGTTCGAGCGTGGGGGTCGCGGTCATCTCAGAGTGCGCGCGAGATGTTGATCATGGCCGGCCCGAGGATGACGACGAAGATCGACGGGAAGATGCAGAACACCAACGGGAACAGCATCTTCACGGGTGCCTTCTGCGCCTTCTCCTGAGCTCGGAGGCGGCGCTTGATGCGCATCTCGTCCGCCTGCGAACGCAGCAGCCGGGAGATGGACACACCGAACGTGTCCGCCTGCAGCATGGCGAGGATGAAGCCGCGCAGCTCGGTGACGTTGCTGCGGTCGGCCATGCCGCGGGAGCGCATCGGCCCGGGTGGCACCGATCCGGATCTCGTGCAACATCCGACGGAACTCGTCGGACAGGGCGCCGGGAACTGCGGTACAGGTGCGGTCGAGGGCCTGCTCGAAACCGAGACCCGCTTCGACCGAGATCACCAACAGGTCGAGAATGTCGGGAAGCTTGCGCGAGATCTGCTTCTCGCGATCTTCGATGATCCGGTTCACCATCACGTCGGGGTACATGAACGACGCGCCCCACAAGACGATCACGCCGACGAACAGGAGCATCCCCTGGAAATGCACGAAGACCAGGATGGGCAGCCAGAAGACGACCGACACGAGGCCGAGGAGCTTCATGACGAGGATCTTGTCGACGTTCAGGTTCGGCGGGTTCCCCGCGTGCACCAACTTCTGCGCGATCTTCTCGCCGTAGCCCGCGGGCGTGAAGTGTTGCGCGACACCGGTGAGGCCGTCGAGCAGCGGTGCGACCACGCGTTCGCTGATCGGAGCGAGCATCTCCTGGTCGCGCACGTCCTGGATCTGGTAGCCCTCCAGCCGGCGGAGCGAGTCCCGCACCTCGGCCTTCTCCATCGAGGAGGACGCGAACACGTACACGAGTGCGCCGACCGCGACCGCGATCACGATGGCGATCATCAACGGCGTCATCTCACACCTCGATCTGGAGGATCTTGCGCAGCCAGATGAAGCCGACGAAGGTCATCACCGCCGACGCGATGATCGCCATGATCCCGATCGGCTCGTCGAACAACACGCCCATGTAGTCCGGCTGGATCAGGAACAGGATGCCGGCGAACGCCACCGGGAAGATGCCGAGGATCCAACCCGAGAAGCGTCCTTCCGCCGTCAACGCCTTGATCTCGAGGCGCAACCGCTCCCGCTGGGTCATCGTGTCGGCCACCGTGTCGAGCAGTTCGGCCAGGTTGCCACCCACCTCACGCTGGATGCGGATGGCCATGACCGCCCACATGAGGTCGACGCTGGTCATGCGCTGCGCCGAGTCCTCGAGCGCGTCCTCGACCGGCCGACCGAGGCGAGACTCCGTGAACACACGCTGCAGTTCGCGGCGGGTCGGTTGCGATGCCTCGTTGGCCACCGACTCCAACCCCTGGGCGAACGAGAACCCGGCCCGCATCGAACCCGACAGCAGGTTCAGCGTGCCCGGCAACTGCTCCTGGAACTCGCGCAGCCGACCCTTGCGCCGACGGTGCAGCATCATCACCGGCACGACGCCGGCGATGACGGCAAGAATCAGCGCCATAGGGATCGGCAGCACGAGCAGCCCGAGCAGCCCGACCACGCACAGTCCCGCGAAGTAGAAGAACAGGGCTTCGGGTGGGCGGAGCGGCAGGTCGGCCTGTTCGAGCGTGTCCTCGGTGCGGGTCAGCAAGCCCGCGCGGTCGGCAAGGCGGCCGGTGAGCCCGACCATCCGCTGCAGCACCGCGGTCTCCGCGAGCGCCTGGTCACCACGCGGAACGAAGACCTCGTCTTCGTCGGTCTCGACCTCGGGCTCGTTCAGCAGGTCGCCGAGGCGGCGCTCGATCTTGCCCCGGTTGTCGCCCGACATGAGCACGACGGCCAACCCGAGGCCGAGGACACCCGCGGCGACGAGCAACGCGAAGACGACCTTCGCGGGTCCCTCGGCGGCGGCCGCGAACACGAGTACGTTCATCGCCGACCCAACGGGTTCGCGGGTGCCTGGGCGTTCGAGAAGAGCGAAGGCTCGAGCGCGATGCCGAAGTCGTTCAACTTCTCGGAGAACGACGGTCGGATACCCGTGCTCCGGAGCCCGCCGCGGAAGCGGCCCTCCTCGTCGATGCCGGCGCTGAAGTCGAAGGTGTAGATGTCCTGCAGGACGACGACGTCGCCCTCCATGCCCATCACTTCGCTGACGTGGGTGATGCGGCGCGTGCCGTCACGCAGTCGGGTCAGCTGCACGATCATGTCGAGCGCCGAGGCCATCTGCTCGCGGATGACTCTCACGGGCAGATCCATCCCCGCCATCAGGGTCATGGTCTCGATGCGGGACAGCGTGTCGCGCGGAGAGTTGGAGTGGACCGTGGTGATCGAGCCGTCGTGGCCGGTGTTCATGGCTTGGAGCATGTCGAGCGCCTCACCGCCGCGGACCTCACCGACGACGATGCGATCGGGCCGCATACGCAGCGAGTTGCGTACGAGGTCGCGGATCTTGACCTCGCCCTTCCCCTCGATGTTCGGTGGTCGCGCTTCCATCGGGAGCACGTGCTCCTGGTGCAGCTGGAGCTCCTTGGCATCCTCGACGGTCACGATGCGTTCGTCGGTCGGAATGAAGCTCGAGAGCACGTTGAGCAACGTCGTCTTTCCCGTACCGGTACCACCGCTGACGACGATGTTGAGGCGCCCCTTGACGCATTGATCGATGAAGTGTGCGACCTGCGGGGTGAAGGATCCGAAGTTGATGAGGTCGTCGACGGTGTACGGGTCCTTCGAGAACTTTCGGATGGTCATGAACGGCCCGCCGATCGAGAGCGGGTGCACGACGCAGTTGACACGAGAGCCGTCGGGAAGACGCGTGTCGACCATGGGGTTGGCTTCGTCAACCCGACGACCGACCTGACTCACGATCTTGTCGATGATGCGGCGGAGGTGCGTCTCGTCCGCGAACCTCACCTCGGAGAGCGTGAGCTTGCCGTTGCGCTCCACGTAGACCTGGTTCGGGCCATTGACCATGACTTCCGTGATGGTCTCGTCCCGGAGGAGCTGGTCGATCGGCCCGTACCCGAGGACGTCGTCGGTGACCGACTGCACCAGCGCTTGGCGCTCTGCAACCGTCAACGCCAACCGCTCCTGGGTCAGCGCGCGCAGCAGTTGTTCGTCGACCTGGCGGCGAAGTTCGCCTTCCGAGATCCGCTGGTCGGTGAGCAGAGGGCCCAGCTCGTGGATCACGAACTGGTGCATCTTCTGGCGCATCTCTTCGAGCTGTTGCTCGCGCTGGTTGCCCTGCGAGGCGCGTTCGCTCCTGCCAACGGGCAGCCGGTTGCTGGGTCTGGGTCATCGCGTACCGTCCTCAGTCACTTCCCGCGCCTGCTCTTCTTGGGGACCGTCACCGGGCCGAGCAACGACTCGGCGATGCAGTCGAGCGCCCGCGACACCGGGGCCTTCGGGTCGTCGACCACGACGGGACGGCCGGCGTTCACCGACATCGGCACTGCGATGTCGTCCGGGACCGGGAAGTCCGCGCTGAGGCCGAGCACGCGGTCGATCTCCTTCACGTCGAGCTTGACCTTCGCGTTCGCGTGGTTGAGGACGAGCTTGAGCTTCGGCCCCGCGATCGCCTGGAGGTCCAGCGTCTGCATCCCGATCTTCAGGTTCTTGATGCTCGGGATGTCCATGCTGCCCACGAGCAGGACGTCGTCCGACGCTTCGATGAGCGCGAGCACGTAGTCGTTGAAGATCGAGGGGAGGTCGACGACGACATGGCCGGCGACGGACTGCAGCGCGGCGCAGATGTTCACCATCTCACCGGGGAGGAGCGCGTCGGTCGGCATCGGCTCCAGCGGGGCCGGGAGGACCAGAAGTCCGGTGGCTTCGTGCCTGGCGGCCAACGTCTGCACCAGCTCCATGTCGCCGTACTGGACAGCTGCGGCCGCGTCGAGGACGGTGTTCTGCGGCGGGAGGCCGAGCATCACCGAGACGTCGCCGAACTGGAGGTCGCCGTCGACCAGCACCACGGGATCCGGTGAACGCTTGGCCATGCTGGCCGCGACGTTGATCGCCACGCACGTCTTGCCCACCCCACCCTTGGTGGAGAACACCGTGATGAGCCGTCCCGGCGCACCCGTGCGCGTCGCCGGCGCCTGCGCCTGGACCCGGTGCGTGGCCCCGGCAAGTAGCTCGCCGACCCGATCGACGGACTGGTGCAGGCTCGCTTCGCCACCGATGACCACCGCGTCGCGGGCACCGGCGCGCAGGGCCTGTTGCAGCACGTCGGTCGAGAGCTCGTACACCGCGAACACGACGCCCAACGCGGAATGCGAGCTGGTGACCCGGTGTACGTGTTGGAATCCGATCGGGCTCGCGAACCCGGGACCGAACACCGCGACGACCGGGCGAGTCGGGTTGAGCTGCTGGACCAGGTCCTCCATGGTCTCGAACTGCGCGGCGTGGGCGAGCTCGAGGGCGAGGCGCGTGCGCAGGCTCGCATCGGGCTCGACGACGGCGACGTCGAAGGCCGCCGTCTCGACCGGCTGATCGACCCTGGCGTAGGACTCCACCGGGCTACTTGCTGCTCGCCGCGGCCTTGGTGCCGCCACTGATCGCCGGGGTGCTGGTGGTCGGTGGCAGGAGCACGAGGTAGAGCCGGCTGCCGCCGCTGTTGGCGGCGATCACACGGAGCGCGTCAGCCTGGGTCACTTCGAAGGTCAAGACCCCGGACGGCGGAGGGGGTGGCGTGCCGTCGGCCGCCGCCGTCGTGGACTGTTGCACGGTGCTCGAACCGACCGCGAGCACCTTGACGCTGTTCATCAGGTACGAGGTCGTCGCGTTGCCGTTCGAGTCGGTCGTGGTGGTCGCGATGTTGACGTGGTCGCCGGGGGCGATCTGGTTGGCGACACCGTGGTCGGCGTCGACCGTCACCGTGACCGCGACCAGATCCTTCGTGGCGATGGACTGCGAGAAGACGCTGCCCACGCCTTCGGTCGCCGACGTCCATGCGGCCTGCGTGATGAACTGCTTGGCGTTGATCGGACCCGCGGCGACCCGATCGGCCAGGTCGTTGATGTTGGTGACCACCGACGGCGGAAGCGATCCCTTCGCCACCTTTTCCTGGGTGATCAGTCCGGCCTGGATCACCTCGGCGCCGGTCGTGCCCTTGGCGATGTCACTGTTGGCGACGAGCGCGTCGACGAACGACGCGTTGTCCTGTGCCCGCTTGTCGGCTCCCGATGCGTACATGTACACACCGATGCCCGCGACGAGTGCGAGCACGATGGCCGCGGCGGCCATCAGCGTTCGACGATTCGACACCGCGACTCCCCTCAGGATCCGTTCTGGTCCTTTGGATCGTCGGCCCCTGCCTCGCCGTCCTTGAGCCGGATGTCACACCAACCCGGGGAATTCCCCGGGTCTGGTCACTCCGTGGGGGTCGCCTCGCCGCCGGCGGGGGCCACTTCGGCCACTTCGACCGCTTCGGCCTCGGCGACGGGCACCTCGGCGCGCCTCGGGGCAGGCGCCTCGGGAACCGGCACCTCGGGGACGGGCGCCTCGGGGACGGGCGCCTCGGGGACCTCGGCGACCTGGTCGACGGAGGATTCGTCCGTGGCGGCGTCGTCGGGGGCTTCCTCGAAGGCGGGGCCGATGTAGTTGCCCTGCTCGTCGTAGGCGTGTTCGCCGTAGTGCTCCTGGTACTCGGCGGCGACGACGCCACCTTCGGCGGCCTGCTTGATCGAGAGCGAGATCCGGCGGCGGTCGAGGTCGATGTCGATGATCTTCACCCAGAGCTCCTCGCCCGGGGTGACGACCTGCTCGGGCGCCTCCACGTGGTGGACCGCCATCTCCGAGATGTGGACCAGCCCCTCGATCCCTTCGCCGACCTGCACGAACGAACCGAACGGGACGAGCTTGGTGACCCGCCCGTACACCAGCTCGCCCACCTGGTGGCTGGTGGCGAATTCCTGCCAGGGGTCCTGCTGGGTCGCCTTCAGCGACAGCGAGATCCGCTCACGCGAGAGGTCGACGTCGAGAACCTGGACCGTGACTTCGTCGCCCACGGTGACGACAGAGCTCGGGTGATCCACGTGCTTCCACGACAACTCGGACACGTGGACGAGGCCGTCCATCCCACCGAGGTCGACGAACGCGCCGAAGTTGACCACCGACGACACGACGCCCTCGCGGATCTCGCCGGGCTTGAGATTGGCGAGGAACTCGTCGCGCTGCTCGCGCTGGGTCTCCTCGAGGTAGGCACGGCGCGACAGGACGACGTTGTTGCGGTTCTTGTCGAGCTCGATGATCTTGCACTCGATCTCCTTGCCCACGTAGGGCTGGAGGTCGCGTACCCGGCGGAGGTCGACCAGCGACGCGGGCAGGAAGCCGCGCAGGCCGATGTCGAGGATCAGGCCACCCTTGACCACCTCGATGACCGGGCCCTTGACGATCCCGTCCTTCTCCTTGATCTCCTCGATCGTGCCCCAGGCGCGCTCGTACTGCGCGCGCTTCTTGGACAGGATGAGGCGGCCGTCCTTGTCCTCCTTCTGGAGGACCAGGGCCTCGAGCTCGTCGTCGAGCGAGACGATCTCGTGCGGGTCGACGTCGTTGCGGATCGAGAGCTCCCGCGACGGGATGACGCCTTCGGACTTGAAGCCGATGTCGAGCAGCACTTCGTCGCTGTCGATCTTCACCACCCGGCCGGTGACGATGTCACCGTCGTCGAACTCGACGATGGTGGCGTCGACCGCGTCGGCGAAGGACTGACCGCCGAGATCGTCGAACACGACGAACTCGTTCTGGCCGGCTTCTTCCTCTTCGGGTGCTGCGGGCTCGCTCGCTTCGGGGGCGGCCGGCACTTCGGCTTCCGGGGCAGCCACGACAGCCACCTCGATGTCCTCGGGGACGGTGACGGTCACAGCCGCCTCCGTCACGTCCTGATCTGACAACTCGACTCCTCTGCGATGGACCACGAGCGCCGCTGGGTGACCGGCAGGCGCGAGTGGGTGACCTCGGGGCGAGGCCGCGAGACAGGGTACAGGCCGGGTGTCTCAGACCGAAAGTCGGGAACTCCGCGCGAGCAGCAGCAGCTCGTGGTGGTCGAGGGTCGGCGTCTGAGCCCGGTACGCACCCGGGGTCACCCCGTGGACGGCCTCGACGTCGAGGCCCGACCCCACCGCGAGGAGTTCCAGCTCACGCGCGGTGAAGCAGGTTGTCCAGAGATCGAACTCCTCGTCCACCCCGTCCGGATCGCGGACCGTCGCCCGCTCGTGGAGCACGCCGGTGGCGGGATCGAACTCCTCGCCCGGTTCGAGATGGCGCACGGCGAATGCCGCCGAGAAGGCGCTCACTGCCAGCGCCCCGCCCCGCCGGAGCGTCTGTGCGATGCGCCGGAACACCTCGGTCTCGTCGCGGCCACCGAGGAGCCCGAACCCGCCCTGGCACAGGCAGATGGTGACGTCGAACTCCGCCGCGCGATCCAGGTCACGCACGTCGAGCTCCTCGAAGTCGACGACGAGCCCCTCGACCGACGCCGCTTCACGGGCCAGTCGAACGAATTCGGCGCTGTGGTCGACTCCCACCACGTCGAAGCCGCGCCGGGCGAACGCGAGCGAATGACGCCCGGGACCGCACCCGACGTCGAGGAGGCGCATGCCGGGCATCAAGCCGAGCGCCTCCACCAGGAAATCGACCTCCTGGTCGGTCCCCTTGGTGAAGGCGTTGCGGAGGTACGCCGGCCCGAGGAAGTCGGCGACCGCGTCGAACCAGTAGCGGTCGCCCGTGACCTCGCTCATCGCCCACAAGCGCCCATCTCCCAAAAGGTAGCGAGATGTTTCAGCGTTGCAACAGATCGCTACCTTTTGGCGGCGTTTCTCACTTCGCGGTGGCCCAATTGGGGCCGAAACCGGTGTCGACGGTGAGGGGCACCCGCAGTTCGGTGACGTGCTCCATGACCTCGCGCACGAGGCCCTCGGTCGCCTGCTGCTCGTCGTCGGGCACCTCGAGGACGAGCTCGTCGTGGACGGTGAGCAACATGCGCGCGGGTGATCCGGCCGCGTCGAGCGCTCGGTCGAGATCGATCATCGCGAGCTTGAAGATGTCGGCCGCCGACCCCTGCACCGGAGCGTTCTGGGCCATGCGCTCCCCCATCTGGCGGATGCGGAAGTTGTCCGACGACAGCTCGGTGATCTGGCGTCGACGACCGAAGATCGTCGTGGTGTAGCCGCGCTCCTTGGCCTCCTGGATCGTTCCTTCCATGAACGCCTTCACGTTGGGGAACCCGTCGAAGTACGCGTCGAGGATCTCGGCCGCCTCACCGGTCGGGATCCCGAGCCGCTGCCCGAGCCCATAGGCCTCCATGCCGTAGGCGAGGCCGTAGTTCACGACCTTGGCGAACCGGCGCTGCGCGTCGTCGACCGCCGACTCCTCGACGTGGAACACCTTCGACGCGGTCGTCGTGTGGACGTCGGCGCCCCGCTCGAAGGCGTCGATGAGACCGGGATCCTCGGCGAGGTGCGCGAGCACCCGCAGTTCGATCTGCGAGTAGTCGGCAGTGAGCAGGCCCCAACCGTCCTCGGCGATGAACGCCCGGCGCATCTCCCGACCGTCAGCGGTGCGCACCGGGACGTTCTGCAGATTCGGCGCCTCGCTGGAGATGCGCCCGGTCGTCGTGTCGGTCTGCTTGAACGTGGCGTGGATGCGACCGTCGGCACGGATGAGCGGCGGGAGCGCGTCGGCGTACGTGCTGCGAAGTTTCTCGACTTCCCGGTAGCGCAGGAGGTCTTCGACGATCGGGTGGTCGTCGGCCATCTTCTGGAGCGAGTCGGCGTCGGTCGACGGGCCGGTCTTCGTCTTCTTGACCGGAACGAGACCGAGCTTCTCGAACAGAATGGTCCGCAGCTGCGGAGTGGAATTCACGTTGAACTCCTCCCCCGCGTGGACGTAGATGCGTTGCATGTACATCTCGCATTGCTGCGCGAGATCGGCGCGGAGGATCTCGAGGAACTCGCGGTCGATACGGATCCCCGCTTCCTCCATCCGTGCCAGCACCCGCACCAGGGGCAGTTCGAACCGCTCGTAGAGCTCAGTCAATTCTCGTGCCGCCAACGCTGCCTCCAGCGCGGTGGACAGCTGCAGGACCGCCACTGCCCGGCGGCCGGTCTGATCGATCTCCACATCACCGTCGAGGTCGAGCGTGCCGGGTTCGGCGTCGGGCGACTGCACTTCGAGCGACAGGAACCGCAGGGCGAGCGCGTCGAGCAGGTACTTCCCTTCGCCGGGATCGAGGAGGTACGCCATCACCGCGGTGTCGTGGTGCAGCGACGCGCGCGTCGACGTGCAACCCGTGCATCAGCTCCTTGGCCCGGTGTGCGACCAGCGGAGGACCACCGGGTCCGACGAGTACCGCGAGCGCGTCGCGGACCGTGGGCTCGGCCAACGGTGAGGCATCGATGTAGGTGACGTTGCCGTCGGCGTCTGCGACCGCGAGCGTGCGCAGCGCACTGACGACCGGCGCGCCCTCCCAGCGAGCCTCCATCGCGTACGGCGCCCCCCGTTCGGTGACGCGCGCGAAGACCGCCAGCACCGCGGCGGCGTCGCGCGCCACCGTGACGTCCACGTCGAGCGCGAGGTTTTCGGCATCGTCCGCGGCGGCCGACTCCCCGACCGCTTCCAGGAGCCGCGGCAACAGCGTCCGGAACGCGAGCTGATCGAAGAGCACGCGGACCTCCTCGCGGTCCCACGCACCCATGCGGAGGTCGGCCGGCGCGACGTCGAGCGGGACGTCGAGTACGAGACGCGACATCTGGCGGTTGAGGAACACCCGCTCCCGTGATTCACCCAGATTCTGGCGCTGCTTCGGCGGCAGGTCTTCGAGGTGCTCGAAGATCCCCTCGAGATCCCCGTAGGCGGCAATCAGCTTGGCCGCGGTCTTCTCACCGATCCCCGGGACCCCCGGGAGGTTGTCGCTCGGGTCGCCCCGCAGCGCGGCGTAGTCGGGGTACTGCCCCGGGGTCACGCCGGTGCGATCGAAGATGCCCGCCTCGTCGTAGAGCACGTAGTCGGAGACGCCGCGCCGGTTGTAGAGCACCTTCACGTGCGGATCGGACACGAGTTGGTAGCTGTCGCGGTCGCCGGTCACGATGATCACGTCGATGCCGTCGGCGGCGGCGCGCGTCGCCAGCGTCGCGATCACGTCATCCGCTTCGACCCCCGGGATTTCCAACGTCGGGATGTGCAAGGCGTCGACGACCTCGTGGATCAACGGCAACTGCGGCACGAAGATGTCGGGCGTCTCCTTGCGGGTTCCCTTGTAGTCGGTGTCGAGCTCGTTGCGGAAGGTCGGACCGGGAGCGTCGAACACCACCGCGATGCCGTCAGGGTGTTCGTCGCCGAGCACCTTGACCAACATCGACGTGAAGCCGTACACCGCGTTCGTGATCGTCCCCGACGGAGTGGCGAGATCGGATGGCAACGGGTAGAACACGCGGCGAAATGCGAGCGAGAGACCGTCGATCAGCAGCAGCGTGGCCCACTAGGGCGTGAGCTCGCCATCGACGACGCGTCGTGCGATCTCGTCGATCTTCACCCGGTTCGCCATCGCCTGCTGCTGCAGGAAGCGCCAGGCATCCTGCTCAGCCATCCCGTGGTCGTCCATGAGGCGGCCCTTGGCCCGGTCGATGGTTTTGCGCGCTTCGAGACGCGACTGAAGGTCTTCGACGTCGCGTTCGAGCGCGGTGAGCTCGGCGTACCGGCCCAACGCCACCTCGATGGCCGGGATCGAGATCACTCTTCTGGAACGGCTTCACCAGGTAGGCCAGCGCGCCGGCATCACGGGCCTGCTCGACCAGCTCACGCTGCGAGAATGCGGTGACCATCAGCACCGCAGCGAGGCGTTCACTGGCGACGTGCCGCGCCGCCGACAGCCCGTCGAGGCCCGGCATCTTGATGTCGAGGATCACCAGATCCGGCCGGAGGTCGCGCACCAGCTCGATGGCTTCGTCGCCCCGGCCGGTCTCGCCGACGACGTCATAGCCCTCCTCCTGGAGGAGCTCCTTCAGGTCGAGGCGGATGATCGCTTCGTCTTCGGCGATCACCACGCGGGTCGGGCGTGCGGGCTCAGCGGACACGGGGGCTCCCGGGGGTCAACGCGCGGACATTTGGGCCGAGATGCGATCGAGCAGCGAGTCCTGTTCGGTCTCGAGTTCCCGCACCGTCGTGCGCAGGGAATCGCGGTGACCAGCCTGCGCATCGGCGTGCCGGCGGGCGTCGCGGGCTTCGACGTCGGCGAGGGGCGTCTCGGCCACCAGGGCGCGCAGCCGCACGTCTTCGGCCTGCTCTTCGAGGAACACGAGCTGCTCCTCGGTGACCGCGAGCTCAGCCCGGATCCGTTTGAGCCGTTCGCTGACGTCGACCAGACGCCGCTCCAGGATTGACTGCGACATAGGCCAGGCATTGTAGAGCGGACGGGCTCAAGCGACTCGGTGATGCGGTCGAAGTCGGGACGACGTGATTCGACGGATCGCGGTGTTCATGACCGCTCTCGGCGCCCTGACGCTCCTCCCCACGGTCGCCCACACGGCCGATGATCCCGCACGCGATCCGCTGACCCTCGCCCAGCAGCGACTCGACGCCACGCGCACGGAAGCCGCCGTGCTGCAGGCCAAGATCTCCGCCGCTCAGACCGAGCAGGCGAAGCTCGAGGCGGAGATCGCCGACGCCGAAGCTCAGATCCCCGTCCTCCGGGCGCGCGCCACCGAGCTCAAGGCGCAGGTGAAGACCCGGGCGGCGCAGCTCTACGTGAGTCGCGGTGGCGCGGCCGGCTTTCAGACCGCGATGGACGCCGAGAACGCCGAGGACGCGCTCCGGGCCGCGCACCTCACCGACACCATCGGCACCCACGACCTCGAAGCCGCCGCCGAACTGCGCGACACGGCAGCCGAGCTGGCGGTACGGGAAGCTGAGCTCAAGGACCAGCGCGCCGCACTCGAGAAGACGATCGCCAGCTTGGCGCCGCTGAACGACCTGTTGCAGCGGAAGCTGGCGGTCGCCAACGACGCCTACGAGAAGGTGCGATCACTGCTCGTCGACGGTGTGGCCAAGAAGGGCGTGGACGTCAGCACCGGTGCCACCGAGTGTCCGGTGAAGGGCGTCGTGGTGTTCACCGACGACTTCGGCGAGGTCCGTCCCGGCGGCCCACATCCCGGCATCGACATGGGTGCGCTCACCGCCACTCCGGTGGTCGCGGTCGTCGGTGGCTTCGTGCACCACGACGTCGGTGGCGACGGCGGGAACGGCGCGTGGCTCGCGGGCTTCGACAAGGTCTCCTACTACTACGCGCACTTCTCCAAGTACGAGGGCGACGGCGGACTCGTGAAGGCGGGCGACGTCATCGGATACGTCGGCATGACCGGGAACGCGACCGGACCCCACCTCCACTTCGAAGTTCATCCCGGCCTCCCGGGCGTGAACCCGCCCGTCGATCCGTTCGCGACGCTGGTCGCGCTGTGTATCGACAACGTGCCGCAGCCGCCCGCGAAGTAGGGTCGTGCGTTCCAGCCCGGATGGCGCAACTGGCTGACGCGGTCGGCTCAAAACCGGCTGCCCTTCGGGGCATGTGGGTTCGAATCCCACTCCGGGCACCGAATTCCTGCTGGCGAGGGCGGCATCGAGCGCGTCCAGGCCGCAGACCTTGCACGTTCACTCGACGCGAGTGCCCGCGGTCGGCGTGAACGTTCGGTGCGCCGTTGTGTACGCGGGTCGTGCGCGATCTGGGCAGCTCTGGACGGCATGGTCGGGACTGTCGACGGATTGCAGACCGCTGTCCGGGACACTCGCCGAGCAGAGAATGCGTTGTCTTGTTCTTGTGGCAATTCGGGAGGGACCGTGATGATTGCCAAGTTCCGACGGTGTACCGCGATCTCGATGCTCGTGGTGTCGAGCTCCGCGCTGGGGGTTGGAGCGTCCACGTCGGCTGGTGCGGCCGCGGTCAAAGGCTGCGCGGGCACGGCGTACGTGACGAACTTCGGCGCGGGCACGGTGTCGGTCATCGACACCAAGTCGGGCACGGTGACCGACACGATCCCGGTCGGGAAAGCTCCCTACGGGGTGGTGTTCAGCCCTGACGGCACCCACGCGTACGTGACCGACCATTTCGGGAACTCGGTGTCGGTCATCGACACCAAGACCCGTGCGGTGACCGCCACGATCCCGGTCGGGATCGATCCGTGGTCGATCGCAATCACACCCGACGGTAAGCACGTCTACAGCGCCAACGACGGCGGACCAACCCAACCAGGCACGGTGTCGGATGTCACCACGAAGACCGCCGGGGTGACATCCATCGGGGGCGTCGACGGCGCGAACGCGGTCGCGGTGAATCCGAGCGGCACGCAGGCCTACACCGTGGGTGGCGCCGGGATCGTGACGGTGATCGACACGAAAACCGCGACGGTGGACCAGACGCCGAGCGGAACACCCGCGACGCCCCAGTGGCCCAACGGGATCCAGCTCGGTGGTTTCAATGCGGAGGAGATCAGGTTCAGTCCCGACGGCACGCGCGCGTATGTCACGACGAACTTCGACGGGTCACTCGTCGTGGTCGACACAAGGACCCGTACCGTCGTGAACACGATCAAGGTCGGAAACGGCGCGGTCGGTCTCTCGATCACGCCCGACGGCAAGCACGCCTACGTGGTCAGTGATTCGGCGGTGGTCGTCGTCGACACCGCCACCGGTGCCGTTGCGGCTCCAATCGCGGTCGGCCCAAACATCGAGCAGGTGACGGTCGCTCCCGACGGCAAGCACGCCTACGTGACCGGCGGCAGGGGAGCCCAGACCGTGTCGGTGATCGACGCCAAGACCCGCGCCGTGACTGCCACCATCCCGGTCGGCTCGTGGCCCGACGGGGTCGCATTCTGCTCCGTGCACCAGACCCGCAAGCGCTGACCAAGCCCAGCGCAACGACGCCGCCCAGATTGCTCGTTCTGGAGTGCCAACGCACGGTGCTTGGGTGAGGAGAAGAACTCGCCGCGGGCGGTTGGCCACCACAAGGGACCCCGATCGCGCGCGTGATGAGCGGTTCTGCGCTCTCCGAAACCTCAAGATCAGGCAGTTTTCTGTAGGTGATGGCAAGCCGGTGATCAGCGCACGCCCTTGAAGCGTTGCTGACTACGAATACGCGTTCTCGCCGAGATGGCCGGACTGTGCCAGAGCCATCGCCGGAACCGGTATCGCGCCGAACGCCAGGCGCGCTGGTGCAGGCGGATTGGCGTGGCGACGGGATCGCCCGCGGGCTCGTTTCCCCCAGGGTCATAGGGGCGACCGACGTGCGCGGTGATCGCGCGCTCGGGATCGTCGGCCGTCTCGGATCTGCGCCAGCCAGTAGGCCTGTTCGTGCGTCGGTCTGGTTCGGTAGACGTTGCGGCGCTCGACCGCGGCGAGTTTCACGCAGGTCACCCGCGGGACCCAGCGTGGTGGCCCGGCGACGTCGTAGACGCGGGCGAGGAGATCGGCCTCCGGGTCGAGGTGCCCGGTCTTTGCCGGGTCCCGCCAGCCGCCGATCTCGAGGGCAACGCTGCGGCGGATCGCCATCGACGTCGGTGTGCACGAACGCGCCGCGTGCGTACGACCAGCCCGGCTCCGGCCTCATCGAGCAGGGGCGACCCGGGCATACACCGAGCGCCGTCGTGTGTGCGGCCGGCACCCCGGAGTCGAAGGCTTCCATCAAGACCTCGAGGTGGTTCGGAAGCCAGAGGTCGTCGTGGCCGAGATACGCGACGACGGCGCCCCGGGCGCGCCGCAAGCCTTCGTTGTTGGGCCCGGCCTGGTGGCCGGTGCGCTTGGGCAGGTTGATCCAGTGCACGCGAGGGTCCCCGGTCGCGGTGACGACTCGCTCCGAGTCGTCGGTGCATCCGTCACCCACGACGAGGAGCTCGAAGTCCCGGAGCGTCTGGTCGAGCACGCTGGCGATCGAGTACGCGAGCACGCTCGGCGTAGTTGTAGGTGGGGATGACGACGGTGACGCGCGGTGCGGACAGATCGTCGGGAGCGCCGTTCACCACCGGAACGGGACGATCTCTGCGGCGCGCGGCGAGTCGTACGGCAGGTCGAGCGCGTCGGGACTGTCGTAGTCGTACTGCGACGACGGCATGTTGATGATGGACGCTTCGGTGGTGCCGATGTTCTTCCACCCGTGGATAGAGATTCGGCGGTACCACGAGCAGGCCGGGATTGCGTTCACTCACCTTGAACTCGTTGAGCGCGCCGGCGGTGGGCGAGTCGAGGCGCCCGTCGAACACCACGAACGACACCAGCCCGCTCACGACGAACAGGCGATCGGTGGAGCGTTGGTGCAGTCCCCACGCGCGGATTCGTCCCGGCTGGGTGGTGGTGACGTGCACCTGAACGATCGGGGAGGTCGATCTCTGACCAGCTCGCCCGCGCGACTTCCGTCACGACACCGTCCTCGTGAGGCACCGGCCGGGTGGGACGGAACCGCAGCCCCTCGATCGGGTCCGCGCGCCAACGACCGTCAGGGTCAACTGCGGAATGCTTCTGGACGAGCTCCTCCCATCCCACAATCTTCGGCTCGGTCATCGGCATCACGATACAAGTAGCACGACGCACGAAGATGGAGAGAAGTCCATGCGTCCACACTGTTGGTGATCCTCACGGTGTCCCCAACCCTCGTCATGCGAACGGCGTGCGGTACAGCTCGTCGAACTGCCGCCATTCGGGCTCGCCCTTCGACACCGCGCGAAATCGTTCGGCAAACGCTTGTGTCTCTGCACGCTCATTGTTGAGGAACGCCTCTTGCGCGGCCGAGAGGTCGGGATCGACGACCCCGAAGTCGGAGATCATGACGTACCGGCCTGGATCGTCACGGTCGGCCAGGATGCGGGTTCCCATGTAACCCATGATCTCCTCGGCCGCTTGCAGCGCGTCCCACTCCCGCGCCAAGGCGATCAACGTCTCAGGGGCATCGGAGCGGAACGTGATCGTCTGGGAGAAATTGACTGCCGGTGCGCTGCTCATGAGACCTCGCGCTCGTCGATCAGCCGGTCGAGTGCTTCGACGAGCCAGGCCGTCAACTCCTCGTACGTGAGCTGTGCGCCTTGCTGGGTGAACTGCTCGAATTGTTCGTCGCCGAGATCAGCGCGGACTCGGTCGATGGCGTGTCGCCGGGCCGCGGCCTCCTCACCGGCAACCGGGTTCAGGACGACCGATCGCCCCGCCTGCACGAAGCCGACCAGGACTGCGCCGACCCAGGCCAGATCGAGGGCGGCTGCGACGCGTATGCCGTAGTCGAGAACGCTCATGACCGTCACCACCGATCCGACGTCGTGGGCGAAGGCGGTCGCGTCCCGGAGATCGACGAGCGCGTGGGTGGGGTCGCTCGATGCTCGCACCACGGCTGCCCGCGCGAGCGAGTGCGCCAGAGTCATGTCCGACGCGCCGGATCGCGCGAGGCGCACCGACTCGTCGAAGCCGGTCAACGCGGCGTCTGGATCGGTCTCCATCATCGTCCAGCCGTAGGTGTAGTGCGCCATCGCCAAAGCCGATGGACTCCCGCCACGCTGCGCGATCTCGAGGGCCTCGATCGACAGGCTGCGCGCCCGCTCGGACTGGCCCTGGACGTGCGCCGACATTGCGAGCGTCGCGCGTGCCATGACCGCCATCCAGTTTCCGTCGGGCTCGGGCACATCGGCCCAGCGTTCCATCAACCTCGTGATGCGGCCTTCGGCCTCCTCGAATCGTCCGGTGTAGAGCGCGGCCGTGATCGACGCGGCGTCGAGCGCAGACCAGGAAACCGGGCCGGCAACCCTCTCCGACCACTCCACGGTCGTCTCGAAATCAGCGAGCTCGCGTGCACGTTCGTAGTCGAGCGCCATGACTGCGCTCCACGCAGCCGCGCCGTGTACGCCCAGACGCAGGTCTGGCTGGGCCGAACTCACCAGGGGCAGCGCACGGTCCGCCCACCGAAAGATGCCGGACCTCCGGTTGGCTCCGGCCTCGAACGACAACGCGGCGATGATCCGGAGCGCGTACTCCTGATCTTCCCGTTCCTCGGAGTCGATGGACCACGCCACGGCGACGCGCAGGTTGTCGAGCTCGGCGTACAAGGCAGCGCGCCACACAAGCTCGCGAGGGCTCACGAGCCCGCCGCCCGCTTCTTCCGCCCACCCCGCGTAGTGAGCGACGTGATGGCGGCGGAAGTGATCGGTCGTGCCGGCCTCCTCGAGCCGCTCCCGCGCGTACTGCCGCAGAGTCTCGAGCAGCTGGTAGCGCGTCACGCCCTCGGTCGTGGTCTCCGCGGTGAGCATCGACTTCGCCACGAGGTCAGCGAGCGCGTCGAGCACGTCCCAACGCTCGAGCACCCCATCCTGTACGACACTGACCGCGGCAGCGGTGTCGAAGCTGCCGACGAACACGCCGAGCCGCTCGAAGACCGCCCGCTCCCGATCCGTCAGCAACTCATACGACCAGTCGATCGTCGATCGCAACGTCTGGTGACGCTCGACCGCGAGCCGTCGGCCCCCGGTGAGGAGCCGGAATCGCTCGTCGAGCAGACCCGCGATCTCGAACGCACTCATACCTCCGAGGCGCGCCGCCGCCAACTCGATCGCCAACGGGATGCCATCGAGCCGCGTACAGATCTCGGACACCGGCACCGCATTCCGATCGTCGACGGTGAAACCGTCGCGCACGGCCGCACCGCGCACCGCGAACAGCTGAACCGCTTCGCTCGCCGCGATCGACGCCACGTCGGTGGCCTCGGGCACCGTCAGCGAACCGATCGGGATGACACGTTCGCCGTCGACCGCGAGCCCTTCTCGACTCGTCGCCAGGATCCGCACCTTCGGGCACCGAGACAGCACCTGTGCCGCAAAGCGTCCGGTGGGCGTCAGCAGGTGCTCACAGTTGTCGAGCACGAGCAACACCGAACGGCCGCGCAGGAACTCGACCACCGAGTCGAGGATCGAAGCCTCCGCCTGGGGACGCGCACCCACGGTCGCGGCGACCGTCTCGACCAGCGAGTCGGGATCTCCGGCGCCGGCGAGCTCGCAGAACCAGGCGCCGTCGGCGAAGCGGGGTAGGACATCCGCGGCAACCTGGGTCGCGAGTCGCGTCTTGCCGACGCCGCCGACGCCCGTCACCGTGACCAGGCGATGTTCGCCGAGCGCGGCGGCGACCGACGCCAGTTCCGCGTCGCGCCCGACGAACGAGCTCAGCCCGGCCGGCAAGTTGCTCGGGAAGGCATCGAGTGACCGCAACGCCGGGAAGTCCTCGTCGAGACCGACCACCACGAGCTGGTACACGACCTCACCGCGGGACAAGTCACGCAGGCGGTGCTCTCCGAGATCACGCAATTCAATTCCCGGCCGCGGCGCCTCGCGGAAGAGATCGGCACACACGCTCGACAGCAGTACCTGGCCACCATGGGCGATGCTCATGAGCCGCGCGGCCCGGTTCACCGCACTGCCGTAGTAGTCGCCGTCGCGCTGCTCTGCCTCACAGTGTGCAGCCCCATCCGAACGCGCAGTCGTTGAATGGGCGTCCACGATGTGTCACCGAGCGAGCGCTCCGCGGCGACGGCCGCGTCGACCGCGTCATGCGTTGTCGCGAACACTGCGTGGAAGCCGTCGCCCGTCGTCTTGACGACATGACCACCGTGTGCCTCGACCGCGCCCCGGAGAATCTCGTCGTGACGTGCCAGCACCACCCGCATCGCGTCCGGATGTTCTTCCCACAGACGCGTCGAACCTTCGAGGTCGGTGAACAGGAACGTGACCGTTCCCGAGGGCAACTCCGCCACGTCAGCCCCTGGCTACTGCGCGGCGGCGAAGATGCGGCCGATGTTCTCCTCGGAGAAGAAGTCGGCCGGTGACGTCACCCCCGCGTTCACCCGCGCGAACCCGTCCATGGCGTCCTGGTTGCCGTGCACCGCGCCGAGCAGCTGCTGCATCTCAGGCGGTGGCGGTTCGAGCGAGGCCAACTGGTACGTGAACTCGTACATCGGCAGCGCGTGTTCGTCGCGCACCGCCTGGTGTTCGGCCATCACTTCGTCGAACGGTCGTGCCCCCGACAACGATGCGTCGAGCGCGGCCGCGCACGATTCGGCGTCGCGGAACGCGTCGCTGATCCCCTGCGCGGTGATGAAGTCCTTGTTGTAGGCGGCATCCCCGACCAGTACCCAGCCCGCACCGAAGGGACGGCGGAAGTAGTTCGGCACGTTGGTTCCCGCGAAGCGCGCTTCACGCGTCGCTCCCTGGATGCGATCCGCGAACTCGGGCGCAAGGTTGAACGCCTCCAGGTAGTGACGTTCGACGTCGTGGCGATTCGCTTCGAGTTCCGAGATCGGCCAACCCACCACCACGAGGGTCAATCCGTCGTTCGTCGGTGCCGCCGCCCACCCTGAACCTGGGCGCGCGTACACCTCGAAGCGACCGTCCACCGGCAAGTCGCTCCAGTAGCTGTAGTAGCCGCACAGGATCGCCGGTCGTTCGTTGTACAGCTCGGCCGCGACCGTCCGCGCGAGCAACGAGAACCGTCCGTCGGCGCCGACCACGACACGGGCGCGTTCGGTCACCGTTCCACCGTCCTTCCCGTGCCCGCGCACACCGACGACGCGTTCGTCATCGATGAGGATCTCCTCGACGGTGAACCCTTCGCGAATCTCGGCGCCCGCCTCGGCCGCGGCGTCGACCAGCAATTTGTCGAGCACGGTGCGACGCGGGCAGTAGGCGACGGGTGATTCGTCGGTTCCCGGTGCACCGGCGATCGCGAACGGGCCGAAGTCGAAGGAGTAGGTGTCGATCGGTGGGCAGCCGGTGGCGATCAACTGGTCGAGCACTCCGAACCGTTCGAGCGCGGCCACCCCTGGCGGATGGACCACGTGCGTCGAGAGCGTGTCGCTCGGGAAGGTCGCCCGATCGACCACGAGCACCCGGTAGCCCTGACGGGCCAGCAGCAAGGCGGTCGGTGAGCCCGCGCAGCGGGCTCCGACGACGATGGCGTCGTATTGGTCCTGGCTCATGTCTCCCCCTCGTTCGGACGTGGGACAGTCGATGCGCCGCCGGACCTGCCCTCCCGTGGTCCACGGACGTCGGCGTGCAGTTTGTCACCGGTGACGGGCGCGTGGAACGTCTACGCTCAGGCCACGGTCTCCTGCCCGAACACGGGGGGAACAGGATGCGCCGGGGCGACTCCGGCGGGTGCGCGCACCCCCCTGTGCACAGGCTGCCGAGAGAGTCGCCCTGGCGCACGTCGCCGCAGGCGTTCCGCCACCCCTACAGCCCGAGCGTCGACTCCACGCCCGCGTGCACGTCGATGGCGCGCATCCGCGCGCCCACCACCGCCAGCAGCTTGGGCGCGATCTGCGGCATCGCGACTTCGAGCATCTCGTTGAAGTCGTGACGTCCGAGCACGAGCATGCGCAGCGGCGTGGTCGCGGTGACGGTCGCCAGCCGCTCGCCGCCGTCGATCAGTGCCATTTCGCCGAAGAACCCGCCCGGACCGATCGTGCCGACCTCGTCACCGTCCACCGCCGCCGACGCGTCGCCGTCGACGATGACGAAGAACTCGAGCCCTGGCTCGCCCTGGTGCGTGAGTGCGTCGCCGGCGGCCGCTTCCATCGGGCGCGCCAGCGCCGCGATGCGTCCGAGTTCGTCGTCGGTGCAGGTACTGAACAACCAGATCCCGCGCAGCAGGCGGATGCGGTCGTCGAGATCAGCACCGAAGCTCATCGTGGCGCGTGCTCCCGGCGGCGCATCACGCCGTCGTCGGTGGTGGCGACGATCCGCCGCCGACGCCGCGCCGCCGACGCCGCGAGCCGACGACCAGCACGAACCCGAGCACGATCGCGGCGAGCGCACCGAGCACGTAGGTCCCCGTGTGGTTCGACGCTCCGGTGAACGCCAGATTCGCACCGAGCACATTGATGGTGGCGTTGAGGACGCAGACCTCGCCCCGCACCGTCAGCGTGTGCGCGCCGGGGGCGGTGCCGGGCGGAATCGACACCGCACCGGCGAACTTGCCCTGGGCATCGGCGTTGATGTTGCCGATCGGCGTGCCGTCGAACGAGACGACGAGGGGTTCGTTGGGCTTGCACCCAGACCCGGCGAAGGTGACGTTTCCGCCAGCGTCGACGTTGGGCTGCTCGATGATGATCTCACCCTCGGGTGGGTACGCACCCGGGTTCGGGGGAATCACGATCGGCGGGGGCGGCGCCGTCGTGCCACCAGTGCCCCCGGTGCCACCGGTTCCGCCAGTGCCGCCGGTCTGGCCAGCCGTGCTGGCCCCCGGGAGATCGCTGAGGCCGTTGCCGATGCCGGCCAACTGGTCGAGGATGAGGTTGCTGGTGATGAAGGAGTTCGCCGCGAGCTGCTCCGGGGTCAGCTTCTGGGGTTCACCCACGTTCCCCTCGGCGACGCCCACCTGGAATCCAGGCGTCAGCTTCGCGGCGCCGTGGCGGGTGACCGTGATCAGCTCTTGCGGCTTCTCACCGACCGGTCCGATGGCGTAGACCTTCTCCTGGTCACTGCTGGCGCCCTGCACGAGCGTGGAACACCACTTGCCCTTGTCCTGGGGGAGCTTCGCGTTGGCGCAGTCACCGGCGTATTCGTGACCCTTGCTCTTCAGGTACTCCGCAACTGCGACTTCCGCGCCGACGGGCTTGTACGTGGCCTCGGCGACCTTCTTGGTCGTCGAGGTCGCGGATTTCGACGAGTCCGAGGACCCACTGTCGCAGCTCGCCGCCAGCACGGCGAACACCAACAGACCCACGGCGACAGCCGCCATTCGTGTTCGTCCACGCGAATGAGGCTGCTCGCCGCGCCCGTTCGCGTTGTGTCTGCTCCACGCGGTCGGTTACGGCGCGCTCGTCACCGAAGTGACGTCCCACGCATCGCTACTGACCTGAACGTTGTCGACGACGGCGGTCACCGTGCAGGTGGCCTGCTGGCTCCCGTCGGTCGCCGGCGTGCATTTCACCACGAACGCGGTGCCTTCGACGGCGGCGGTCGTTCCGCCCGCCTTGACTTCGAACGACCCGGTTTCGGACACCTTGGCGGCGCGGTTCCACGTCTCACCGACGGACAACTTGCCCGTGGTCTGACGCCCACCGCGCTCGTTGGTCAGCTTGGCGATGGTGAACACCGTCGACCCCGCGAGCCTCGTGAGCGAACCATCCGTGTAGTCGATCTCGGCGCGGCCGTCGGCGTCGGTCTTGATCGTGTCGCCCTGACGGAGCGCCTGGCCGTTCTTCGCCGTGCTGAACGACGACTGGCCCTTCGACTTGATCGACACCTGGTCGGTGGTGACCTTCAGGTTCGCGAGCGGCGTGCCCGAGTCCTTGGCACCGGCCACGGAACCCGTGCCCACCACCATCGCCACCGCCAGGAGGCAGACCGAGACGACTCCCGGTACTGCCCGAATCCGGCCTCTCGACCATCGACCCATGTTCTGCCTGCTTCGTTCGTCGCCCCGGGTCACCCGCTACTCCTCCGGTCCGCTGCCATCCGGAACCGGCACGGGCGACCTGGCCGCCCCCACCGATTCGACAACGCTAGCCGACGCAGGAGCCACGACTCGCCAGAGTCGCAATTCGCGGCTCACGCCCTTCAATTCGATCTTGCCGACCGGCTCCACCGGAGGGGGCGACGGCGCTCGGGTGAGCACCTGGTCGGACAGGATGATCTCGCCCCGCCCGGCCGTGGAGCACAGCCGGGCGCCGACGTTCACCGTGTCCCCCACGACGTCGTACTGCCGCCGACGGCCGCCGCCGAAGTGGGCCGCAACCGCTTCACCCGAGTTCAGCCCGATCCCGAACGACACCTCCGGCGCGCCCTGTTCGACCAGCTCCCGGTTGAGGTCGGGCGTGAGGGCCTGAATCGCGATCGCGCAATCGAGGGCCCGCTGGGGGTGGTCGGTACTGGGCAGGGGTGCGCCCCACACCGCGAACACCTCGTCGCCCACATACTTCATGAGCGTGCCGTCCATCGCCAGGACGACCTCCGTCACCCGGTCGTAGTAGTGGTTCAACATCACCCGCACGATCGCGGGTTCCAGATTCTCGGACATGGCGGTGAACCCGCGGAGGTCGCAGAACAGGACGGTCATGTCGAGGCGCTCGCCCTCGACCGCCGTGGACGCCCGGTCCTCGTCGACGAGACGTTGGGCCACCGCTTCGGGGACGTACTGCGAGAACAACGTGGTCACCCGCCGCCGTTGACGGGTTTCGCCGAAGTACCGCAGGCCGAGGCCCCCGACGAACGCGAGGACCACGGCCATCGACGGGTACACGAAGTTCATGACGTGTCCGCTGTTGAACCGGGTGAAGGCGAACACGAGGTATGCGGCGCCCAGAAGGAGCGTGAGGAGCACCGACGCCCACAACGGGAGCATCAACACCGCGATACCGATGAGTGCGGTGATGCCGGCGACCCACAGCAGCGTCGTCGTGTCGCTGACCGGATCGAGGTAGGTGCCGGTGAGCATCGTGTTCACCGCGTTCGCGTGGAGGAGCACGCCGGGGATCCCCGTCGACTTGTTGACCGGCGCCAACCGTTGGTCACCGAGGGTGGAGTCGATCGCACCGATCAGCACGATCTTCCCGTCGATCTTGTGCTTCGGCACCGTGCCCGCGATCACATCGGCGGCCGAGATCACGCGCGTCGGATCGGACAGGCGCTCCGAGAAATTGAGGAGCATCGACTCGGCGCCGAGGGTCGGCACGAAGCGGTTCCCGATCTGGACGCCACCGGGACGCACGATCACCGGCCCCCCGACTCCCCGGTACTGCATGACCGCAGCGAGGGAGAGCGCCGGCAGGAACTGGCCGTCGGGTGTCTCGACCACGAGCGGAACGCTGCGGTTGATCGCGTCGCCGGGATCGGCGTTCACCTGCACGTGGCCGACGCTGAAGTCAGAACCAAGATCCTTGGAGACGCCCGACGCCTGCGTGACGACTGGTGGTCCTCCGTTCTTCCCCGGCTTCAACGTCGCTTCGGTGCCGAGCACCACGTTGCCGGCGGCGGCCAGCGCGTCCTTCAACGCAGGATCACCGTCCTTCTCGCTTCCGTAGATGACGTCGAACGCGATCACGCGGGCGCCGTCGGCCTTCAACTGGGTGATCAGCTTCGCCACCTGCTCGCGCGGGAGCGGATTTCCGAGCGCGTCGATGCTCTTGCGGTCGAACCCGACGACGACGACGTGGGAGTCGGTGGGCGCGGACGGGAAGAGCGCGTCGGTGGCGCGTCGCTGGAACCCGGCGAACACGTCAGCCGAGAGCCCGATGGCGGCCAGACCCGTCACGGCCACCGTCAACGCCACGATCGAGATGATCCGGCGGATCAGCAGCCGACGTTTCGTGGTCCACCTCCAGGTCGAATGTCCAGGCGAGCGAGCGAATTGCACGTGAAGCATCGCGCGCGGACGATAATGAGAGGGATGCACCCCCCCCTGGCGCTCGAGTTCAGCACCACGGTCCTCGTGATCGTGGCCGCGGTGTCGGTCGTCCTTCTCGTCCTGATCATCGTGGCGCCGTGGCGTGAGGTGAGGAAGGAACCGCCGCTCGACAAGGCGGTCGAGGCGAAGTTGCTCCTGCGCCGCAACCCCGACGAACCCACGGGCGAAGTCCCGCGAGTGACCAACATCAACCCCGACGACGACGAATTCGGCGGAGACCTCAGCGAGCTCGCCGAGCTCGGAGGCCCCGAACCACCTCCACCACCCGAGTAGGCACCACCCGAGTAGGCGAGCTCAGGTCACCGCGAAGAACATCCGTGCCTCGCAGGTCGTTTCGCCGTCGACGGACGAGCGAGCCTGCGCCCAGCCACCCCGGGCGCTGAGGCGTTCGACGTCGACCTCCAGCAAGAGCTCGTCACCCGGACGCACCACCCTGCGGAAGCGCACCTTCTCGACCCCCGCGAACAGCGCCAGCTTGCCCGCGTACCGTTCGTCGCCGAGCAGGGTCAGCGCACCGGCCTGCGCCAAGGCCTCGAGCTGGAGCACTCCGGGCACGATCGGGTTGCCCGGAAAGTGCCCCTCCAGGAAGAACTCGTCACCGGTGATCTGCCAACGCGCCTCGATGTGCTGGGCGAAGGTGATGGCGTCGACGACGTCGACGAAGCGAAACGGCGGTTGGTGCGGCAGCATGCCGACCAACGCGTCGGACTCGGGGTGAGGCATGGGAACATCCCTGCAGAACGGGTTACGCGCCCGACAGGTTGTGTCCAGGCACTCTTCACGAGACGGTCGCGGTTTACCGGTGAGGAATTGACGTTACCCGCGAGTAATGGTCGACACTCGCGGTTCACCCGATCGCGACGGGCGCGGATGTAACCCATCGGTCGCGACGAGGGTCGGAACGCTTCACCACGGACACGGTGCAGCACGAGCCGGAGCGAGCAAACACATTGGGTATCGCAGTCGTCTTCCCTGGACAGGGAACCCAAGCGCCGGGGATGGCCGCGTCCTGGCGTGATCAGCCGAGCTGGTCGATCGTCGAAGCCGCGGAAGCGGCGCTCGGCGAACCCCTCGGACACCTCATCACCGATGCGCCAGCCACTGCGCTCTCGCGTACGCGCGAGGCACAGCTCGCGGTGCTCCTCACCTCGCTCGTCATCTGGGACTCGCTCGCACCCGCTCGTCCGGACGTGATCGCGTTCGCGGGCCACTCACTGGGGCAGGTGACCGCGTTGATCGCCGCCGGCGCACTCTCGCTCGACACCGGTGTGCGCTTCGCGGCACGCCGCGCCGAGCTCACCCAGGCCGCCGCCGACGCCCATCCCGGCAAGATGGCCGCGCTGCTCGGCGCCACCCCGGAGCAGGCCGACGACGCCTGCACCGCCGCACCCGACGCCTGTTGGGTCGCCAACGACAACGCCCCCGGCCAGATCGTCATCGCCGGGACTCCCGACGGCCTCGCGGCCGCGTCGGTCCGCGCCCAGGAGATCGGCGTCCGGCGCGTGACCGCGCTCAACGTCGGCGGCGCCTTCCACACACCGTTGATGCACGACGCGACCGTCGGCCTGCGCGAGGAGGTCGCCGCCCTCGACCTCGATCTCCCGAGCCGACCGGTGGTGTCGAACCACGACGCGGTCGCGTACACCGACGCCGACGGTTGGCGTGAGCGCCTTCCCGAGCACGTGTCGGTGCCGGTCCGCTGGCGTTCCACCATGGACACGCTCGTCGATCTCGGCGCCACGACGTTCTGGGAGCTCGGCCACGGCTCGATGCTCGCCGCGCTCGCCAAACGGGGCGCACCATCGGTGTCCGTCCGCAACGTCGCTACTCCCGAAGACCTGATCCTGGAGGTCGCATAAGTCATGGAAGCCCTCTTGACCCACGGTGAAGGGCTCCTCGTGCCCGAGCGGATGATCATCGCCCCGTCGGTGGGTGTGTTCCGTCCGCTCGATGACGTCGACGCCGGTGATCACGTCGACGAGGGCCAGACCGTCGGACACCTCGACGGCCCGGGCACCTCCACACCGGTGTGCAGTCCGTTCCGCGGCCAGCTCGTGGGCATGCTCGTCCTCCGCGGCGAGCGCCTGCGCGAGGGCCAGCCCGTCGCGTGGCTGCGAGTCGCCTGAGCATGCGCGCGGCAATCGCCGGATGGGGCATCGCGCTGCCCGAGCACCGGCTCACGAATGCCGACCTCGAACAGCGGGTCGACACCACCGACCAGTGGATCGTCGAACGCACCGGCATCCACGAACGCCGCATCGCCGGTGACGGCGAGACCACCGCGACCCTCGCCACGGAAGCGGGCGCGGCCGCGATCAAGCACGCGGGGCTGACCCCCGACGCGATCGATCTCCTCATCATCGCCACCGCCACCACCGAGCAGTTGATCCCCCACACCGGCGCCTTCGTCGGCGACGGCCTCGGCGTCCACTGTGGTTCCTTCGATCTCAACGCCGGGTGCGCCGGCTTCGTCTACGAGTTGGTCGTCGGGGCGGCGATGCTCACGGCCGGCAACCTCGATCACGTGCTCGTGATCGGGTCGGAGACGCTCTCGCGGGTGACGGATCCCGACGACCGGGGCACCTGCGTCATCTTCGGGGACGGCGCCGCGGCCATGGTGTTGAGCAACGCACCCGACGACGGCCCGGGCCTGCTCGCCTGGGACCTCGGGTGCGACGGGTCGGCCGCCGGCCTGCTCGAGATCCCCGCCGGCGGGAGCCGCCGGCCGGCGTCGGCGGAGACCGTCGCCAACGGGGAGCACTACCTCAAGATGGCCGGGCCTGAGGTCTTCCGCCACGCGGTGCGGATCGTCGTGGAGTCGGCGACCGCGGCGCTGGAACGGGGGGGCTTCGGCATCGGCGACGTGAAGTGGTTCGCGCCACACCAGGCCAACGTCCGCATCATCGAGGCGGCAGCAGCCCGGCTCGGAATCCCGATGGAGCGGACCCTCGTGAACATCGGGCACTATGGGAACACCAGTGCCGCCTCGATCCCGCTCGTGCTGGCCGAGGCCGCCGACGACGGTCGTCTCGGCGACGGTGACCTCGTCCTCCTCTCCGGCTTCGGCGCCGGGCTCACGTGGGGCAGCGCCCTCCTGCGCTGGGGCCACTCATGACGTCGGGGCGGGTCGCGTTCGTCACCGGGGCGTCACGCGGCATCGGCCGGGCCATCGCGGTCGCGCTCGGCGAGGCCGGACACCGGGTCGCGTTCTGCTACTCGGCCGACCACGACGGCGCCAAGGCCACCCAGTCCGCGATCGAGGCGTGCGGCACCGAGGCGTGCGCGGTGCAGAGCGACGTCGCCGACGCCGACTCGGTCGATCACACGTTCACCGAGATCGAGAGCACGCTCGGCCCGGTCGAGCTGCTGGTGAACAACGCCGGGATCACCCGCGACGGCTTGCTTATGCGGATGTCGGACGAGCACTGGGGTGAGGTCCTCCAGACCAACCTCACCGGCGCGTTCCACACCATCCGGCGGGCCACCCCCAAGATGATCCGCGGTCGCTTCGGACGGATCGTGAACGTGTCGTCGGTCAGCGGGCAGACCGGGCAGGCCGGACAGGCCAACTACTCCGCGGCCAAGGCGGGGCTCCTCGGGCTCAGCCGGGCCGTCGCCCGGGAGCTGGCACCCCGCAACATCACCTGCAATGTCGTGGCCCCCGGGCCTATCGTGACCGCCATGACCGACGGCCTGTCCGACGAGTGGCACTCGTGGGCCGCGCAGACGGTTCCCCTCGGACGGCTCGGTACCCCCGAGGAGGTGGGCGCCGTCGTGGCGTTCCTCTGCTCGGACGCCGCCGGCTACGTGACGGGGGCCCTCATCCCGGTCGACGGCGGACTCGGCATGGGGCACTGATCGGCGCGAACCTGGCGTCGGACAGCGACCGAACACTCTTTTTCCATCCCATCAGGAGGATCCAATGGAACGTGACGAAGCACTCTCCGCCCTGCGAGAGGTCGCGGTCGAAGTGCTGAGCGTCGATCCCGACGCCGTCGTCGAGGAAGCACGGTTCAAGGAAGACCTCGACGCCGACAGCCTCGACCTCGTCGAGCTCGTGATGGGCCTCGAGGAGCGTTTCGACATCTCGGTACCCGAAGAAGACCTCGAGAGCGTCGGAACCGTCGGCCAGGCCGTCGATCTCGTGATGGCCAAAGTCGCCGCCAAAGCATGAGCGCGGGCGAGCCGGGTCTCCCGGTCCTCGATTCGAAGGGGCGACCGAGGGTCGTCGTCACCGGGATGGGGGTCAAGACGCCCGCCGGTGTCGACGTCGCCTCGCTGTGGGCGGCGGTGTGCGCCGGCCGCGGGACCGCCAAGCCCATCCAACGCTTCGACGCGTCGGCGTTGCCCGTCCGCTTCGCCGGCGAGGTGCTCGAGTACGAGCCCGAGGCCTACTTCGGTCCGAAGGAGGTTCGCCGGGTCGACCGGTTCACCCAGTTGGGATTCGGCGCCGCCGCCGACGCGGTGGCCGACGCCGGCGAACTCGGAGCCGACCCGAGTCGGGTGGCGGTCATCGCGGCCACCGGCGTCGGCGGCCTCGAGACGATGGAGATCAACGAGACCACCTTCCTCGAGCGCGGGGCCAGCCGGGTGAGCCCGTTCTTCGTCCCGATGATGATGCCCAACGCGGCCGCCGGCATGATCTCGATCCGCTTCGGGTTCACCGGTCCCGCGCTGTGCATCTCCACCGCGTGCGCGGCGGGCGCGAATGCGCTCGGAGAGGGTGTGCGCATGGTGCGCGACGGCAGCGCCGAGGTCGTCGTCGCCGGCGCAACCGAAGCCCCGGTCACGCCGCTCACCGTGTCAGCCTTCGCCCGGATGGGCGCGATGAGCACGCGGAACGACGACCCCTCACGCGCGTCACGCCCGTTCGACGCGGACCGCGACGGCTTCGTCATCGCCGAGGGTGCCGCGTTCTGCGTGCTCGAAACGATGGAGCACGCCCTGGCCCGGGGCGCCACCATTCACGGCGAGATCCTGGGATACGGCCGCAACGCCGACGCCCACCACATCACCGCCCCCGTGCCCGGTGGCGCCGGAGCGGCTGCGTGCATGCAACTTGCGCTCGACGACGCCGGCCTCGACACGTCGGGTATCGGACAGGTCAACGCGCACGGCACCTCGACGCCGTTGAACGACGCGACCGAAGCCGAAGCGATCCGCAAGGTGTTCAGCGACTCGGCCCCGCCGGTCACCTCGACCAAAGGCGTGACCGGACACATGATCGCCGGCGCCGGCGCCGCCGAAGCCGTGATCAGCCTGCTCTCCCTCCGCGACGGCGTGGTCCCCCCCACCGCCAACCTCGAGCACGTCGGCGACGACATCGGCCTCGACATCGTCGGCGGGAGCCCGCGACCGGTCGAGCGCAAGCCGGTGCTGTCGAACTCCTTCGGTTTCGGAGGGCACAACGCCACCCTCATCCTGGGCCCGGTCGAGCCTGTCGCCGAGTGACGACCCGGTGACCATGGCCGGGGCCCCGACGCCCGTCTTCGGGCATCGGAGTGCTGCGGTCGATGCGTCGCTCCGTGACATCGACGGCCGATCGGTGAGCTGGTTCAGCCTCGACGGCGGCAAGCACCGCGGCGCCATCGGCACCTCCGAGGGAGAGGCGGTCGCGCGCGCCGTCCACCTGGCGGTCGAGCTCGGGCTTCCGATCGTCGGGCGGATCGCCAGTTCGGGGGCCGACGTCACCGAAGGGGTCGCCGCGTTGCACGCGTGGGGGCGGGTGGCGAAGGCGCTCACCGATGCGTCGGGCGTGGTGCCGATCGTCCTGCTGCTGGTCGGGCCGGCGGTGTCGGGCCCCGCGCTGCTACTCGGGATCGCCGACCACGTGATCATGACCCGTGACGCGTTCGCCTACGTGAGCGGGCCTGACGTGGTGGTCGCGTTCACCGGTGTGCCCATCGACCGCGACCGGCTCGGTGGATCCGGCGTCCACGAACGCGAGAGCGGGGTGGCCACCCTCGTGGTCGCGGACGAAGACGAAGCGATGATCACGCTCGAGACGTTGTTGTCCTACCTGCCGTCCAACCATCTCGAGGACCCCCACGCGAGGACACCGACGATCCCGTCGACCGCCCGTGCGCGCGAGCCGCGACCGCGGTACCGGCACGCGCCACTGCGTCGTACGACGTCCGTACCGTCATCGGAGACGTGCTCGACGAGCACTCGTTCTTCGAGCTCCGGCCCGCGTACGCACCCAACATGGTCACCGGTCTCGCGCGGCTCGACGGGCGACCGGTCGGGATCGTGGCCAATCAGCCCATGTTCCGCGCCGGCACCCTCGACATCGAGGCGTCGCGCAAGGCCGCCCGGTTCGTGCAGTGGTGCGACGCGTTCAACTTCCCGCTGATCACGTTCGTGGACACTCCCGGCTTCGAACCCGGCCGCGACCTCGAGTGGCGAGGCATGATCCGTCACGGCGCCGAGCTGGTGCACGCGTACGCCGAAGCCACCGTTCCCCGGCTGTGCGTGGTGTTGCGCAAGGCGTACGGCGGGGCGTACATCGTGATGGACTCGAAGAACCTCGGCAACGACTGGTGCGTCGCCTGGCCGACCGCGGAGATCGCCGTCATGGGTGCACCCGGCGCGGTGCAGATCCTGTATCGGCGTGACCTCGGCGCCATCGTCGACGTCGCGGAGCGAGCCCGCGAGCAGCTCGCGCTCGAGACTGAATTTGCCGACCGCTTCGCCAACCCCTACGTGGCGGCGGAACGCGGATACGTCGACGACGTGATCGCTGCCTCTGACACGCGACGCGTCCTCGTCGACGCACTGGCGCGGCTCGGCACGAAGCGCGAACGGCAACCGAACCGGCGCCACTCGAACACGCCCCTCTGATAGTCGATCGCTTCATCTGATCGGAAAGGACCATCGTGCTCCTGCAGGGAAAGCGCATCCTCGTGACCGGCGTCCTCAACGACGCGTCGATCGCGTTCTCGACCGCGCGCGTCGCGCAGGAGCAGGGCGCGGAGGTGGTGTTGAGCTCGTTTGGTCGGGTGATGCGCCTCACCGAGCGCACCGCGAAGCGCCTGCCGTCACCCGACGTGCAGATCGTCGAGCTCGACGTCACGAGCGAAGACGACCTCGCGGCGCTGGCCGGTGCCGTTGGCGGCAAGCTCGACGGCGTGCTGCACTCGTTGGCGTTCGCGCCGGAATCGTGTCTCGGCGGCGGCTTCCTCGATGCGCCATGGTCCGACGTCTCGACCGCACTCCAGGTCTCGGCGTATTCGCTCAAGGCGTTGGCCGTTGCCGCGCTGCCGTTGATGGGGCCCGGTGGCGCGATCGTGGGGCTCGACTTCGACAACGACGACGCCGCCTGGCCGTTCTACGACTGGATGGGGGTGTCGAAGGCGGCGTTCGAGTCGGTGGCGCGCTACCTCGCCCGCGATCTGGGCCCGAAGGGAATCCGGGTCAACCTGGTGAGCGCCGGCCCGTACCGCAGCATCGCGGCGAAGAGCATCCCCGGGTTCGAACGGTTCGAGGAAGTGTGGACCGAGCGGGCTCCGCTGGGCTGGGATCTCAAGGATGCGGAACCCATCGCCAAGGCGTGCGTCGCCCTCATGTCGGACTGGTTCCCCGCGACCACCGGCGAGATGATCCACGTCGACGGTGGCTTCCACGCCGTCGGCGCGTGACTACCCCCCACTCAGGATGTTCGTCACCTTGGGAACGGTGTCCTTCGGGCTGATCTTGTAGAAGGCGGCCGCGAGCTTGCCGGTTTCGTCGACGACGAAGGCGCTCCGGATGATGCCCATGTACTTGCGCCCGTAGTTCACCTTCTCACCCCACACGCCGTACTTCTCCGCCACGGTGTGCTCGGTGTCGGCGAGCAACGTGAACCCGAGGTCGTACTTCTCGTCGAACTTCAACTGCTTCTCCGGCGGGTCGGGACTGATGCCGAGTACGACCGCCTTCAGCTTCTTCAGATCGGGTTCCGCGTCGCGCAGCGCGCACGACTGGGTGGTGCAGCCGGGAGTGTCGGCCTTCGGGTAGAAGTACACGACAACCTTCTTGCCCTTGAAGTCGCTGAGCTTCACCTTCTTGCCGTGCTGATCGGTGAGCGTGAACGCGGGGGCGCGGGTGCCGGCGGCGAGCGTGGCCATGGGGACTCTCCTCGAGACGGGGACGCCGTAGCATGCCGCACGTGCGGCGCTCGATGCTGATCACGGTCGACGCCGATCCCGATCAGCTCCACCGCGCGCTCGTCGACGATCTCGATCTTGCGCTCGTCGACGGCACCTTCATCGGAGCGATCAGCGGCATGCCCGACACGACCGCGCGCCTCGAGGCCACCGTGGAGACGCGGACGGGCACGTCGACGCAACTCCGACTCGACGCGGTGAGCGACGTCATCGTGCCCTTCTTCACGTGGTTCCTGCGGATCCAGGCGTGGCTCGGTGCACGCCGCGCGCTCCCGCACACGGTCGCCCGGATCCAGGCCGCGGTCCGCGGCGAGCCGCAACCGCCGCCGGTGAAGCCACTCCCGGTCGTCCCCCCCGTCCCGTTCACTCCCGAACAAGCGGCCCGCCTCGGTGCACTGGCCGCGGTCGCCCTCCTCGCCAACTTCTGTGGTGCTCTCCTCTCGCAGAACGGCGACGCCGTCACCAGCGCCTTCGGCCGTTCCGACCAGGCGCTCGGCGTCGCCTTGGCCATCGCCCGCGCCGGTGTCCTCGTGTCGCTGGTGGCGATCGCGCTGGCCGACCGTTGGGGGCGCCGCCGGCTGATCCTGGTCGCCCTGGTCGGCGCGTGCGCAGCGAACGCGGTGACCGCGGTCTCGCCCACGTTCGAAGTGTTCACCGGGGCGCAACTCTTCAGTCGTGCGCTCGTGAACACCGCGCTCATCGTCGCCGGCATCGCCACGATCGAAGACGCCCCCGAAGGTGCTCGCGCCGTTCGCGACGGGCATGTTCGCGCTGGCGCTCGGTGCGGGCTTCGGGCTCGCAGTCGTCCTGCTCCCGCTCGCCGACCTCGGCGACTATGGCTGGCGCATCTCCTTCGCCGTGAGCGCGGCGCTGGTGTTGTTCGTGCCCGTGATCGCCCGGCACCTCAAGGAGACCCGGCGCTACGTGCGGGTCGCGGTGGAGCACGCGGGGACTGGTCGCGGGCGGATCCGCGAGATCTTCGACTCCGCCTACGGGAAGCGGTTCTTGCTCCTCGGCCTCGCGGCGTTTCTCACCAACGTGTTCAGCGCGCCGTCCTCACAGCTCACCAACCGCTACCTCACGCACGCGCACGACTTCTCCAACTCCGACGTGGCGTTGTTCCGCACCGTGACGGCCGGACTGCCCGGCATCGTCGGCGTGCTGCTGGCGAGTCGCCTGGCCGAGAGCCGCGGCCGGCGGCCGGTGACCATCATCGGGCTCCTGATCGCCACCAGCTTCCAGGCCGCGTTCTTCCTGGCCGGCAGCGACCTGCTCCTGTGGGTGGCGCCGGTCGTCGCCATCGTCGCCGCCGCGTGCGCGGGCCTCGCGCTCGGCACCCTCGACGCCGAGTTGTTCCCGACCGAGGTCCGCGGGACCTCGAGCGGCTTCATCCTGGTGTCGGCGGTCGCCGGCTCGGCGGTCGGCCTCGTGCTGGCAACGCAGCTCAAGGATCTCGTGGGTGGGCTCGGCCCCGCGATCGCGTTGTGCGGGATCGCGTCCCTGATCGCGGCGGTGTTCGTCGTCCCGCGTCTTCCCGAGACGGCCGATCGCCGCCTCGATGACGTCAGTCCGTCGGAGCTGTGACCGCGCTCAGCTCCCCGCGCACTCCGACGCTTGATAGGTCAAGAAGGTCGTGATCGACTGCGGGTAGGTCTTGAACGCCTTCGACGCGTAGACCTTGGCGAGATCGGACGGGTCGGTCGTGCCCACGACGGTCCCCAGGAACTTCGTGATGTTGCTGATCGCGCTCTTCACCTTTTTGGGCGCGTACTTCGCCGTCGCCTTGAACTGGTCCCGGATCGCCTTGGCCTTGCCCTTGCTGAGCTGGGTGCCGCTGTTGGCGTTGCCGATCTTGGCGGCGATCTTGCAGAACTTCGTGTTGGTCGCGGGAACCGAGGCACTGGCCGGAGCGGCCAGGACGACCAGGGCGGACAGCGCCAACACCACGGCGAGCAACAGTCGAACACGAGACATGTCAGAGCCTTTCGGGAGCGCCCTACCGCGAGATGCGGATGCTACTCAGTGGAGGGGACGATGCCATGGCAGGCGGCATGACCCTGAGCGTCGACCAGCGCGATGGTGCTCCCGTCCGTGATCGGTCGCGTGCTGCGGCCCGTCCACGAACCGTGGTTCGCATCGATGGTCATGGTGCCCAGGGTTTCGGCAGTTCCGTCGGGCGCCTTGACCTTGACCGCGTAGTCACCTGAAGCGATGCCGTAGCTGACCGTGACCGCGACACCATGGTCTCCGTTCACGTACGCCCAACCGGCGGGCGCGCTGGTGGCCGAGACCTCCATCGGCACCGCGACCGGCGCCGCGACACTGTGGGTCGCAGTGGCGTCGCCGGATTCGACGACGCGTACCACCGTGATGCTGATGATCGCAGCCGCGGCCGCGACCGCCGCGGCCGACGCGATCCAGCGACGACGAACCCGCCGTCGGTCGGCTCCGAGGCGGTGCAGGACGCGCCCTTCGAACCCCGCCGGGGGTTCCCGCTCGGGGACCAACTGCGGAATCGCGTCGGCGGCCTCCGTGAGCTCGACGACGTACGCCTGGCAACGGGCGCAGCCGTTGACGTGGAGCACCATCTCGGCTCGTTCGGCACCGCCGAGGATCCCGAGCGCCAGCTCGGGCGCGAGCTCGCGTGCCTGGGCGCAGGTGAACGTGCTCATTCAGCCTGCTCCTCGCTCACCAGCACCGCCCGCAACCGGAGCAGCGCGGTGCGGATGCGCGTCTTCGCCGTCCCGAGCGGGATCGACTCCATCTCGCCGACCTCGCGCGCCGTGTACCCGAGCAGCCCCGAGAGGACGATCGCCCGGCACTGCTCTTCGGGGAGTGTCCCCAGTGCAGCTCGGAGTCGTTGGGTGTCGTCGGACAGCTGCGCCAGCTCCGGCGGCGTCCGGTCAGGTGACGGCACGTCGAACCCGAGGAGTTCGGATGGATCGAATGCGATCGGACGCCGAACGCGGACCGCGTCGATCGCGAGATTTCGGGTGATCGTGAGCAGCCAACCCACCACGCTGCCCCGCCGCGGGTCGTACGCACCCGCGTGCTTCCACGCCCGCACGAACGCCTCCTGGGCAATGTCCTCGGCGGCCCGGTCGTCGGGGACGATGGTGCGGGCCAACCCGAACACCCGCCGCTGGAAGCGGCGTACGAACGCCGACGCGGCGTCCTGGTCGCCCGCGGCGAGCCCGGCCATCAACGCATCGTCCGAAACGGTCCACACGGAGTCCTACGGCCCCCATCTCGAAAGGGATTGAGGCATTCACGCTATCGGGCAATCCCCCGGAGGCTGCGCTCCGTACTCCCCGTCGTCTCAGTACACAGAAGGAGCTCGATGATGCGCAAGCTGCTGATCCTCGCCGCCGTGTCCGCCGTCGGTTTCGGCCTGCTCGGCGCCGGTCCCGCCTCCGCGAAGACGACGAAGCCGGTCACGCTCGACGGGAAGGTCAACGTGCACGGGACCAAGGACCTGAGCGGGAAGTCCACCGCGACCCTGGAGCTCGAGGCCGACAACTTCTACTTCTCGCCGACCTTCGTGAAGGTCAAGCCGGGCGAGAAGGTCACGCTCACGTTCAAGAACGAGGGCAGACGCGCCGCACACGTTCACCTCGGATGGGCTGAACGTCGACCAGCAGGTGTCGCCGGGCAAGTCCAAGAAGATCACCGTCACCGTGCCCAGCACGGGCGACGCATTCGAGTTCCACTGCGACTTCCACGGGAGCATGGGAATGCGGGGCGCGTTCTACACCAAGACCGGCGCCAAGGCCACCTGAGGTTCGGCGCATCAGCGCCGAAACCCGTGCCCGAAGAACCCCCCCTTCGGGCGCGCGTGGGCGTGATAGTGGTCGGGGATGTTGCGCATGTTGTCGTCCACGTAGTGCTCGACCGTGAGCGCCTCCCCGGCCACCCGCCCCAGCTGTTCGTGCATGTGCGAGAGGTGCTCAGCGGGCGGCTCGGTACCGTGGAACCGCCAGACGACCATCGGCACGTAACAGATCTCGCACTCCGCGATCCAGCAGACGTCGTCCTCGTGGAACCAGGGCGTGATGCGTGCGGCTTCGCACAAATCACAGTTGTCGACCTTGACGAACGGAACGGCGTCGTCAGACATGGGCCCCGACCCCTCGTGACGCCTCGACGAGGCGAGCCACCTCACGCCGGTCCCCCGCGATGGCGAGATACTCCCGGTTGCGGACGTGCGACACCGTGCCCACCCGTTCCCCTTTCGGATTGTGAATACCGATCTGCGCGCCGACGTAGCGACGCGAATCGAAGCTCAGCAGTTCGACGTGCCCGTGCACCGAGCACATGTCGCGTAGCTCGTCGGCCGTGACCCAAGATTCGTCGTTGTACGACACCACCACGACGCGCGCGCGTACGTCGGCAATGACGCGTTGCGAGCGCGTCGGGCATCTGGCGACGGGCGTTGAACACGCTCTTCGTGTCGTCGTCGCGGGCGTCGATCCGCTTGCAGGCGACGCCGTAGTGCTCGGGCTCGTCACCCGCCACCAGGGTCTCCCAGACGTGATAGTTCGTGAAGTAGCGGTGCTGGTTGTACGGCGGATCGAGATACGCGAGGTCACACGGTGGGAGCGTCGCCGCCAACTCCAATGCATCACCTCGCCGCGCCCGGCCGGAGCCGGGGAGCAGTTCCGGTACTCGCAGGGTGAGGGGTGAGAACGAGCGCGGCGCCCATTGCTTCACGTAGGCCATCTGCACGCCGGTGGTCGAATCGACCCGATCAGCAGCTTCGATGAGGCTGGTGAGGAGGACGGGATGCAGGTCCGTTCCCGCGTGGTCCCGCTCGATCGCGGCTCGGACCGCATCGACGCGTGCGCCGTTCTCCGGCTGGAAGAAGCGAGCCTGTACACAGAACGTGTCCGTGAAGTATCCCGGCTCACCGGGAACCGCGTTGAGCGCGTCGACCGCCTCCGCGAGCGCGCGCTGGTCAACCGCGCGCGCGTCGATTGCGATGTACGCGCGCGCGAACACTTCCGAATATCGCGCGGTGTCGATTGCGGTGACGCACGCGCCGGTCCGTTTGAACGCCTGCGCGACGCGTGTCGTGCCGGTGAAGAGATCGAGCGCGCTCCGAGCTTCGGCCGCTTCACACAGGCGCGTCAGCACCGGCACCAACCGGCGCTTCGACCCGAGGTACTTGATCACGACGGCTCAGGCCCGGTCGAGCGCGGCGCGGAGCTCGGCGACGAACTCCGCGGCAGCTTCCGGACCGCCACCCTTGAGCACTCGTGCCATGAGCGCACTCCCGACGATGACGCCGTCGCCGTACTGCGCAGCCTCGACCGCCTGCTCGGCGTTCGAGATCCCGATCCCCAGGAGTACCGGCTTGTCGGTGACCGACTTGAGCCGACGACCCATCTCCCCCGCTTGCGACGCGAGCGCGGCCCGCTCTCCGGTGACACCCATGAGCGAGACGCCGTAGACGAAACCGCGCGAGCGTTCGCAGATCGCGACGAGTCGATCGTCCGGGGTGGTCGGCGCGGCGAGGAGCACCGTCTCGATGCCGTGGGCGTCGGCGGCGTCGGCCCACCCGTCGAGCTCGTCCAGCGGGAGGTCGGGCAGGATCGCGCCGGCGATGCCGGCACCGCGGAGCGCGGCTGCGAAACGCCGGTAGCCCATGTGGCCGACCGGGTTCGTGTACGTCATCACGACGAGCGGCACGTCGACGTCGAGGGTGCCGGCGTCGGCGATCACGCCGGACGGCGTGGCCCCGAGATCGAGGGCGCGGCGGGACGCCTCCTGGATGGTGAGGCCGTCCATCACCGGGTCGGAGAACGGGATGCCGATCTCGATGGCGTCGGCACCGACCGCGGCGATGGCCCGCACGACGTCGAGCCACCCCGAGCCCAGGCCGCCGGTCACGTAGGGCACGAGCAGCTTGGCGCCCGCGGCGCGACGGGCGCGGAGGTGCGACTCGAGGCTCACGAGAGCTGCTCACCGGTCAGACGTTCGGCGATCTGCGCGGCGTCCTTGTCGCCCCGACCCGACAGGGTGACGAGCACGGTCGTACCGCTCGGCACCGCTCGACCCGCCTCGCGGGCCAGCCAACCGATCGCGTGTGCCGGTTCGAGCGCCGGCACGATCCCCTCGGTGACCGACAGCAACTGGAACCCGGCGATGGCCTCGTCGTCGGTGGCGAACTGGTACTCGGCACGGCCCGTCGCCGCCAGCTGCGCGTGTTCCGGGCCTACTCCCGGATAATCGAGTCCCGCACTGATCGAGTGGGTCTCGATGATCTGGCCGTTTTCGTCCTGCAGAAAGAGCGAACGGGCGCCGTGGAGGACCCCCGGCACCCCCCGGCTCACCGACGCCCCGTGTTGCCCCGATTCGAGCCCGAGGCCGCCCGCTTCGACGCCGACGAGCCGGGCCCGCGTGTCGAGGAACCCGGCGAACGTGCCCATCGCGTTCGATCCACCACCCACACACGCCACCACCAGGTCGGGATCGTCGCCGCAGGATCGCGCGGCACTGCTCACGCGCTTCGTCACCGACCACCCGCTGGAACTCACGCACCATCCACGGATACGGATGCGGGCCGACCACCGAACCGATGCAGTAGTGGGTCGTTTCGACCGTCGCGACCCAGTCGCGCAGTGCCTCGTTGATCGCGTCCTTCAGGGTGGCGCTCCCGCCGGTGACGGGGACGACGTCGGCACCGAGCAGCTTCATGCGAAACACGTTGAGCGCTTGCCGTTCGACGTCGACCGCGCCCATGAACACCAGGCAGTCGAGCCCGAACAGCGCCGCCGCGGTTGCGGTGGCAACGCCGTGCTGGCCGGCGCCGGTCTCGGCGATGACCCGGCGCTTTCCCATGCGGCGGGTGAGGAGCGCCTGGCCCAGGACATTGTTGATCTTGTGCGACCCGGTGTGCGTGAGGTCCTCGCGCTTCAGCAGCACCCGGAGACCGAGCCGCTCCGACAGGCGGTGACACTCGGTGACCGGGGTCGGCCGTCCGGCGTAGGAACGCAGGAGCTCGGAGAGCTCGGTCCGGAACTCGTCGGAAGCCCAGGCGGTGCGGAATTCGTCCTCGAGCTCCATCAGCGCGGGCACGAGCGTCTCGGGGACGAAGCGCCCCCCGAACTCCCCGAAGCGGCCGAGGCCGACCGGCTCGGGTCCCGGCGGATCGAGGTGCACGGGCTCCCCCCGGGCGGGTGCGGTCATCGGGTCATGCTAAAGGGTCGGTTCCGGGAGGGCAGCGCCCGAAACGTCACGCGCCGTCGGCCATCCAGTCGTAGGGCGCGGCTTCCGGATCCGGTGCCCAATCGTCGCCCCCGAGTTGCTCGCCCGCCTGACGTGCCTCTTCGACGAACCGGCGGAGCTTGCGGGCGTCCTTGCGCCCCGAGCCCGCGGTGGTCTCCACGCCGGTCGACACGTCGACGCCCCAGGGTCGGACCCGTCGGATCGCCTGCGCCACGTTCTCACCGTTGAGCCCACCCGCGAGGAGGAACCGCACACCGGGAGGGACGGCGTCGGCCAACGCCCAGTCGAACGCCGTGCCCGATCCGGGCTCCTCGGCATCGACCAGCACGATGTCGACCGGACCGTTGCCGACCGCGGCGAGTGCCGGGTCACCCGCGTGGAAGGCCTGGATCACGAACGGCACCCGCTTGCGGATCCACCGCACGTCGGAAAGGGGTTCACGGCCATGCAGCTGCGCGCCGCTGAGCCCCAGGGTGTTCACCAACTCGACGACGCGCTCCTTGGTCTCGTCGCGAAAGACACCGATCGTGATGACACCGGAAGGGAGCCGATGGAGGATCTCAGCGACCGTTTCCGGCACCACCTGGCGCGGGCTCCCCGGCGCGAACACGAACCCGAGGGCATCGGCACCGAGCGCTACGGCGAGGAGCGCGTCCTCTTCGTTGGTGATGCCACAGATCTTGACCCACATCGGCTTCGAGGGTACCGGACCCCTTCTGACCCGCCGCGTACATTCGCGCCCGTGCAACGCGGTTGGGTCAGGGGCGTGCGTGACTGGCTCCCGATCGTCGCCATCCTGCTCGCCTACCTCGTGTTGCACGAGCTCGCCGACAACCTGACACCGGGCGCGCACGTGCAACCGCAACTCGGATTCGACGAGTGGGTCTTCGGCGGTACGGCACCGACCGTGCGTCTGCAGCGTGCGCTGTGGGACCCCGGCAACCCGCATTGGTACGACTACGCGGCGTGGCTGGTGTACCTCAGCCACTTCGTCGTCACGTTGACCGTCGCCATCGTGTTGTGGGTGCGCGCATACCCGCGGTTCC
This sequence comes from uncultured Actinomycetes bacterium, assembly GCA_963726965.1. Lineage (GTDB taxonomy): Bacteria > Actinomycetota > Acidimicrobiia > IMCC26256 > DASPTH01 > DASUAS01. Next base: position 94,266 of record CAVSEI010000003.1, on the reverse strand, counting down.
GGCGGTTCCGCGTGCTTTTCCTCACCGTCACCTTCGCCGGCTTCGTCACCTACGTCGTGTATCCCGCGATCCCGCCGTGGCTGGCCAGCCGGCGCGGCGACATGCCGCACACGGTGCGCATCGTCCGCGCGATGTGGCTGGAGCTCGGTCTGTCCGACGTCGCTGCCGTCTTCGGCGAGAAGAGCAAGTACGCGTTCCCCGTCGGCGCGCTGCCGTCACTGCACGCCGCGTGGCCGTTCCTGTTGCTCGTGTTCTTCTGGCCGATCGCCGGCCGCTGGCGAGCCCTGCTCGTCGCGTACGCGCTGGCGATGGCCTGCACGCTCGTCTACACCGCCGACCACTTCGTGTTCGACGTCCTCCTCGGCTGGACCTACGTCATCCTCGTGGTCGCGGGCTTCACCCGGTTTTGGCGTCACTCGTGCGCCATCACGACGCACGAGTGACGCCAAAACGGGAGGGAGGGAGGGAGGGGGCTAGGCGTCCATCAGCCTGTGGTTGAGGAAATCGTCGTAGGCGGAGAGGTCGAGGAGGCCGTGGCCGGAGTAGTTGAAGAGGATCACGCGCGCCTCACCGGTCTCCTTGGCCGCCAGGGCCTCGTCGACCACGGCCCGGATCGTGTGGCCGGTTTCGGGCGCAGGGACCTTCCCTTCGGTCCGCGCGAACTGCACTGCGGCTTCGAAGGTCTTGCCCTGCGGGTAGGCCACTGCCTCCATCCGACCGCACTGCACGAGACTCGAGATGATCGGCGAGTCGCCGTGGTAGCGCAGTCCGCCGGCGTGGATCGACGGGGGCACGAAGTCGTGACCGAGGGTGTACATGGGGAGGAGCGGTGTCATCCCCGCGGTGTCGCCGAAGTCGTATTCGAAGGTGCCTTCGGTGAGGGTCGGACACGACGACGGCTCGACCGCGACCAGCCGTACCTCCTCGTCGGGGACGAACGGCAGTGCGATGCCACCGAGGTTGGAACCACCCCCGCAGCTCCCGATCACCACATCGGGCCGTTCCTCGCCGGCGAGCGCGAGCTGTTCCTTCGCCTCGAGGCCGATGACGGTCTGGTGCAAGAGCACGTGGTTGAGGACGGAACCGAGCGAGTAGTGAGTGTCGTCTCGAGTGGCCGCATCCCGCACGGCGTCGCTGATGGCGAGACCCAGGGATCCCGGGTGTCCAGGGTCGTCGACCGGTGACGGGACCACCGACGCGCCCCACGTCTCCATCAGGATCTTGCGATAGGGCTTCTGCTCGTACGAGGCACGGACCATGTAGACCTTCGCCTCGAGGTCGAACTGCGCGCAGGCGAACGCAAGCGCGGTGCCCCACTGTCCCGCGCCGGTCTCGGTGGCGAGCCGGGGGATGCCCTCGGCCCGGTTGTAGAACGCCTGAGGCACCGACGTGTTGGTCTTGTGCGAGCCCGCCGGAGACACCGACTCGTCCTTGAAGTAGATGCGTGCCGGTGTCCCCAGCGCGCGTTCGAGGCGTTCGGCCCGCACGAGGGGTGTGGGCCGCCAGAGCCGCAGGATGTCGAGGACCTCGCCGGGCACGTCGATCCAGGGCTCCGGCGACATCTCCTGACCGATGAGCGCCATCGGGAACAGCGGTGCGAGATCATCGGGACCAACCGGCTCCTTGGTCCCCGGATGCAGTGGTGGCTGCAACGGCTCGGGCATCACCGGGAGCACGTTGAACCACGCACTCGGGATTGCGTCCTCGGACAACACGTACCGGCTCATGTCGGACCCCCTCACTCCTCAGATACGGCCATCCCAATTCTCCGCGTCCCGGAGGACCTGGTCGAACGGCTTGTCACGCTCGAAGCTCGGCTCGCGCGGGAGGCCGAGCACCTGCTCACTGATGCCGTTGCGTTGCATCTGGTCGGTCCCGCCGGCGATCGAGTTGATCCTCCCGTTGAGGAAGGTCAGCGCGGTCGACGCACCCGGGCCTTCGGCGGCGTCCCAGGCGATCGCGTCGCCGCGCGCGATGGCCATGCCGATCATCGCCCGCTCGGAGTCGAACGTCCCGTGCGCGAGCTTCCCGTACGCGGCAACGCCGGCGTCGCCACCGGACCGCTTCATGTGGATCGCGAGCCGGCGACTGACCGCCTGGTACAGGAAGTCGAGCCCGTGCCCGCGTGCGACCAGCTGGCGGGCCGCGGGGTCGTCCGGCGCGGCCCACGGCGCGCGCCAACTGCGCGAGATCCGGCGCCAGGGGACCCGGTTCGACCGGGGTGTCGGGAATCTCGACCGCGCGCACACCTCGCTCGAAGACGAGCATCGTCCGGGCGACGGTCCAGCCCCCGTCGACGTCGCCGATGCGCTCGTCGTCGTTGATCACCACGTCGTCGAAGAATTCCTCACAGAAATCCGCGCCGCCGTTGATCTGGCGGATGACCCGCAGCGTCACGCCGTCGGCGTCGACGGGCACGCCGAACCAGGTGAGACCGCGGTGTTTCGGCACGCTCCAGTTCGTGCGGGCGAGACACAGACCCCAGTCCGCGAGATGGGCCCACGAGCTCCACACCTTGGCACCGTTGAGCACCCACGCGTCACCGTCACGCACTGCGCGCGTCTGCACCCCGGCGAGGTCGGAACCGGCGACCGGCTCCGAGAAGAACTGCACCCAGAGCTCGTCGCCCGCGAGCATGCGCGGCAGGTGACGGCGCTTGAAGTCGTCGGACGCGTGGGCGAGCATCACCTGCGCGCAGACGCCGAACGTCGTACCCCCGGCGATGCCGAAGTTCGGAAGCTCGTAGCCTGCCGCCTCCTCGAGGAACGTGCGCTCGTGGGCCGGCGACATCCCCTGACCGCCGAACTCGGTCGGCCAGGTGATCCCCGCGTAGCCGGCTTCGTAGAGCAGCTTCTGCTTCGGGCGTTCGGCGTCGATCTGCTCCTTGGTGAATTCGTGCATCCCGCGGAGGGCGGTGATCGCGGCGGCGTCGGCACCCGCCGGCTTCGGTTCGAGGTTCTCGGCCAGCCAGGCCCGCGCCTGCTCGCGGTACTCGTCGAGACTGGTGCTCGCGGTGGCGGTCATCGGCTCACTCCCCTCGTCCGCTCAGAGCCCGTGGATCCGGCAGATGCGCTCGCGATGCCAGTTCGGGTCGCCGTACAGCACGCGGTCGGCCGACAGCCGCCGCAGATAGAAGTGCAGGTCGTGTTCCCAGGTGAATCCGATGCCACCGTGGGCCTGGAGGCAGACCTGCGCGACCTCGACGCCTGCGTCACCCACGTAGGCCTTGGCGATGCTGGCGATCTCGGACGCGGTGGGTCGGCCATCGGCGACGGCCTGCGCCGCGGCCGAAGCGCCTGCGGTGCTGACCTCGGTCCAGAAGCTGGCGTCCGCGAGGAGGTGCTTGAGCGCCTGGAACGAGCCGATCGGACGACCGAATGCGGTACGGGCCTTCGCGTAGTCGACGGTGATCTCGACCAGCCGTCGCATCGCACCCACTGACTCGGCCAGCGTGAGCGCGACTGCGACATCGAGTTGCGCGTCGACGCTCGCGTGGGCGGTCCCCGGATCCCCGAGCACGGCCGACGCCGCGACTTCCACGCCGTCGAAGCGAACGTCGGCGAAGCGGCGGGTGAGGTCGAGCCCGTCGAGCGCCACCACGGTCACGCCCGGAGCATCGGCGGCGACGAGCAACTGGGTGATGCCATCGCCGCCCTCGCCGTCGGCGGCGGACACGAGGAAGAGGCCGGCGCTCGCCGCTTCGGACACCAGGCCGGCGGTTCCGTCGAGCACGTAACCCTGGCCGCGCCGGGTCGCGGTGACCGCACCGACGACGGGCGTTCCGCTCCGGTCGCTGATCGCCCATGACGCGGTGAGCTCCGCGCTCGCCATCGCGGGGAGGTAGGCCTCCTGGTGCTCGCGACTCCCGTCGCGCGCGAGCGCCATGGCCACGACGTTCGTGGCCACGAACGGACCCGGCTGCACGAACCGCCCGCGCTCCTCGGCCACGATGACCGCGTCGCGAAGCGGCGAACCGGAGACGCTGCCGCCCCCGAACTCCTCGGGCACGAACAGGGCGAACCATCCGAGTTCGCCGGCGTCGCTGAGCAGCCGCGGGTCGTGTGCCACCTCCGTGTCGGCCAGCTCGCGGACCCGCGGCAACGGACACCGCGCCTCGATGAAGCGCGTCGTCGTCTCGCGGAACAACTCCTGGTCGTCGGACAGGTCGAGATCCACCGGGCTCCTCTCACCGCAGTGCTGCCGACGCTATCCGCTACGGCCGCCGCGGGTCAGAAGCGCGCGGGTCCTCGCATCAGCGCGGCGCGGCGAGAGATCCCGGCCAGCGCCCGGACCGCTGCGGTGGCGTCAGGCGCCTTCACCAACATCTCACCCACCAGCACCGCGTCGAACCCCGCGGTCGCCATGCGCGCCGCGTCCTCGACCGATCGAATCGCGCTCTCGGCGACCGCGACGACGTCAGGCGGCACCCGGCTCGCGAGCCGTTCGCCGACGCTGAGGTCCTCCGCGAAGGTCCCGAGGTTGCGAGCGTTCACGCCGACGATCCGCGCGCCGATCGCCAGCGCCCGTTCGAGCTCCGCGTCATCGTGGGTCTCGACGAGCACTGCGAGGTCGAGACCGCGCGCCAGCTCGTGCAGGTCGGTCAGCAGCGAGTCGTTCGGGAGTGCCGCCACGATGAGCAACAGCGCATCGGCGCCGATCGCGCGCGCTCGTACACCTGCACTTCGTCGATCGTGAAGTCCTTGCGGAGCACGGGGAGCTCGCATGCCGCGCGCGCGGCGTGGAGATCGTCGACGAAGCCGCCGAAATACCGCTGGTCGGTGAGCACGGAGAGACACGCCGCACCGCCCGCCGCGTAGGCCTTCGCCGTGAGCGCCGGATCGAGGTCGGGCGCGAGATCGCCCTTCGACGGTGAACGGCGCTTGCACTCGGCGATGACACCCACGGTGCCGTCGACCGGGCGCAGCGCGGCAGCGAAGTCGCGCGTCGGGGGCGCATCGAGCGCCTGCGCCCGCAACAGGTCCCGGACCTCCGGTCGGTGCAACCTGGTCACCTCGTCGCGCTTGGTCACGAGGATCTCGTCGAGCACCGTCACGGCTCAGATTCTACGGGGTCCCCCATTCTCGGGGCTTCACGTTCCGCTCACAGTCCCCTCACACGCGCCGGGCGGGCCACGTGCGACGATTGACGCATGGAACGAGGCACCATCGTCGTCGTCGACGACGAACCCAACATCGCCGACCTGGTCGACCTGTACCTCGCGCGCGACGGGTTCCGGGTCCTCAAGGCGGCGACGGGTGCCGCCGGGCTGGAGGCGGTGCACACCCACCGGCCTCGTCTGGTCGTGCTCGACGTCGGACTCCCCGACATCGACGGCCTCGAGGTCTGCCGGCGGCTGCGGCAGACCTCGCAGATCCCGGTGATCTTCCTCACTGCTCGCGACGGCGAAGTCGACCGCGTGCTCGGCCTCGAGCTCGGTGGCGACGACTACCTCACCAAGCCGTTCTCGCCCGCCGAGCTGGTGGCGCGGGTCAAAGCGGTACTGCGCCGGGTCGACGGGAGCGCGGCGCCCGAGATCGTCCAGGCCGGACCGGTGACCATCGACTGCGGCCGCCGCGAGGTCCTCATCGCAGACGCGCCGGTCGACTTCACCACCAAGGAGTTCGACCTGCTGCGCTTCCTCGCCGAACGACCGGGGCTCGCGCTGTCGCGCCAGCAGATCCTCGACGGGGTGTGGGGATATGACTGGTTCGGCGACGCGTGGACCGTCGACGTCCACATCGCGCAGGTCCGCAAGAAGCTCGCCGATGCGATCACGATCAAGACCGTCCGCGGCGTCGGCTATCGCCTGGAGTCACCGAGGCCGGCTCGCGCGCCGTGACGCGACCCGCCCGGCGTCTCCGGAGGCGCCTGCTCGTCGCGATGATGTCGATCGCGCTCGGCGTGCTCGTGCTCACCGCGCTCGTGACCGTGGGCATCGCCCATCGGACCGAGGTCACCACCGCGCGCCACGATGTGCAGAACCGGGTCGAAGTCGTCGGACCGGAGTTCGACACGCTCATCCAGCAGCTCCCTCAGGCCAAGGCGGCGACCGCGACCATCGCGGGGCGACGCCAGATTCGTCGTATCCGTGACCTCGTGAACACCACGTTGCGCGCGTCGAACGGTGCGATCGTCGCAGTCGACGCGAACGGCGACGTCCAGGAAGTGCTCGGGCGTCTCCTCGGCACCGAGAACGCGACGCCGACGTTGCCCGCCGGTGTCAGCCTCGACGACCTCGACACCGATGCGCTCCTCGCCGGGAGCACGCAGAACGGACGCAACGGCGACACCGTGTTCACGGCGGAGCCGTTGACCCCCGTGAACGGCCTCACCCCGGTCGTGGTCCTCGCCGAAGGCGTCAACACGCGACCGTTCGGCGGGAGCGGCGTCGCCGTGCTCGGAGCTGCCGCGGTCGCGCTCGGGATCGCCGCGCTCGTCGCCGCGTACCTCGCCCGTCGGTTGACCCGTCCCCTCGCCGCGATGGAGACGACCGCCCGGGCGATCGCGGGTGGCGACCTCTCGGCCCGGGTGGATGCCACCCACGTGATCGACGACGAGCTCGGCAGCCTCGCCAACGCCATCAACGCCATGGCTGCGGACCTCGACGAAGCGCGCGGTCACGAGCGCGCGTTCCTCCTGAGCGTGTCGCACGACCTGCGCACGCCGCTGACCTCCATCCGGGGCTACGCGGAAGCCATCGCCGACGGCACCGTCGAGGGCATGGACGCCCGCATCCGCGCCGCCAACGTGATCTCCTCCGAGTCTCGTCGCCTGGAACGACTCGTCGCCGACCTCCTCGACCTGGCGCGTCTCGACGCACACCAGTTCTCGCTGCACCCGGCGTCGATCGACGCGCGGCGGGTGGTGATCGACGCGGTCGACGCGTTCGCTCCCGCAGCCGCCGAGATCGGCGTGGAACTCCTCGTCGACACTGGTGTCCCAGTGCCGGTCGAGGCGGACTCCCAACGACTCGCGCAGATCGTGGCCAACCTCGTGGAGAACGCACTCAAGTTCGCGACCAGTCAGGTCGCCGTCGGCGTGCGGACGATGGGCAGCGCGGACGCGCCGGTCGTGGAGGTGCACGTCGACGACGACGGGCCCGGCATCGCGCCCGCCGATCTTCCCCGCGTGTTCGAGCGCCTCTACACGTCGCGCACGGTGCCGGGGCGCACACTCGGCACCGGAATCGGGCTCGCCATCGTGCGCGAGCTGGCGCTGGCCATGAACGGCGAGGCGCACGTCGAGCCGATCGACACCGTCGGTACCCGGTTCGTGGTGACGTTCCCCGCCGGGGTCAGATGACGACGGCGGACGCGGTTCCCCCCGGCCAGCGCAGTTCGACCGCGGACGGCGGCTCGACCTCGCGGCGCACGTAGCCGAGGGCACCGGTCGGGACCTCGGACGGCGCCACGCTGGTGAGCGTGCCCACCACCTTGCCGTCGACCACCACCTCGGCCCCGCGGGTCGGCCAGTCGCCGTGGATGTCGCGGAAGCGGCGCAGGAATCGATTGACGTGGCCGCGGCTGTCGATGCGACACACCAACTCCTGACCGAGGAAGCACCCTTTGGTGAACGACACCGCGTCCTGCTCCAGGAATGCCTCCTGCGGGATGGTCGTCTCGTCGAGGTCGAACGGCTGGACCGGAATGCCCTGCTCGATCCGCCACCCCTCGTAGGCGCGGCGGTCGACGGTCCGCGTCGGCGTCGGGAGTGCGACCCGCGGACCGATCCAGTCCTCACCCCACCGCGTCGTCACCCGGCGGACCTCCGACGCCGGCTCGGTGTCGGCCGGTCCGAAGTACGACAGCATGCCGAACCCGTCCGAACGGTCGACCACGTCTGCCTGGACGCGGATCTTGAAGCGGTTGAGTGACGCCGCCAGCTGCGCACCCAGACCCGGATCGCAATCGAGCCACGCGTCGTCACCGACGCGCAGCAGACGGAAGTCGACGTCGAGCTTGCCCTGCGGAGTGAGCAGGAGACTGTGCACCGAGTCGCCGTCCGCGACGGGGTCGAGATCGGCGGAGACGAGCGCCTGCAGGAACGACACTGCGTCCGGCCCGGTCACCAGCACGAAGCCGCGGTCGGACCGGTCGACCACCGCGTGACCGGCACGGAGGAGCTCGAGGTCGTCAGCCGCAACCGTGGTCATGACTCATCCTCCCGGGTTGGTGAGTGGCGCCAGGCGGCGGGCCGCCTCCGCTGCCGTCAACAACGCCCGCGCCTTGTTGTGACATTCCTGATCCTCGTCGGCGGGCACCGAGTCGGCGACGATCCCGGCGCCGGCCTGGACGCTGGCCCGGCCGTCACGCCACACCATCGTGCGGATGGCGATCGCGGTGTCGAGGTTCCCCGAGAAGTCCACGTAGCCGACCACGCCTGCGTACGCACCCCGCTTGGTGGGTTCGAGCTCGTCGATGATCTCCATCGCCCGGACCTTCGGCGCGCCGCTCACCGTCCCGGCCGGGAACGTCGCCCGGAGTACGTCGACCGCGTTGGCGCCCTCGCGCAGGTCGCCGGCCACCTGGCTGGTGAGGTGCATCACGTGCGAGTAGCGCTCGAGCACCATCAGCTCCTCCATGCGCTCGGTGCCGAACTTCACCACGCGTCCGACGTCGTTCCGCGCCAGGTCCACCAACATCACGTGTTCGGCCCGTTCCTTCGGATGCTCCGAGAGTTCGGCCGCGAGGCGTCGGTCGTCCGCCTCGGTGCGCCCCCGCCGGCGCGTGCCCGCGATCGGCCGGCTGATCACGCGCCCGTCGAGGAGTTGCACCATCGGTTCGGGTGACGAGCCCACCAGCGTCGCCTCGGGATGGCGGACGTAGTACATGTACGGCGAGGGGTTCACCTGGCGCAGCACCCGGTAGACGTCGAACGGGTCGTGGTGGCCGTCGAGGTCGAAGCGCTGCGCGAGGACGACCTGGAAGATGTCGCCGGCGAGGATGTACTCGCGCGCCATCTCGACCGCCGCGTGGTACGCCTCCGCCGGCATCGTCGACGTGTAGGCCGGCACGGCCGACAGATCACCGGCGGGCGGCGGCGACGGGACGTACGGCAGTGGTCGCGCCAATTCGTCGACGCGCGCCTCGAGACGATCACGCGCCGCCTCGTACGCATCACCGGCAACGCGATCGTCGGCAACGTCGGGCAGGAACACATTTTCGATGAGGTACAGGCGCTGACGGAAGTGGTCGAACGCGGTGACGTGACCGGTCACCGACAGCACTGCGTCGGGAAGGCCGAGATCGTCGTGAGGAGCGTCGGGAAGGCGTTCGATTTCGCGGACGACGTCGTAGCCGAGGTACCCGACGACGCCGCCATGGAACGGCGGCAACTCGGCGATGGTCGGTGCGCGGTACGCGTGCAGCAGGGCCTCGAGCGCCGCGAGCGCGCCTTCGGTGGTGGGGACACCCGGCGGAGGCGGCCGGTCGAACTCCACGTGCCGCCCGCGCGCCACCATGGTCAATGCAGGGTCGCGCCCGATGAACGAGAACCGACCCCATCGCTCCGCGTGCTCCACCGACTCCAGCAGGAATCCCGGCGCGTCGTCGGCCGCGGCGCCAACGAGCTTGACGAAGGCGGAGACCGGTGTCTCGAGATCGGCCAGGACCTCGCGCCACACGGGCACGACCGTGTGGGTTCGCGCCGAGCGCGACGAATTCGTCGCGCGTGAGCCCCACCGCGGCGTCAGTCAATTCAGACGGGCCCGGGCGTGGCGCCGCTCCCGAAGGCGCGGAAGAAGCAACTGTGCTCGCCCGTGTGGCATGCGCCGCGCCCCTCCTGCTCCACCACGAAGAGCAGCACGTCGACATCGCAGTCGTAACGGGCATCGCGCACGTACTGGCGGTCGCCCGACGTCTCACCCTTGCACCAGTACTCCTGGCGGCTGCGACTCCAGTACCACATGCGCCCCGTCTCCAGACTCCGGCGCAACGCCGCCTCGTTCATCCAGGCGAACATCAGGACCTCGCCGGTGCCGTGCTCCTGCACGATCGCGGGAACGAGTCCCTGGTCGTCGTACTTGACTCCGGCCAACTCGGCTTCGGTGGCCACGATCGGGGTGATCGCGAAGGTATCGGTGACGGGTTCCATCGGCGATCGAGCGTACTCGGCGTCTTCCGTCGCCTCGGCCGGATTCGGTGGCTCCGGTCAATTCTGCCAGAATCCCGCGGTGTCCGAGCTACTTCCCCCGGTCGCGGCCGCGCGCCCGACGTCGCTCCGCCACGACGGCGACGAGCGCGTCGATCCATGGTTCTGGTTGCGCAATCGCGACGATCCCGAGGTCCTCTCGTACCTCGACGCCGAAAACGCCTACACGCGAGATGCGCTGAAGCACCTCACGCCGCTTCGCACCCGCGTGTTCGACGAGATCGTCGCGCACGTCCAGGAGACGGATGCGTCGGCGCCCGTACGGCGGGGACCCTTCGAGTACTTCAGCCGAACGATCGAAGGCCGGCAGTACAGCGTGCAGTGTCGACGACCTGTCGGCGAGCACGGGCTCCCCGACCCACTGGCGCGCCCCGGATCCACTCCCGGCGAGACCGTCATCCTCGACGAGAACGACCTCGCGCAGGGCCACGACTACTTCGCGGTCGGTGATCTCTCGGTCAGCCCGGGCCAGACCGTCGCCGCCTACAGCGTCGACGTCAGCGGCGCCGAGCGTTACGAGTTGCACTTCCGCACCATCGAATCCGGGACCGACCTCGCTGACGTCGTCTCCGACATCTACTACGGCGTCGCATGGGCGAACGACGACGCGACCATCCTCTTCACGCGGCCCGACGATGCCATGCGGCCATGGCAGGTCTGGCGCCACACCCTCGGCACGCCCGCGGCTGACGACGTGCTCGTGTACCAGGAGGATGACGACCGGTTCTACGTCGGCGTCAGCCGCACCCGCAGTGGCCGCTACCTGGTGATCACCTCGGCATCGAAGGCGACCAGCGAGGTTCGGCTGGTCGACGCCGACGCTCCCGGCGGGCCGCCGGTGATCGTGGAACCGCGCACGCAGGGTCACGAGTACCACGTCGAGCACCACGTCGGCGCGGGCGGCGACCGCCTGTTCGTGCTCACCAACGGAGACGGCGCCGAGAACTTCGCGCTGATGTCCGCGCCGGTCGCGTCACCCGCACGCGCGTCATGGACGCCGGTGCTCGCCCATCGCGAGGACGTCCGTCTCGACGACGTCGACGCATTTGCCGACTTCCTCGTCGTCTCCGAGCGCGCGGCGGCGGTCGAGCAGTTGCGGGTCTTGCAGCTCGGGCCCACGGGTGACGTCGCCGACGACCATCTCGTCGCGATGCCCGATGAGGTGTATTCGGCGTGGCTCGGCGGCAACCCCGAGTACGACACCTCCACGTTGCGGTATCAGTACACGTCGCTGGTGATGCCCTCGTCGGCCTACGACTACGACCCGCGCGCACGCGCGTCGACACTGGTGAAGCGGCAACCGGTGGCGGGCTACTCGCCCGAGCAGTACGAGAGTCGCCGCACGTGGGCGACCGCGCCCGACGGCACGCTCGTACCCATTTCGATCGTGTACCGCCGCGACGCGCGCGGCGTCGGCCCGAGCCCGTTGTTGTTGTACGGCTACGGCTCGTACGAAGTCTCGATCGACCCGACGTTTTCGGCCGCGCGCGTCAGCCTGCTCGACCGCGGCGTCGTGTTCGCGATCGCACACGTCCGGGGTGGCGGCGAGCTCGGGCGCCGGTGGTACGACGACGGCAAGCTCCTGCACAAGACGAACACCTTCAGCGACTTCATTGCGTGCGCGAACCACCTGATCGCCGACGGATGGACGAGCGCCGATCGCCTCGCCGCGCGCGGTGGCAGCGCGGGTGGCCTGCTCATGGGCACGGTCGCGAACCTGCGCCCGGACTTGTTCCGGGTGATCGTCGCCGAGGTGCCGTTCGTCGACTGCCTCACGACCATCCTCGACGAGACCCTGCCGCTCACCATCACCGAGTGGGAGGAGTGGGGTGACCCCGTCCACGATGCCGACGTCTACACCTTGATGAAGTCGTACTCGCCCTACGACAACGTCGAGGCGAAGGCGTACCCGGCCCTGCTCGTGACCGGCGGCCTCAACGATCCCCGGGTCCAGTACTGGGAACCGGCGAAGTGGGTGGCCAAGCTGCGTGCCACCAAGACCGACGACCACCTCCTCCTGCTCAAGATGGAGATGGGGGCCGGCCACTCCGGTCCGTCCGGGCGCTACGACGCCTGGCGCGACGAAGCCTTCGTCCTCGCCTTCCTCCTCGACCAGCTCGAGGTATAGGGGCACCAAGGCGGGCGCGAATCGTGGCCGGACCCTGAGGCCCGGCCACGACGTGTTCGCTATCCGATCAGAGAGAACGGTCAGACAGGGCGAACGTTCTGCGCTTCGTCACCCTTACGCCCCGGGCCGATGTCGAACTCGACACGCTGACCCTCCTCGAGCGTCTTGTAGCCCGTCCCCTGGATCGCGGAGAAGTGGACGAACACGTCGTCCCCGCCCTCGCGGGAGATGAAGCCAAAACCCTTCTCAGCATTGAAGAACTTGACGGTACCTGTAGCCAACGTATTTCCTTCGTTTGCACCGGGACGGTCCGAATGACGCGGCCTCGGTCCCGGAAAGCGTAGCTGACGGGCTACTCAGCCTCGCGCGCGCAAAGTAATTTGCGATGGCGTACGGATCGTTGGGATCGAGCTCGGTGCTCTCGCCCGGACCCTCCGTACCCAATTTCCGCTCTTCGCGGCGTTTCCGCTTTTCTGCGGCTTTTTCCATCCGCGCCCGCTCGCGTTGCTGCTTGGCGAAGGTGGTGCGCTGCTTCTGTCCGCTCACCCCACCATTATGGCCGACGGATCCGATCGGGACGCATCATGGGTCCGATGCCGCTCCTCGCCTGCTCCCTCGCCACCTCCGACGGCTTGACCCTCGAGGCCGAACTCGCGACCCCCGCCGGCCCACCCCGGGCGGCCGCGGTGCTCTGCCACCCCCATCCGCAGTTCGGCGGCACGATGCGCTCCATCGTGATCGGTGCACTGTTCGACGCACTGCCGACCATCGGGGTCACGGGTCTGCGGTTCAACTTCCGGGGCGTGGAGAACAGCACCGGAACACACGACGACGGCGCGGGCGAGTTGCTCGACGTCCAGGCCGCGCTCGATCGGGTCACCGGTACCGTGCCCGATCACCTTCCCGTGGTGATCATCGGCTGGTCGTTCGGCGCCGACATGGCGCTCGCGACCGTCGACGGACGTCTGGCCGGATGGTTGGCCATCGCGCCGCCGCTGCGCTTCGCCACTGACTTCAGCCGCGTCGCCGTGGACCCGCGCCCCAAGCATCTCGTGCTCGGACAGCACGACGAGTTCCGCGATCCGGCATCCGTGGTCGAGGCAACGGAAGACTGGACGGCCACCGAGATCACCGTGATCGTGGGCGCGAGCCACTTCTTCGTGGGTCGCACCGACCGCGTCGTCGAGGCCGCCACCTCATTCGTGGACCACGTGACGGCCGGGGGAGCTACACGTTGACCGTGGAGGTCAGGCCCCGCTTCTCGAGGAACGCACAACGCTTCTCGACGATGTTGCGCCACGCCGCGAGGTCGTCGGCCCAGTGTGCGCGGTCGCCGTCTTCGTAGGCGTGTTCGAGCTCGTCGAACGCCGCGTCCTCGGCGTCGAGCAGCTCGCGGTACCGCCGGAAGAACCCTTCGTCGATCACGTCGCTCCCGTTCGCCATGCGCGTGCTCCCTTGGGTCGGAGTCGGAGTCGGAGTCGGAATCGGGTGGCCTGCGTGCCCTCCCGACCGTATCGCGCCAGGGATCGCTCGGCCACGCTTCGACGGTGGTTCACGACGATGGTTCAGGATGGTGGTTCAACTGGTGAGGGCGTCGTCCAACGATGCGAGCGCGTCGTCGACCCCGAATCTCCCCTCGTAGATCGCCCGGCCGACGATCACCCCGGCGAGGGGGCGCTCACCGGCCCGCAGCCGCGCGAGCGCGCGCAGGTCGTCCAGCGTGCCGACGCCACCGCTGGCGATCAGCGGGGTGGTCGTCGCCGCGAGCACTGCCGCCAGCTGCCCGAACGTGGGACCGTCGAGGGTTCCGTCCCGCCCGATCTCGGTGACGATGAGCGCGTCGAGGCCGACACCGTCGAACCGTCGCGCGAGGTCGACGAGATCAGCACCCGATCCTTCGGCCCAGCCGCGGATCGCCACCTCGTTCCCGCGGGCGTCGAGGCCCACCGCGACGCGGCCCGGGTACTCACGGCAGAGCTCCTCGACCAGCGCGGGGCGCTCGACCGCGGCGGTGCCGACCACGACGCGCTCGACGCCGGCATCGAGCAGTTCCACCGCGGAGTCCGCCGATCGCACGCCGCCACCGACTTCGATCCGGCACGCGACGCCCCGCACGATGTGACGGATCTGGTCGAGATGCGTGCGCTCACCGGTGCGGGCCGCATCCAGGTCGACGACGTGGATCCACCGCGCACCCGCGGCTTCGAATTCGCGCTGCGACGCGCACCGGATCGTCGTCGTAGACGGTTTCCGCGGCGAAGTCGCCCTGGCGCAGCCGGACGCAGTGCCCACCGCGCAGGTCGATGGCCGGGAGGAGCTCGATCGCCACGGTCAGAGCGTGCCTTTGGTGGACGGGACCGCGGTCCCCTCGATGCGCACGGCATCGCGCAGCGCACGCGCCACGCCCTTGAACGACGCCTCGATGATGTGGTGGCCGTTGCGGCCGGTCAGTGAACGGATGTGCAACGTGATCCCGGCACCGAACGCGAACGTGCGCCAGAATTCCTCGGCCAACTGCGGGTCGAAGGTGCCGATCCACTCGGAGACGGGATCGACGTCGTAGACGAGGAACGGTCGACCCGAGAGATCGAGCGCGACCTGGACCAGCGCTTCGTCGAGTGGGACGAGAGACGACGCGAACCGGCGCACTCCGGCCTTGTCGCCCAATGACTCCTTCGAGCGCGGCACCGAGCACGATGCCGACGTCTTCCACGGTGTGGTGGAGGTCGATCTCGAGGTCGCCGGTCGCGTCGATGGTCAGGTCGAACCCACCGTGCTTGCCGAGTTGCTCGAGCATGTGGTCGAAGAACGGTATTCCCGTCGACGCCGACGCAGTGCCGGTGCCGTCGACATCGAGCGTGAGCTCGATGGTCGTCTCCTTCGTCGCGCGGTGCTGGTGCGAGGTGCGAGGTGTCATGCGGCGACCTCCTGGAGCGCAGCGCGGAGTGCAGCGAGAAACGCGTCGTTCTCGCTCGGCGTGCCGATGGTGACACGGAGGCAGTTGTCGAGGCGGGGCCAGCGGGAGAAGTCCCGCACCAGCACGCCGTCGTCGACCATCCGCTGCCAGAGCACGTGGCCGTCGCCCGCGGTGTGGAACAGCAGGAAGTTGGCGCCCGACGGATAGCACGTGATGCCGTCGACCGATTCGAAGCTGCGCGGCAACCCGCTCGCGCTCGGCGACGAGCCTTCCAACGCGATCCCCCATCTCGGCCGCAAGGTCGAGGGCGAGCCGACCCGCGAGCTGGGTGGCCGAGGCGAGGTGGTACGGCAACACGACCTTCTCGAGTTCCTCGACGACCCACGGCGGTGCGACCGCGAACCCCAGGCGCAATGCCGCCATCGACCACACCTTCGAGTACGTGCGGACGACGACCAATGGACGATCGTCACGCACCAACTCGAGCGCGCTCCAGGGCGCGAACTCGCCGTAGGCCTCATCGACGACCACGAGGCCGCTCGTGGATTCCAGCAGTGCCGCGATCGTGGACGCAGGCTCGACCGTGCCCGTCGGGTTGTTGGGGCTGCACACGAAGACCACCGATGGCGCGTGGGTACGGAGGAGCGCGCGCGCCGCGGTCGGGTCGATCGAGAAGTCGGCGCGTCGCTCGCCGATCACGACCTCGGTACCGGTGATGCGCGCAATGTGTGAGTGCAGCGCGTAGGTGGGTTCGAACATCGCCGCACACCGACCCGGACCGCCGTAGGTCAGGAGCAGTGTCTGGAGCACCTCGTTCGAACCGTTCGCGCAGAAGAGACGCTCCGCCGGCTGGTCGAGGTGGGCACCGAGCGCGTCACGTAGCGCGCGTGCGCCGCGATCGGGATAGCGGTTCAGCGGCTCGAGCCGCAGCGCGTCGACCCACCGCTCCACGAAGTCGGTCGGTGGTGGGAACGGGCTCTCGTTGGTGTTCAGCCGGACCGAGACGTCGAGTTGAGGTGAGTGGTAGCCCTCGAGCGCGCGCAGGTCGTCGCGCGGCGCGACGGGCGCGCTCACCGCACCGCCCTCTCGGTGACGGACTGGCGGACGTCGACCGACACCGCGTGCGCGGTGAGCCCCTCGGCCGCGGCAAGCGCTCGCACGTGGGGCGCGAGCGCGGCGCAGCCGGCTTCCGTCGCGCGCACGACGTGGACGTGCTTGCGAAAGGTGTCGACGCGGAGCGCGCTGGCGAACCTCGCCGTGCGCGCGGTGGGCAGCACATGGTTGACCCCCGCGACATAGTCACCGAGCGCGGCCGGCGACCACGCGCCGAGGAACACCGCGCCCGCGTTCCGTACGAGGGGCAGGAGCGCGTCGGCATCCGCGGTGAGCAACTCGAGATGTTCCGGCGCGATCACGTTGACCACGTCGATCGCGGCGACCGCGTCGTCGACGAGGATGGCGCGGCCGCCGGTGCGGAGGGCATCGACGATCTCGTCGCGCCGTGAGGCGCCGGCGACGAGCGCGTCGAGCGCGTCGACGACGTCGTCCACGACGTCGGGCTCCCAGGTCACCAGGACGGCTGCACCGCCGGGGCCGTGCTCGGCCTGGGCCAGGAGGTCGGCCGCTGCGAACACTGCGGGGACGGTGCCGTCGGCGACGACGACGACCTCCGACGGGCCCGCGAACGAGTCGATGCCGACCGTGCCGGCGACCTCCCGTTTGGCCAGGGCCACGAAGGCATTGCCGGGGCCGGCGATCACGTCGACCGGCCGGATGGTCTCGGTCCCGTAGGCGAGTGCGGCGATCGCCTGGGCACCACCGATGCGGTACACCTCGGTGAGACCGACCAGCGCCGCAGCCGCCAAGGTCGCCGACGGGAGTCGACCGTCGGCATCGGGCGGGACGCAGAGCGCGAGCTCCGGGACCCCCGCCAGCTGGGCCGGGATCGCGGTCATGAGCACCGTCGACGGGTACGCGGCGCGACCACCGGGAACGTACAG
This sequence comes from uncultured Actinomycetes bacterium, assembly GCA_963726965.1. Taxonomy (GTDB): domain Bacteria; phylum Actinomycetota; class Acidimicrobiia; order IMCC26256; family DASPTH01; genus DASUAS01. The sequence continues at coordinate 77,072 of CAVSEI010000003.1, read as the reverse complement.
GCCCGCACGGTCCACCGGGAGCGACAGCTCGCGCAGCGAGACGCCATCACGCTCGAGCACGGGTGCGGGCGCATCGGCCTGGAGTTCGTGGTACTCGCGGATGCGCGCCGCGGCGACCTCGAGTGCGGCTCGCAATTCGGGGGGCGTCGCGTCGAGCGCGGCGCGGAGATCCGCGGTCGGCACGCGCGTGGACGTCGATCACACACCCGTCGAATCGTTCGGTGAACTCGCGTACTGCGGCGTCACCGCGAGTCCGGACCGCGGCCAGGATGTCACGCACGGCGGCGACCGATCCCGATCCGTCCCCATCGAAGACCGGCGATTCGGGCGCGAGCGCGCCGGTGAGATCGGGAGCGCCACGGAGGTCGAGACGGGTGAGCACGGTCCGGTCATCGTAACCGTGGCCCCTTGCCGGCTCGGTTGAGTTGCCCGCGCTCTGGCGTCGCGACGAGGCTGCCGGTGATGACCAACGCCTCCGACGCGGCCGAGCTCTCGAGCTTGCGGGCGCAACTCGACGAACTGACCGATCGGGTGGTCGCCGTCGGCGACCGCTACCGCGACACCGACGACTCGGCCATTTCCGGGGAGCTCGACCAGGCCGAGCGCGCGCTCCTCGGCGCGGTTCGATCCCTCGATCGCGCCACCGGGCTCCTCGAGCGTTAGGCGCGCCGCGCGGCGGGATCAGCCGATGGGCAGAGGTCGACGAGGATGCAGCCCATGCAATTCGGTGAGCGGGCGAAGCACACCTGACGGCCGTGGAGGATGAGCCGCAACGAGAAGCGCCCGCGTTCCTCGGGCGGGATCAGCCCGTTGAGGTCGAGCTCGGCCTTGACCGGATCCGTCTCGGTGGTCAGCTTCAGTCGCCGGGCCAGGCGCCCGACGTGGGTGTCCACGGGGAGCCCGGGCAGGTCGAAGGCGACGGAACGTACGACGTTCGCCGTCTTGCGCCCGACGCCGGGGAGCTTGACCAGGTCTTCGAGCGCGGTCGGGACCTCCCCGTCGAACTCGTCGTCGAGCATGCGGGCCATGCCGAGCAGGTTCCTGGTCTTCGCGCGGTAGAAGCCGGTCTGGAAGACGAGCTGCTCGACCTCGGACGGATCGGCGTGTGCGAGGTCGGACGCGGTCGGATACCTCGCGAACAGCCCGGGCGTGACCTTGTTGACGTTCTCGTCCGTGGTCTGGGCGGACAGGATCGTCGCCGCGAGCAACTGGAACGCGTTTTCGTGGATCAGCGCGCACTCGGCACCCGGATACGCACGGCTCAGGCGAACCCGTACTTCCTCGGCGCGCGCCTTCGCACCCCGCGGTCGAGCCATGCCGGCGAACCTCCTGCTCCTCCTCTACAAGTGAGGATCAGCCGCCGAGTTCCGGTTTCAACGCGATGACGTTGAACACCGCGCCGGTCGGTTCGGCGACGACCGCGAAGCGACCCGGCTCGATGTCCATGGCCGGCATGATCACCGAACCGCCGAGTTCGGCGATGCGCACCAGCGCGGCATCGGTGTCGGCCACCGCGAAGTACACCGACCAGTGCGGTGGGACCTCGGCCGGCATCATCGGCGGCTTCGGCATCATCCCGCCGACCGATCGGCCGTCGACCTGCCACTCGGTGTACGCCATCGGGCCATCGCCCTGGGTGACCGCGCCCCACCCGAACACCGTCGAATAGAACGCGATCGACGCCGCCACGTCGGTCGTGAGCAGTTCGCTCCACGACCAGGTTCCCGGCTCGTTGACCAGCCCCGCACCGGGGTGCGTGCCCGCTTGCCACACCGAGAAGAACGCCCCGATCGAATCGGTGAACACCGCCATGGTGCCGACGTCGAGCACGGCCATGGGTTCCAGGATCACCTGCCCGCCGGCGGCGGTGACCTTCTCGGCGGTGGCGGCGGCGTCCGCCACGTCGATGTACGTCGCCCACACGGGCGGCCCGGGGTTCTGCGCGGGCCCGAGCCCCGCCACCGGGCGCCCGCCGATGTGACACACGCGGTAGCCGCCGGTCTCTGGTGGTCCTTCGGGGCACTCCCACCCGAAGAGCGCGGCGTAGAAGTCGGCGGTGCGCTGCGGATCGGGGCTGCCGAGGTCGATCCACGACGGGACCCCGTGCTCGTACTTGTCGATCTCCATGGCCCAGCTCCTCGGCTCGCGCGCACCGTCGGACGAACGGTCGGACGCGACGCTACCCTCCGCGGGTGGGCTCGATACAGGTGCTGCGGGAGTTCACCGCCGGCGACGTCGAGCACATCCAGACGCTCGCCGACGCGGTCGAGGCGGCGACCGGGATCGTGCCCCTGGGTGACGACGCGTGGACCGGGATCCACGCGGCACGAGGTCGCGACCGCGGTCTGCTGGTGGGCGACACCGACGCGTACGCCCACCTCTCGCACCACCATGCCGGGGAGTGGTCGATCGAATTCGTGGTCCACCCGGACGCTCCGGACACCCCGGACGTGGGTGCGGAATTGCTCGCCGCCGCGCTCGGCCTGATCGGTCGCGAGGGCGGAGGACACGTGACCTTCTGGTCCCACGGTGCGACCGCGCAGGACGAGCACCTCGCGCTCGGCGCCGGGTTCACCCGCGAACGCGAACTGCTGCAACTGCGGGTCGCGCTCCCACTGTCGACTCCCCTTCGCTGGCCCGACGGGTTCACCGTACGCACCTTCGTGCCGGGCGAGGACGAGGCCGCCTGGGTGGCAGTCAACAACCGCGCGTTCGCCGGCCATCCCGAGCAGGGCGCGTGGACGGTCGAGATGCTCCGTCAACGCGAGCAGGAGCCGTGGTTCGATCCGACAGGGTTGCTCCTGGCCTTCGACGGCGATGGCCTCGCCGGTTCGTGTTGGACCAAGGTCCACCCGGCCCGACCGCCACGGGAACCGGACGCGTTGGGCGAGATCTACGTCATCGGCGCCGACCCGAGCCGTCACGGAAAGGGCGTCGGGCGGGCGCTGACCGTCGCCGGACTCGGGTCCCTCGCGGCGCGTGGAATCACGACCGGCATGCTCTTCGTGGACAGCGCCAACGACGCGGCCGTCGGCCTCTACCGCGCCCTCGGTTTCACGACGTACCGCGTCGATCGCGCCTACGCCGTCGACCTCGACGCCGCGACACCATGACGTCGCGCTACGGCACCCCGCGAGCCGAGCTCGACTCGCTGCTGGCCGAGTGGGGCGCGCCCCGGTACCGCGCCGAACAGGTCTGGGACGCGCTCTATCGCCAGCAGGTCCCGCTCGAAGCGGCGACCGCGCTCCCCGGTGCGTTGCGCGAGCAGCTCGCCCAGGCACTCCCGCTGGCCCTCACGGTCCTCGCCGAATCGACCGCCCACGACGACATGACGACCAAGTGGTTGTGGGGCTGCACCCGCGACGGCGCCCAGATCGAAACGGTGCTGATGCGCTACCCCGAGCGGGCGACGGTGTGCGTGTCGTCCCAGGCCGGTTGTGCAATGGGGTGCACCTTTTGTGCGACCGGACAGGCCGGGTTCGAGCGCCACCTCGATCCCGGCGAGATCGTCGAACAGGTGTTGCGCGCCGCGCACGCTTCGCCGCAGCGTGTCAGCAACGTCGTGTTCATGGGCATGGGCGAGCCGCTGGCCAACTACGACAACACCGTGGCCGCGGTCCGGAGCATCCACGCCGACCTCGGGATCTCGGCGCGACGGATCACCGTGAGCACGGTGGGTGTCGCACCCGCCATTCGACGGCTCGCCACCGAAGACCTGCCGATCACCCTCGCGGTGTCGCTGCACGCTCCGAGCGACGCGGAACGCAGCGAGCTGGTGCCACTCAACCGGCGGTACCCCATCGCCGAAGTGCTCGACGCGGCCTCGAGTTCGCGGGCGCGAACGGACGCCGGGTGACGTTCGAGTACGCCTGCATCGACGGCGTGAACGACTCGCCGTCGCAGGCGGAGATCCTCGGACGGCTGCTCGGGGCCTTCCCGGGCGTGGGCGGCGCCCACGTGAACCTGATCCCCCTGAACCCCACCGACGGGTTCACCGGGAACGCCTCGATACCCCCCCGTCTGCGCACGTTCGCCGAGCGATTGGCCGCGCACGGGGTGACCGCGACCATCCGCCGGAACCGGGGCACCGACATCGCGGCGGCCTGCGGTCAACTGCGTTCGCGGTCGGCGATACCCCCTGAGGTGCCGCCATCGGCAACAATGGCACCGTGAACCAGTGGAAGTGGGTCAATCAGTTCCAGCCGCAGACCCTCTACATGGCGACGATCCTCTGCTACGTCGACGCCGTCTTCGGCTTGATCTTCCCGTTCGGGACAACCCTGTTGGGCGGGCTCGCGATCGTGGCCCTGCTCGGCTTCGGCGGCTTCGGCGTCGCCAACGAGAAGAAGTGGGGCTACGCAGTTGCCGTCACCGGCGCCGTGCTCCAGATCGTGATGTTGTTCGCGGTGCTCGGCACCGACGTCCTGACGTCGACCGCGATCATCAGCCTGCTCTTCGACGGCGCTCTCGTCGCGCTGCTGCTCCACCCCATGAGCCGCGAGTACCAGCGCATTTGGTTCAAGTAGACGCGGGGCGGTTCACCGCCGTGCGACTGACTGACCTGTGATCCTCATCGCGTTCGTGCTCGTCGCGTTCATCGGCATCCCCGTGTTCCTGTCGTGGAAGCGCGGACGCCGCTAACGGCGTGTGGCGGCGAACTGCTCGTACCAGTCGAGTGCGGTGGGATCGGCGAGGGAACTCCGGCTGGCGACGGCGTCGGGCGCCGCGCCGCCCAGGATGCGTTTGACCGGCACCTCCAGCTTCTTGCCCGAGAGCGTGCGCGGGACCGACGGCACCGCGAGGATCGCGTCCGGGACGTGCCGTGGCGACAGCTCCGACCGCAGACCGCGCACGATGGCGCCCCGCAGGTCGTCGTCGAGTTCGGCACCGGGAGCGAGCGGCGACGAAGAGCAGCAGCTCCCCCATCGGCTGGTCGGGATCGTCACCCTCGAGGTGCACCACGAGGCTGTCCGCCACCTCGGGGAAGCCTTCGACGACCGCGTAGAAGTCACTGGTGCCGAGGCGCACCCCGCCACGATTCAACGTGGCGTCCGAACGACCGGAGATGACGCAGGCGCCGTCGTCGGTGAACGTGATCCAGTCGCCGTGGCGCCAGACCCCCGGGTAGTCCGAGAAGTACGCGTGGCGAAGCTTCGCACCACTCGGGTCGCCCCAGAACGCGACCGGCATCGACGGCATCGGCGCAGTCACGACCAACTCACCTTGCACTCCCGGTGGGCACACGGCGCCGTCTGCATCAAAGGCTTCGACCGCGCACCCGAGCAGCCGGCAACTGATCTCTCCGGCGCGCACCGGGAGGAGCGGGACCGCGCCCACGAACGCGGCACACACGTCGGTGCCGCCACTCACCGACTGCACCTGGACGCGCGCGCCCACGACGTCGTGCACCCAGCGGAAGCCGTCAGGGGGAGCGGCGCGCCGGTGGACCCGACGCTGCGGATCCGGTGCGCGGGCGGCACCACCCCGGCCTTCCGGCTCGCCATCAGGAAGGGTGCGCTCACGCCGAACAGGTCGACGCCGGTGTCGGCGGCGATCCTCCAGAGATTGGTGAGGTCGGGGAAGCCGGGGTCGCCGTCGAACAGGACGATGGTCGCGCCGACGAGCAGTCCGGACATGAGGTAGTTCCACATCATCCACCCGGTGGTGGTGAACCAGAAGAACCGGTCCCCGGCGCCGAGGTCGTGGTGCAGCGCGGTGGTCTTCAGGTGCTCGACGGTGATCCCACCGTGCCCGTGCACGATCGCCTTCGGGAGGCCCGTGGTCCCGGAGCTGAACAACACGTACAACGGATGCTCGAACGGCACCGGCTCGAACGCGAGCGGCGCGGCGTCGGCCAGCAACGTGGACCAGTCGTCGGGACCGCTACCGACGTACGCGACGTGCACGGTGTGACGCAACGTCGGGCAGCGCGACCTCGATCGCGGCGACCTCGGCGGCGACGGTCGACGACCTTCTCGCCGTAGCGGTAGCCGTCGACCGCCAGGAGCACGACGGGCTCGATCTGCGCGAAACGATCGACCACCGAACGGGTTCCGAACTCCGGCGCGCACGACGACCACACCGCACCGAGGCTGGCAGTGGCGAGGAACGCCACCAGCGTCTCGGAGATGTTCGGAAGGTACGCGGCCACCCGGTCGCCGGATTGCACGCCGAGTCGCTGCAATCCGGCCCGGCACCGGCGGACGCGGTCGGCGAGCTCGGCCCACGTGAGCTCCTCCGTGGCCCGGGTCTGGCTGCGAGCCACCACCGCGACGTCGTCCGGACGATCGGCGCCGGCCGCGAGCGCGTGTTCCGCGTAGTTCAGCGTCGCGCCGGGAAACCAGCGGGCGCCGGGCATGGCGGCTTCGCCCAGCGCGCACTCGGGTTCGTCGTGCCAGCGCACTCCCGACCATTCCGTGACCGCGGTCCAGAAGGCGTCGAGGTCGTCGACCGACCATCGCCACAGATCAGCGTACGAGTCGAACTGCAGCCGGCGGGTCGTGGCGAGCCAGTCGAGGAACGCGCCGATCCGGGTGTGACTCCGGACGTCCGCGGGCGGGCTCCACAGAACTTCACCTCTCATGGCAAGATCACGGGCCCGAGATTAGAGAGCAGGAGCGTGCACCGGTGGAGATCCCACATCACGGTCGTTGGTTCGAGGACCTGCCCGTCGGGCTGGTGGTACCGCACGCGATGACCCGGACGGTCACCGAGACCGACAACGTGCTCTTCACCACGATGACGATGAACCCTGCCCGTCTCCACCTCGATGCCGAGTACGCCGCGGGGACCGAATTCGGAAAGCCCCTCGTCAACAGCCTCTTCACCCTCGGCGTGCTCGTCGGCATCTCCGTGCTCGAGACCACCCACGGCACGACCGTCGCCAACCTCGGCTTCGAGGAGGTCGTGTTCCCGGCTCCGATGTTCGTGGGCGACACGCTGCACGGCGAGTCCGAGGTGGTCGCGGCGCGGCCCTCCAAGTCCCGCCCGGATCAGGGCATCGTGACGTTCGAGCACCGCGGCTTCAACCAGCGCGACGAACTCGTCTGCCGCGCCCGCCGCAACGCACTCATGCATCGACGACCCTCATGACCGGGAGCAGCGGTCCCCAGCGACTCCGGAGCCTGCTGTTCGCGCCCGCCAGTCGCCCAGACGTGCTGGCCAAGATGCCGCGCTCGGGTCCCGACGGGATCGTCATGGATCTGGAGGACGCCGTCCCGCCCGACGGCAAGCCCGCGGCGCGTGAGCACTCGCGGCGGGTCGGCGCGGAGCTCGCGCTCGCTCACCCCGACATCGCGGTGTACGTGAGGGTCAATCCGGTACCGACCGAATGGTTCGCCGCTGACGTGGAACACGGGGTCGCGCCCGAGATCGCCGGCATCGTGGTGCCCAAGCTCGAATCGATCGAACAACTCGACACGGTCGCGTCCGCGCTCGCGGACGCCGGACTCACCCATCTGCACGTCCTGGCCGGGATCGAGACCGCGAGGGGCGTCGAGCGGGCGCTCGAGCTCTTCCGGCCGCCGGTCGCCGTGGGCTACTTCGGCGCCGAGGACTTCATCGTCGACATGGGCGGCGTCCGCACGCCGTCGAGCGACGAGGTGCACTACGCGCGCTCGCGGGTCGCGCTCGCCGCACGGGTCGCCGGCGTGCTCGCGCTCGACCAGGTCGTGACCGTCCTCGACGACGAGGCGTTCTTTCTCGCCGACGCGGCACGCGGTCGTGCCATCGGCTACCGCGGGAAGCTGTGCATTCACCCCGCGCAGGTGGTGCTGGCGAACCGTGCGTTCTCGCCGTCGGCCGACGATGTCGACCGGGCCACGCGACTCCTGGCGGCCTACGACGCCGCGGTCGCCGGGGGCGCGGCGGCGATCAACTTCGAAGGCCAGATGGTCGACGAACCCCTCGCCCGCCAAGCTCGGGCCGTCCTCGCCGGCGTCGACGAAATCTAGGATCCGCCCGATGTCCCCTGTCCTCGACCGCACCGCCATCAGTGCACTCGTTGCCGATGTCGAAGCACAGCTCCGGCCGCTGGAGGTGCGGCTCGCCGAAGCGTGGTGGGAGTCGAACACGAACTCGTCGCCCGCGGCCGATCTCGGCCGCACGGAGGCCGAGCTGGCGCGCCGCGAGTTCCTCGCCGACCCGTCGACCTTCGGCGCGATCAGGAACGCACGTGACCAGCTGGCGCACGATGCCGACGCCGATCCGCTCCTGCGCCGCCAACTCGAACTGCTGCACGACGCGTTCGTCCCCCACCAAGTGCCCGCCGAGCTCCGGCGCGCCATCGTGGAGCTCGAAACCACCGTCGAATCGACGTTCAACAACTTTCGGGGTTCGATCGACGGCCGTCGCGTCGACGACAACGCCATCGCCGAGATCCTGCGCAGCAGCGACGACGCCGATGAACGTCGCGCGGGGTGGGAAGCCTCGAAACAGGTCGGCGGCGAAGTCGCCGACGACATCCGGCAGCTCGCACGCCTGCGGAACGAGGCCGCGCGCGCCCTCGGGTACCGCGACCACTTCGCGATGGCCTTGGCGACGGGCGAGCTCGATGAAGCACGGCTGTTCACGACGCTCGACGACGTCGACCACGCGACCGCGGCGCCGTTCACCGAGTGGAAACGCACCGTCGACGCGTCGTTGGCCCAGCGGTTCCGCTGCACGACGCAGGAATTGCGGCCCTGGCACCTCGACGACCCGTTCTTCCAGTACCCGCCCGCCGAAGGCGCGATCGCCATCGACCACCTGTTCGCCGACGCCGACCTCGAAGCACTCACGGTCCGCACCTACGACGGTCTCGGCCTCGACGTGCGCTCGGTCCTGGACCACAGCGACCTGTACGCACGGGACGGCAAGAGCCAGCACGCCTTCTGCATCGACATCGACCGCGACGGTGATGTCCGTGTCCTCTGCAACGTCGAGCCCAGTGAACGGTGGATGGACACCATGCTCCACGAGTTCGGGCACGCCATCTACGACCGCGAGTGCGATCACACGTGCTGCCATGGTTGGTGCGAGGCGCCGCCCATCCGCTCACGACCGAAGGCATCGCCATGCTGATGGGCCGCCTGCCGCCGCGACCCCCGGTGGCTGCGCGAAGTGGCCGACGTCGATTCCGACGCGGTCGATGCCATCGCTCCCGCGCTCGACGATGCCCGTCGAGCCGCGCTGCTCGTGTTCACGCGCTGGGTCCTGGTGATGACGAACTTCGAGCGTCTCCTCTACGCCGACCCGGAGGCGGACCTCGACAATCTGTGGTGGGACCTCGTCGAGCGGTACCAACAGGTTCACCGACCCGACGATCGTCACGCGCCGGACTGGGCGGCCAAGATCCACCTCGCCGCGGCGCCGGTCTATTACCAGAACTACCTCTACGGTGAGTTGTTCGCCTCCCAACTCGACGCGACCCTCACCGCCCGCACCAACGGTCTGGTCGACCAGCCCGCGGCCGGCGCCCTGCTGGCTCGCGACGTCTTCGCACCGGGGGCGTCGTTGCGGTGGGACGAACTGGTGACCCGGGCCACCGGTGAGCCCCTCTCGGCCGCCCACCTCGCCGCGCGCGCTGGCGCGCTGACTGGAGACCCTGATGGACCTGGGACTCGAGGGCCGCGCCACCGTCGTCGCCGGAGGGACGCGCGGGGTCGGCCGGGCAACCGCGGAGCTGCTGGCCGCCGAGGGCGCCCGGGTCGCAGTCCTCGCCCGCACACCGAGCCACCTCCGGGAAGCGGAGGAGGAGCTCCTCGCCGCGGGAGCCCAGGACGCGATCGGCCTCGAGTGCGATCTGCTCGACACGGGCGAGGTCGAGGCCGCGTTCACGTTCCTCGACGAGCGTTGGGGCGAGTGTCACGCGCTCATCAACACCGTCGGTCCCGCGCACGTCGGCGGGCTCGACGACCTCACCGACGCCGCGTGGCTCGACGAGTTCGATCTCGGTGTCCTCAGCATGATCCGGACGACGCGCGCCGCGCTGCCGCTGCTCCGCAAGGCAACGTTCGCGCGGGTCGTGAACGTCGCCGCGTCGTCGATCCGCCATCAGAGTCCAGGGCTCATCGGGTTCACGGCCGCGAAGGCGGCCATGGCGAGCGCGTCGAAGAACCTCTCGCGCACGCTCGCCCCCGAAGGCATCATCGTGAACACGGTGGCGCCGGGCACGGTGATGTCCCCCACCCTCGCCGGGTACCTGGTGGGGACCGACCTCGAAGGTCTCCCCGAAGGCCCGTTGGAAGCCGCGTACGAGGCGATCGCGCGTGACTATGGCGCGTCCAACGACATCGCACGGGTCGGTCTGCCCGAAGAGGTCGCCAGCATGGTCGTCTTCCTCTGCTCCGAGCTCACCAGCTTCGTCGTCGGTGCGACCATCCCGGTCGACGGCGGCACTGACTTCTTCTGATCACCGCAGACTGTCGATGGAATTCAACCTCGCCGACCTCTGGGAACGGGTGGTCGACGCGATCCCCGGCCACGAAGCGATGGTCTGCGGTGATCGCCGGCTCACCTACGCGGAGGCAGACGCGGGCAAACCGTCTCGCCCATCACCTGGCGATGCACGGCGTCGGCCCCGGTGATCACGTCGCGCTGTACCTCTACAACGGCACCGAATACCTCGAGGGCATGCTCGCCGCGTTCAAGCTCCGCGCCGTTCCCATCAACGTGAACTACCGGTACGGCGAAGAAGAGCTCCGCTACCTCCTCGCCGATGCGGACGCCACCGCGATCGTGTTCCATCGCGAGTTCACGCCAACGCTCGACGCAGTTCGCGATGCGCTTCCCCTGCTCACGCAGTTCGTCATGGTCGACGACGCCTCGACCACACCGGTCTCACCCGACGCGGTCGAGTACGAAGCTGCGCTGGCCGCCGCGTCACCCGGGCGCGATTTCGGCCCGCGGTCCGCCGACGATCTGTACGTCCTCTACACCGGCGGGACCACGGGCATGCCGAAGGGCGTGATGTGGCGGGCCGAAGACATCTTCTTCGGCGCGTTCGGCGGCGGCAACCTGGGTGATGCGCCGATCACCCGGCCCGAGCAGATCGTCGACTCGCTCGATCCGCACCGTCGTGGTCTCCCCGCCTGCCCGTTCATGCACGGAACCGCCCACTGGATGGCCTTCGGCACGCTCTACTCGGGGGGGACGGTCGTGATGGCGCCGGACCGCCACCTCGACGTCGAGCGCCTCTGGCGGCTGATCGAACGCGAGCGCGTCACGTTCCTCGTCATCGTCGGCGATGCCTTCGCCCGCCCGCTGGTCGAAGCACTCGACGACATGGTCCCGGCCCCCGACGTGACCCCGCTCACCGTGGTGCTCTCGGGTGGCGCGGTGCTGTCACCATCGGTGAAGCGCGCGTGGGTGGAGCACCTGCCGGGCACGCTGCTCATCGACGGCTTCGGTGCGTCCGAGACCGGCGGCCAGGGACAGAGCGTCTCGGCTGCCGGCGGACCCATCGAGACCGCACCGCGCTTCCGCGTCACCGACGAGACCACGGTGCTCGACGACGATCTGTGCCCCCTGCCACCGGGGATCATCGGCAAGCTGGCCCGTCGGGGCCACGTCCCGCTCGGCTACTACCACGATCCCGAGAAGACGGCAGCCACGTTCCCGGTCGTCGACGGCGTGCGCTGGTCGATCCCCGGCGACCATGCCCGCATCGAGTCGGACGGCACGATCACCGTGCTCGGCCGGGGCTCGGTGTCGATCAACACCGGTGGCGAGAAGGTCTACCCGGAAGAGGTCGAGTCGGCCCTGAAGTCCCATCCGCACGTGTTCGACGTGGTCGTCGTCGGCGTCCCCGACGATCGTTGGGGAGAACGCGTCACGGCCGTGGTCCAGGCGCGGCCGGGTGAGGCCCCTGCGCTCGAGGCGCTGGCCGACCACGCCCGGGCGCAACTCGCGTCGTACAAGGCGCCACGCGGGCTCGTCCTCGTCGACGAGATCGTGCGGTCACCTTCGGGGAAGCCCGACTACCGCTGGGCCCGGGCCACGGCCGTCGCCGCCGTGACCAGCCCGTAGCCTGCGCCCGGTGAACCGACTCGCCGACGAGACCAGTCCGTACCTCCGCCAGCACGCCGACAACCCCGTCGACTGGTACCCCTGGGGCGAGGAGGCGTTCGCCAAGGCGCGTACCGAGGACAAGCCGGTGCTGTTGTCGGTCGGATACTCGTCGTGTCACTGGTGCCACGTCATGGCCCACGAATCATTCGAGGACGACGCGGTCGCCGCGGTGATGAACGAACGGTTCGTCAACGTGAAGGTCGACCGCGAAGAACGACCCGATGTCGACGCGGTCTACATGCAGGCGGTCCAGGCGATGACGGGAAGCGGCGGCTGGCCGATGACCGTGTTCCTCGATCCCGACGGCCTGCCGTTCTTCGGTGGCACCTACTTCCCGCCCGACGACCGTCAGGGCATGCCCGGGTTCGTGCGCCTCCTCGACGCCATCGACGATGCGTGGCGGACGCGTCGCGGCGACCTGCTGCAACAAGCGGGCCAGCTCCGCCAGGCCATCGAAGAGAGCACGAGCATCGGTGGTGGTCCGGCCCGGGGTGCGCCATCGGCGGCGATCCTCGACGAGGCCGTCGCCAGCCTGTGGGGTCAGTTCGATCCGCGTTTCGGCGGATTCGGTCGGGCGCCGAAGTTCCCCCAGGCGATGACCCTCACGTTCCTCCTGGACCAGCTCGCCGAGCGCCCGCGCCCCGAGATCCTGGAGATGGTGACGGTGTCGCTCGACGCGATGGCCGCGGGCGGGATCTACGACCAGGTCGGCGGCGGGTTCCACCGGTACTCCGTCGACGCGCACTGGCTGGTACCGCACTTCGAGAAGATGCTCTACGACCAGGCCCTGCTCGTGCGGGTCTACGTGCACAGTTGGCTGGTGACCGGCGAACCCCGCCACCGCCGCGTCGTCGAAGAGACCGTCGAGTACGTCCTCCGCGACCTGCGCCACGCCGCCGGTGGATTCTTCTCGGCCGAAGACGCCGATTCCGAGGGCGTCGAGGGCAAGTTCTACGTCTGGTCGCTCGCCGAGCTCGAAGCGCTGTGCGGCAACGATGTGTCCGAGATCGTGCGCTATTTCGGCGTCACCGCACGGGGCAACTTCGAAGATCCTCACACCGGGTTCCGCGGCAACATCCTCCACGCAGTGGGTCCGACCGAAGATCGCCCCGACGCGGTCGCGCGGGTGCTGCCGACCTTGTTCGAAGCTCGAGCGCACCGCGTGCGACCCGGGCTCGACGACAAGGTGCTGCTCGGTTGGAACGCGCTGTTCCTGCGCGCGCTGGTCGAAGCTGCCGATGCGCTCGGTCGCGGCGACTGGATGGACGCCGCCCGCACCAACGCGCGCTTCCTGCTCGCCGAATTGCGGCGGGCCGACGGTCGACTCCTGCGCTCCTGGCAGGACGGTCGCGCCAACCTGCTCGCCTACGCCGAGGACTACGCCGCGCTGCTCGAGGCGCTGCTCACACTGGCCGAGCTCGACGACGTCGCCTGGCTCGACGACGCGCGCACCGTCGCCGACGGCCTCGTGACCCTCTTCGCCGACGACGCACGCGGCGGGTTCTTCACGACCGGCGTCGACGCCGACGCGCTCATCGTGCGGCCCAAGGACTACCAGGACAACGCGACACCGTCGGAGAACTCGCTCGCGGCCGACGGGCTCCTCCGCCTCGCCGCACTCACCGGAGATACGGACGCCGCGCATCGCGCCGAGCGCTGGATCACCACCATGGCCCCCGTACTCGGGGAACACCCGACCGCGTTCGCATTCCTGCTCGAGGCCCTCGAACGCATGACGCACGCGCCCCTCGAGGTGGCGATCATCGGCGACGCCGGTGACCCCGACCGCGAGGCGCTGCTCGCCGAAGTCCGGGGACGCGTGCTTCCCGCCACGGTGCGGGTCACCGCGGCACCCGGCGACGGTGGCGACCGTACGCCCCTGCTCGCCGACCGGCCGGCCGTCGGCGGGCGCGCCACCGCCTACGTGTGTGAACGCTTCGCGTGCCAGATGCCGGTGACCGACCCCGACGCCCTGCGCGAACTGCTCGACGCCGCCCTCGCCGCTCGCACCTGACCGTTTCGGGTCACGCCACCGGTCGGGGTCAGCTGCGGGGGGTGGCGAGGCCGTCGGCCAGGGCCTCGGCCATCGCCCAGCCGTAGGCGATCAGCGCTTCACCGTTGGCCGGGTCGACCTCGCCGACGAGCTCGACCACGACCCTGCCGCCGGCCTTCACTGCACCGGCGTGGAGCACCAGTTCCGGCGCGCCGTGCGCGGTGAGCCGGAACGTGCGGTCGTCGTAGCGGGCATCGCAGCCGAAGCGGCGGGCCAACCGGCGACCCCACGCCCGCTCCTCGCCCGTGGGCGAGTACTTGGGGCGCGGACACACGTCGTCGAGCACCGAGAAGAGGGAGTACGCAGCGGGATGCGCCACCCGGCCCGCCACCAGGACGTCCTCGTCGGGGAACGAGATGGCGGCCCTCCGGTAGAGCTCGGCCACGAGGGCGTCGAGGCTCGGGCGGGCGTTCCGGCCCCGCCGCACTCCCCCGAGGCCCCACAGGATGCACGGGGTGCCCCCGATGCGCTCGAGCGAACCAAACAGGAATCCCTGGATCTCTCCGTCGATCTCAACCACCGCCACCAGAGGGAACTGCTCGACGTGTCCGTCGAGCTGTTCGTCCTGCAACGGCAGGCCCACCCCGGATGCCAGTTGACCGAGCTCATCGAGCTCGGCCGGTTTGAGAGAGACCGAATCGCGTGACTCGACGTCCATCGAGTACCCATTTTGGTCGATGAACGCCCGCGCGGACCAGTCGGATCCGAAACCGGGGCGAACTACTCCACCACGAGGCCCTCGAGCCCGGCCTCCGGATCGGGCACGCGGGGGTCGAGTCGGGTGAGGACGTCGACCAGCAGCTGGGCCACCGCGACGTCACGGACCCACTTGTGATCAGCGGGAACGACGTACCAGGGCGCCCAGTCGGAGGAGGTCGCGGTGAGGGCGTCCTCGTAGCGTTCCTGGTAGTCGTCCCACCGTTTGCGGACATCGAGATCGGCCCGGCGGAACTTCCAGTTCTTCTGCGGGTCGTCGATCCGGGCCTGGAGGCGCGCCCGCTGCTCGTCCCGCGACAGGTGCAGGAACACCTTCACCACGCTCGTGCCCTCGTCGGTCAACATCCGCTCGAACTCCCGGATGTGGCGGTACCGCAGCTCGCAGCGCTTGTCGTCGATCGCACCGATCATGCGCGCCGCGACGACGTCTTCGTAGTGCGAACGATTCATGACGCCGAGGATGCCGCGTGCAGGGAGCGCGGCGTGGATTCGCCAGAGGTAGTCGTGAGCCCGATCGGGTTCGGTGGGAATCTTGAAGTTGACCACCGAGCATCCCTGGGGGTTGAGTCCGGTCAGCACCCGGCGGATGGTGCCGTCCTTTCCCGCCGCGTCCATGCCCTGGAGCACGAGCACGACACTGCGCGTCGCCTCGGCCCACAGGCGGTCGTGGAGACCGTCGAGCGTCGTGAGGAGATCGCGGCTGCGCTCCAGGCCGCGTTCCTTGTCACCCAGACCCAGACTGGACGCGGGATCTCGCTTCGCCAGCTGGGCGTCCTCACCGGGTTCCACCCGCAGCCCCTCGAGCACCGATGACCGCGGTGTCGCCATGAGCGGAGGCTAACTCGACCGTGACGGTGGTCCCAGCGCCGGGCGCGCTCACCAGGTGCACTTCGCCGCCGTGCGCGACGACGATGGCCCGCACGATCGCGAGTCCGAGTCCCGAGCCGGCCCCGCCGCCGTTGCCAGTCGAGGCGCGCGAGCGCGACGCGTCGGCGCGGGAAAACCGCTCGAACGCGCGCGTGACGACGTCGGGGGGCATGCCCGGTCCGTCGTCGTGCACTTCGACGACGGCGCGGCCGTCGCCATTGTGGACGCGCACGGAGACCGCGGTGCCCGTCGGGGTGTGTACCAGTGCATTGCCCACGAGGTTCCCGATCACCTGACGCAGGCGGTCCTCGTCACCCTCCACGGTGACGCCCGCGTTCACCTCGGCGGTGACGACGCGGTCAGGGGCGACGGCGCGCGCGTCGGCCGCCGCGTCGACGCCCAACACACCGAGATCGACGGGTCCGCGCGCCAACGGTCGCCCTTCGTCGAGACGGGCGAGCAGGAGCAGGTCGTCGACCAGAGACGCCATGCGGATCGACTCCTGTTCCGTGCGGCGCATTGCCTGATCGAGTTCGTCACTGGTCGCGAGACCGCCGTGTCGGTAGAGCTCGGCGTACCCGCGGATGGTCGTCACCGGCGTCCGCAGTTCGTGGGACGCGTCAGCGACGAACCGTCGCAGCCGGGCTTCCGACGCCGACCGCTGTGCGAACGCGCCTTCGATCGTGGCCATCATGGAGTTCAACGCGTCCCCGAGGGCACTCGCCTCGGTGCCCACACGTTCGGCCGGGACCCGCTGCGAGAGATCGCCGGCCGCGATCGCACCCGCGGTGGTCGTCATGCGCTTGATCGGCCGCACACCGAGCCGCAGCACCCAGAACACGACGAGCGCCAGGATCGCGATCACCATCGACACCGCGACGATCAGCACCAACCGCAGGCGACTCATGGTCGCGTCGACGTCCTTCAGTGACAGCCCGACGAGGAAGGTCGAACCGTCGGGGACCCGCATCGACAACATCCGGTAGCGGCCCGACCCGGCGGTGCTGCCCACGGTGAACGGCCGCCGCGAGCCTGCCGCTCGGACCGCGTCCGCCACGGTGACCGCCGGGGCGCCAACTCCCGCGCTGTTGACATTCGGACGGAAGAGCACGGTGATGGTGCCGTCCTGGATCCGCGCGCCGTACAACGACGTCGGGCCCGACGCGACGCCGGGTCCGACGGGCCCGACCGACGTCGAGCTGCTGGTCGACGCGGTCGATCAGGTTGTTCTGCGTGGTGCGGGCGATGATGACACCCGCGGCGACGAGCACGAACGACACCACGGCCATCCCGGCCAGGAGTCGCACCCGCAACGACATCGTCTCACCGCTCCCGGAGCGCGTACCCGAAGCCGCGGACGGTCTGGATGAGACGCGGGTCGACGTGGTCGACCTTCTTGCGCAGGTAGCCGATGTAGGTCTCGACGACGCCGCCGTCACCACCGAAGTCGTACTGCCACACATGGTCGAGGATCTGCGGCTTCGACAGCACCCGACCCTGGTTCGCGAGGAGGAACCGGAGCAGGTTGTACTCCGTCGGCGACAAGGTGACCTCGACCCCGGCGCGACGAACGACATGGGCGTCGTCGTCCAACTCGAGGTCGGCGCACCGCAGTACCGCGCCCGCGCGCATCAGCCCTGAGCGGCGCAACACCGCGCTGATCCGCGCGACCAGTTCGTCGAGGCTGAACGGCTTGACGAGGTAGTCGTCGCCACCGAGAGTCAGTCCGCGCACCTTGTCGTCGGTCGCGTCGCGCGCGGTCAGGAAGAGGACCGGCGTGCGCACACCGTCGTTCCGGAGCCGTCTGCACACCTCGAACCCGTCGAGGTCGGGCAGCATCACGTCGAGCACGATCAGGTCCGGCGCGTCGTCCTCCACTGCGTCGAGCGCGTCGCGTCCGGTTGCGGTCGCGTGCACGTCGAAACCCTGGTAGCGGAGCGCCGCTTCGAGCATCGACCGCAGGTTGTCCTCGTCGTCGACGAGCAGGAGCCGTTCACCCGCCATGACCACGAGCGTCGCAGATGCAGTTGAGAACTGGCTGTGAGCCGCCCGTGGGGCGGCCGGATCAGCCCTCCTCGGCCGTGGTGATGAACCGCCAGATCCCCGCGCCGATCAGGCCACCGATGATGGGGAAGACGATGAAGACCCACAGCTGCTCCCAGCCCCAGCTCGGCCCGAACAGCACGGTCGCGAAACTCCGGGCCGGGTTCACCGACGTGTTGTCGATGGGGATCGTGATCATGTGGATCAGGGTGAGCATGAGACCGATCGGGATGCCTGCAAAACCGGCGATCGCCGACGAACGCGTCGTTCCGGCGATGACGAGGATGAACAGCGCGGTGAACACGACCTCGGTGATGACGACGGCCCAGAACGCGAACCCCGACGGCGAGTGGTTCGCAAATCCGTTCGACGCGCCTCCGAACAGAAGTTCACGGGTTTCCTTCTTCGGGATCGTGTTGTCACCGGTCTCGAGGATCGAGAAGATGATGAAGCTCCCGAGGGCCGCACCGATGAGCTGTCCGATGATGTAGAACGGCACGTCCTTGCCATCGGTGCGCTTCAACAGCCACATGCCGAGAGTCACGGCCGGGTTGATGTGGCATCCGGAGATGTGCCCGAACAGGTAGGCGGCACACAGCAGGCTCAAACCGAACGCGAACGAAACCCCCAACACCCCGATGTTGAAACCGAGGAATTGCCCGAAGATCACCGTGCCCGGTCCACCGAGGATCAGGATCATCGTCCCGATCAATTCGGCAACCAGAATTCGCGCCTGCTTGCTCATGGGTCCTCCCCCGAGTCGTGTGACGGGCGAGATCGTGTCACGTCGTGAGCAGCGGCGCACGGACCGTCAGCCGCCGACACGAAATCCGCCCACGATGCATGGTCCGGCCCTCGTTCGGTGGCATGCTGCACGCCCTTCGACACTCGCGCGGGCAATCACCCGCAGACCCCCAACACCCCCAGGAGCACATCCATGAATCGCAGAGACCTCGTCGCCGCGCTCGCCGAGCGCACCGAGACCGACAAGCGCACCGCCGACGCGAACCTCCAGGCCTTCATCGACACGATCACCGACACCGTGGCGAGTGGCGAGGTCGTCGTGATCAGCGGCTTCGCCAAGTTCGCCCGGGTCGACCGTGCCGCGCGAATGGGCCGCAACCCTCAGACCGGCGAAGCGATCCGCATCAAGGCGTCGCGTCGGGCACGGGTCACTCCGCTGAAGGCGTTCAAGGACGCGGTGCTCTCGGGCAAGCGTCCTGCCGCGAAGGCCCCGGCGAAGAAGGCACCCGCCAAGAAGACCGTCGCGCGCAAGGCACCGGCGAAGAAGGCACCCGCGCGCAAGGCGCCCGCGAAGAAGACCGTCGCGCGCAAGACAACCGCGAAGAAGGCACCGGCGCGGAAGACCGTGGCGCGCAAGGCACCGGCGAAGAAGGCACCCGCCAAGAAGACCACCCGCCGGTAGCGCGACCGGGGGCGGCCAGTCCGGTCGCCCCCGACGTATCGGCAGGACTGGAGCCATGCGGTTCCGCGCGGTCCTCCCCGGCTCGACTACACGCCCTCGGTGCCGGTCGGGCGGTGACGATGATGCTCCTGGTAGCGCGACCACAGTGACTCGTTGATCACCGCCGACGTCGTGACCAGGCGCCCGAGGAGGTACGCCCACAAGCAGGAGCGCGAGCGCGAACCCGATGGCGCCGTAGGTGTCGGTCTTGCTCTCCACCACGTGCGCGATCCAGTACACGGTGATGATGTGCAGGACTTCGAGCCCGACGCCGAAGAACACGGCACCCGGGAGGAGCGCGGTCCACGGGAGGTCCGCGGGACGCGGCATGTACCAGCTGACGAACAGCCACGCGCCGACCGGCACCGCGATGTACACGATGGTCGCGACCAGCCCGAGCAGGACTGACTGGCCCCGGAGCTTGCCGACCAAGACCGCGATGAGCAGGGCGAACGTGACCAGGAGGACGAGCGCACCGGCAGCGCGGGTCGCGTTCGCGGCCTTCCCTGCACGGGTGTGCCAGATCAGGGCGTGCACGATCCGCAGCACCTTCAGCAGCGCCCGGGTCGCGAGCAACAGCGCGAATGCTGCGACGACGAACGAGACGACGCGCTCGGTGGTCGAGAGATCGCCCACACTCGACAGTGCCTTCGCGGCCAGTCCGCCGATTCCGGCTTCGCGCGCCAGCGAACTGGCGTCTTGATCCGAAGCAGTCGACCCGAGCCCGAACACCGACACGATCACGAACATGTAGGGCACGAGGAACAAGAAGATCCGAAACGCCACTGCACCCGCGAGCACGCCGCCTCCGGCCGCGACGTCACTCTCGAATGCACGGAAGGCGGCGTCGACCAACCCGGAACGGGGTCGGGCTTCCTCCAGACGCTTGCGGGTGCGCTCGAGTCCACTGACGACGCGTGCCTGTTCCGCCTTGAGCCGATTCATCCGCGACTGCGTCTGCGGATCTTCCGAGGACTCGTCCGCCGGCGCGCCCGGGTTCACATCGCTCATCGGCCGGTCACTGCCTCGATGCGACCCTCGGCCACGGCCTCGACCAGTGCCGCATGATCACGCTCGGTCTGGTCGGCATACTCCTCGGCAAACGCCGCGATGGCACGGTCGAACTGGTCACCCGCGCCGAGGTATCCCGCGATGGCCGCGGCGTCACCGGTGCGGGCGTGGGCGCGGGCCAGCGTCACCCCGCACAGCACCGAGTAGCGCGCCAGGTCTTCCCCGCTCAGGAGATCGATGGCCACGGAACCTTTCATGTCGCGGAGTTGGCGTACGTAGTAGTCGTGGCCGTACGGTCCCGTCGCCCAGCCGAGGAAGACGTCGCTCGCCGCCTGCATGAGCCGCTGCCCGTTGACGACCCGTTCACCGTGGTGCGAGCACGTGGCCGCGCCCGCGAACGGGGCCAAGACCGATTCCTCGGCTTCCTTGACCTGCAGGAAGAGCGGCGCACCCTCGTCGGGATCCATCAGCAGCAGCACGTGGCAGCGCGTCCCGACGCTCCCGACGCCCACGACCTTCCGCGCCGCGTCGACGACACGGTAGCGGTCGAGCAGCATCCGCCGTTCGACGCTCATGGTGTCGACGTAGGCCCCCAACACGTGGCGCGCGACGTCGTGGGTCTCGTGCTCGTGCAGGATGAGCGGTGGATCCTCGACGATGCGGCGCTGGCCGTCGACGAGC
Source organism: uncultured Actinomycetes bacterium (assembly GCA_963726965.1). Lineage (GTDB taxonomy): Bacteria > Actinomycetota > Acidimicrobiia > IMCC26256 > DASPTH01 > DASUAS01. The sequence goes on along the minus strand of CAVSEI010000003.1, from coordinate 56,187 downwards.
TCGGTCAGCTTCGGCAGCGCGGCCAGGCTGGTGTGGTGCCGGGCCTGCGCGACGATGCGCTCGACCGACCGCAACGACGGGCTCTTCTGCTTCCGGGCCAACGACAGCACCGCTTCGACGTCAATGCGTTCGTACCAGACGTCGAGCGGCGCCATGCTCGACAGCTGCGCGATGCGTTGCCGGTATGCGGCCACCATGCCGCGCACTGCACCGCCCGGTCGCACGGGTCCGAGGGTGACCCCGCGGCCGGCAACCTCGATGCTCGCGGCGAGTCGTTTGACGTCCCACTCCCATGGCCCTGGGAGCGTCTCGTCGAAATCGTTGACGTCGAACACCAGATTGCGCTCGGGGGTGGCGAACACGCCGAAGTTCAGGAGGTGAGCGTCACCGCACGACTGCACGCGGATCCCGGTCGTCGGCGTGCCCCCGAGGTCCCGGGCCATGACCTCGGCCGCGCCACGTAGAAACGTGAACGGCGAGACGAGCATGCGTCCGACCCGGATCGGGACGAGCTCCGGGACGCGGGTGCGATGCCGTTCCTCGAGCAACGAGACCGGATCCGGACGGTCGGGTGGTGACTGCCACCCGGCGTGCGACGAGCGCGGGACGTCCACGCGGCGTGCTCGACCTTCGGCTCGTCGCTCTTCGTTGGTCTGCAACTCCGGCACGACGAGTCCCTCACTCGCGAGGCCGGGTCTGGGTCACTCGAACTGAGCGGTCAAGCCCCCGAGGATGACCGAGACCAGCGCTCCCAGTGGCAGCGCGCCCCAGTACGACACGTTGGCGTGGACGTTACCCAGGAAGAGCATGAGCAGCCACGTCGCCGGGAACGTCCCGACGAGGAAGATCACAATGGCGAAGAACAGTCCCTTGAGCATCTCGTTCCCCTCGTTCAGTCGATGTCGCGACAGCATGTCGGAAGCGGCGGCGCGGATCGCGGCAATCGGTAGAGTCAGCACCATGGACTCCACCGCGGGGAACAAACGTGTGATCCTCGAGTTCTGGGGCGTCGAGCCGGTCGACAAGCACCGGTACTTCACCGACGACGTCGTCTGGCACCTCCCCGAGTCGGTCTCGGTACGCGCCGCGATGGGTCCTGACCTCCATGGCGCCGAAGTGATCGCCCTCTTCGGCGGCTCGCATCAGCACTACGCCGAACGCACCTGGGTGATCGATCACCTGATCGGCGAAGGCGACATGGTGACCCTGCACGGCACGATGGACGGCATGACGGTGAGCGGCAACCGGTATCACAACTCGTACCATTTCCTGTTCCGTCTGGTCGACGGCCGAATCGCCGAGGGGTGGGAATTCCTCGACACCGCGTACACGTTCGAGCGCCTCGGCCCGAAGCTGCCTGAGGCCGCGGATGACTGACATCGACCGGCACAAGGCACTCGTCCTCGAGTTCTTGCGCGCCGACTTCGACGACAAGGACCGGTTCCTCGCCGACGACATCGTCTGGCACCTCCCCAATTCTGTGGCCCGCAGTGGTGGTCTCGCCGAGGAGCTCCACGGCGACGACGTACGTGCGTTGTTCCGCAACACGACTGCGGTCTACGAACCCGAGATGGCGTGGGACATCGAACACGTCGTGGCCGAAGGCGATCTCGTGGCGCTGCACTGCACGATGCACGGTCGGACCGCGAGTGGCAACGACTACCACGGCACCTATCACATGTTGTTCCGGGTGGCCGACGGCCGGATCGCGGAAGGGTGGGAGTTCCTCGACACCGCCTACGTCATGGAACGGATGGGACCGAAGCTCACGGGATGACGGTCACAGGTTGGCGCCGGCGCGGATGGCGGCCGCCGCCGCCTGTTCCGCCGCCAACGTCGAGTTCTCGCCCAACTGTGCGAGCTGCGGGATGCGTTCCGGATACTTCTCGAAGAACGCCGCGATCGCGTCGTGGTCGGGAGTGCCGTCCAGATTGCTCATCATGAACATCTCGACGCTCACGTCGTCACTCGGCCGGTCGGAGATGGCGCGGAAGACCGACCAGGCCACCCCGCGCGCATCGCACACCTGCGCGATCGCGGCCGTCTCCATCTCGAGTGACACCACACCCCGTGCTCGCAGATCGGCGAGCGCCTCGCGATCGGTGATGAGCTCATCGCCGGTCCACATGCGACCCGCGTGCACATCGTCACCGTGGCGGGTGGGGCGGTGCTCGCGGCCCGTCGCTCCGTCCATCACGATCTCGGGCAACATCACCGTGCCGATCGGCGTGTCGTCCTCGAGTGCACCGGCAATGCCCACCGAGAAGACATGAACCACGTTGACGACGTCGAGGAGCTGTTCGATCCCGGCACGCGCGAGTCCGGTTCCCATGCCGGTGACGATGGCAACCACGGGGCGATCGCCGAGCGCGCCGGCGTGAACTCTGACGCCGCCGATGTCCGTCTCCGTGAGCTCCAGATCACGGGCCAACGGAACGAGCTCCATGGGCATCGCGCAGACGAAGGCAACGGGGCGGGGGTCCATCTGCGAAGCTTGCACCACCGGCGTCGCTCCCGCCAGACACGACGTGGTTGACTGAGCGGTACATGGTTCGGTACTACGCGGGTGAATGGTCGGTCGAGGAACTCGCGGCGATCCAGCGGGAGCTGGACCGACAGGGTGTTGTGTTCACCATGGACGGCGACGACCTCCTCGTGGATCCGCACGTGGAGCGCATGGTCGACATGATCGTCGAGTCCATCACCGAGACGTGAAGCAACTCGCAGCCGTCGCGACGGCCCTCGCGTTGGCCGCACTCCTCAGTACCACCGTTCCGAATGCCGGCGCGTCAGCAACGGCAACGTCGTTCGCAGTCGCGGACGAGGCGATGCAGGCACGCGTGTACGACGACGGCCTCCCGGGGGGCGTCCTCGTTGCGATGCGCGGCAGCACCACGCTCCACGCGAAGTCGTTCGGCCAGGTGACATCGCACACGGTGATACCAATCGCGTCGGCCAGCAAGTGGTTGACGTCGGCGACGCTCATGACCTTCGTCGACGACGGACAGCTCGCACTCGACGATCCGGTCGCGCGGTACCTGCCGGACTTCACCGGCGCAAAGCGCGCCATCACGGTACGACAGCTGCTGTCGCACACCACCGGCCTTCCCTCGGCGTCGTGCGAAGGCGATCCGTCCACGACACTCGCACGCTGCGCGCACGAGATCGCACACGGCGGAGACCCGACCTCGACGCCGGGTTCCGAGTTCCACTACAGCGGGGTCGGCTTCGTGATCGCCGGTCGGATCATCGAACGCCTGAGCGGCGTGTCGTTCGAGCACACGTTCGAGGTGCGGGTGGCGCGACCCCTCGGAATGACCGAGACGCGCTTCGACGGATCCCGCCGTCCCCACAACCGGAATCCGGCGCCCGCGGCCGCGGCGCGCTCCACGGTCGACGACTACGCCAAGTTCCTGGCCATGCTCTCTGCGGATGGGAGCTTCGACGGTCGACGCGTCCTCCGCGCCGCTTCGGTCGCCGAGATCGAACGCGACCAGGTTGCCGGCCTCGACACGACCGATGACGACGCGGTGCAGGTCACCGGGATCCCGACCTACGGACTCGGCGTCTGGCGCGACGTCGTCGGTACCGACGACAAGATCCAGATCGTCAGCGGGAGCGGCGGGCTGGGCTTCTACCCCTGGATCGACCGGACGCACGGGACGTACGGCATCGTCGCCGTCGACGACGAGTACCACGGCTCCGAGCACGCGGTACCCGCGTCCCAGCGCATCGCCCGCTTGCTGTGGGCTGCGGCCGCCTGACCCGGCGCTACCTGTCGGCGATCGCGGCCATCGCCTCGAGCTGCTCGATGTAGTGCGCGGGCGAGTCGTTGCGGAACGAGAGATTGGCCATGGTGGCGCCGGCGGCGGCGATGGCACGGAGTGCGTCGGCGGCGTCTTCCGGTTGCTCGACCGGTGCGAGCAGCTTGCCCGGACCCATCACCACCTCGAACTGCGGCAGGTCGGTCGCGCGCTGGCGCGCGTCCCACGCCTCGGTGTCGCGCGCGCGGGTGATCATCTCCGCCTGCTCGGCGGTCGTCAGCCCGAACGGCACCCACCCGTCGGCCAGCTCGACGGCGCGGCGAAGCGAGCGGGGGGTACGCCCACCGATCCAGAGCGGCACCGTCTGCTGGATCCCTGCGGGATCGACGAGCAGACCGCTGAAGTCGTAGAACTCGCCGTGGAACTCGGGCAGCCTGCGCCCGAAGCACGTGCGCAGCGCGCGCAATGCCTCGTCACCCCTCGCCCCGCGATCCTCGAACGCCGCGCCCAGCAGCTCGAACTCGGGCTGCAGCGATCCCACGCCGACGCCGAGGATCACCCGCCCACCCGAGACCTGGTCGAGGGTCCCGTACCGCTTGGCGATCTCGAGCGGGTGGTGATAGCCGAGCACGAGCACGTGGGTGGCGAACCGGATCTGCTCGGTGCGGGCGGCGAGGTACCCGAACGCGGCCAGCGGATCCCAGTAGCGCCCACCCCGCACCGCGGCAACGGCTTCGGGGATCACGACGTGCTCGCTACACGTCGCGTGGTGGTACCCGAGCCGGTCCGCGGCCTCGACGATCGGGACGATGTCGGCGAACTGCGCGTGCTCTTCCCACCGCGCGTGCGAACCTGGCACTCTGGTGAACAGCGGGGTCACGATCCCGAGTCGCATGTGCGGTGCTCCCTGTGAAGCGCGTCCTCGACCTGGACGGGGCGAAAGCGGTAGAGGGTCAGATCGGGCGCCACGTCGTCGAAGACCACCTCGACCGGCATGCCGACCATGACCGACTCGAGATCGACGTCGACCAGCCGGGCCGGCAGACGCGGGCCTTCCTCGAGCTCGACGTACGCGAGCGCGTACGGGGCGTCGGCCTGGTAGGCGGGCGTCGGTGCGCGGTGGACGACCGTGAACGTGTAGACGCGGCCGCGGCCGCTGACCCGGCTCCACGTCGCCTTCGACGAGTAGCACGCCGGGCACAACTCCGTCGGCACGAACCGCAGCCGACCGCAGTTCGCGCACTGCTGGACCAGGAGCTCGTGACGCCGCAACCCGTCCCAGAACGGTGCGTGCAGGGGCGTGATCTCGGGCCGGAAGCCCTCGTAGGTGGTCACGCTCGACCCAAGACGGTCGCGTAGTGGGCCTGGGAGACCCCGCCGACTCCGCACGCGAATGCGAGCTCGGCATCGGCGACCTGCCGCGGACCCGCCTCACCGCGGAGTTGTTCGACCAACTCGATCAGGGTGAAGAGCGCGCAGCTCGCGGCGTGCGTGCCCGACAGGAATCCGCCGTGCGTGTTGGTCGGGAGCCGTCCGCCCAACGCGAGCGCGCCGTCGTCGACGAACGCGCCACCTTCGCCCTTCGCGCAGAAGCCCGCGTCCTCGAGCTCGGTGATCACGTTGATCGTGAAGTGGTCCGAGATTCCCGCCACGTCGATGTCGTCGCGACCCACGCCGGCCATCGCGAATGCGGACGCCGCGGCCACGGTTCCCGAGAACGAGGTGAGGCTGGGTGCGGTGTTCGGGTCGAGATACCCGTGGCCCTCGCCCCAACCGAGGACGACGACCGGCGGGTGGATTCCTGCGGCTCGGACGTTCGCCGCCGAGGTCACCACCACACATCCGCCACCTTGGTTCACGATGCAGCAGTCGAGGAGGTGCAGCGGTTCGGCCATCATGCGAGACGCCAGCACCTGTTCGACGGTGATGTCGCCCTTCGGGCCCATCACCGCGCGTGGGTGAAGGGTTGCCGAGTGGCGCTGCGCGACGGCCACCGCCGCGAGTTGCTCCGACGTCGTGCCGTACTCGGCCATGTGCCGGCGCGCGACGAACGCGAAGTCGGCGACCCGGGTGGTGCCCATCACCGCCTCGAACGGGCTCCCGAGCTTCGCCATGTGCTCGATGGCCGCATTGCGATCGGCCGCGGTGTACCCCACGCTCGCGCCCGCGGCGGCCGTGGGGACGATGACCACTTCGGCGAGCCCGTTGGCCACCGCCAGTGTCGCCAGGCCGACGCCGGCGGCCTGGCTCGCGGCGCCCACCCCGGTCGCGGCGTGGAAGCGCAGCGGGTGTCCGATCACGTCGGCGATCGCGGCGCCGGGCAGAGACTCGCGTACGCCGAAACCCTCGGGCGCGGGGCCGATGAGGCCGTCGACGTCGGCCAGCGTGAGGCCGGCGTCGGCGAGCGCGCCCTGTACACATTCCCAGTAGAGGTCGGGTTGCGATCGGTCGGCGAGGTCGCCCTGCTGCGACTCGTACACCCCGGCCACTGCCGCGTCGCTCAACTCGGTCACGGCGCCGAACGTAGTTGCCGCGGACCGGTGGTACCGTCTCCCCCCCGTGAGCACCCTCGAGATCGAACGCCAGGGCCACGTCACCGTCTTCACGCTGAACCGCCCCGAGAAGCGCAACGCGTACGACGACGAGATGATGACTGCGCTCGGCGACGGCTTTCTCGCGTTCGACGCCGACCCCGAGCAGTACGTCGCCATCGTCACCGGCGCGGGCGATGTCGCGTTCTGCTCCGGCAACGATCTCTCGACGCCGGGCGGAGGTCGCCAGCGCACGGGACCGCGCCGGGTCCCGCTGACCGACATGTTCGGCGTCGGGGCCACGTCGAAACCGGTGATCGCAGCGGTGAACGGGCTCGCGGTGGCAGGCGGGTGCGAGATCGCGTTGGCGTCCGACATCCGCATCGCCGCCGACACCGCGTGGTTCGGGCTGTTCGAGCCCAAGCGAGGGCTCGTGCCCGGCGCTGCGGTCCAGCTCCTCCCCCGCATGCTGACCTACGGCGACGCGTCGTGGTTCCTCCTCACTGCCGCGCGGGTCGACGCCGCCGACGCGCTGCGCATCGGCCTCGTGCAGCGCGTCGTACCGGCCGCCGACCTGATGGCCGAGGCGATGACGATGGCGGAGGGCATGTGCGAGCTGTCCCAGGTGTCGCTCCAGACCATCAAGAAGATCCTGCGGCACCAGCGCGACCTCGCGCTGAAGGAATCCCTCGACTACGGCGCGGTGCTGTCCGAGCTGTTCAACCTCGGCGACGACGTCGACGAAGGCATCCGCGCATTCCGCGAGAAGCGCGACCCGACGTTCGGGAACCGCTGGCCCACGCGCCCCACCTGACGCACCCACTCACTCAGCGTGCCGAGCGCGTCCGGAGTTGCTCCACCAACTCGTACTTCTTGACCTTGCCCGACGGCGTGCGCGGGAACTCGTCGATCGTCACCCAGATCCGGGGGATCTTCTGCGGCGCCACCCCTTCGGCCTCCAGGAACGCGCGGACCTCGTCGTCGGACGCGGTGGCGTCCGGATCGGAGGATCATGAAGGCCGCGGGTTCCTCACCCAGACGCGGGTGCGGGGCGGCCACGACCGCGACGTCGGCGACGTCAGGATGGCGACGCAGCAACGTCTCGATCTCCTGGGCGGAGAGCTTCTCCCCGCCACGGTTGATGATGTCCTTGGTGCGGCCGGTGACCGTGATGCACCCCTCGGCATCGACGAACCCGAGGTCGCCGCTGTGGAACCAGCCGTCGGCGTCGAAGCCGTCACGCGTGTGCTCGGGGTCGAGATATCCGAGCGCCCGCTGCGGGCCACGCACCACGAACTCGCCCACTGTGCCGACGGCGACATCGTGCCCGTCGGCGTCGACGACGCGCACGTCGACTCCGGGGAGGATGCGCCCGTCGGTGCCGAGGCGGATGTCGGGCCCGTCGTCGCCGACGCTTGCCGACACGGTGGGGCACTCGGTCATGCCGTAGGCGCGCCGCGGCTTCATGCCGAGGGCCTCGCACCGCTGCACCAGCTCGATCGGGATCGCGCTGCCGCCACAGTTGTAGCCACACGCCAGCGGGAAGGACTCCATGCCTGCGGCGTCGACCGCGTCGACCAGTTCCTGGATGAACACTGCCGCGCCACCGGAGTACGTCACGCCGTGGCGCGCCATGTCGGCGACGGCCTTCGGCGCGTCCCAACGCTCGGCCAGCAGTACCGAGCATCCCGACACCAGGGGCAGCGTGACCGCCATGAGCAGCCCGGTGATGTGCGACACCGGCGCGGGCATGTACCCACGGTCACGGAACGTGTACGGCACCGCCCGCACGTGACGCATCGGGACCGTGAGCATCCCGCGGGTGTCGATCACCGCGCCCTTCGCTCCCGAGGTCGTCCCCGAGGTGAACCCGACGATGTTCGGTGCGCCCGGGTCGATGCCGTCGTGCACGTACGGCGCGGCGCGCTGCCGCGTCGTCCCACGTGACCCAGCCCGTGGCCTCGCCCCGCACGACCACCCGGAGCTTCGGCGTGATGCCGGCGAGACGCGCGGCGGCGTCGAGCATCTCGACGTGGTCGTGCCCGCGGAATGCGGGCGGGCCGATCACCACGTCGGGCTGGACGGCCCGCATGATCGCGGCGAGCTCGTGCTCACGGTAGATCGGCACCACCGGCACCGAGATCGCCCCTGCGGCCCAGATGCCGTGCGCCACTGCGAGCGCCTCCCACCAGTTGGGAAGCTGCCACACGACGACGTTGCCGGGACCGATGCCGTGCGCGGCCAGCAGGCCGGCGAAACGACGCGCCGCGTCGGCGAGCTCGGCCCACGTGAGCTCGTGGGTGTCGTCGATCACGGCGGTGGCGCGACCGAACTCGGTGACATTCCGCTCGAGCAGGCGCGGGATGACGACGTCGGTGTGGAACCCCGCGGCTCGGTAACCGGCTTCGAGATCCTCCGGCGTGGCCGCCGGCGAGTACTCCATCACCCCGCTCCCGGCTCGCGACGCGCGCTCATGTGGCGGACGCTACCCCGCCTCGATGAGACTGCAACCATGACCGTTCCCGAACCCTCCACCGTGGTCGGCGTGCACGACCTCTACGCGCGCTACGCCCACACCATCGACCGTCGTGACTTCGACGCCTTCGCCGAGCTCTTCACCGGAGACGGTCGTCTCGCCATCGGCGACGCCTCGGCCGAAGGGCGCGCCGCGATCCGCGACTTCATGGTCGGGATCATGAAGTCACCCGGAGGCGCGCACATCATCACCAACGTCAGCGTCCGCCCGACCGCCGATGGTCGTCACGCGGCGCTGGCCGACTACCTCCTCACCCGCCGCACCGAGGACGGCGGTCCGTGGGCCGTCGTCGGCGTCGGGTACTACGAGTCGGTGGTGGTCGACGACGGCGGGGCGTGGCGCTTCGCCGAACACCGGATCGTGGCCCGGTGAGCGACGACGCGGCGCTGAACTACGGCGACCGCGTCGCAGAGCTCGCCGACCGCGACCCGACGTCGCCGGTCCTGCGCGTCGTCGCCGTCGACGGTACCGAGACCGTGCTCACCTGGCCCGAGCTGCACCGTCGTTCCACCCAGATCGCGCGCGCGTTCGCGGCTCGGGGCGCGGGCCCGGGACCCGCGTCGCGGTCGGCCTGCGCAACTCCCCCGAGTTCGTCATGTGCGTGCTCGCGACGTGGAAAGTCGGCGCGACCCCGGTGCCGGTGCGCTGGGACCTCCCCGACTGGGAGCGCCAGCGAGTGCTCGACGTGATCGACGGGCCCGTCGCCATCGGGGCCGACGACCTCCCCTGGCTGCACGCCACCGCCGACGACGACCCCACGCCCCTGCCATCGGTGACCTCCACCCAGACCAACGGCATCTGCAGCAGCGGTTCGACGGGGGCGCCCAAAGTCATCCTCATGGACAAGCCGTCGGTGTTCGACGACATGGTCGGGATGCCGTTCGCGGCGTCCTGGATCACCGTCGAGCGCCCACAGGTGGTGCTGGTGATGGCGCCGATGTACCACACGAACGGGTTCGCCACGCTGTTCAGCCTGCTCGCGGGCGACCGCCTCGTCGTGCTCGAGAAGTTCGACGCCGCGCGCATCGTCGACCTCGTCGAGACGCACGGCGTCACCACCTTCACGTCGACGACGCTCATGCTGCAGCGCATCGCCGACCTCCCCGACATCGACGAGCGCGACCTCTCGAGCATCGTGTGGATCCTCCAGGGCGCGGCGGTGATCTCCGACACCCTGGTGCGGCGCTGGATCGACCTCCTCGGAGCCGAGAAGTTCATCCAGTCCTACGGCATGACCGAGGGCATCGGGTTGTGCGCCATCCGCGGTGACGAGTGGCTCGAGCACCCCGGCAGCGTCGGGCGCGGCTACCGCGGCACCGAAATTCGCATTCTCGATCCCGACGGCAACGACCTCCCGCCGGGCGAGACCGGCGAGATCTACATGCGGTCGCCCAGCAGCGGAATGTTCCAGTACCTCGGCGGCGCGCCGTTGCCGCCGCGCACGCTCGACGGCTTCTCCACCGGCGGTGACCTCGGGTGGTTGGAGCCCGAGGGCTACCTGCACATCGTCGATCGGCGCGTCGACATGATCATCTCCGGCGGCGCCAACGTGTTCCCCGCCGAGGTCGAGACCGCGCTCATCGACCACCCGGCCGTCGCCGACGTGGTCGTGATCGGCCTGCAGGACCCCGAGTGGGGTCGGCGCGTGCACGCGGTGATCGAGCCGGCCGACCGCGACGCGCCACCGACGGTCGACGAGATCCGCGCCTACGCGAAGGCGCGGCTCGCGGCCTACAAGGTGCCCAAGACCGTCGAGTTCGTCGACGCCATCCCCCGCAGCGAAGCCACCAAGGTCAGCCGCGCCGCCCTCGTCGAATCCCGCGGCGGCTGACCCCCTCTACCTCTACCGTTTTGGCGTCACTCGTGCGCCCTGGAGCCGGCTTCAGTGACGCCAAAAGGGGGGTGAGGGGAAAAAGGTTCAGGCAGATCCGGCGCGCATGACCTCGAACACGATCCCGCCGACCTCGGCGAAGAAGAAGTGAATGGTGCCGTCGTCACCCCACGGCGTGATCGCCGGCTCGGTACACGGGATGCCCCGTTCGACACATCGTTCGTGGGCGCGTTCCAGGTGGCGGGTGCCGATGGCGACCCCCCAGATCTTGGGGACGTCCCCCTGGAAGATCTGGAACTGGCGGCTCTCGGGAGAGCCGGTGATGAAGCCACCGAACGACAACGACGATCCGCGGAACGCGCTCGACGCTGTCGATCGTGAGATTGCCGTCCTCGTCGGTCGCCGGGGAGGGCACCTCGCCCGCAGGTCCCGGGCCACCGCCGAGCGGCCAGCCTTCGGGAATGTCGACGACCTCGCGGAGGAATCGGTCGATCGCCGCCGGGTCCGGGCTGACGATCTTCACGTGGTTGATGCGGTCCACTGCGTGCCTCCTCAGACGGCGATCGGGACTCGGCTGTATCCCCGTACCGACGAGGTGTGAGCCATCTCGGCGCCGTCGAGGAGCTCCCAGCTCGGGTATCGGCGCAGCGTCTCCTCCAGCGCAACTCGCGCTTCGAGGCGAGCCAACGCGGAACCGAGGCAGAAGTGGTGCCCGTACCCGAACGACAGATGCCGGGTCATGCGCCGGGTCACGTCGAACTCGTCCGGCCGCTCGAACTCGCGCTCGTCGCGCGACGCGGCGCCCGTCAACAACAACATCTTCGACCCTGCGGGCAGGGTCTGGCCGTAGTACTCGACGTCCCGGGTGACTCGACGACCCTGCACCGGTGACGGCGGTTCGTAGCGGACCAGCTCCTCGACACCGTCGGGGATGCGCTCCGGGTGTTCGACCAGCATCGTCCGTTGGTCCGGATGTCGGGCCAGCGTGATCGCGGCCCAGCCGAGGAGCTTCGCCACCGTGTCGGAGCCCGCGCCGTCGAGCAGCACCACGAACTCGCTGATGTCTTCCGTGGTCATCCGTTGCACGCTGCCGTCGTCGTCGACGACCTCCGCCTGCACCAGCGCGGTCATCAGATCGTCTTCAGGATCGGACCGGCGCCGCTCGGCGAGCTCGGCGAAGTACGAGTTCAAGTCGCCAAGCCGGGTGTAGTCAGAGCCCTCCTCCTGTCCGAAGCTCTCCTGCAGCGTGTCGAAGAACCCCGCGACGCGCTGACGGTCCTCCGTGGGCACGCCCAGCAGCGAGCCGATGACCTGCATCGGGAGACGCGCCGAGAAGTCGGCGACGTAGTCGAACGAGTCAGCGCCGGCCTGCGCGTCGAGCAACTCGGCGGCGAGCACCCGGATCCGGTCTTCGAGCTCACTGATGCGGCGGGGCGTGAACGCGTGGCTCACGAGCGTGCGCAGCCGGGTGTGCTCGGGCGGATCCATGAAGAGCAGCCAGTTGGGCACCATCTCCTGCGGCGCGTCGAGGAGCTCGAGAATCGTGCCTTCACCCGAGATGAACGTCGCGTTGTCCTTGGACGCCTCGAGCACGTCCTCGAAGCGACTCAACGCGTAGAAATTGTGCCGCTCGTTGAAGTAGAGCGGTGCCTCGTCGCGCATCCTGGCCCAGGTCGGGTACGGGTCTCGATCGATCTCGATCGAATACGGGTCGTAGTAGATGTCCGCGCCCACGTCGAACGATCGATCAGTCGATCGGAGTGCAGTGGATCACGGGGATCAACCGGCCACCGGTACGGGGCGGATACTGCTCGAACCCGGGGTTCATGGTGCAGGCGACCTTCCAGAGGCGCTCGCGCTCGGGGCCATCGGGGATCTCCTCGGCGCGGTACCGGCGGGGCGGGCACTCGGCCATGGTGATCGTCACCTCCGGGTTCTTCTTCAGGTTGTAGTACCAGTTCGGGTGGTACGAGCGAGCCGCGTTCGACGCCAGGATCACGATCGAGTCACCGTCGCGCGCGGCGCCGAGCGGCGTGTAGCGCGCGGTCCCGGTCTTCGAGCCGATCGTCTGCAGCAGCGCCAGGCCACCGATCTCGTGCGGCCGCCCGTGCGGGCTCAGGGATCGCTTTCCTTTGCTCCAGAGCATCAGCTTCCGGTCGACCGGTGGCACGACGTGGACGTAGAAGAGCTGCCCGAGCCGGGTCGACGTGAACCAGATCGTCGCCCGCAGAACAGGACCGGGTTCGGAGATGGCTTCCGGCTCGGTGCTCATGACGGTGCTCCCTCGACGCGATGGTCCGCGGTGCGACGATACGAGAAGATGACGGTCTGGTCGAACGCATCGCGCTCGACCTCGACCCCGACCGCGGGAGGACCCGTGCACCTCGAGCCGTATCACACTGGAATCCTGGTCGACGACGTCGCGGCCGCGATCCCCGCCTGGGAGGCCGCCACCGGCGTGCCGTGGGGACCGACGTACACCGGTCCGTTGCTCGTCCGGACTCCTGCCGACGACCGGACCGACGTCCTCGAGCTCAGCATGGCGTACTCGACCGACCTGCGCCTCGAGCTGGTCCGCCACCAGGTCGGAACCTGTTGGGACCTCGCCGGCGCCGCCGGCATCCATCACACCGGATGCTGGTCGAACCAGCTCGAAGCCGACGCCGCGACGCTCGAAGCGCAAGGATGGCCGATCGTCGCCCACGGCGTCGGCGAAGCCGGCGAGTTCGCGGTGTTCTCCTACCACCAGGTTCCCGGGCTCGGCCTGCTCGAGCTGGTCAGCTCGGACACGCGCGAGATGCTCGAGGCCTTGGTGCGGGGCGGGTGATCTCAGAGTCGGCCGTCGGTGCGGAGGTCCGGATGCACCCATGAGGGCGAGCGTCGCTCCTTGAACGCGACGAACCCCTCGACCGCTTCGGGGTCGCGATAGCCCGCGAGCATGCCGATCCGGTCGTAGAGGCCGTAGTAGGCATCGAACGTACGCTTGACCTCGAGGCGCGCCTTCGGCGTGCTCCGGCAACACGCGGTGAGTACCTCGGTGGCCACGGTGAGCAGATCGTCGTGCGGCACGACGCGGCGCGAGCATCCCGCACGCGACTGCTTCCTCGGCGTCGAGCACCCGCCCGGTCATCATGAGGTCGCGCGCCAGCGCGGGGCCGATCTGACGGGCCAGGATGTGCGCGAAGTTCGTGTCGGCGATCCCGCGGTACAGCTCGGGGACACGGAACGTCGCGCGGTCACTGGCGACCGCGACATCGCTCAGCATCGCGATCATCAACCCCCCGCCCTGACACAATCCGTTGACCGCACACACCACCGGCTTACGCGATTGACGCAGTGCGTCGTACGGCGTGTTCTCCTGGCCGAGGAGCGTGCTCACCGCGGTGTACTCGTTGGGATCCGACGCGCCGCCGAGGTCACCACCGGGGATGAACACGTCGCCGGTACCGGTGATCATCAGGCCGGCGAGCGCATCGTCGTTGTCGACCCGGTCGATGGCAACGCGCACCCCGAAGTACATGGCCAGGGTCATGGCGTTCCGCGCCTCGGGACGGTCGACGACGCAGGTCGCCAACGCGCCGTGGCGTTCAAAACGGAGGTACGTCGTGCCGAGCCAGTCACCCTCGGGCGGGCGTGCCGACGACGGGGCGTTCACTGGGTTGCGTCTTCTGCTCGGCGCATGGGGCACGGCCTCCCGGATCGCCCGTAATGTACGGCATGCGCAACGTCCTGCTCGTCGGAGCTTCCGGAGAGATCGGTGCGCAGCTCGCGGCGCGACTGTCGGACCGCTACACGTTGACCCTCGCCGACCGCGTGCCATCGCCTTCGGGCGCGCCGACGCTCGAGTTCGACATCACCGATCTCGACGTGTACACCGCCGCGTGCGCAGGAGTCGACACGGTCGTGCACCTTGCCGGGGAACGTCGGAGCGATGCGTCGTGGGACGAGTTGCTGCCCGCGAACGTGATCGGTGCGTACCACGCGTTCGAGGCGGCGCGCCGCGCCGGGTGTCGCCGGGTCGTGTTCGCGAGCAGCGTGCACACGGGGACCGGCGCACCTGACGACGAGGTGCTCCGCGCCGACGTGCCCACCCATCCCGGGAACCTCTACGGCGCGACCAAGGTGTGGGGCGAAGCGGTGGCGCGCGTGTACGCCGACCTGCACGGGCTGTCGTGCTTGTGCTTGCGCATCGGGTGGGCGGGCGCGCGCGACGACCAGCGCCGACTGTCGGTTGACGGCGCCGCCGGCGTGTACCTGACCTACGAGGACGCGGCGAACGTGTTCGCGCGCGGCATCGACGTGCCGGACGACCTGCGCTTCGGCATCTTCTTCGCGACGTCGGCCAACCGGACGCCGCGCGTCGACCTCACTGACACGCGCGAGGTCCTCGGCTTCTTTCCCGACGACGACGCGTACGCGCTGCGCGAGGAACTGCTCTGAACCTTGCCGCGGCGATGCGTTGTCGATACATTGCCGCGCATCGCCGTTCCGGTCAGGTGGGGGAACCATGAGAGCAGCCTTCATGCAACAGGGCCGGGTCGAGGTCGGCTCACTCCCCGATCCCACGCCGGGCGCGGGTGAGGTGCTCGTGCGCACGCTCGCGTGCGGCGTGTGCGCGTCGGATCTCCACGTCCTGCACCACGGTCACGACCTCGTCGAGTGGTCGCGGGCCGAGGGTGGTCCCTTCTCGATGGATCTCGACCGACCGGTCGTGCTCGGCCACGAGTACTGCGCGGAGATCGTCGACTACGGCCCCGACACGGAGCGAGCGCTGGCGATCGGCACCCTGGTCACGTCGTCCCCGGTCACGATCGGCGCCCACGGGATCGCCTGCATCGGCCTCTCCAACGACTACCCGGGCGGCTTCGGCGAGTACATGCTGCTCACCGAATCGCTGACCCGCCCGATCCCCGAGTCACTCGGGATCGAGCTCGCGGCGCTCACCGAGCCGGTGTCGGTCGGGGTCTACTACGTGCGCGCCGCGCAGCTCGTCGACGGCGACGTCCCGCTCGTGATCGGCTGCGGTGCCATCGGACTCGCGGTCATCGGCGCGCTTGCGGCGTGTCGGCGCGCACCCCATCGTGGCCGCCGACTACTCGGCACACCGCCGGGACCTGGCGCTCGCGATGGGCGCCGACATCGTCGTGGATCCCGCGGTGGACTCGCCGTACCAGGGCCTCGCCGGGGCGCCATCCGGGCCCAACGTGGCGTTCGAATGCGTCGGCGTTCCCGGCGTACTCGATGGCGTGGTCCGGGGCATGCCGACGGACGGGCGCATCGTCATAGCCGGCTGGTGTCTCGAAACCGATCACCTCTTCACCGTGATCGCGCACACCAAGGGCCTGACCATGAAGTTCGGCGGTGGACCGGCGCCCGAAGACTTCGACGTCGCGTTGCGCGCGGTCGGTGACGGCGAGATCGACGTGAGCTCCTGGATCAGCCAACGCGTCGGCCTCGACGGCGTCGACGCCGCGCTCGAGCTCCTGCGCGACCCGACCGCCGGCCTGCGCACCCTCGTGCTTCCGCCCCAGGGCTGACACCGACGCTCTGCAAGACTCCCGCTCCATGGACCTGCACCCGCTCGGCACCCTCACCATCCAGACCGATCCCGAAGCACTGTTCGTCCTCGGGTCGACGTCCGTCGGGCGGCGGATCATCCAGGAGTTCGCCTCCGTTCGCTTCGACGGTGAGCGCCTGCGGGGAACGATGACGGGCAAGGCAGGAGCTGACTGGCTCACCATCGACGACGACGGCCACGCGACGATGGACATCCGCGTGCTGCTGTTGACCGACGACGGCGCACGCGTGTTCGTGACCCTCGACGGTCGGGCGGACTGGAGCGAGGGCCTCGGCCGCGGCGCGGTGTACTCCACCGGCCGACTCGAGTCAGGCGACGAGCGCTACCACTGGGTCAACCACCTGCCGGTCGTCGCGAAGGGCGCGGTGATCGACGGCGGCGGCGTCGCCCACGAGCTCTTCGAGCTGGTCTGACCCACGGCCATGGCCACGGAACTCT
Source organism: uncultured Actinomycetes bacterium (assembly GCA_963726965.1). GTDB lineage: Bacteria > Actinomycetota > Acidimicrobiia > IMCC26256 > DASPTH01 > DASUAS01. Next base: position 39,509 of record CAVSEI010000003.1, on the reverse strand, counting down.
GGAAGGACCCACGCCTCGAGCCGATGCTCGCGGCAACCAGTCGTCTCACCGGTGCCGGGATGACATTCGAGATCGTCGAGGAACGCGTGCTCGGCGAGGACCTCCCGGTGTACCGCAACCGGGCCCATTCAATGCGTGAGGTGCTGCTCGGCGCGGCCCGGCACGGTCACCGCGACTGCTACGTGTTCGGCGACGGCTCGCGCATCCACTTCGACGAGCTCGTTCACCACGTTGCGTCGCTCGCGGGCGCCTTGCGTCACCAACGCGGCATCGGACCCGGTGACCGGGTCGCGGTGTGCGCGGCGAACTGTCGGGAGTGGATCCTGACGTTCTGGGCCGTGGCCAGTCTCGACGCGGTGCTCGTCGCCATGAACGGATGGTGGACGGGCCCGGAGATGCGCAACGCGCTCGAACTCACCACGCCGCAGCTCCTGGTCATGGACGAGAAACGGCGAGCACGCCTCGACGGTGACCCCGGTGTACCAACGATGCTCACCGAAGTCGACTTTGCGGGGTTGACCGATGACGCGTCGGCAACGCTGCCCGAGACGCCGATCGCCGAGGACGATCCGTTCATCCTGATCTTCACGAGCGGCACGACCGGGCGCCCCAAGGCTGCCGTCCTGTCCCACCGGTCGGTGATCTCGTACCTCATGGAACAGTCGTTCATCGGTGCTCGCGGCATGGCGCTGGCCGGCATGACGGCGCCGCCGCCCGGTCCGCCGCCAGTGCGGCTCGCGCCCTACCCGTTGTTCCATGTGTCGGGAATGTCGATGGCGGTGTCGACGGTCATGAGCGGCAGCACCAGCGTCTGGCCGCTCGGGCGCTTCGATCCCGAAGGTGTGCTCGCGCTCACCCGCGACGAGAACGTCTCGTACCTCGGTGGCGGCATCACCCACGTCGTGAAGCTGTTGCAGCATCCCGACATCGAGACCATCGAGCCGACCCAGATCAGCGGCGTCGGCGTCGGCGGGTCGGCGACGCCTCCCGACGTGACGCGCCAGATCGAGGAGCGGTTCCCCCACCTCAGCGGTTCGGTGTCCTCCGGGTACGGGTCGACCGAGACCGGCCTCATCAGCTGGGCGCCGGGATGGATGCTGAAGGCGGCGCCGGACTGTGTGGGCACGCTGATGCCGACCATGGATGCGCGCATCACCGACGATGACGGCACCGTGCTGCCGGAAGGCGCAGAAGGCAACATCGAGGCGCGCAGCTGGATGTCCATGCTCGGCTACTGGCAGAACGACGCCGCCAACGCGGAGACCATCCAACCCGGGCGTTGGGTGCGCACGGGTGACTTCGGGCGACTCGAACACGGCATCCTGTTCATCGCGTCGCGCGAAGCGCGACCTCATCATCCGCGGCGGCGAGAACATCTACCCGTTCGAGATCGAGCACCGCCTCGACGAGCATCCCGACATCGTCGAGGCGACGGTGTTCGGTGTCGACCATCCGGTCCACGGCCAGGAGGTCAAGGCGGTTGTCGTGGCGCGTCCCGGCTCACTGCTGACGGAGGCCGACGTCCGCACGTTTTGCGCGGAGTCGCTGGCGTCGTACAAGGTCCCGGCGATCGTGGAGATTCGTGGAGACGCGCTCCCCCGCACGGCCACGGGCAAGGTCATGAAGCAGGTTGTCGCAGGGGACGCCGAGAACACCTTCGTGGAGGAGTGACCGTCATGCTGTCCGACGAGAAGATCCTGCTCACCGGTCCGAGCGGCATGGTCGGCCACGCCCTCGCGAGCGGGTTGGTCGGCGACAACGAGGTGTGGGGCGTCGCCCGCTTCGGCACTCCGCAACACCGGACCCGTCTCGACGACCTCGGCGTCGTCACCCGGGCGATCGACCTCGCGGCAGGGCGATTTCGCCGACCTGCCCGACGACTTCACGTACGTCATCCATCTGGCGTTCAGTCGCGGTGGACCGGACGACTTCGAGCCGGTGCTGGCGAACACCGCCGAAGGGACGGGCCGGATCCTCGCTCACTGCCGGTCGGCGAAGGCCGCGCTGGTCATGTCGTCACACGCCATCTACGCGCTGCACGAGGACCCCTGGTACGCGCAGCGCGAGCGCGACGCGCTCGGCAACGCGCTGTCACCGTGGTCACCGACGAGCCCGGCCGCCAAGCTCACCATGGAGGGGGTCGCGCGCGCCTCCGCGCGTGCGCTCGACCTCCCGGTGGTCATCACCCGGCTCAACACCGTGTTCGGACCCTTCGGTGGTCTGCCCAACATGCACATGGCGGCGATCGTCGCCGGCGATCCGGTGGCGGCCGCCTCCGACCCGCACCCGCACTCGCCGATCCACACGAACGACATGCTCGCCCAGCTCGACGCCCTGCTCGAGGCCGCCGGCACCCCCGCGACCATCGTCAACTGGTCCGGCGACCTGCCGGTGACCGTGCAGGAGTGGAGCGCGTACGCAGCCGAGCTCGCCGGCACGACCGCCGAAGTGGTCGTCCACGAGATGCCCGGGGTCGCCCGCGGAGCCGTCGCCGACGCGACCAAGCGGCAGACGATCACTGGCCCGTGCACGGTCGACTGGAAGGAGGCCCTTGCTCAGGAGTACGCCGCTCGTCACACCGGCCAGGGATGATCGTGCGACCCGTCGTTGCGCTCGTGTGCCTGTCGTTGGCGGGAACCTTGTTCAGCGTGGGTGACGGATCATCCGCGGACGCGGTTTCGTCCGGCCGCAGTCGGGTGATCGACTCGTCGATCACGACTCCCGACCGGCGTCACCGCACCTACCGTGTCTTCGTACCCGGCTCGCTCCCCGCGCACCGAGCCGTACCACTCCTCGTCGCGCTGCATGGCGGCACCGGATCAGGCCGCCAGTTCGAGATCAACAGCGGATTCGACGAGCTCGCCGAAGCCAACCGGTTCATCGTCGCGTACCCCGACGGCATCGAGATCGGCGGCAACTCGATCGTCGCCCACGGTCGCGTGTGGAACGGCGGCCGCTGCTGCGGACCCGCGGCCGCGCAACACGTCGACGACGTCGGGTTCGTCTCCCGGCTGATCGGCGCCATCACGAAGAAGTACATGATCGATCCGGCACGCGTGTACGCAACCGGTCACTCCAACGGGGCGATCATGGCGTACCGACTGGCGTGCGAGCTGTCCGGCACGATCGTCGCGATCGGCGTACAGGCCGGATCACTCGAGGTTGATCGGTGCACCCCGACGCAACCAGTCTCGGTGCTCCACATCCACGGCACGGCCGACCGCAACCTGCCGATCAACGGCGGGAAGGGCGTTGGCATCAGCGGCATCGCGTTCCGTCCGCCCATCGATGCGGTCACGACGTCGCGGCGCCGACGGATGCGCCGCCGACTCGACGGCGTCGGTGTCACCCGACAACCCCGACGTCACCGTCGAAACCTGGGCACCGTGTCGCGGTGGTGCGACGGTCGCATTCGTGAAGGTGCAGGGCGCATCACATGCATGGATGGGCCATACGAGCACCCGCGTCGGCCAGATCCTCACCGGTCCGCCCTACATGAAGTACGACTCGTCCGCCGCGATCTGGGCCTTCCTCGCTGCGCACCCGCGTCGATAGGTCCGCAGGAGGCGTGGAGGAGATCGGTTGCCCGGTGCCTCGATGCCTGGCACAGTGGGCCGGCTCCGACGAGAGGAATCGACGATGGCCGACAAGCCCAGCTATCTCAAGTTGCTCAACGCAATCTCGTGCGCCGAGACACGCGCGCACCAGTATCTGTCGGCCTGGGCGGAGGTCACGACCGACCCTGACGTACGAGCTGTGCTGCTCACCGTGGCCGCCCGAGAGGGCGAACACGGCATGGCGTTCGCGAAACGGGTCAACGAACTCGGCTTCCAGGTGCAGCCCACCGACGATCCCAGATTCGCCGAACGGATGGAGATCGCCGGTTCCGGCCGCTCCGACCTCGAAAAGGCGGAGCTGCTCAACCTGCTCGAGTACGCAACCGCTCCCGACGAGCCTGACATCTTCGACAGCTTCTTCCGCGACCACAGCATCGACATCCAGACGGGCGCGCTGCTCGGTCGGTACATCGCCGAAGAGCGCGACACCATCCGTCTGTTCCAGGGATGCGCGGTGCAACTCGCCGCGAAAGCGAACGGCGCGGCCGGGTCACCGGACCGGATGGCCGCGCTCGAGGGCAAGATCGACGCCGCGTGTCGCGCCATCGAGGACCTGCGCCAGATCGTGTGTGCGCAGACCATGCCTGCGCCGACCACGTAGCGCGAACCGGTCGTCGGCGGTCGTCGCCGTCCAACCGCCGTCGTCGAGGGGAACGCCATGCGTGTCGTTGTCGACTTCAACCTGTGCGAGAGCAACGCGCTCTGCGTGGATGCAGTCCCCGAGGTGTTCGAGGTGCGCGACGACGACCTCCTCTACGTCCTGAACGAGCACCCGTCGGAGGAGTTGCGCGTCAGGCTCGAAACCGCGGTCCGGATGTGCCCGAAGAGCGCCATCTCGATCGAAGACTGAAGTGGAGCGGGTGTTCGCACGGCGGATCGCGACCCTCGTCATCGGTGGGCTCGCCGTCGTCGGTCTGATGGCCACGGCGGCTGGCGCACAGAGCGGGTCCGTGCCCGGGGTGACCGACACCGCGGTGAAGATCGGCTTCATCTCCTCGCAGACCGGCGCGGCGTCCTCGGGAAACACCAATGCGCACAAGTCGTGTCAGGCGCGGGTCGATGCCCAGAACGCCAAGGGCGGCGTGCACGGTCGCAAGATCGACCTCGAACTCGTCGACGATCAGTCCGGCTCGAACCTCACCACCGCGCACGATCTCGTGCAGAACCGCAACGTGTTCGCCGTGATCAACGACTCGGCGCTGGCCTTCCTCGCGTACCGGTACCTCCGCGACAGCGGGGTGCCGATGATCGGCGGCGGGTTCGACGGCACCTACTACTACGAGAAGGGAAACGAGGACATCATCTCGGGGCTCGGTAACAGTTCACCGGTTCCCGGCGTCACCTACGACACCGTCACCCGGGTGATGAAGAAGATGGGCGCGACGAAGGTGGCCGCGGTCGGGTACGGCGTGTCGCCGTCGTCGAGCGCGTCGGCGAAGGCAACGGAGACCTACGCGGCGGACGCGCGAGGGTCTCCACGGCGTGTACCTGAACAACAACCTGGAGTTCGGTGGGACCGACGTCGGGCCCGTGGTGCTGGGCGTCAAGAACTCAGGCGCGGACGGCCTGTACCTGCCGCTCGACGCCGAACGGAACTTCGCCATCCTGCAGGGGCTCCAGCAGAGCGGCGTGCAGATGAAGGCGAACGTGCTGGCCACGGGCTACGGCCAGAGTCTCCTCGATCAACCGATCGCGCAGACGATCACGCCGAACGACGTGATGTTCACCGGGTTCCGCCCGGTGGAGCTCGGCGGGCCCGCGATCAAGCGGTTCCGGGCGAACATCGAGAAGTACGCGGAACTCACCGGCGTGCCGGACTTCGGCACGTACACCGGCTACGTCGTGTGCGACCTGATGATCAAGGGTCTCCAGAACGCCGGTGCGAACCCGACCCGCCAAGGTTTCGTCGACGGGATCCGCACCGGCGGCACGTACGACGCCGCCGGACTCACGTGCAGCCCGATGGACTTCAGCTTGGCGAACTACGGCAAGATCGACCCGACGAGTTGTACCTGGTTCGTCGACGTCAAGGGCGGCAAGTTCGTGGTCTTGAACGGCGGCAAGCCGGTCACCGGCAAGCTCGTCGGCGACCCGCACGTCCTCGCCCAGTACGGCAAGGCGGGCGGCGTCACCACGACCACAGCTCCCGCCGCCCCGACACCTGCGTCGTAGTCTTTGGTGTCGAGCAACGAGGAGTGGTCCGATGCGAAGGTTCGGAGTGATCAGTGTCCTGATCGCGGTGGCCGGGTTCGCGGTCGCGCAGTTCGCCGGCCCCGCGGCCGCGGCGTCGAAGAAGATTCCCGACGCGTGTGTGCTCATCACCAAGGCGGACGTGACGACGGCATTCGCGAAGCTCGAGGCCGCACTGCAGCCGACGAGTGTCATCGATCCCGCTCGGGGCAAAGACACGAGCCAGGGTGGGCAAGGAACCAACTCGTGTTCGACGGTCTTCTACGTGCCCAACTCCGTCGGTGGCTCCGTGCTCGTCAAGACGTACCCGATCACCAGCAAGTTCCCGTGTCCCCCCAAGGGTCAGCCGGGGAAGACGGTCAAGATCGGCAAGACGAAGGCACTGCTCGAACCCAATCCGAGTGACGCCAAGGTGGTCCGCGACGTGACGTTCGTCGACAAGGGCGGGTGCGCGTTCATCGAGATCTTCCTCAGCGGTGGCACCGCCAAGGTCCCCGCGAGCGGTTTCGTCGATCTCGCGACCGCCGCACTGGCGAAGGGGTAGCCGAGCTACCCGTTGCCCGAAGGGTCCTTCGCCGCGCAGACGGGCTGTTGCTTCGGCGCGACGGCGCACGCGGTGCCGGTGCTGGCTCCGATGTTGGCGGACTTGGCAGCTCCGGTGACGCCCGCGCTCTTGCACACGGAGGCCGGTCGTTGCCCGTCGATGGCGCAGATCGCGGCCGTCAGGTAGTTGGCGGTGGCCACGATCGCTGCGGTCGTCGGCTTCGAGGGGTCCGCCAAGTCTGCCGCGATCTGTTCCCGGCTGAGTCCGGCGAGGATGCCCGGTTCGTAGCTCGGCCCGGCCACCACGAAACGATTCCCGAAGTCCAAGAACGGGAGACTGCCCGCGTAGTCGGGGAAGTACTTCGCGGTGTCGTACTTGTCGAGGACCGCCTGCTCCTGTGACGTCAACGGTTGCAGTGGCTCGTACTTCCCGTCGGCACTCTTCTGGCCGCTGAGGATCTCGACCGTCCTGACGCCGATGTAGGGGCTCGAGTAGGACGATCGCGAAAACGTGAACGTCTGGGTGTTCGGATAGACGTCGTCGCTGGCCGACTCGGCAACCCCGAGCTTCGACCACTTCCCGAATCGCGCCGTCGCCGCGATGAACGCCCAACGTTCGGCTGCGCACAATGGGCAGGGCTCCGCGCTGACGTACAGGACGCCCGGCTTCTTGGCGAACTTCAACACGGGCTGCGACTGCAGGGCGACCGGCGCAGTCACGGAGGATTGGGGTCCCACGCCGTTGAACACGGAAGCCGGGACTGACGTCACCGCATGCACGACCGCGGGGGGCGCGGGTTGCCACGTCGGTTCGCTTTGCGCGCCAGCTTGCCTGATCCCCACGACTCCCAAGCTCAGCGCCGACGCCGCGACCAGGCACACGCCGCTCGCAATCCACCGGAAAGACCCGATCGGCCGACGACCGCGAATCACCCGTGCCATCATTTTCATGCCCTCCTGAAATCGATCTGAATCGACGACCTCGCGGTACCCAGATGCGCGGTGCAGCGGGGTGCGAGGGATCGCCAAGTTACGCGGCTCGCCACTCCCGCGGACGTCACCCCGACGTTCCTCCGGCCTCGGAGCGCGCCGATGCCAGGCGTGCTACCAATACGTGGCGCGGCTCGTGTAGGCCATACCCCGACGAATCGAACGGAGAGTCATGTTCGTGACGGTCATCCACCACATTCACGACCCCGAGGGCTTTCAAGCTGCTGAGGCCAAGGCCCTCGAAGCGGGGCTTCCATCGCACGTTGCGTTGCCCATCCACGCGGAAACCACCGCTCACGAACTCGGCATCTGCATCTGGGAAGTTGAATCCGTCGACGCCGTGCGCGAAGTCGTCGAAGGCGCAGTCGGTCCCTTCGCGAACAACGAGTACTACGAGATGCAGGTGGACGGCCTGACGCCGCAGCTCGGAAAGTAGGCGGCCGATCGAACGCGCCAGAACCGCCGGATGGATGCATGGCTGAGACGTCGCGCTACGACCTCACTCGAAGCGAGATCGCGACCTACATCCCGCCGAAGGCATCGCGCGTCCTCGAGGTCGGATGCGCGACCGGCCGATTCTCGGAGGTGCTGCGAGATCGGCTTCCCGATGCCGAGCTGGTCGGTGTCGATCCAGACCCACCAGTGCGCGCGCACTCGTACGATCGGCGGATCGTCGGCAGGTTTCCCGACGACGTCGAGTTGAGTGCGTACGACTGTGTGGTGTTCAACGATGTGCTCGAGCATCAAGTGGACCCGTGGACCATGCTGCGCGACACCAGGGGGTTTCTCTCTGATCGCGGGCGGGTGGTGGCGTCGATCCCGAACGTCCGTCACGTCAAAGTGATCCGGCCGCTTCTGGTGCAGGGACGATGGGACTACAAGGACGTGGGCATCCTCGACCGCACCCACCTCCGCTTCTTCACGCGCTCGACGATCATCGAGCTCTTCGAGTCCTCGGGGTACGAGGTGGAGACGATCGACCCGATGAACCTCACCGACCGAGGACGGTGGGGTTGGGTGCATCGTGTGACCGGCGGAGCATTGACGCAGTTCCTGGCGACGCAATACGCGGTGGTGGCGCGCTGAACCCCGAACCTGCTTGACGGCAAACGGCGGCGGGAACGAGTACCCGCGTTCTCTACGGCGCGCGGTCGGGCGTTGAGCCGCTCTCCGGATCGTTCGCTGGCGCAGTGGTGGCGAAGCGGGTGAGTTCCAGGGTGAGCCGGGTGAGTTGGTCACGCAACGCGGAGACCTCGCGCGTGAGCGCTTCGATCGGCGGGCGGCCGTCGGGCTCGTCGGGTCCTGGTGCTCCGTGGCTCGTCGGTGGCGCTGGTCGACGGGTCGATGCGGAAGAAGCTGGCGAGCGAACCGGCGAGGAGGCCGAGCACCGCGACGCCGGTGAACATGATCATGATGCCGGCGGCTCGCCCGGTGGTGGTCTTGGGAACGATGTCGCCGTAACCGACGGTGGTCAGGGTGACGATCCCCCACCAGAGCGCGTCGCCGTAGGTCTTGAAGCCGGGGTTGGTCGCGTGTTCAGCGCCGTACGCGACCGCGGCGCCACACACGACCACGAGCGCGGCGACCAGCGCGACGCGACCGAGACGCTCGAAGAGTCGACGCGCACCTTTGGTGGCCATGACCAGGCGGGCGATGCGCGCGAGGCGGATCACCAGCACGAACTTCGCGTCGCCGGGACCGAAGAGCAGGAACCACGGTGCGGTGAGCACCACCACGGTGAGGTCGAACCGGCCGAGCCACGTGCTCAGGTAGTGCTGCAGGCGTCGTTCGTGCACGACGAAGTCGACGATGAACACGCCCCACGCCACGATGTTGACGATCGCCGCCAGGACGGATCGCGTGCTTCCCGGCGACAGGACGATGCGGCAGGATCGCCGACAGCACGAGCGGCAAGCGCGAACCGCTGGTCGAACCGGGCGAGCGCCTTGGCGTCAGCCGTCGATCGTGGCTGCCCCGCGGACGGTGCTCCTCCGTCGTCGCTCATCGTTCTGCATCATGAGTCATTCCCGGATCCCCGTCGCGGATCCACCACGAGCGAAGCCCCACGACGGGTCCGTGCTGAGTCGAACGAGGAGCACGGGTTTAGAGTCCTCGCCATGTCCTCCATCCAGCTCCTCGCCGAACATCCTGTTGATCATGACGGATCAGGAGCGCTACCCGCCGCCGTACGAGGACGAGGCGGTGGCGAAGTTCCGCAAGGAGCAGCTCGGCGCCCGCGAATCGTTGCGCGACGGCGGGTTGGAGTTCCATCGGCACTACGCGGGGTCGACGGCGTGTACGCCGAGTCGCGCGACGCTGTTCACGGGCCAGTACCCGTCGCTGCACGGCGTGTCGCAGACCGACGGGACATCGAAGCAGAACGACGACCCGGCGATGATGTGGCTGGACCCGGACTCGGTGCCGACGCTCGGTGACTGGTTCCGGGCCGGTGGGTATCAGACGCACTACCGGGGGAAGTGGCACGTCTCGCTCGCCGACTTGTTGATCCCCGGGACGCCACGAAGGCCTGATGGCCTCCGACGACGACGGGAAGCCGATCGCGGACGCGGTCGCGGCGTATCGCAAGGCCGATCGGCTCGACCCGTTCGGGTTCTCCGGGTGGATCGGCCGCGAGCCGCACGGCGCGACCCGGGCCGAGTGCGGCGCGGTGCGCGACGGAGTGTTCGCGGAGCAGGTGGTGGAGCTGTTCGGCGAGCTCGCGCAGGCGCGCGACGAAGGACCGTGGCTCGCGGTGTCGTCGTTCGTGAATCCCCACGACATCGCGGCGTACGGCGTGATGGCGGATCAGGTCTGGAAGTTGCCGCCGCCCGATGACACGGTGCCGGAGATTCCCGAAGCGCCGTCGCAGTCCGACTCGTTCGCATGGGCGGCCGGCGTGTCAGGAGCAATGGAAGGCCATCTGGTGGCAGATGATCTACGAGCAGCAGCCCGATGTCGGGTACCGGCGCCTCTACTACTCGCTGCAGAAGCTGGTCGATCAGGCGATCGGGCGCATCCTCGAAGCGCTCGACGCGTCGGGCATGGCCGACGACACCATCGTGGTGTTCACCTCCGACCACGGCGACATGCTCGGCGCGCACGGCGGGATGCAACAGAAGTGGTGCAACGCCTACGACGAGTCGATCCGGGTGCCGATGATCGTGAAGGGCCCCGGCGTGTCAGCGAGGAACGGTGGGATCGCCACGCCCACCAGCCACGTCGACCTGATCCCGACGCTCATGGGGTTGGCGGGCATCGACGTCGAACGTGCCGCGGCACGGGGTCGCGGAGCATCACGACGAAGCACAGCCGCTCCCGGGCCGCGACCTCAGCGGTCTGATCACCGGGTCCGCGACCCCCGAATCGGTTGCGTCGCCGCTGTACTTCATGACCGAAGACGACATCTCCCGCGGGCTCTCGACCCAGAACATCCTCACCGGCGAGGCCGGTCCCCTCGGTCGACGCCCCGTGCTACATCGAATCGACGATCGCGACGCTCCCGACCGGCGACGGACGGTGCCGACGAGCTGTGGAAGCTCAACCACTACTACGAGCGACTCGACGACTGGAACGAAGCGCACGGCATCCCCAAGAACCCGTTCGCCGGCCCCGCCGCCGAACCGGCCTTCGAGCTGCACAACCTCACCGCCGATCCCGAAGAGCGCCACAACCGCGCTGACGATGCACACGAAGCCCTGCATCAGATGCAGGCGGTGCTCGACGCGCAGCGTGACGCCAAGCGCAAGCTCCCGAGACTCCGCAATCCGGTCGGCTGACGACGCCGACCGGTCGACGCTCAGAGAGGTTCATCATGGACAAGATCGAGCACCTGAGCGTCGAGGAGCGACGAGCGCTCGGGAAGACTGCTCGCGAGCAGGCGCGGCCAGCGGCTCATGCGGGTTGGTAACCCGCCGCTGACCGGCCCGACCCAGTGGCGTTGCTCGAGCAGCAGAACGTCACCCGTGAGCCCGATCTCGTTCCCGTGCGCCACGGGCGCATGATGGTCTCCCCGTTCACGTTCTACCGGGGCGCCGCGAAGATCATGGCCGCCGACTTGAAGGACACACCGACAGCAGGGCTGAACGTCCAGCTCTGCGGCGACGCGCACCTGTCGAACTTCGGTGTCTTCGCGTCACCCGAGCGAGCACTGGTGTTCGACCTGAACGACTTCGACGAGACCCTGCCCGGACCCGTTCGAGTACGACGTGAAGCGGCATGGCCGCGAGTTTCACGATCGCGGCGCGCAACAACGGCTTCACCGACACCCAGGCGCACGACGCGGCGCTCACCGCCGCGCGCGGCGTATCGGCGAGGCGATGGCCGGCTTCGCCGAGATGCGCACGATGGACATCTGGTACGCGCACCAGTCCGAAGCGGACCTGCTCAAGGCCATCGCGGCCATGACCAGCTCGCTCAAGGGCGCGGACAAGAAGGCGGCGAAGGCCGCAGAGAAGAACGCCCGGAAGAACGCCCTGAAGGCTCGCACCCGCGACAGCTTGCAGGCGCTCTCGAAGTTGGCGGAACAGGTGGACGGCGAGTACCGAATCGTCAGCCAACCGCCAGTCGTGATCCCAGCTCGTGAACTCGCGCCGACCATCGGCATGTCGGCTGACGAGGTCCGAGACGCCATTCATGAGCAGTTCCGGGCCTATCGGGCGACGCTGCAGGACGATCGACGGCACCTGCTCGAGCGCTTCCAAGTCGTCGACGTCGGCCCGCAAGGTCGTCGGCGTCGGCAGCGTCGGCACCCGGGCGTTCATCGTGTTGCTCCAAGGCCGCGATCAACAGGACCCGCTGTTCCTGCAGGTCAAAGAAGCGACCGCGTCGGTGCTGGAGGATCACCTGCCGAAGAGCCGCTACCACCAGCCCGGCGAACGAGTCGTGCAAGGCCAGCGGATGATGCAGGCCGCGAGCGACATCTACCTCGGGTGGACCAAGGGCGTCGAGGCCAACCGGTACCTGTACTGGCGCCAACTCCGCGACATGAAAGGCTCCGCGGTCGTCGAAACGATGGCGCCCATCACGCTGACGTTGTATGCGCGCTTCTGTGGCGAGACCCTCGCACGGGCACACGCCCGATCAGGAGACCCGATCGCGCTCGCCGCGTACCTCGGCTCCAAAGACCGGTTCGACCAGTCGATCGCCGACTTCTCCCAGCGATACGCAGACCAGAACGAGCAGGACTACCGAGCGTTCTGCGCCGCGATCCGCTCCGGGCGACTCGAAGCGCTCGAAGGTGTGTGACTCGATCACCCGGAGCGCCCGTCTCGGTCGCCTTCCTGCGAACGATCCGTGTTACGTTCGTTCGCTGCGTCGTCTCGGGTAGCGAGCGCGAGCACTCGAGGAGGGCATGCGATGGTCGTCGCGTCGAACTGGGGCACCGGACAGGTGTTCCTGGAAATGCTGTATTTCTTTCTGTTCTTCATCTGGATCTGGCTGCTGATCGTCGTCTTCGGCGACATCTTCCGCAGCCATGATCTCGGCGGGTTCGCGAAGGCCCTCTGGGTGATCTTCGTGATCATCGTGCCGTACTTCGGGGTCTTCGTGTACCTCATCGCGCGGGGACACAAGATGTCAGAGCACGCGATCGAAGCGGCACAGGCCCAGGATGCGGCACAGCGCTCGTACATCCAAAGCGCGGCAGGCACAGCTCCGAGCACCGCCGACGAGATCGCTCGCCTGGCCGAACTCAAGGCGAACGGTGCGATCACTGACGCCGAGTTCGAGCAGGCCAAGGCCAAGGCGCTCAGCAGCTGAATCGTCACTGCCCAGGCGGCGCAGAACCTGCTTCCTGCACCGCCGACGCGGCAGTCACGTTCTTGTTCACCGATATCGAGGGTTCGACGCGCTTGTGGGAGGAGCATCCTGACGCGATGCGTGACGCGTTGGCCCGTCACGACGAGGTAGCCAGTCTCTCGGCACATCCGGTACGAAGTGTCGCTTCGCCGTGAGAGGAGACCATGATCACCGATCGCATTGACCCGCCCGAGCTGTTGAAGATTCCCGAGATGGTGAACGTGTCGATCGCGACCGGCTCGCGCGTGATCCACATCTCTGGTCAAACCTCGGTCGACGTCGAGGGGAAGGTGGTTGGATCTACCCACCTCGAACAGAGTCGACTCGCGTTCCGCAACGTGTTGATCGCCCTCGAGGCAGCTGGTGCAACGCCCGACGATGTCGCCAAGTTCAACATCTACGTTGTCGACTACAGCTGGGACGCGCTCGAAGCGGTGCTGACCGCCGCCAAAGAGGTCTTCGGCGATCCCTTTCCACTCACCGCCAACACGCTCGTCGGCGTCGCATCGCTCTGGCTTCCCGACCTCCTGGTCGAGGTCGACGCCGTCGCCGTCGTCTGAGCTCGGTCGCGTCCTCGCCACTCGTGAACGGCGAGTGAATCCAGCAGGAACAGAAGGCGTACCTGGGTGGCTCCCGAGCGACCACACCTCGGTATGTGCCAGTGTGCAGTGTCTTTGGCTCGTCGCTGGCCTACGCGGCGAATCACGCCCGCGCGAGTAGAACCGGAGGTTGCCAAGTGAGCGAGAACTCGAAGACGGCGCGTACGGTGCTCCCGATTCCTGAGCGGCGTCATGTGGGGCTCACGACCTATGACGCGAAGGATCCGAACACCAGTTTTCCGGCGATCGAGGCGATTCGTCCGCCGGCGGGCGCGCCGAATGTGGTCGTGTTGCTGATCGACGACTGTGGTTTCGGCGCGGCGAGCGCGTTTGGTGGGCCGTGCCGCACACCGAACATCGAGAAGCTCGCGGCGAATGGCCTGACGTTCAATCGGTTCCACACGACGGCGTTGTGTTCGCCGACGAGGGCGGCGTTGCTCACGGGGCGGAACCATCATGCGGTGGGTATGGGTGGGATCACGGAGATCGCGACTTCGGCGCCTGGTTACAACTCGATTCGTCCGAAGACGTGCGCGCCGCTCGCCGAGGTGTTGTTGCTCAATGGTTTCAGCACCGCGCAGTTCGGCAAGTGTCACGAGGTGCCGGTGTGGCAGTCGAGTCCGATGGGCCCGTTCGATCACTGGCCGACTGGGAGTGGGTTCGAGAAGTTCTACGGCTTCGTCGGCGGTGAGACGAACCAGTGGTTTCCGGCGCTGTACGACGGCGTGAGCCCGGTCGAGCCGCCGAAGACGCCGGAGGAGGGTTACCACCTCACCGAGGACATCACCGACCAGGCGATCACCTGGGTCCACCAACAGAAGTCGCTCATGCCCGACAAGCCCTTCTTCTTGTACTTCGCACCGGGCGCGACCCACGCGCCCCACCACGTGCCCAAGGAATGGATCGACAAGTACAAGGGCCGTTTCGACGCCGGGTGGGACAAGGTCCGTGAGGAGACGTTCGCGCGCCAAAAGCAAGCAGGCGTGATCCCCGCCGACGCCGACCTCACCGCCCGGCCCGCTGAGATCCAGGCGTGGGACGACGTCGCCGACGACCTCAAGCCGATCCTGGCCCGACAGATGGAGGTGTACGCGGGTTTCCTCGAGCACACCGATCATCACATCGGGCGTCTGTTCGACACGCTGGAAGACCTCGGCGTCCTCGACGACACGTTGATCTTCTGCATCGTCGGCGACAACGGCGCCAGCGCTGAAGGCACACCGAACGGCACCTTCAACGAGCTCATCTCGCTCAATGGTGCGGCGGCGTTCGAGACCACGGAGTTCATGGCTGGCCACATCGACGAGTTCGGCAGCCCGGCCGCGTACAACCACTACGCGGTGGGTTGGGCGCACTCGATGAACACGCCGTACCAGTGGACCAAGCAGGTCGCCTCGCATTTCGGCGGCACCCGCAATCCCATGATCGTGCACTGGCCGAACGGGTTCGAGGCTCGTGGCGAGATGCGGAGCCAGTTTCACCACATCATCGACGTCGCGCCGACGGTGCTCGACGCGGCCGGCCTGCCCGAGCCCGCGTTCGTGAACGGGATCCAGCAGGAACCGATCCACGGCACCAGCATGCGGTACACCTTCGACGACACCAGCGCCGCCGAAGCCCGTGAACTTCAGTACTTCGAGGTGGCGTGCAACCGGGGTGTCTACCACCAGGGGTGGACCGCGGTCACCCGTCACAGCACGCCCTGGGACTTCGGGGCCACGCTCCCGGCACTCGACGACGACGTCTGGGAGCTCTACGACACCAGCACCGACTGGTGCCAAGCGCGCAACGTCGCGGCGGAGCAGCCGGACAAGCTCGCTGAGCTCCAGCGCCTCTTCCTGATCGAAGCGGTGAAGTACGGCGTGCTGCCCCTCGACGACCGCCGGATCGAGCGCTTCAACTCCGACCTCGCCGGGCGACCCGTCCTCGTGAAGGGCAACGACCAGATCCTCTACGGCGGCATGCACCGCTTGAGCGAGAACTCGGTGATCAACCTCAAGAACAAGTCGCACGCGGTCACCGCCGAAGTGGAGATCCCCAAGGGCGGCGCGAACGGCGTCATCGTCGCCCAGGGCGGCGCGTTCGCGGGCTGGAGCCTCTACCTCCACGACGGCAAGCCCAAGTACTGCCACAACCTCGCCGGCCTCATGCGGTTCTACGTCGCCGGGTCACGCAAGGTCCCTGCCGGCAAGCACCAGATCCGCATGGAGTTCACGTACGACGGCGGCGGACTCGCCAAAGGAGGCACCCTGGTCCTCTTCATCGATGGCAAGAAGACCGGCGAGGGCCGAATCAACGCGACCGTACCGATGATCTACTCGGGCGATGAGACCTGTGACGTCGGCCGCGACCTCGGCACCCCAGTCAGCGAGGACTACACCTCGGCGACGAGCACGTTCACCGGCAAGGTGCACTGGGTCGAGCTCCACGCAGGCGACGACAACCACGACCACCTGATCTCCCCCGAAGAGCTCATGCGCGTCGCCACGACAATCCAGTAGCGCTGCCCACAGCAAGAGGATCGTGATGGACGTAGGTAGGAATCCCAAGGTGCTGTTCGTGTACTACACGTTCACGAAACAGGCGCTCAGGGTCACCGAAGACATGGAAGCGGTGTTCCGGGATCGCGGTTGGGACATCGAGCGGGCGGAGATCGAGTTCACCGACGCCCGCTACGTCAAGACGTTCTCGCGGTTCCCGATGAAGCACCGCTACTTCGACGTGCTTCGGATGCTGCCCGCGCAACTCCGCAGAGCGACCGGCGAGATTCGCGTACCACCGCAAGCCGAGAGTGGTGACTACGACCTCGTCATCATCGGATCGCCGACGTGGTGGCTGACGACCTGCATGCCGATCCGGTCGTACATGAAGTCGAGCGCCGCCGCCAAGCTCTTGCACGGCAAGCCCGTGGCCGCCTTCGTCGTCTGTCGCCGGTACTGGAAGAACAACATCAAGACCGTCGAGAAGTTGGCGGAGGGACACGGTGCGACGAGTGTGGACACGACCCACTTCGCATACCCAGGGGGTCAGGTCCGGTCGCTGCTCGCGCTGATCAGTTACCTCGGGACCGGCGAGAACCACGACCGGTACCTCGGAGTGAAGATCCCGCCGACGAACATGCAACCGGCTGACGACGACGCGGCACGGGCTTGGGCCGCGAAGCTCGCCGATCGTCTCGCCCCGGCGATCTCCTAGCCAGTCGACGGCTGGCACCGAACTCGTCCGCAATCGGAGTTTGCATCAGGCGACGGCCGTGCCCCGTGGAGCGTTGGGAATGAGAGCGTCAGCGGGATCGCTGTCATTGCATTGGCTGGCAACTCTCTGACTTCGAGATCCTTGTCGTGCGCCAGCTCCCTCGCGAGACGGCGTCGCCCGGGCACCGAAGGTCAGAAGACGGCCAAGCGACGTGCTTCGGTGACCGCTTCCATGCGAGACGAAACCCCGAGCTTTTGGTAGATCCGCTTGACGTGGGTTTTGAGCGTGTTGTTCGAAACGAAGAGCTCCGCAGCGATTTCTCTGTACGTGAGTCGGGACGCGAGATATCGAACGACGGTGAGTTCGCGGCTACTGAGCGGTCCCGACGTGCTGCCGTTCGCGATTCGAAGGGTCGGGTTGCCTTCGAGGCGATCGAGGACGGCCTGCTCGTAGTGCTCGACGCGGCCTGACCGGAGAAGCAGAGCAACGCGCGGTCGGAGTTCGACCAGGTCGTCGGTGACGGCCACGACAAAGCCTTCGATCTTCGCGACCGCGAGTGCCTCTGCGAGCAGCGGATCTGCAGCGTCAGGCTTTCGGGCGTGCGCGATCCGGGCGGAAAGGAGCGCGACGTCGAGGTGCTCGCGCATGGTTGTCGGCGTGCATTGAGCGAGGGCGTCGTCGGCGCGATCTGGCTCGTTTCGGGCGAGCTCGATTCGAGCCTGAAGCAGGGATGCTCGGTTTCCGGGCGGGAGCGCTCTGCGCGCATTGGGTGGCGCGGTTCAGGTCGCCGATCTCGATCGCGATGCGGCCTTCCAAGGCGTGACAGAGGCCGAGAAGCGGACTGGTGGAGTCGGGTGGCAGGAACGCTCGCGCTCGCTCTACACCGGAGAGTGCCTCGCCGACGCGGCCATCGGCGAGCCACACTCTCGAGAGCGACAGCTGGCTGACGAGCGCAAAGGCGGGACGGCAGTCCTCACTGACCGAGAGCGACTGCTCGAGCACACGTTCTGCCGTGACGAGGTCGCCGCGCTCGAACGCCACTCGCCCCCGAGTGCGAATCGCGTCGACCATCGCCGTATGCGCGGCCAGTCCGACAGATTCGGCACTCTCGGAGCGCCCGGTCCGCGAGATGGTCCGCTTCGGTCAGCAGGCCTTCGACGCACGCAACCCACGCGAGTGCGCCGGTCAGTCCGACCTGCTGCAGGCTTGGTGCGGCGAGCGGGTCCAAGTTGTGCTCGCATTGATCTCGCGTGCGCCGTTGAGATCGCCGAGCCACAGCCGGGTGCGCGCGACCAGGATCGGTCCGTACTGAGCGACTTCGTCGTCGGGGAGGTCCTTCGGTCCGGCATAGTTGGACAGTGCTCGTTCGACCTCGTCGGCTTCTCCGTATTGCGCCCCAACGAGAGCTCGCGCGAGCACGAGTCGGGCACGGTCGGCATCGTCGAAGTCGCCGGCGCGGTTGCTCGCGCGGATGATCCACGGCGCTGCCTGCTCTGCAGGGGCACTCGCGGCCAAAGCGAGCGCAAGGTCGGCGAGGCGACCGGAATCGCCCGCTGCGGCCTCGGTTCCTACCTTGGCAGCCAGGCGATGCAGCACGCGACCGTCGCCTTGGATGTACGCGTCGACGAAGCCGCTTCTGAGCAACTCGAAGGCTTCTGCTTCCTCACCTGCCATCAAGAAGTGACCGAACGCACTCTCGATGTCGCCCGCCTCGATGAAGAACTCGGCGGCGCGTCGATGCAGGCGCCTGCTCACGGTCGGGATCCTCCGCGTGGAGTCGGTGGCGCAACAAATCACCGAACAGGTGGTGGTACCGGTAGGAATCTCGGGCCAACTCGATCAGGAACAGATGCCGCTCGTCGACACGCTCGAGCAACGCGCCGGCGTCGCGTCGTTGGGTCACCGCCGCGCAACTCTCGGGGTCGAGGTGTTCGAGGATCGAAGTCGCGAGCAGGAAGTCGAGGATCTCAGCGGGTTGGCGTTCGAGTACCTCCGTGCCGAGGAAGTCGGTGATCGAGCGGGGCGTCCTCGCGAACTCTGTCAGAAATCGGTCGGGGACCGATTCGTCGCGGAGGGACACGGCCGCCATCTGGACACCGGCAGCCCAACCCTCAGTGCGGGCGGTGAGGAACTCGACCGCGGCCTCGTTCAGCTCGATTCCGAACTTGAACAGCAGGGCGGCGACCTCGGCACGCGTGAGCCGGAGTTCAGCGTCGCGCACCTCGAGCAGCTGCCCGTGCGCACGAAGTCGGTACAGCGCGAGTTGGGGCTCAGTTCGACTGCCCACGATCACACGACAGCTCGACGGGAGGCGCTCGATGAACGTGGTCAAGCTGGTTGCCGTGGCCGACGCGAACTGGACGTCGTCGATCACGATCACGACCGGTTCACCAAGCGCCGCGAGGTCGTTCACGATCGCGATCGCGACGTCGTCGAGCTCGGGTTCCGCCTCGAGGAGCAAGTCCGTCGCGTCGAGCCAACGGTCGGGCCATCGGCCAGCAAGCGCGGTCGTCGAGCGCGGACCAGAAGGTGGCCGGATCGGCATCGCGCTCGTCGCATGAAAGCCAGATCGACGAAAGCTCGGGGCGATCGTGGACCCAGGATGCGAGCACCACGCTCTTGCCCGCCCCGGGTGCGCCGACGACGACGGTCAGCGGGACGTTTGCACCTGCGTCGAGGGCCGCATGGAGGCGAGAGCGCGGAACGTGCCAGCGCGGAAGCGCGGGCGGCGAAAACTTCGTCGCGGCCAGCAGTCGCGGAGTCACGATCCCATTCCCTTTGTTCGCAAGTCACCCCCGATTGGGTGACAGCCAATCACCCCATCGGACCACACACTGCAGAGGCTGCGGTTCAAGGCAATCGACGGACGAGCGTAATCCCAGTGACAGAACTTGCGCCTCGACGAGAGCGGCGGTGGCGGCTTCATGACCCAGACCTATGAGCTCGCATTCCGCGGTGAGCCGGGACCGGTGACTCGGGCCGCATTTCCAGAATTTGAACTGCGCTGCGAAAAGGGGATGACGGTGTTTCAGGGGAAGTTCGTCGACCAGGCCGGGCTCCACGGCGTCATCGAACGCGTCAACTCCCTCGGTCTCGAGCTCGTCGACGTACGCCTCATCGAGGGCGACAACCCATGAGTCGAGCACTTCGAGACGCTGCGTTTGGGCCGTTCGGCCCTGTTGCGGTCGCGCTCACTGATTCAGACTCGATCCGGCCGGGCCCAGCCTCGATGGTCTCGCGCCGAGCAGTTCCCTCTACCACACCGCTGGCTCAACGGGTCAGCGATTCAGCAAGGAGTACGTGATGGTGTTGGCATATGACTTCCCGTTGCTTTCAGTGTTCTGGAGCATCTTCATGTTCGCGCTGTTCGTCTTGTGGATCGTCATCGTGATCTGGTGCTTCATCGACAACTTCCGGCGCACGGACCACCACGGTATGGCCAAAGCACTGTGGTTCCTCTTCATCGTGTTCGTTCCGATCATCGGCGTGTTGGCCTACATCTTCACCCGACCGGCCGACCCCTACGTGATCGTCACCGACGTCTAGCACCGGAGATCTCATCATGGACCAACAACAGATTGATCAGCTCGAGACCGAAGAGTCGATGTTCGTGCAGACCGCACGCGGCATCACCAGCGACGGGGCGACGCTCACGTTGCGCGACGTCACGCCCTCAACGCTCTTCTTCTCGGATCGGCCGCAGCGGGTCGTCGGTCACATGACGACGGCAGAGTTTGTCGAGTTGTGGGGCGAAGGTGACAACAGCTTCGAAGCCGACCCGCCCAACGCGGTGCTTTCGTTTCTCGAGCCTGGCGCCGACGCGCCGACCGACGCGGTGATCGTGATCAAGAAGCCGAGCCTCACGACGGTCAGCTGTCGTACTCCATCGATCTCCTCGAAGGAACCGTTCCGAACGACAGCGGGCCGGTCACCTTGTTCATCGACCCGTTCGGGCGGCCGCTGTCGCCGGTCTCGGTGTGCGGCGTGCGCCGCCGCGAACGCCGACGGGACCGTCGATAGTCCTGACGGCCTGCTTCATCCCGTCGTTTCGACGCTTCTCTGTTCTTCAACCACATTCCCTGACATTCACTGACGACTCACAAGAGGAGAGAGAACATGGCAAAGCCTGATGGTGTGTTCGTGTATGTCGGTACGTATCCCGACGAGATGTCGGCACGTGACGACTACGCGATCGTGAAGGACCTCCACATCGCGGGTGCGGTCGGCACCTATGACGCCTCGGTGGTCACCAAGGACGAGAACGGGAAGGTTCACGTCAACAAGGACGAGACGTCTACGCGTCACGGCGCGTGGGGCGGCGCCGCGGTCGGCGCGATGGTCGGGATTCTGTTCCCGCCTGCGCTGATTGGGAGCGCGGTTGTGGGAGCGACGGTCGGTGGGGTGGGTGCCCATTTGTGGAAGGGCATGTCTCGGGCCGATGTCAAGGAGTTCGGCGAGCTCATCGACGCCGGCCAGGCCGCGCTGGTGATCGTCGGAGAGTCCACGATCGAAGCGGCGATCGACAAGGCCGACTTGAAGGCCGAGAAGCACATGACCAAGGAACTCGACGACGTGAGTTCGAAGGACATCGATCAGGCCGTGCAGGACGCCGCCAAAGAAGCCAAATGACCACCTTCCGGAACGATCACATCACCAGGTGTGGTCTCCCCGTGCGGCTGCCGCGGATTGCGCGGTGAGCACTCAACATGATGGGAGACGCCGAAATGCGACCTGTTCGGAGCGGTGTGATCGCGTTGGTGGTGGCGGTGGCGGCGTTCGTAGCGATTCCGGCGACGGTGGCCGGCGCGGAGAGTTCCTCCACCACCACCACGACGACGAGCGTGGGTGCGTCATCGAAGACGACGTCGCCGACCGTGTGGGCGAACGGCGTGTGCTCGTCGGTGCAGACGTGGTTGGACTCGGTGAACTCGACGGTCAAGGGCCTCAAGGGTGCCGGGTCGCTCGACGCCGCCGCCACCCAGGCGAAGACAGGGGTGAAGGCGGCGACCGACACGCTGACATCGAGCGTCGACGCGCTCGGTACCCCATCGACCGGCGACGGCGCCAAGGCCAAGACGGCCGTGAACAGCCTCGTCACGCAGCTCCAGAGCCTCTCGAGCAGCATTCAGCAGACGCTCGCGAGCCCGGGCTCGACGCCGGTTGAAGTTGCCGGCTCGCTTGCTCAGGTGGGCAGCGATCTCGGCAAAGCCGCCAACCAGGTGAAGAGCACCGGCACGACACTCAAAGGTTTGAAGCCGAAGGGCCAGCTCAAGAAGGCCTTCCAGACCTCGGCGTCGTGCCAGAAGCTCAAGAACTCGATCTGATCAACCCGAATCACGCTGCGGGCGTGCAACGAAGGGATTCACCAATGGCTGAAGACACCCCTGTCCTCGACACGCTGGCGCTCATGACCGCGGCATCAGTGGAGGCCTGCGATCTCGAGGACCGAGAGTTGATGCTCGCCCGCATCGCCGCGCTCGCGGCCGTGGGTGCGCCCCCTGCCTCGTACCTCCTGAACGCCGGCACCGCGGTCGATGTCGGTATCACGCTCGAAGACGTCCAAGGTGTGCTCATCGCCGTCGCGCCGATCGTCGGCACCGCTCGGGTGGTGAGCGCAGCAGGCAACCTGGCGCGGGCCCTGGGCTTCGCGATCGAGGCGATGGCGATCGCAGCGGAACTCGAGACCGAAGACGACTGAACCGCTGCTCTTGGTGCGACAGCCGCGAGCAGGGATCGATCCCGCGCCGTCGCTACGCCAAGCGCAACCCGCCGAGCCACCGCACCCACGTTCGGCTGAACAACATCTTGCGATGCCCGATAGTCAGCGAGGTTTGTCATGAACGAGATCAAGCACCTGAGCGTCGACGAGCGTGCGGCGCTGGGGAAAGGCTGCACGCGAGCGGACACGGCTGTCGGGTCATTCGGGGTGGGCACCGGCCGCGGATCGGCCGGATCCGGTGGCGTTGCTCGAGGATCAGAACGCGACGCGTGAGGCGGACCTGGTGCCGGTGCGTCACGGGCGCATGATGGTTTCCCCATTCACGTTCTACCGGGGCGCGGCGAAGATCATGGCCGCGGATCTGAAAGACACGCCGACCGCAGGCCTGAACGTGCAGCTTTGCGGCGACGCGCACCTGTCGAACTTCGGGGTGTTCGTGTCCACCGGAGCGAGCACTGGTGTTCGACGTCAACGACTTCGACGAGACCCTACCGGGGCCGTTCGAGTACGACGTGAAGCGCATGGCGGCGAGCTTCACGATCGCGGCGCGTAACAACGGCTTCACCGACACGCAGGCGCGCGACGCGACGACTGCAGCTGCGGCGGCGTATCGGGAGGCGATGGCCGGGTTCGTGGCGATGGGCACGATGGACATCTGGTACGCGCACCTCTCCGAAGCTGACCTCATGGCGGCTCTCACCGCGATGACCAGCTCCGCCAAAGGCGACAGACAAGAAAGCGGCGAAGACCGCGGAGAAGAACGCACGGAAGAACGCGGAGAAAGCCCGCAGCCGCGACAGCTTGCAGGCGCTGGGGAAACTGACGGAGCTGGTCGATGGCCAATACCGGATCGTCAGCCAACCGCCAGTCGTCGTCCCGGCCCGTGACCTCGCCGCGACCAGCGGCATGTCCGCTGACGAACTCGCAAATACGATCCACCAGCAGTTCCGCGCGATCGCGCGACCCTGCAGGACGATCGCCGTCACCTGCTCGAACGATTCCAAGTCGTCGATGTCGCCCGCAAGGTCGTGGGTGTCGGCAGCGTCGGCACTCAGGCGTTCATCGTCTTGTTGCAGGGCCGCGATCAACAGGACCCGCTGTTCCTCCAGGTCAAGGGAGCGACCACGTCGGTCTTGGAGGACCACCTCCCCAAGAGCCGCTACCACCAGCCCGGCGAGCGAGTCGTACAAGGCCAACGGATCATGCAAGCCGCGAGCGACATCTACCTCGGCTGGACCAAAGGCCCGGCGGCCGGCCGCTACCTCTATTGGCGCCAACTGCGCGACATGAAGGGCTCGGCAATCGTCGAGGCCATGGCCCCGGTCACCCTCTCCATGTACGCACGCTTCTGCGGCCAGACCCTGGCACGGGCGCACGCCCGATCCGGAGACCCGATCGCGCTCGCGGCGTATCTCGGCACCAAAGACAAATTCGACCAGTCGATTGCCGACTTCTCCCAACGCTACGGAGACCAGAACGAGCGGGACTACCGAGCGTTCTGCGACGCGATCCGCACGGGACGACTCGAAGCAGTTGAGGGCGTGTGATTCGATCCGATAGGCCCGTCCGGCGCGGCGCGAGAATCGAAAATGGGGTGTCGAGTGTCGAACCAGGAAGACGCATCGGTGGCTTGCTGTGCCGCTGAGCAAGACACGGCTCGAGGCGTTCAGCGACGGCGTGTTCTCCGAGGGAGGGCCGGCATGTTGACCGAACCACACCAGGTGACCAGGCCCGATGGCGTCGCGGCATGCGTGTCCGGTGACCGATCGTGGGCGCGACACATCGAGATGGTCGTGCAGTCGCTGCAGGTTCGACACAGCGCCGTCGATCCCGCGCTCATCAAGGCCGCGGTCGAAGCCGAGTTCGCCGCTTACGAGGCGACACGTATTCGTGAGTTCGTCCCGATCTTGGTCGAAACTCGTGTCCACGGGCGCCTGTGCCGACAGTCCGCGTCGTGACGGCCTCGACGCTTCCATCCTCGACGAGGACTCAGCGGAAGCAAGGACGAGACATCCACGCGCCACGGCGCGTGCGGCAAGGCCGACTTGAAGGCGGAAAAGCACGTCGCCAAAGAGCTCGACGACGTGAGCTCGAAGGACATCGATCAAGCCGTGCAGGAAGCCGCCAAAGAAGCCAGCTGATCTGGCCGACATCAAAATGGAAGGTGCCCGCATGGCCGAACTGACACCTGACGAGATCGCGATCAACAAGATGATCGTGGAGACACAGACCCTCTACGACGATCTCCTGCTGACGCCGGCGACGAACGCCGAGGAGCGACGCAGGCTCTGGACGCAGATCGTGGAGCGCCAGGACCAGATCACGGCGGCGCTGGCGTCCGCGGACACGGCCACCTAGCTTCACCGGCCATCGGGACGGGTAGGAGGGTTGTGAACACCAAGACGAGCAAGGGTGGGGCGGCGCTGGTGGCGTTGGCGACGGCGCAGTTCCTGATGGTGCTCGACCAGTCGGTGATGAACGTCTCGATCAGCCAGCTGGTCAAGGACTTCCACACCACGGTGACCACGATCCAGGCCGTCATCACCCTTTACTGCCTGGTCATGGCGATGCTGATCCTCACCGGAGCCAAGATCGGCGACATCATCGGCCGCCGACGCGCGTTCGTCATCGGCCTGATCATCTACGCGTGCGGGTCGGCGATGACCGCGGCATCCCAGTCCGTGGCCGTCCTCGCGCTCGGATGGTCGATCCTCGAAGGCATCGGCGCCGCGCTCGTCTTTCCTGCCCTCGCGGCGTTGATCGCCGGCAACTTCGAAGGAACCAGCCGCAAGGCCGCCTACGCGGTGATCGGCGGCGTCGCCGGTGCCGGGATCGCCGTGGGTCCGATCGTGGGCGGCTGGGCGACGACCGAGCTCACCTGGCGCGTCGTGTTCGTCGGCGAAGTCTTCATCGCCGCGTTCATCTTGTTCATGACCCGCAAGGTGAAAGACGCTCCCGGTCCCACTCCCACCCCGAAGCTCGACGTCGTCGGCTCGGTGCTCTCGGCCACCGGCCTCGGACTGTTCGTCTTCGGTGTCCTCGAATCGAGCACCTGGGGATGGCTCAAGCCCAAGAACTCGCCCATCACGATCTTCGGGTTCTCGCTCACCCTCTATGTCATCGGCGCCGGATGCGTGGTCCTCTGGGGCTTCGTGAAATGGCAGGGCCACCGCGAAGCGACCAAGCGCGACCCGCTCATCCACCTCTCACTCGCCCGGATCCCCCCGGTGCGCTCCGGCGTGATCGGGCTCTTCAGCCAGAACCTGATCCTGATGGGCACCTTCTTCGTTGTGCCGCTCTACCTCCAACTGGTTCTCGGACTCAACGCGCTCGACACCGGGATCAGGATGCTGCCGATCTCGATCACCATGCTCGTCACTGCTGGGCTGGGCGCACGGCTCTCGAACCGCTTCCCGGTGCGCACGATCGTCCGGACCGGACTCGTCGTGACCACCGCCGGTGTGCTCATCCTGCTGGCGACGATCAAGCCCACGCTCGACAGCGCCGGGTTCGCCATCGGCATGGGTGTCCTCGGCGTCGGGATGGGCCTCATGATCTCCCAACTCGGCAACGTCATCCAGTCATCGGTCGAGGAATCAGGTCGCAGCGAAGCCGGTGGCCTGCAGTTCACCGGTCAGCAGCTCGGCTCGGCCCTTGGGGTGGCGTTCATCGGCGCGATCGTGCTGATCGGGCTGACCAACACCTTCACCTCCACCGTCACACACGACTCGCGGATCAGCGCAGAAGTCGCGAACCAGGCCGGTGTCGCAGCCGGCAACGGCCTCACCTTCGTCTCGTCCGACCACGTCGAGCACGCCGCACAAGACGCCGGCCTCGACAAGGCCACCACGGCCGCGATCGTCGACGACTACGAAACGGCCCAACTCCGAGCACTCAAAGCCGGCCTCCTCGCCGCCGCCTTCCTGGCCCTCCTCTCCCTCGCATTCACCGGTGAACTACCTCACCAGAAACCCGACCCACGAAAGACTCCGGAGTTGGTGACATGACGAGCGGCCCGGTAGGTACCGGGGCGGATGCCCCGGATCAGAGCGACGTTGGCGCGGGCGCGGGCGTCAGCGAGTCTCCGAAGGGTGGCGGTGTCAAGGGTCGGGTCGATCGTGCAGGTGAGCGGTTCCGGGGCATGCCGACCCATACGTTCGGTCCCGCTTCGGAGGAGCCGTATCGGCGTCGTACGAGCGACTGGGTGCGGGTCGCGGTCGCGGTCGTCGCGCTCGTATTGCTGGTCGCCTACCACGACAATCCGAGCCACGCGAATCAGGACCTGTTCCGGTTCTTCAACGGCCTCCCCAACGACCTCCAGCCCTTCTTCCAGACGCTGTACTGGGCGGGGACGCTCTGGACGGTCCTGGTTGTCGCCGCGGCTGCGTTCATCGGCCGTCGCTGGCGATTGGCTCGCGATCTCACGATCGCCGGGGTGCTCGCCGCCCTCGTGGCCCGGGCGATGGCGCAACTCGTCGACGAACAATCGTTGTCGAAGACCTTCGACGAGGTCACGCGCCTCGGCCAGTCTCCGCAGTTCCCATTGGTGCGTCTCGCGATCGCGGCCGCGGTGGTTGCCGCGGCGTCACCGTACGTGACGCGGCCGACCCGTCGCCTCGGCCAGTTGTTCGTGTTCGTGCTGGCTTTCTCGGCGATGTATCTGGGGACGGGCTATCCGAGCGACATCCTCGCGGCGCTGTTCCTCGGGTGGGGCGTCGCCGCGCTGGTGCACCTCGCATTCGGCTCGCCCGGCGGACGTCCGACCACACCCCAGGTCGCGGCATCACTCGCGCAGCTTGGCGTGACGGCGCGTGACGTGCAGCTGGATCCGACGCAGCCGACGGGCGCATCCCGTTTCCTTGCGCAGGATGATCAGGGTCCGTTGTCGGTCCGGGTCATCGGTCGCGACGAGGCCGACAGCCAGCTCTTGGCGAAGCTGTGGCGCTTCGTGGTCTACAAGGATTCCGGTCCGCAGCTGTACCTGACTCGTGAGCAAGACGTGGAGCACGAGGCCTACGTCCTGCTGCTCGCCGAACGCGCCGGTGTACAGGTTCCGGACGTCATCGTCGCCGGGACCGCCGGTCCGGGGGCTGCACTCATGGTCGGACGCGCGTCGAACGGCCGGGTCCTCGCCGATCTGAGTTCCGACGATGTGACCGACGATCTGCTGACTGATCTGTGGCGTCAGGTGAGTGCGCTGCACGACGCGTTGATCGCTCACGGCGAGTTGAACACGCGCAACATCGTGGTCGTCGACGGACGTCCGGTGATCGCTGACTTCACGAAGGCGACGACCGGGGCCGACGAGCGCCGACGCGCCGCCGACCTTGCAGAGCTGTTGACGTCCACCGCCCTGCTCGTGGGCGACGACCGGGCCATCGCCGCGCTTTCCGCCGGTCTGGGCGCCGACGCGCTCGGCGACGTGATTCCGATGTTGCAGGCGCCGGCGCTCAGCCACACGGCCCAGGCGATGCTGGGCAAGCACCGCGAAGCGGGGAAGCGACTCGGCGAGCTGCGCACGGCGGCGGCAAAGGCAGCCGGCGTCGACGTACCCGAACTCGTCGAGCTCCACCGGGTCAGCCCGACGAACCTGATGATGGCGATCGGCACGCTGGTCGCCGCCGCGGTGCTGCTCGGGCAGGTTGGTAGTCCCCAGGAGATCTGGGACACGGTCAAGAACGCCGAGTGGTGGCTCCTCGGGGTCGCCTTGTTGCTCTCCCTGGCAACGAACATTCCCTACGCGATCGCGCTCATGGGCTGTGTGCCAGAACCCCTTCCGCTGTGGCCAACCACCGAGACCCAGCTGGCCATGTCGTTCGGGAACCTCGCGATCCCAGCAGTCGGCGGGATCGCCATCCAGATCCGCTACCTGCAGAAGCGAGGCCTCGACCTCGCGTCGGCGGTTGGCGCGGGTGGGTTGCTGAGTACTGTCGGCAACGTCGTCTGCCAGATCCTGCTGTTCGTCATCGCGGTCGTGCTCTCGCCCACGACCGTCGACATCGGACCGATCGACACGGCGTCGGCGATCGAGGTCGTGCTCATCGCGATCGTCGTGATCTTCGTCGCGATCGGTCTCATCTGGGGTGTCCCCCGACTCCGCAAAGCCATCGTGCCGCCGGTCAAGAGCGCGGCGAGCACGATCTGGGAAGCGGTCCGCTCACCACGTCAGCTCGCGCTGCTGGTGATCGGCAACTTCGGGGTCTCGCTCCTCTACGGGTTCGTGCTCCTCGCCTGCATCGCCGCCTACGGCGGCCACGTCAACTACTGGTCCATGCTCGCTTACAACATCGGGATCTCGACGATCGCATCGCTCATTCCCGTTCCCGGCGGAGGGGCCGCGGTGTCGTCCATCGGCATGTCGGGCGCGCTCGTCACCCTCGGAGTCCCCGAAGCGGTAGCGGTCGCCGCGATCCTCACCCAACAACTCGTCGTGAGCTACATCCCGGCAATCCCAGGCTGGTGGGCATCCAACGATCTGCTGAAGCGCAGCGTGATCTGAGACCACGCTGCCGAAGTGCGGCGTGTTGAATCCGGACGGTAGGACGAGTGACGAAGGCATCGTCGGGCAGCTCCGAGGAAGACGGTCGATCGTGGCGAGCGACCGTCTCCGCGCAGCTGACGCGCATCGTGCGCGTGATCCGAGACTCCGATGAGGCCACGGTGGAAGATGCCCTGCTCGGCCTGAGCCGTACCCGCCGGTGGTTGGCACCGTTGGCGCTCGTGGTCGGCGCGTTCGCCATGCTCTTCGACGGTCTGAAGCTGCTCGTCTCGAACTGGCGGCTGACCGTCGTACAAGTACTGCCCGCGATGTGGATCTGGCTGGCGATGACCGACTTGAAAGCGCATGCGCTCCACGGCCGGTCATTCACGATCATCACCGGACCCCTCCTCGTCGCGACGATGATCCTGATCACCACGATCACCGCGGCGAGCTTGTACCTCAACGCGGTGTTCGCCTTCGCGATCGCAACGCCGGGTACGCCGGACATCAGGCGCGGGCGGACACTCGCGTGGGAGCACCACCGTGTGGTGCTGGCGTGGGGCGCGGGCATCGGCGCGCTGCTCGCGATCGTGGTCGTCGTCGGCGACCGGTGGGGCACGGCGTGGTTCTCCCTGAGTCTCGGCGTCGTCGTCGCCGTGATGATGGTGTGTTACGTGGCCGTGCCTTCGCGGCTGATCGGTGTGCAGAAGAGCACGCTTTCACGCCGAGACCGCGTCACGGCCGCGGCCGTCGGGGGCGCGATCGGTGCCGTCGTCTGCACCCCGCCGTACCTCCTGGCCCGCCTCGGAATCGTGATGCTCGGGTCATCGGTCCTCGTCATCCCCGGGGTGATCCTGTTGGCGATCGGACTCATGCTCCAAGCGGGCGCGACGAGTTCGGTGAAGGCGGTCAAGTTGAGCGCGACGCTGGTCACTGCGCGCCGACCCGCGGGCACGACGTCCGACGGCACCGGCGACGACAACCCCTCACCGCGCTGAACGACGATGCCCGCACCGTACGCCGAACCCTGCTAACACTGCTGTCGAGGAGGAGTGTCTGGTGTCGAGCCAGGAAGATGGATCGGGTGCGGCTGCGCCGCTGAGCAAGACGCGGCTCGAGGCCTTCAGCGACGGAGTGTTCGCGATCGCGACCACGCTGCTCGTCTTGGACATTGCCCTCCATCCGCCGGGGAGCCCGCTGAAGCAGGTGCTCGAAGCGTGGCCGTACTACCTCGCCTACCTCGTCAGCTTCCTGACGATCGGCGGGGCCTGGCTCGCCCACACCGCACTGACCGATCGGCTCGCTCGGGCCGACGCCGATCCTGTTGCGACTCAACCTCCTTGTCTTGCTGGGCGTCGGCTTTCTGCCGTTCCCGACCGGGCTCGTCGCCGAGGCCATCCACGACGTCGACGGCGAGCGAGTGTTCGTCACGATGTACGGGCTCACCCTGCTCGCCATTCGCATCTTCGGCTTCGCGCTCGACGAATACGCGAAACGCGAACATCTCTACACCGCGGCAGAGGCCGAAGAACCCGGGCAATCCGGGCGAAGCAACCTGGCTGTCCTGATCGTGTATGTGGTCGCGATCCTCATCGGTCTCGCGGTGCCCCCCGTCGCCGTCGCGTTCTACTTCGGCATCGCCATCTATCTGGTCGTGCCATTCCGAGAGATCAGACGCCTGCTGTTTCACCGCACGTAGGGCGAGTCGACACCGACCGCCCAAACGGAGCAGACTGCCCGCCGGGTCACAACGAGTTGATCCAACAAAGCCCTATGGCTGGACCGTCTTCAGGAGGCCGCAATGCCGCTCGCCTACGACTTTCCGCTCCTCAGCGTCTTCTGGTCGCTGTTGATGTTTGCGTTGCTCATCTTGTGGGTCTTCATCGTGATCTGGTGCTTCATCGACAATTTCCGGCGCCACGACCACCACGGACTCGCGAAGGCGCTGTGGTTCCTGTTCATCGTGTTCGTTCCCATCATCGGAGTCTTCAGCTACCTGGTCACACGGCCGGTGATGGTCGACGTCGTGGTGGTCGACGAATAGCCGTCAGTCCCCGACGCGTCGTCCAGGCGCAGTCATCGGCCGGGCGTTCCAGGCCATGGTGAGGGTGTCGTGACCGAGGGTTCGGCGAACTCGCCGCGGCGTTCGTCGCGGGTCGGGGAAGCACGCTGGCCGATGGCGTTGGCCGTGCTGACCGCGGCGGGGCTGCGCTTGACGTTGCCCTCAGCCCTGAGGTTTCACGACGTGTCTTGGCTGTTGGGCGTGTTCGTCGTCGGGATACTGGCCGCGTTGATGATCGGAGACCCTGGGCGGATTGACCGGCAAGCCACCTGGCTGCGCGTGCTCACCGACATCCTGATCGGTGTGATCACGATCGCGAACGCAGGTGCGGCGGTCAAGCTGCTGGCCGACATCATCAACACGACGCCGTTCACGAACGACGCCAAAACGCTGCTCGCAGCCGGCGGCGCGATCTGGCTCACCAATGTGATCGCCTTCGCCTTGTGGTACTGGGATCTCGACCGCGGTGGCGCGGCGGCCCGCGCCCACGGCGAAGGCGAACCCGCCTTTGTCTTCCCGGAGATGACCAACAGCCAGTACGTCGCGGCCGACTGGTATCCCACCTTCATCGACTATCTCCACCTCTCGTTCACGACTGCGACCGCGTTCAGCCCGACCGATGTCTCTGCGATTCGACCATGGGCCAAGCTGCTGATGATGGCCGAAGAAGCAATCTCACTCGTCGTCGCGGTCCTCGTCGTCGCCCGCGCAGTCAACATTCTCAAATGATCCTCGTGAGCCGCGGTGATCTTGCACGTACCAGCACGCTCCACTCGTTCTTGTCGAGCTCTCGCGCGGTCGCTGATCTGTGCGTCGTCGACGGTGGCGCGACGAGCGCGGACCTCACCGGGCAAATCGGTTCGCTCCTGGCAGTGTGCGGAACCGTGCTGTGACATTTGACTCTGTTGGGCGAGCCCACAGGGACCGAAGATCGTGGTGAACCGACGGGGAGGCTGAGGGATGTCAGGTCCGTTGCAAGTGATCGCGGTGAGTTTCGGTCCCGGTGCCGACTTCGAGGGTCGGGTCCTGGCTGAAGTCGATCGGCTCCAAGGCCGAGGCGTGTTGCGGCTGCTCGACGTGTTGTTCGTCGCCAAGAGCGAGGACGGCGTGATCGAGCGGTTGGTGATGGGTGATGACGAGGACTTCGGAGCGCTCTTGGCGAGCATCGTTCCTTTTGCCGGTGTTGACCTCGTCGGCGGCGACGCGTCAGGGTTCGATCCCGCTGACGCATGGGCGCTGGCAGCGTCGCTCGCACCCGGGACCGCACTCGCGTTCTTGCTCGTCGAGCACCGCTGGGCGCAGCCATTCTTCGACGCAATCGCTGCTGCTGGCGGGACGCTGGTCGGCGAGGGCTTCCTGACGGAGGAAGCCGGGTTGCTGGTCGGGGCGGAGGTCGCCGCGATGGAGGAGGCGGCTCAGGTGATCGAAGTGGCGCAGGCCGCCGAAGCCGAAGCTGTACTCGTTGCGATCGCCGCCGAAGCCGAAGCTGCCGAGGCGGTGGCTGCGTCGGACATGATCCGGGCCGCGGCCGCGGCCGACGCCGTCCGAGCGATGATCAGCGCCGGCATCGTCGAGGAGGCTGCCGCGCACGAAGCGATCGAAGCCCTGAGTGCCGCTGGCATCATCGTCACCGACGCGGGCGAAGCCGCGACCAGGGCAGTGGCGGAAGCCGCGAGCACGGTCAAGGCTGCGTCGATCACCACAGATCAGGCGAGGGTCCTGCGCTACTTGCCCACGCAACTCTCCTTCGCGGTCATCGCCGACAAGCTCGGGATCACCCGGTCGGCAGCGAAGGACCGGGCCGAGCGCCTCTACAAGAAACTGGACGTACACAGTCGCGCCGAAGCCGTCAGCCGAGCCCGCGCCCTCGGGATCATCGACTGAACCACGAGCTGAAGTTCGGTCTCCTGACCCGAAGGGAACTCAGCGTGGGTAGCGGTTGTTCATCGCGGCGCGCAACGCGTCTCGCGTGAGGCTGCCGGGCAGGACTGGATCGGCGCGGTAGGAGTAGGCGCCACTGAAGCTGATGCTGAAGACGCGGGCTCCTCGGGGCGTCTCGGGACGGTGATCTCGGTGCGGTAGCGGGGCATCGTCTCTCCGAGAGTAATTTAGTGCTAAATACCAGTACACTGAGGGCCGCAGCCGGACATCTCGAGGGAGCAGCCAGTGCGGATCGCCATCGTCGGAACGGGGATCTCGGGGCTCACGTGTGCCCACGTGCTCGCCCCCGTGCACGACGTGACCGTGTTCGAGGCCGACGACCGGCCGCGAGAACACACGAACACGGTCAGGATCGGCCTGGCCGATGAGACGCACGAGGCCGACACCGACTCATCGTCTTCAACGAGCCGACGTATCCGGGCTTCAACCGGCTTTTCGGCGAGCTGGGCGTCGACTCCGCGCCCACCGACATGGGCATTTCGGTCACCGACGAGCGGACCGGCGTCGTCTGGAACGGCAACTCGGTCGGGAGCGTGTTCGCCCGACGGACATCGGCGCGAATTACCCCGAGACGCTCCGTCGTTGGCGCGCGCGAACGTCGACGAGCACCACGACGCAGTCCACGCGCTCGCACTCGGTCCGACCTTCTCGCGGCTGTGGATGCTCTACCTCTGCTACTGCGAAGCGGCGTTCCTCGAGCGGCGCGTGAGCGACGTTCAGGTCGTGCTGGCGAAGCCGGCGTGGCGACCCGCCGCGTGAACGGCCGAGGGTGACGGTGCCGGCGATCAGCCTGCGCGAGGCTGCCGACCGCCTGGGGGTGCATTACATGACCGTCTACCGCTACGTGCGCACGGGCCGGCTGGCTGCGGTGCGCGACGGAACGGAGTGGCGGGTGCAGACCGAGGACGTCGACCACTTGCGCAACGGCACGGAGCCGGCGAGACGACGCCCACGCGGCTCCCGGGGCGCAGCACGCGTTCGCCTCGAGGCTCGCCTGGTCGCCGGTGACGAGGTCGGGGCATGGTTGGTGGTCGAGAGCGCGCTGGCTTCCGGCGCGTCGCCGTCCGAGATCTATCTGGTCCTCCTCGTGCCCACCCTCGCCTCGATCGGAGACCGGTGGGAGGCGGGCGACCTCACTGTTGCCGACGAGCACCGGGCCACGGTCGTCGCCCAGCGCTTGGTGGGACGCTTGGGCCCGCGTATGGCGCGCCGTGGCCGCAAACGCGGCACGATCGTGCTCGGCGCGGTCGCCGGAGAGGCGCATGGGTTGCCAGGAGCGATCCTCGCCGATCTGATCCGGGGCGCAGGCTTCGACGTGGTCGACCTGGGCCCGAACACTCCCACCGACTCGTTCGTCGACGCGGCGCGGGGAGCGAGCCGCCTCGTCGCGGTCGTCGTCGGCGCAATCACGTCGGGACGCGACGCCGATATGGAGCGCGCCGTTGCTGGACTGCACGGCGCCGGGGTCGCGGCGGCCGTCCTCGTGGGCGGCCCCGGCATCGCCGACGAGGAACACGCCCGGAGACTCGGAGCCGACGGCTGGACCGGCCACGACGCCCAGCACGCGCTGGCCGCGATCGAATCCGCGATCGAGAGCTCCCGATCGTGATCGCGTGGAAGGAGATGGTGCGGGCAAAGGTGCGCTTCGGGTTGCTGATCGGTGCGATCGCGCTGCTCGTCTTCCTGATCCTGTTCCAGCAGGCACTGCGCGACGGCCTGATCACGTCGTTCGTCGGCGCGATCGAGCACCAGAGCGCGCCCGTGCTCGTCTACAGCACCGACGCGCGCCGCAACCTCCAGAGCAGCTCGATCACGCCCGCGCTCGAGGCACGGGTGCGCGCCGTCGACGGGGTCGGCGGCGCCGGGAAGATCGGCCAGAGCACGTTCAGCGTGCGCGCCGGTGGCCCGATCACCGGTGCCGCGGTCATCGGCTACGAGCACCAGGACCTCGGCGCGCCGGAGTCGCTCACCGCGGGCCGCTACCCCACGGCCGCCGGCGAGGGCGTCGCCAACGAGACGGATGCGTCGCAGGGCTTCGGCCTCGGCGACGTCGTGAAGGTCGAGCCCGGCGGCTACGCGATCCGCATCGTCGGCCAGTCGAAGGACACCAACCTGCAGGCGAGCCCCACCGTGTTCGTCCGCTACGCCACGTGGGAGGACGCGGTGAAGGCCGCCAATCCCGACGCCGCGTGCACCGCTCCCCGAACGCGCTCGGCCTCGCGCCCGTCCCGGGGGTGAGCCCGCGGCAACTCGCGGACCGTGTCAACGCGGTGAGCAACGACCTCGAGGTGCTCACCCGCGGCGACGCGGCGCGCAAGGCACCCGGCGTGGCGCAGGTGAGCACGTCGTTCCTCGTGATCTTCCTGCTCTACGGGCTGGTGATCCCGCTCGTGATCGGGCTGTTCTTCCTCATCGTCACGTTGCAGAAGGCCCGCACGCTCACGCTCCTGCGCGCGATCGGCGCGCGGTCCTCGACGCTGGTGTGGGCGCTCCTCCAGCAGGTGCTGGTGGTCGTGGGCATCGGCGTGGCGATCGGCACGCTGCTCTACCTGCCGTTGTCGTTCATGCGCATCGGTTCGATACCGCTCAGCTTCGACGTCAAAGCGGTCGTGGCCTGGGGGCTGGGCATCCTGGCGCTCGGGCTGGCCAGCTCGTGGTTCTCGGCCCGTCGGGTGCTGGCCATCGACCCTGTCGAGGCGCTGTCGGGTGGGGGGTTGGGCTCGTGAAGCTCGCCTGGCGCGAGATGCGCCGCCGGCCGGGGCGCTTCGCCACCGCGGCGGTGCTGTTGACGCTCATCGCGATCCTGCTCATGCTCCTCGGGGGACTCCTCGACGGCTTGATCGCGCGCTCCACCGGCGCGATCAATGCCCAGCGCGCCGACCTCGTGGTCTTCTCGGCGACGGCGGAGAAGTCGTTGCTGCGCAGCCGCATCACCCCCGCGGTCAGCGTGCGCAGGTCGAGGCGGCGCCCGGGGTCACGAAGGTGGGTGGGATCGGCGTGACCCAGCTCGGTGCGCGCGTGCCACGAAAGGGCCCGCGCGACCTCGTGGACGTCGCGCTCTTCGGCTACCAGAGCCCGCCGCGCGGTGTCCCTTCGGCTCCTGGGCCGGGGGAGGCCTACGCCGACAGCATTCTCCGCGACGAGGGCGTGCGGCAGGGCGACACGCTTCTCCTCGGCCCGGCGCGCACGCCCGTGCGGGTCGTCGGGTTCGTCGACGACGTCAGCTACTCCGGCGCCGGTTCGCTGTGGGCGGCGCCCACCACGTGGCGCGACGTCCAGAACGCCAACCGGCCGGCGTCGTCGGTAGCACCCGGGGTGTTCCAGGCGCTGGTGGTGGACACCGACCGCGACCCGTCGTCGGTGGCCACGGCGATCGACCGCGCGACCGGCGTCACGACCCGGACCGTCTCCACCACCGACGCGGCCGACTCGATCGGCGGC
Organism: uncultured Actinomycetes bacterium; assembly: GCA_963726965.1. Taxonomy (GTDB): domain Bacteria; phylum Actinomycetota; class Acidimicrobiia; order IMCC26256; family DASPTH01; genus DASUAS01. The sequence goes on along the minus strand of CAVSEI010000003.1, from coordinate 2,935 downwards.
GTGCGCCAACAGCGTTCCGTGTTCAACCAGATCATCGGCGTGACGCTCGTGATCGCGATCGTGGTGGTCGCGCTGTTCTTCGCGCTCCTCACCGTCGAGCGCGTCGGGCTCTACGGGATGCTCAAGGCGATCGGCGCCCGCTCGCGCACGCTCTTCGGCGGCGTCGTGCTCCAGGCCGTCGTCGTGGCGATCGTGGCCGCGGTGATCGGTTCGGCGTTCGCGGTGGCGCTCGACGTGCTCCTGCCGCCCGGCGCGATCCCGTACCAGCTGCTCCCGAGCCGCGTGATCGTCAGCAGTCTGGCGCTGATCGTGTCCGCGGTCGTGGGCAGCGCCTTCTCCCTCCGACGCGTGCTGCGCGTCGACCCTGCGTCCGCCATCGGGAGGTCGTCATGAACGTCGCCGCCGCGCCCACACCCGCACCGGCGCGCCCGCCACGCTCGAGCTCGACGCGGTGCGCAAGGTGTACCCGACCGGCGAGGAGGAGGTGATCGCGCTCGACCACGCGACCCTCACCATCGGTCACGACGAGATCCTCGCCCTCGTCGGCCCGTCGGGTTCGGGCAAGACCACCCTGTGCTCCATAGCGGGCGGCATCCTCGCTCCCACGCAGGGCCGGGTCGTGGTGGCGGGCGAGGACATCTCGGGCTACTCCCAGAAGCAGCTCACCGACTTCCGCCGCGAGCACGTCGGCTTCGTGTTCCAGACCGTCAACCTCGTGCCATTCCTCACCGCCCGCGAGAACCTGCTCGTGGTCGACGAGATCGGCCGTCGCAAGGGCGCCCCGGCCCGCCGCCGGGCCGACCAGCTGCTCGAGGAGCTCGGCCTGGCCAACCGACGCGACCACCTCCCCGCGACCCTCTCGGGCGGCCAGCGCCAGCGGGTGGCGATCGGCCGGGCGCTGATGAACGAGCCGGCCCTCGTGCTCTTCGACGAGCCCACCTCGGCGCTCGACACCCACCTGGGCAAGCAGGTGATGGAGCTGATCCGCAACGAGATGAACTCCCGGGGCATCGCGGCCATCGTGGTGACCCACGACGAACGCATGACCCACTACGCCGACCGCACCGTCCACATCGTCGACGGGGTCCTCGACGATGGCGTTACATATCGCGGTCAATGAGGTCATCCCGGGCGTGTTCCACAACACGGCGCAAGTACGCGAACAATCGGATCGAGACCGACCATGGCCGGCTCAAGTCGCGGGTGCGATCGGTGCGCGGCCTCAAGACGGATCGCAGCGCCTGCGTGATCGTGGCCGGTCATACGTTCATACAGAACCTGCGCCGAGCCCATGACAAGGTTGGGCAGAAGCTCGCGGGCACAGGCGCGCCGAAGCAGCATTCACCTACAAGGCGCAACCAACCGCGGTCCCCCGCCCCTACGCAACGGTTGTTGTTCGGCGTCGGCCGTACGGTCTTCGTCACGATCATCACCGCGGTCTTCCTGCTCGGCATCGCGCAGTTCTTGCGCTGGGAGTACGAGGACGACGTGCTCGAGCCCACAGCGGACCGTGTCGGTGCGCGCGGCGTAAGAAGCGGGCACACGGCGCGAAACGGAGCACGACCATGACCGTAGAGACAACTCGCGTGTTGGTGACCGGCGCGTCGGGGTACGTGGGGGGCCGGTTGGTGCCCGCCCTGCTCGACGCGGGGTGCCCGGTGCGTTGCCTGGCACGCACACCAGCCAAGCTCGACCGCGCCCCGTGGCAGGCCGACGTCGAGGTCGTGGCCGGCTCGGTCGGCGACGACCTCGGCGACGCCATGCGAGACGTCGACGTCGCCGTGTACCTCGTGCACTCGATCGGCCAGGGTCCGGGCTGGGCACGAGCGGAACTCGACGACGCAGCGAACTTCGCCCGGGAAGCTGCAACTGCCGGCGTTCGGCGCATCGTGTACCTCGGAGGCCTCGGCTCCGACGCCGAGCAGTTGAGCGTCCACCTCGCCAGTCGCCACGCCGTCGGCCGGGCGCTCGCCTCGACCGGGATCGAGGTCGTCGAGCTACGCGCCGGGGTGATCATCGGATCGGGCTCGGCCAGTTTCGAGATGCTGCGCTACCTCGTTGAGCTGTTGCCGTTCATGGTGACGCCCCGCTGGGTGCACACGCGCTGCCAACCCATCGCGATCTCCGACATCGTCAAGCTCCTCGTGCGCGCGTCGACCGATCCCGCGGTGCCGGGCGGTGTGTACGAAGTCGGCGGACCCGACGTGGTGTCCTACGCGGAGATGATGGAGCTCTACGCGGAGGTCGCCGGCCTGCCGCGCCGCCGCTTCGTGACCGTGCCGGTCTTGACGCCGGGCCTGTCGTCACATTGGGTGGGTCTCGTCACGCCCGTGCCGGTGCCCCTCGCTCGCGAACTCGTGGAGAGCCTCGTGAACGAGGTCGTGGTCACCGACCACCGCGCCGACGACGTCTTTGGCGTGCAAACCATCGGACTGCGCGACGCCATCAGCCGTGCGCTCGCCTCGGCGCAATCCGGGACGGTGCCGACGTCGTTCGTTGACGCCGACCTCGCCCCCTTCGCGCCCGTGGCCACGGACCCCGACTGGTCCGGCGGCACCACACTCACCGACGTGCGCACCACAATTGCGCCGGCGTCGCCAGCCGCCGTGTTCGCGACCCTCGAAGGCATCGGCGGCGAACGCGGCTGGTACTCCGGTGAGCTGCTCTGGCGTGTGCGCGGCATTCTCGACCAATTGGTCGGCGGCCCGGGCCTGCGACGCGGGCGGCGCGACCCCGACACCCTCGCGGCGGGCGACGCGCTCGACTTCTGGCGGGTCGAGCAGGCCGAGCCTGATCGCCTCTTGCGTCTCCACGCCGAGATGCGCCTCCCCGGTGAGGCCTGGCTCACCTGGGAGCTTGCCCCTGAGGGAACCGGCACCCGAATCGTCCAAAGCGGCGAGTTCCGCCCGCGTGGCCTGCTCGGCCGCGCCTACTG
>CAVSEI010000002.1:0-52794 GCA_963726965.1 uncultured Actinomycetes bacterium | reverse complement strand
GGTCCCCGACGGCAATTCCGCCACCCAGCCCTCCTCAACCGCTCCCGGCGTACAAGTAAACCAGGCAACCGGACCACCGTCACGTGACCGGCGCCGCACAGAACGAGCAACCTTCCCAGGCCACTCCGGGCTGTCCCAGAACCGGCGATCTGTCGTCGCGTTCAGAGCTATCGACAGCGACGGCATCGTCCGCGACTTGAGCCTCCCGCCGCCGAACCGCCCGCGGACAAGAAGTTGGTAGCCGGCAGCAGCAGGGCAACAGGGCCCGGGACGCGAATCAGCCGGGGCCCGGGACCCCGGCTGACCTGCAGGTTCACCGGTGGGCGATGGGCGATTTGAACGCCCGACCCCTTCCGTGTCGAGGAAGTGCTCTACCCCTGAGCTAATCGCCCGGTGAGCGGGCCATGGTAGCGACCGTCATTCCGTGATCGCCTCCTCAGTCGCAATCGCGTCGAGCACGTCGAGCCGTGAAGCCCGCCACGCCGGGAACACGGCCGCCAGCACGCCCGCGAGCATCGAGCCGCCCACGAACAGCAGCACCTCGAGCCACCGGATCCGGAACACGGTGATGCCCTGTTCCCGGAGCGCGGGAGAACGCCCACCCCCAGAGCACCCCGAACGCGATCCCGACGACCCCGCCGAGCACCGCGATCACCACCGACTCCCAGCGCACCATCCGGCGCACCTGGCGTCGGGACATGCCGACGACCCGGAGCAGCCCGAGCTCACGCGTGCGCTCGAAGACGGACAACGCCAAGGTGTTCACGATCCCGAGGATCGCGATGATCTCCGACAGGGTCAGGATCACGATCAGTACGGCGAGGAACTGGTCGATCTGGGCTTGCTGATCGCTGCGGAACTCGAGCGCGGCTGAGCACGTCCATGTTGGGAAAGTCGTCGGCGAGGTCGGCGCGCAGGGAACGCTGGGTCTCGGGGCGTGGCGCCGCCGTCGGTCCGTACGAGCACGAGCGAGTCCTGCGGGTGCACCTCCGGTGCCGACCTCCATGGTCTCCGGTGCCACCAGCAGCGGCACGGACTGGCCGAAGATCCCGATGAAGTTCTGCTGCCGGTACACGCCGCGCACGGTCAGCGGCAGGCTGGTCTGGGAGAACTGGACCGGGAGCTGATCGCCGGTCGTGACGCCGAGATGGTGCGCCAGTTCGTCGGCCACGAGCACGCCCTGGCGGGCAAGCCCGCGGGCGCTGCCGCTCGTGAACTGGAGATCCACGACGCGGTCGATGGTCGCGGGATCCACGCTCCCGACGGTCTTGACGTCGCCGCCGACCGACGCGTCGGCGAAGCGCATCGGAACCGCGGTGGTCACCGCGGCGACGTCGCGCACTCGCTTCGCGACCTCGGTGGAGAACGCCGCGAACCCGTCGGTCTTCACGACGTAGTCGGCGCGTAATCCGGCTCCGGTGTCGTGCCGCGACCGACGCGCGCGCGGACGTGCCGAAGGTCGCGGTGAGGCCGACGAGCGCGAGCCCGATCACCAGTGCGGACGCGGTCACCGCTGTCCGTCGGGGGTTGCGCATCGCGTTGGCCCGGCGCCAACGCTGCCGGGCGGACCGAACCGACGGAGGGGCGCGCCGATCACGCGGACGGCGGGCCGGGCGACCGCCGGCAGGATCATGACGACACCCACCAGCACCCCGAACGCGCCGAACGCCACCACCTGGATCTCGTCGATCAAGCCGGTCACGTCGCTGGCGCGCGCGAACCCGTAGACGAGGACCCCGACGCCGGCGACCAGCACCGCCGACCCCGCCGGCCACCCGTCGCCCGAAGCCCGCCGACACCCGCTCCGGGAGATCGGCGATCGCCGCAACCGGTGGCACCCTCGCGGCCCGTACCGCGGGATACACCGCGGCGAGCACGGTGATCACGACGCCGACGACGAGCGACACCACGATCGTGCGACGGAGGACGACCGTCGTGGTGTCGGGCAGGTCGAGTCCGAGCTGCGCAGCAGCTGCAGGAGACCCGCGCCCAGCCCGATCCCCGACGACCGAGCCCGATCGCCGAGGCGACCGAGCCCACGACGAACGCCTCGAGCACCACGGATCGGACCACCTGCCCGCCGGTGGCGCCCATGGCCCGCAACAGGCCCGAGCTCACGGGTGCGTTGGGCCACGAGGATCGTGAACGTGTTGAAGATGATGAAAGCACCGACGACGACACCGATGGCGGCGAAGCCGAGCAGCGCGTCGTGAAGAACCCGAGGAACTGACGTACCGGCTTGCCGACCTGCAGCGTCCGCCTCGATCGGCGGTGAGCACGTTGTAACCCGGTCCGAGCGTCGTGCTCGATCCGGCGTTGCAGGACGGCGTCGGTGAACGTCGGGCGTCCCGCTGCACGTACACCGCGTCGAGCGATCGCCCGGCGTCGAACTCCCGCTGCGCGGTGGCGAGGTCGAACGCCGCGACCGTGACCGGCCCGAAGTCGGTCGTGTCGCCGTAGCCGAAGAGGCCGACGATCCGTACCGCTTCGCCGCTCCGCTCAGCAGGACGCGGACGGTGTCACCGACGGCGAAGCCCTGCTTGCGGGCGGTGCCGGCGTCCATCGCCACCTCGCCCGAGGCTTTCGGACGCCCGGCCCTCCGTGAGGCGTAACGGATCACCGTCGACCCACGAGATCCCGAAGGTCGGTGGCCCGCCGCCGCCGATGGTTCCGCCGTCGCGGTCGACGAACTGCGCCAGCGTGGTCTGCACGAACGGCTCGGCCCGGGCCACCCCTGGGACCGCCGCGCACCCGCTCGACCGTCGAGTCCGAAATGCGCCCCGGGTTCGACAGGTCACCGAGCGAGCTGTGGCCTTGGACCTGGAGATCGACCCCCGACAGCGTCTGGGAGAACACCGCGTCGAATGACCGCTTGACGGTGTCGGTGAGGACGTAGGTGGCGCTGACGAAGCTGACGCCCAGGAGAATCGCCAGCGCAGTCAGGACGAGGCGGACCTTTCGGGCCACGAGCCCCCTGATCGTCGCCTTCCACATCGCGCTGCGCGCTCCCTTGCTCGAAGATCATCATGGCCGAGCGAACCCGCCGGAACCGGGCACCCCGGCGGCCCGAGTGTCGAAACCGGACATCTCCTTCGGTCCGGGTCCCGGAAGCCCCAGAAACTCCGAGAACTGGTGGTTCTTGGCTCAAGGACTCGTGTCGACCGCTGCCGATGAGTCTCTTGACCACGCAGAGTGACTTCTGGGAGACCGAGATGCACGTGAAGAACTTGCTGGGCAAGCGAACCGCAGCGATCGTCCTGACCGCGATGGTTGGCTTCGGCCTCTCGTCGTGCAGCCTTCCCGCCGCCACTCCCGCCGCGAGCAGCGGCAGCCCGACCGACCCCGTCGCCGCGGCGGTGTTCCAGCAGTTGAACGCGAATCGAGCCGCCAACGGCCTGCCCGCGCTCACCTGGAACTCGAAGCTGGCGAGCATCGCCGCTTCGTGGTCGCAGCAGATGGCCTCCTCCGGCTCGCTCACCCACCAGAACCTGGGCACGCTGCTCTCGTCGCCCGATTTCGCCGGCTTCACCACGCTCGGCGAGAACATCCTCCAGGGTCCCAGTGGGATGACCGCGTCCGAGATGGAGACCAGTTGGATGAACTCCCCGCCACACCGGGCGAACATCCTGTCCGGCGCCTTCAACGTGGTGGGCATCGCCTACACCACCGGAGCCGACGGTCGCCGCTGGGCGGTCGAGGACTTCGGCGGGATCTGATCACCAGCTGACCGAATTTCCCTCGCAGCGGAGAGGCCGCAGCTTCGGCTGCGGTCTCTCGCGTCGCGGCGACCTCGTTCCTCCACCTCCGGTCTGTCGTAGAGTGCGACCACATTCGATCGGGGGGCGGGATGATCGGTTGCGAGTTCGCCGCGGTGCTCCAGAACGCGCGGGCCGGCGACGGACCGCGTTCGCGACCATCTGGCGTGAGCTACACCCGTCGCTGCTCCGCTACCTGCGGGTGGTCACCGGAGATGCCGCGGAAGACGTCGGTTCCGAGACCTGGGCCGCGGCCGTCGCCTCACTCGATCGGTTCGTCGGCGATGAAGACGCCTTCCGCGCGTGGCTGTTCACGGTGGCTCGCCGGCGCGCGATCGACCACTTCCGTCGCGAAGCTCGTCACCCGTCGATCCCCGTCGCTCCCGAGTCGCTCGTCACGCTGCCCACGCCGGGACCGGCCCGAGATTCCGGCGATGCCGCCATCACCGCCATCTCCACCGAGGCGGCCCTCGCCATGATCTCCGGGCTCCCGCGCGATCAGGCCGAGGCGGTCGCGTTGCGTGCCATCGCCGGCCTCGACGTCGCGCACGTCGCGGCGATCATGCAGAAGCGTCCGGGCACCGTCCGCGTGCTCGCCCACCGGGGTCTCCGCGAGCTCGGCCGTCGGATCACCGAGGAGGAACGCCGCGCCGTGATGCCCTGAGGGCTGACGGCGCCGCGGCACATCGACATGTCCTGGATCTCGGGCCCGCGCCCGACCACCACGTTCGACCTCACCGCCAGCGAGCACCTCCTCGACCGCGGTCCGTTCGACGGGCTCCCCGACGCCGAACGCCGCCTCGGGGAGCTCCTGGCTGCCGCGGCCCGCGCCGCGACGCCCGAAGAACTCGAGGGTGCGACGGCCGCCGCGGCGGCGTTCCTGACCGGACGCGCCGCGGTGGGCCATGGTCTGCGCCGCACCCGCACCGTCGCCGCTTCGGTCTTCACCGCGCTGGTGCTCGCGGTGTCGACGGGGACGGCCGTCGCCGCGAAACGCGGCACCCTCCCTGATCCGATGCAACAGGTCGCGCACGAAGCACTCGCGGTCGTCGGCATCCCGGTGCCGTCGATCACCGACGGGAAGGTCTCACCCGACCCCGGATCCTCCGACGACGGCGTGAACGAGCCGCCCGCGCCGCCAGCAGGCCAGACGGAGGCACCGCCCGCCGAAGTGCGGTCGGACCGCGCGCCAGGTCCGTCGAGCGACGCGAGCACATCGCCGACCCCGGAGACGGTCGGCGATTCGCAGACCGGGAGCACGGTGCCCCGCGACGAACCGACCCAGCAGGACGCCGCGCCGGTCGAGCTCGGTGGCGATCCTGCCGGCACGCCGGACCAACCCTCGACCGCCGAGAAGTCACCGGAGGCCACCACTCCCGCACCCACGGGCAGCGCCAAGACCAAGGCCTCCGACCAGTACCCCCACGCCGGCCCGCACTTCCGCTTCGGTGATCTGCCGAAAGGATTCACGAAGGGCTGAGCGTGCGCTCCCTACTGCGGAGGCGACCAGGCGCATGCCTCGTCGAGGTCGAGCACCGCGGTCATCCGGCCGAAGGCGATCCAGTCGCCGATGCAGATGCTCAGCTCGAGGATCTCCCGCGTCGCTGAACTCGGCCTTCATGCGGGCGAAGAACGCGTCGTCGATCGACCGGTGATCGAGCGCGAACTTCTCCGCGTACTCGATCGCAAGCTGCTCCTGCGCGTCGTACTCCTCGTGCGTCGGATCGTCGATGTGCGCGTAGAGCTCCTCGGTGACTCCGTGGCGGGCGAGCGCCGGGACTCGCCAACTTCATGCAGATGTTGCAGCCGTTGATCTGCGCGATGCTTCATCCGCGCCGCCTCGCGCACGCGCCACGGCAACGAGAGCCCTTTGCCCCCGACCTTGCCGGCGAGCCCTCCGACGGCCGCGCCGAGCTCGGGCGACAGCGTCCAGACACGTTCGGTCTCGCTGCCTGCGCCTTCGGGAATGGCGATGCGCGCCATCAGACCTCCTTCGTCACACCGTCGCTGCGCGGTGGTACCCACGCGCAGGCTTCGCTGATGTCGAGGACCGCGTTGAGCCGGCCGAAGGCCAACCAGTCGCCGATCATCGCGGTGAGCTCGAGGATCTCCGCGTCGCTGAACTCCGCCTTCATGCGGGCGAAGAACGCGTCGTCGATCGACCGGTGATCGAGCGCGAACTTCTCCGCGTACTCGATGGCCAGGAGCTCCTGCGCCGAGTAGTCACCGTTGGCCGGATCGCTGACGTCGGCGTAGAGCCCTTCGTTCGACCCCTTGCTCGGCGAGTCTCGGGGAAGCGCCAGTCCATGCAGACGTTGCACCCGTTGATCTGCGCGATGCTTCATCCGCGCGACCTCGCGCACACGGGGAGCGACCAGGCGCTCGCCGTAGACGGCGGCGCTCAGAGTGCCGACTGCGGCACCCAACTCGGGTGAGAGTCGACCACACCTGGACGAGCTCGCCGCCCGGACCTTCGGGAACGGTGATTCTGGCCATCGGAGGACCCTTCGTCTCGACGGACTGGTTCCCAGGAGCCTACCGAGCATTCACCTGATGGATGTCGTACCCGTCCGCCACAATGGGGGCGTGACCGCGATCCCCCTCCCCCTCCTGCCGGTCCCGCTGGCGGTCGAGCATCCGAGCCCGGCCCTGGCCGGATTCCATCCTGCCGTTGCGGAATGGTTCCGGCGCCGATTCCCCGACGGTCCCACGGCTCCGCAGCAGGAGGGGTGGCCCCACGTCGCCGCCGGTCTCGACACGCTGATCGCCGCGCCCACCGGTTCCGGCAAGACCCTCGCGGCCTTCCTCGTGTGCATCGACCGTCTCTACCGCGCCCACGAACACGGCGACGACGGTCGACGGTGTCGCGCGCGCGTGGTCTACGTGTCGCCGCTCAAGGCGTTGGCCGTCGACATCGCCGAGAACCTCGAACGCCCGCTCGCGGAGATCGCCGAGGTCGCCGCCGAGCTGGGGCTCAGCTGCGCCGCGGGTCCGCGTCGCGGTGCGCACCGGCGACACGACGAGCTCGCAACGCGCCGCGATGCTGCGCACGCCTCCGAGCTTCGTGGTCACGACCCCCGAGTCGCTCTACCTCCTCGTCACCAGCGAGAAGAGCCGCGAAGTCCTGCGCACGGTCGAGACCGTCATCGTCGACGAGATCCACGCGGTCGCGCGACGACAAGCGCGGCGCGCACCTCGCGCTCACCCTCGAACGCCTCGAAGCGCTGTGCGACACGCGTCCGGCGCGCATCGGGCTGTCGGCGACGCAACGACCGATCGAGACCGTCGCCCGGCTCCTCGTCGGCGACCGTCCGCTGCCGGCGATCGTCGACGGCGGGCACCAACGCGACCTCGACCTCGCGCTCGAGCTGCCCGACGGCGAGCTCGAAGCGGTCACGTCGGCCGAGCAGATGAGCGACGTGCTCGACCGCATCGCCGCGCTGGTCGCCGAGCACCGCACCACCCTCGTGTTCGTCAACACCCGCCGGCTGGCCGAGCGGCTCGCCCACCAACTCGGCGAGCCGCCTCGGCGACGACGTCGTCGCCGCCCACCACGGCAGCTTGTCGAAGGACCGTCGCCACCGGGTCGAGACCCGCCTGCGCGCGGGCGAGCTCAAGGCGCTCGTCGCCACCGCGTCGCTCGAGCTGGGGATCGACATCGGGCCGGTCGAGCTGGTGTGCCAGATCGGCTCGCCCCGCAGCATCGCCACGTTCCTGCAGCGCGTCGGGCCGCTCGAACCACAGCCGCGCCGGCACGCCGAAGGGTCGCCTCTACCCGCTGACCCGCGACGAGCTGGTCGAGTGCACCGCGCTGCTCGCCGCGGTGCGCGGCGGGCCGGCTCGACGCCATCGAGCTCCCCCAGTCTTCCGCTCGACATCGTCGCCCAGCAGATCGTCGCCGAGGTCGGCGCCCAGGAGTGGCGCACCGACGACCTCTTCGCGCTCGTCCGACGTGCCGCGCCGTACAACGACCTCACCCGCGATCAGTTCGACGAGGTCGTCGACCTCGTGAGCAACGGCATCGACACCGGTCGCGGGCCCGTGGTGCCTACGTGCACCACGACGCGGTCAACGGTGAGCTCCGCGGCCGGAAGGGCGCCGCGCTTGGCCGCGGTCACGTCCGGCGGCGCCATCCCCGAGACCGGCGACTACCGCGTCGTCGCCGAGCCCGACGACACGTTCATCGGCACCGTCAACGAGGACTGGGCGGTCGAGTCGATGGCGGGCGACATCTTCCTGCTCGGCACGCACTCGTGGCAGATCCGCAAGGTCGAGCCGGGCGTGGTGCGCGTGCGCGACGCCGGCACCGCGCCGCCGACGATCCCGTTCTGGATGGGCGAGGCACCGGCCCGCACCGCCGAGCTGTCGGAGGAGGTCTCCGAGCTGCGCGGCGGGCGTCGACGCGTTCCTCGCCGCGGGCGACCCCGACGGCGCACGCCGTTGGCTGCATCGAGGTCGCGCGGGATCGACGGCGACGCCGCCACCATGATCGTCGACTACCTGGCGGTCGGGCGGGCGGTGCTCGGCGTCATGCCCACCCAGCAGCAGCTCGTGTTCGAGCGCTTCTTCGACGAGACCGGCGGCATGCAACTCGTCGTGCACTCGCCCTACGGCGGGCGCATCAACCGCGGCCTCGGGCTCGCGCTGCGCAAGAAGTTCTGCCGCACGTTCAACTTCGAGCTGCAGGCCGCGGCGAGCGACGACGCCATCGTCCTGTCGCTCGGACCGCACCACAGCTTCCCGCTGCAGGAGGTGCCCGGCTACCTGCAGAGCGCGACCGTCGACGACACGCTGCAGCACGCCATCCTCGACTCGCCCATGTTCCTGGCCCGCTGGCGCTGGAACCTCAACCGTTCGCTCATGGTGCTGCGCTTCCGGGGCGGGCGACGAAACCCGCCCCCGATCCAACGCATGGAGTCCGACGACCTCATGGCCGCGGTGTTCCCGCAGGCCGCGGCGTGCCAGGAGAACGTCACCGGCCCGATCGAGATCCCCGACCACGTCCTCGTGCGCCAGACCATCAGCGACACGCTGCACGAGGCGCTCGACGTCGACGGGGTCCGGGAGCTCCTCGCACGGATGGAGGCGGGCGACGTCAGCGTGCACTTCGCCGACACCACCGAGCCGTCGGTGCTCGCCCACGAGATCCTCACCGCGCGGCCGTACGCGTTCCTCGACGACGAGGAGCTCCAGAACCGGCGCACCAACGCGGTCACGCTGCGGCGCGGGCTCGCGGTCGACCTCGCGTCGATCGGTGCGCCTCGATCCCGAGGCCATCGTGCAGGTGCACGCCGAGATCACGCCCGAGCCGGTGAGCGCCGACGACCTCCACGACCTGTTGTCGTCGTTGGTGGTCATTCGCGCCCGCCGCGACTGGCAGACACCGTTCGACGAACTGGTGGCGCGGGGCCGGGCCGCGGTCTTCGAGCGCGACGGACACCGGCTCTGGTGCACGACCGAACGCACCACCGACGCCACGCGCGCCTTCGCCGGCGAGGAAGACGCTATCGCGACGATGCTGCGCGGTCACCTCGAGACTGCCGGTGTCACCACCGTCGCCGCGCTCGCAGTCGCCACGACGCTCACCGAAGGGCGCGTGCAGGCTGGGCTCGCGTACCTCGAGCAGAGCGGGTTCGCACTGCAGGGGCACTACACGCCTGACGCCATCGACACCGAATGGGTGTCGCGGCGGCTCCTGGCGCGCATGCACTCGTACTCGCGTCGTTCGCGGCGAGGCGGCGTGGAGCCCGCGACCGCGCAGGACTTCATGCGCTTCCTGTTCCGGTGGCAGCACGTGGCGCCCGGCACCCAACTCACGGGCGAAGCCGGGCTCCTCACCCTGGTCGAACAGCTCCAGGGCTTCGACGCCGCCGCGGTCGCGTGGGAACCCGACCTGCTTGCGTCCCGGCTGCGCCGCTACGAACCCGCGTGGCTCGACCGCTGCTGCCACGACGGCGAGATCGCCTGGTTGCGGCTGAACCCACCCGCGCGACGCCGACTCGCCCGCGATCGCACCGTCGAAGGCCACGCCGATCTCGGTGGTCGCACGCGCCGATCTCCCCTGGCTGCTGCCCGCGGCGCGCGTCGCTGCCGAGCCCGCGGAGCCCATCGTGGGCGCGACCGCTGAGATCCTCGAGGTGCTGCGCGAGCGGGGCGCGTGCTTCGCCGTCGAACTCGGGACCGCGACGAACCGTCTCCCCGAAGACATCGAGCGCGCGCTGTGGGACGGCGTCGCCCGCGGCCTGGTCATGTCGGACGGCTTCGGCGCGATCCGAGCGCGGGTCGCGCACGGTTCCCGTACCACCGAGGTGCGGCGGTTCTCCCGCCTGGCCCGCGGTGCACGCATGGCCGCGCCGGCCGCTGGGCGTTGGTCGCTCGTCCCCGTCACCCCTGCTACCGCGTGCGACGGCGCCGACCGCGATGAGCTGGCGGAAGCCGTCGCCGAGCTCCTCCTGCACCGATGGGGCGTGCTGTTCCGCGATCTCGTGGTGCACGACTCGATCCGGTTCCCGTGGCGTGACCTGCAGTGGGCGCTTCGCCGCCTCGAGGACCGGGGTCTCGTGCGGGGAGGGCGCTTCGTCACCGGGTTCAGCGGCGAGCAGTATGCGCTCCCGGCCGCGGTCGAACAGCTGGCCCAGGCCCGAAAGCAGCCCCGCACCGGTGAGCGGGTCACAATCAACGCCACCGACCCGCTCAACCTGGTCGGGGTGATCCTGCCCGGCGCACGCATTCCCTCGGTGCGGACCCGTCGGGTCACGTTCGTCGACGGCCTCGCGGAGCACGCGGAGAACGCCTGAGCGCGCGAGTATCGCGGGATGGGCAGTCTGTCGGCGCCGAGTCACGAGTACCGGGATTACGCCGAACTGCTCGACGACTACTACGAGCGGGGCTGGACCGACGGCCTCCCCGTCGTCCCCCCGACGCCCGCGCTGGTTGACCAGTTCCTCGCCGCCGCCGAGCTCGAACCCGAGGTCGTCCTCGGCGAGGTCCCGACCCGATCGGTGGTGGTCACCGCCGAGCACGTCGCCATCAACGCGGTCATGGCCGGCTGTCGGGCCGAGTACATGCCGGTCGTCGTTGCCGCGGCACGCGCCCACTTGAGCGAGAAGGGCAACTGCCACAGCGTCACCGGCACGCTGTCGGGTGCGTCGCAGGCCGTCGTGATCAACGGGCCGACCCGCCTGCGCCTCGACGTCAACTGCACCGCGGGCTGTTTCGGCCCCGGGTGGCGGGCCAACGCGACCATCGGCCGGGCGCTGCGCCTCGTGATCCGCAACGTGTGCCGAGCGATCCCGAACTTTCTCGACCGCGCCACCTACTCCACGCCCGCGCGCTACTCGTTCTGCTTCGGGGAAGACGAAGAGGGCAGCGCGCCGTGGATACCGATGAGCGTCGAGCGCGGCGTCCCCGAAGGCGTGAGCGCGGTCACCGTGCATTCGGTCATGACCATGTCGTCGGCGTTCGATCTCAGCAGCCGCACTCCCGAAGGCGTGCTCGACAGCGTCGCCGAGCACATCCGCACCCGCGGTGTCGCCACCGACGAGTGGTTGGGTGTCGACAACACGGTGATGCTCGTGATGGGCCCCGAGCACCGGCGGTTCCTCGTCGACGCCGGATGGTCGAAGGACGATGCGCGTGCGTACCTCTTCCCACTCCTGAAGGCGGGCGAACGTCCGGTGCGCATCGGCAAGCCCGAGGGCATCCTGATCGTCGGCGCCGGCGGCCCCGGCATGTCCGAGACGTGGGTACTCTTCCCCCATCTGGCGTGGGCGATCACCGAACCGGTGGTACCTGAACCCGGAGGTCCTTCGTGAGTCTCATCGGCCTCGACCCCACCAGCGGACCGCTGCCCGCATCAGTCCTGAGCGCGGCCCCGCGGCCGGTGTCGCTCGAGGGCGCGATCGTCGGCGTGGTGTCGAACGGACTGGGCGAGAGCGACACGATCCTGCACGCGGTCTATCGCGAGTTCGCCGCGGTCAGCGGTGCCCGCGAGATCGTGTTCGTGCGCAAGCCGAGCGTCTCGGTGCCGCCTGATCCGATGGACTGGGAACGACTCATCTCCCAGGTCACGGTGGCGGTCGCCGGTTTCGGTGGTTGAGGCTCGTGCAGTGCGCGCAGTTTCCGCGACTCCGTGGAGTTGGAATGGGCCGGGATACCGAGTGTGGCCATCGTGCACGAGTCGATGGAGGGCACCGCGCGCGCCATGGCCCGGGTGAGCGGCATGGCCGACTACGGGTTCGTCACCGTGGGGTATCCCCACATCCCGCTCGCGGTCTGGACCGATACCGAGATCGACGACGTGGCGCGCGAGCTGGCACCGAAACTCGTCGCGCTCCTCACGAAGGATGAGTGACCGGTCATGACCGACGCGACACCGGTCGTCATCGAGGCGGCCATCAACGGAATGACCAGCAAGGACCGCAATCCGCACGTCCCGATCAGTCCCGACGAGATCAGGGCTGATGCTGCGGCCAGCCTCGACGCCGGCGCCACCATCATCCACGCTCACAACCACGACATCCAGCTGAGCGGCGAGGCCGCGGCCCGCGCGTATCTCGACGCGTGGGAGCCGCTGCTCACCGCCCGACCCGACACGCTGTGGTACCCGACGCTGTGCGTCGCGCCCGATCCGCTGACCAAGCTCGAACACGTGCGCCTCATCGCCGAGCAGGTGCCGTTGAACATGGCCGCGGTGGATCCCGGCTCCACCAACCTCGGCGGACCCGGCGCCGACGGCCTCCCCGAAGGTGGCGTCTACGCCAACTCGTTCGGCGACATCCGCCAGGCGTTCGAGTTCTGCAACACGCACCGAATCGGTCCGCAGCTCGCGATCTACGAACCGGGCTTCCTGCAGTGCGTGCTCACGTACCACCGCGCCGGTCGCCTCCCGGAAGGATCCATGGTGAAGCTCTACTTCGGGGGCGAGTGGGGTATGTGGGCACGCGGTCGCGGCGTCACGTTCGGCCTCCCTCCGACCGGCAACGCATTGCTCGCGTACCTCGACATGCTCGACGGCACCGGATTGCCGTGGTCGGTGTCGGTGTGGGGCGGCGACCTCATGGCCACACCGGTGGCGCGCCTCGCGCTCGAGCGCGGTGGCCACCTCCACGTCGGGCTGGAGGAGCACTTCGACCCCGACCGCAAGCCCACCAACGTCGAGTTGGTGCAGGAAGCGGTGGCGCTGGTCGCATCGGTGGGCCGTCCCCTGGCGACCAACGACGACGCCGCCGAGCTGCTGAACCTGCCTACACCGGCAGTGAGCCGAGGAATTCCAACAGCGCGGCGTTGACGATCTCCGGCGCTTCCTGCTGGATCCAGTGCCCGGACCCGGCGATCCAGATCGGATCTCGCAGGTTGGGCACTGCCGCGCGCGTCGCCAACACCGCTTCCTCGGTCTGACCGAAGATCGAATCGAACTCCGCCCCGATGAACAACGCGGGCTGGAGGACCTGCGCGCCCGCGAAGGGCGAGAGCAGGTCGCGACTGCGGTCGATGTTGCGGTACCAGTTGATGCCACCGAAGAACGTGCCGTGATGTGAGAACGACTCGACGAACGCGTCGAGGTCGGCGTCGGACAGCCAGTCGAGTGGCCCCGGTAGCTCGTTGACCACGTCGAAGAACGTGCGCGCCGAGGGATCGAAGAAGCGGTACTCGTCGCGCGGCACGTCACCCGAGAGCGCATACAGGGTGGAGCCGAGTGTGCGGCGGAGATCGGCGTCGAGCTCGCGCTCGGCGACGCCCGGCTCCTGGAAGTAGAGCAGGTAGAGGAACCCGTCGCCGAGCACGCTGCGCATCATGTCGGTCGGCTTCACGTTCGGCGTGGTGACCGGCGCGATCCCCGAGAAGTGGATGCTGAGCGCGGCGATGGCGCGGAAACGATCGGGCCGGAGCAACGCGCAGTGCCACGCGACCGGACCGCCCCAGTCGTGACCGACGACGACCGCGGTGTCGATCTCGAGCGCGTCGAGGACACCGACGACGTCACCAACGAGGTGCAGCTGGGTGTACTCCTCGATCGCGGCCGGCATGTCGGTCGTGCCGTAGCCGCGCTGGTCGGGCGCGATCACGTGGTAGCCGGCGTCGCCCAGCGCGGCGAGCTGGTGACGCCACGAATACCAACACTCGGGGAAACCGTGGCAGAGAACGACCGCGGGACCGTCGTCGGGGCCCGCTTCGGCCAGGTGCATGCGGATCCCGTTGGTGTCGACGTGCCGGTGCCGGATCATGCGAGTGCAGCTCACTTCAGTGTTCCGCCCGGTCGAGGTCGGCGGTGGGATCGTGTTCGAGATCGGCGCGCCGGAAGGCCGCGGTGTCGGGCAGCGCCAGGTGGATCTCGCCCTCCTCCTGCAGCTGGGCCCGCAAGCCGGTGCCGCGACACGACAGCACGTGGCCGCCCACCGTGTGGTCGTCGCTGAGGAAATGGAGGTGATAGCCGGCGATCTCCACGCCGGAAGCGTACGGCGGCGACCAGAACCCCACCATCGTCCCCGCCACGTGCGCCAGCTCGAACTCGGCCTGGTGTTCGGTCGCGACCACGAGGGGCACCCCGGGCGCGGTACGACACGCGGCGCGTACGTGGACCGCGTCGAACCGACCATCGATCCGCACGGCGAAGAACACGTTGCTCGACTCCCGGAGCGCATCGAGGGCGTCGGTGAGTCCGGCGAAGCTGTCGACGGCATCGAGTACGACTGACGGACCTTCGGCGAAGCGGGTGACCACCGCGAACGGTGTCGCGGCCGCGTCGTCGACTTCGTGCACCGAGCCGTCGTCTGCGACCCGGAACACGCGACCGTCGAGCACGACCATCTCGCCGTCGAGATCCTCGAACGTCCCGAGGCCGAAGTCCCCGTGTTCGCGCATCGTGCCCACCGACACCGCGCCCTGGTACACGCCCTCCACCAGCGCGCCCGCAGTCGACACCTGGTAGAGCGTGTGGTGCTCGACACCCAGGAACTCCGCCAACGCGCGGTTCACCAGGTGGTCGACCGGCGCACCGCTGCGCTGGGACTGCTCCGACAGCGCCGCCAGCACGGCCTCGTCGACTCGGGCGTGGAGCTCGGGCACCCCGGCAACGTAACCGCGATTTTCGGGAACCCGGCGTCTCCCGGGCTCGTCAGACCCTCCGACACGTTCGCACACCAGGGAGGGTTCGCCATGCGCCGAGTCGCGCGCTTCGTCATGCTCGTGCTCACGTTGCTCCTGGTCACGGCCGCACCTGCCGTGGCATGCGGGGGCCTCGTCGGCGAGAACGGCACCATCCAGTTGACCCGCACGACCACGCTCGCGGCCTATCACGACGGGGTCGAGCGCTACGTCACCAGCTTCGAGTTCGCCGGCGTCGGTCAGGAGGTCGGTTCGATCGTCCCGCTCCCGGCCGTTCCCACCAAGGTGGAACGCGGTGGCGACTGGACTCTCCAACGCCTCGAACGCGAGGTCCAACCGCCCGCAGTGGAGAAGGAGTTCGCGCCGGCCGCGGCGAGCGTGGCGGGCGACGCGGCAGGTGTTGCTCGAGACCAAGATCGACGCGCTCGACATCACCGTGCTGCGAGGTGGCGGCGACGCCGTCGGTCGGTGGGCGATCAGCCACGGGTTCCTCCTCACCCCGGACGCGCCCGAGGTCCTCGACTTCTACTCCCAGCGCAGCAAGGTGTTCATGGCCGCGCGCTTCGACGCCACGCGCGCGCAGGACCTGGGCCAGAACGCCGGCGACGGCACGCCGATCATGCTCACGATCCCCACCGACGAGCCGTGGGTGCCGCTGCGGATCCTCGCGCTCGGTCTCGACCGGACCCGCGTGGTGAACGCCGACGTGTTCCTCCTCACCGACGACCGGCCCACCCTGCTCGCGGGCGACGACGGCGTCCGGGTCGCGCGCAGCGAGGCCGCGTCCAGCGCTCTCCTCACCGACCTGCGTTCGGACAAGGGAATGACATGGGTGCCGGGTGGGATGTGGTTCACCTTCGTGCAGGTGGACACGCCCGCGGGCGCATTGACGCACGACCTCGCGGTCTCGACGACACCGGGCGCGCTGCCGTCGGCCCGGCTCGCGGGCTACACGGTCGAGTCCGGCGGCGCGCTCGCCGTGGTGGTGGTACGCAGTGGCAATCGGGGCACCCCTCCTCCTGATCACGGGTGGACGCGCGCTGAGCCGGCGTTCGATGGAGGAGGGAACCCGATGAGGCGCCCGTTCGTCGTCGCCGCGACCGTCGCGATCGTCCTCGCCGCCAGCGCGGCGGTGATTGCGAACGCAAGCGGGAGCGACGCGTCGAACGGAACCGGCGTGCTCGGACCCGGGACGGTCACGGTGACCATCGACGTCGACCACAGCCACTTCCGCACCCAGCCGATCCGGGTACGTCCGCACACCGAAGTCCGGTTCGTGATCGTGAACCATGACCCCATCGCGCACGAGTTCATCATCGGCGGACCCGAGGTTCACGCCCGTCACGCGAACGGTCACGAGGCCTACCACCCGCCCGTTCCCGGCGAGGTCTCGGTGCCGGCGCAGACGCGCGTGCGTCGACGACCTACGGGTTCCACGCGCCGGGTGAGGTCGAGTACGCGTGCCACCTTCCGGGCCACTACCAGTACGGCATGCACGGGACAGTGGTGGTGACGCCGGCATCCCGGTAACGTCAGCCCCGGATCCCGCGCCGACGATCTTGGGGGTACGGCATGACCGCGATCGACACTGGTCTCCGCTACATCGACTCCGACGGCCACATCCTCGAGCACCCCACCGCGATGCCCGACTACGCACCCGCGCAGTACCGCGAGCGCATCTGGCACGTCGAGACCAACGAGCAGGGCGAGGAATGGCTGGTCTACGACCAGATGCGGATCCCCGCCAACTACATGGCTGCGGCCGGCACCGCGGGCATGAGCGACGAAGACCGCGCCCGGTCCTTCCGCGGTGAGCTCCGCTACACCGAGGTGCGACCGGCGGCGTGGAACGCCAAGGCACGCCTCCAGGACATGGACCAGGACGGTATCGACCTCGCGGTCCTCTACCCGACGATGCTGCTCGGGCTCCAGAGCATGCGCGACGTCGACTTCGCCGAAGCGCAGGCACGCGCGTACAACGACTGGTGTTCCGACCACACACTGGAAGGCGAAGGCCGACTGTTCGGTGCGGGCGCGGTGCCGCCGATGCATGACGCCGACGACGTCGCGCGCGTCGCGGCCGAGATCCGGCGCGTCGCCGAGCTTCCGGGCATGGTGTCGGTGTTCATGCGTCCGAACCCGTCGGTCGACTGGCGTCCGTTCAACGATCCGGTCTACGACCCCGTGTGGCAGGCCGCGGCCGACACCGGGCTCCCGATCGCGCTCCACCCGTTCCTCGCCGCCGACCTTCCCGGCGCATGCGTCGGCCTACGGTTGAACCGGCCCCGCCACGCCGACGGCCGCTACCTCGACGACTTCGACCCCGCGGTGATGGAGTCGCTGGAAGCACAACAGGGTCAGGATCCGTCGCTGCAGCCGTCGGTGCTGTTCACGCAGGCCATCGCCAACCCGGTCGACGTGATGAGCTCGATCGCGTATCTGACCGCGGGCGGCGTGTGTGAACGTTTCCCCGAGGCCAAGTTCATCTTCCTCGAGGCCAACGGCGGTTGGCTCGTCCCCTGGCTCGAACGTCTCGACCACCACTGTCGCAAGTTCCAGTGGGAGGTCGAGGACCTCAGCATGCTGCCGTCGGACTACATGAAGCGGCAGTGCTGGATCAGCTTCGACCCCGACGAGTCGATGCTCGCGTTCACCGCGCGAGTCACCGCTGGTCGGCGCCGACCGCATCATCTGGGCATCGGACTATCCGCACCCGGATGCCAAGTTCCCGGGCGTCACCGAGGAGCTGGCCGAAGCGCTGGAGGGCCTGAGCTTCGAGGAGAAGCAGGCGATCACCAGCGAGAGCGCGATGGCGCTCTACGGCATCGGCGAGTAGCACCGCCGCGCCGCGGCCGATCAGGGCTCGTCGGTGGCTTCGTCCTCCTCGTAGGTGAGGATCTCGCAGCGCACGACCTGCCACGCGGGAAGCTCGGCCTCGATGGCGGCGTCGTGGAACACGAGGAGACCCTGCTCGAGGATGTCGACCGGGTTCACGCTCTCGGTGTCGAGCGAAAAGCGCGCGCCGTACCGGTCCCGCGCGACGCTCCCCGCCACCGCCCCGCTGTACGGCTCGAGGGCCGCCTCGAACGCCAGGAGTTGATCCTCATAGTTTCCGTCAGCGTCGGCGGGGTCGCCCACCGCGTCGATGTCGATCGTCCAGCCCAGATCCATGGCCGAGCAGCGTACGCGCGCGACCCGCAACGGTGCCGGACCGATCCTTCCGCTCCGCTCCTTCAGCTCCGCAGCGTGTCGCTCCACGCCACGCCGTGGTCGGCGCTCGGCTCGCGGGGTAGGCCGAGCGCGCGCTCGGCGAGGTTGTTGCGTTGCACCTCGTTGGTCCCTCCGCCGATCGACACGCCGTAGCGGCTGAGGGCCTCCGAAGCCACCCAACGGCCGACCTCGTCGTCGGCGAGCAGTCCTGCCGGCCCCGCGATCGCGACCCGCGAGGTCACCGGACACGGCGCGGTTGGCCGCGATCGACAGTTTCAGGATCGACGGATCCACCGGGGGGCGCTCGCGCCGCCGCACTGCGCCCATGATCCGGTCGGCGAGGAATCCGAGCGTGCGCTCGCGCGGTAGAAGTCGGCAAGGCGCTGGCGCACGACCGGATCGCCGGTCTTCCCGAACATCTGTGCCAGTTCGAGCAGGTTCGCGAAGACGTTGCTCGACGACCCGCCGATCATCGCCGACTCGTTCGACATCACCGTGCGGGCTGCGCTCCACCCTTCGTCGATCGTGCCGAGCACGTTGCTCACCGGCACCCGGACGTTCTCGAGGAACACCTCGTTGAAGTGCGCGGCGCCGGTGGCCTGAACGAGCGGCCGGACTTCGATCCCCGGGCTCGCCATGTCGACGAGCAGGAACGTGATGCCGTGGTGCTTCGGTGCGTCGGGATCCGTACGCGCCAGCAGCATGCCGTGGTCGCACCACTGCGCCGCGGAGTTCCACACTTTCTGGCCGCTGACCACGTACTCGTCGCCGTCGCGCACCGCACGACACGCGAGGCTGGCGAGGTCAGAGCCGGCCCCCGGCTCGCTGAAGAGCTGACACCACGCGTCTTCCCCCGAGAGCAGCCGCGGGACGAGCGTGCGCTTCTGCTCTTCGCTGCCATAGGCCATGAGCGTCGGACCGAGCATGGCGATGGTCGACCGGATGAACCCGGACGACGCCTCGAAGTTCGCGGCCTCTTCCTCGTACACGCGCTCCTGCCAGGCGTCGCCGCCCTGGCCGCCCAACTCCTCGGGGTAGGTGAAGCCGACCATTCCCGCGGCGAAGCGCGTGCGTTGCCACGCGCGTCCCCCTCGAATGCCTGCCGCGCCGCTGTCCGGGTTCGTGTGGAAGTTCACGGCCCACGGGCTCGCGTCCCGCTTCGGATGCGCGTTGGCCTCGAGGAACGCTCGTACCTCGCCGCGAAACGTCGCCTGTTCCGGCGTGTCGGACGACTGGGTCTCGTCGATCGTGGTGGTCACGTTCGCGACGGTAGCTCGCGGCGCTACTCGGTGAAGAAGCCACCGTCGGGATGGAGAAGCTCGCCGGTGAAGTAGCTCGCTTCGTCGGACGCGAGGAACAGCGCCGTGTTCGCGATCTCACGGGGGGTTCCCATCCGGCCCATCGGGATCTGCGCGTAGAGATGCTGCTGCGCGGCCTCGGGCATGAACTGCATGATCGCGGTCATGTTGGTCTCGATGAACCCCGGTCCGATCGAGTTGACGCGGATGCCCTCGCGCGCCAGCTCGCGTGCCAGCTTCTTGGTGATCCACCACACTCCGGCCTTCGAGACGCCGTACTGCAGTGATCCGGCGTCGGGATGCTTGGCCGCGATCGACGCGATCGTGATCAGGCTCGCGTCACGCGCGCACCCGTGGTCGAGCATCGCGCCCACGCACGACTGCAGCGACTTCAGCGTTCCGGTGAGGTTGATGTCGATCACCGATTGCCAGTCGTCGACATCGAGGTTGACGAACGCGCGCGCGGGATCGGGTTCGCGCCCGGCCATCGACTTCTGGGCGAGCTCGAGGTCACCCGACACGTAGCCGCCGCTGGCGACGCCGGCCGCGGTGACGAGCACGTGCAGCCCGTCGAACGTCTCGATCGCGGTGCGGGCCATCGCATCGTTTTCCGCCCGGCTGGTGACGTCGACCGATACGAAGACCGCGCGACCGCCGATCGCTTCGATCTGCGCCACCGTCTCGTGCCCCGGCCCGTCAAGGAGGTCGGCCACCACGACCGCGGCACCCTCTTCCGCGAACCGGACCGCGGTGGCGTGTCCGAGCCCGTTGCCACCCCCGGTGACCACCGCCACCTTGCCCGTCAGTCGCCCGTCGCCGCTCACGGTCAGGATCCGGGACGGTCCAGGAACACACCGGGTTCACCGGCGTGGATCTCGATCCACTCGGCCCCCTCGTCGCCGGCGCGCCACGAGTACAGCGTGTCGGGGCTGAAGTAGCCCATCCCCGCGGTCGTGCGCTGGTTGCCGTAGATGAGTTCACCGCGGATCACGTAGGTCAGTTGGTGCGTGCCGTGACGATGGGGCTTGACCCGCTCGCCCGGCTTCGCCAGTTCGTGGAACACCGAGAGCGTGGGCGACTGCACGATCGCCTTGGTCACGAGGTCGCGGCCGAACACGTCGAAGATCTGCTCGCGCTCCGGGGCATCACCGAGCAGGTCGACGATCGTGTACCCCGGAAGCTCGGCGACGTCGTAGAAGAACGGCTCGAGCGGTGCTTCGCCATGCGGATCTTCAGCCACGATTCCCCTCCTCGTCGCGTTCGTTCGCACCCTACGCCACCGAGTGCGGGCGCGGCCGGCCTGACAGAATCGGCTCCATGATCCACGCGCTCGACGTGCTCACGGTACGGCCCGGGCAGCTCGACGAAGTCCACCGACGCGTCCGCGAGGAGTACGCCCCCCTCGTGGAGTCGCTCGACATGCGACTGACGCACTCATGGATGAGCCCGGCGGTGGAGTTGCTCGACCGTCCGACCGAGTTGCTCTTCTTGTGGGAGTTGCCCGACGTCGCCGCGTTCTGGCGGATCCGGAGGATCGCCGCGCAGGATCTCCGCGTCCTCGCGTTCTGGGACGACATGACGCCGCTGCTCGTCACGAGGGAACGCAAGCTGATGTGCGATCCCGACGACGCCACGGTGCTCCGGTGATCCGCGTCACGTCGTTCGTGCACCTCCACGCGGACGCCGCGACCGAAGTCGTCGATCACCTGCTGGAAGCGCAGCGCCGTCTCGCTGACGAGGTCGGCGTCGTGGCCGCCGACGCCGCCCGCACCACGCCGAATGCACACCGGGCCGGTGATCTCATGCTGCTCAGCGTGTTCGCCGACGAACAGGCCGCGGAAGGCGCCACCCACGCTTCCTCCACCTGGTCGGTGATACCACCGCTGCTCGACCAGTGCGCGAGGCACGTCGAGACGGTGCGGTACACCCAGGGAGCGATCGACCTCCGGGCGCCGGCGCTGGCCGACGGGATCCAGCGCACGTTGTTGGTGCGCGTCGACCCGAGCACCGCGCCGGCATCGGTCGAGCGGTTCGAGCAGGACCTCCGCGACATGCCGCGCTACATCGACAGCATCCGCAACTCGTCGCTGAGTCGAATCGACGCGATGGAAGGGTCGCTCGGGCCTGCGTACACGCACGTGTGGGAGCAGGAGTTCGTCGACCTCGACGGTCTGACCGGGCCGTACATGACGCACGCCTACCACTGGTCCCTGGTCGACCCGTGGTTCGACGCGCAGGACTCCGGTTCCATCGTGGATCCGACGCTGATCCACGCCGCGTGCGGGCTCCGGCGCAGCATCCTCGCTCGGGCCGGAGCGGTTCAGGCGACCGGTTGACGGGCACTCCTCATGAGCTCGCGGACCTCGGCCATGGCCACCGTCACCGCGTCGAGCTGAGCGGCGACCTCGTCGGCAAGCTCCGGGACGCCACAGTTGCGGAGCATGTCGGGAAGCCGGTGCTCCACGCAGGCCAACGAGAACTCGATCGGATCGCCCACCGCGAGCTCGTCGATGCGCACGACGGTGTTCCCGGTCACCGACTGATCGATGTAGTGGTAGTGCGGTTCGTTCTCGAAGCAGTCGAAGCGCAGGTGCTCGAGGCCGTCGACCGTACCCATCACGTGCAACGAGGCGCCGTAGTCGTCGAAGTGCACCTCGGCGACCACGGTGCCGCCGAAGGTCTCGTCGAGGATCTCGTTGGTCAGCCGGCGGGACTCGACCACGAGCTGCACTGCCCCCGCGTCGACCGGGATGCAGTGCTCGGTGACCATCGGGATGGGCAGTCGGTCGTACCGGTTACCGCGGCGGTAGGGGGAATCCTGTCGGTCGATCGCCATCGTTCAGCTCCTCGGAGAAGTCGGCATCACGGCTTGATGTACCGATCGAGCTCGCACTGCATGTTCAACAAGTTCATCTCCTGGCGACTGCTGAGCCGCAGGCCCTGGCAGCCCCACGAGTGCAATCCGGTCTGCACCTCGCGCATGTTGGCGAAGTCCTGGCTGGGGATCGTGCCCCACGCGTCGGGGTCGTCGTGCTCGGCGGTCTCGCGGACGAGTTCGGGCGGGTCGACCGACGGCGGGAACAAGCGCAACGCCCACATGTCGAAGATGCACGAGTCGGGGTTGTCGCCGTCGGGCCGGGCGCGGTACATGAAGCAGTTCGCCAGGCTCACGAGCATGACCAGATTGGGGAACACCGAGAACACCCCGGTACCCTCGGCGCGCTGCTCGGCCGTCAGTTCCGGGAACTCGATGCCCGCCGCTCGCGCGCGCTCGGCCACGAGTCGGGAGAACTCGCCGGCGGCGGTCGACCCCTCGGGGATGTCCATGGTGCGCAGCTGCTCGGCGACCTCCATGTCACTCTCGGAGTACAGGCCGCCCTCGAACGACCGGCCGAGGTGCATCACCTGTTCGTAGAGCAGCTCGCGGTCGTCCCACTCCCCCGGCGCCATGCCGAAACGTTTCGACGGGCCCGCGCCGCGCACGGTCACGTAGCGGGCGTGGCCGTTCGGGAACTGCTCGTACCGCATCGCAGTGTCGTCGGACCACTGCAGGAGCTGCGGGTGCGTGCCGTAGTTGTGGTAGCCCTCGTGGAACGCGTCGAGCGCGGCCTTCCAGTTCGCGGGCAGCACCGTCGTGCGGTACCAGAGGAACCGCATGCTCTCGAGGTGGAGCGGGTCGAAGTACTCCTGCAGCGGTGACAGGTGCTCATCGAGTGAACGCGTGTCAGGGGCGGCGCAGATCCACACGAAGCCCCATCGGCGTTCGCAGCGAACATCGCCGAGCTGCAAGCCGGGCGCGTCGAGCGACGCCACCCCGAAGTCGTCGGGGTCGAGCACGAACGCGCACGAACCGTCGAGGTTCCATCGCCAACCGTGGAACGGACAGGTGATCTGCCCGTCGGCCAGCGCGCCGCAGCCGTGCGCCAAGCGTGTGCCGCGATGGCGACACGTGTTGTGGTACGCACGGATCTCGTCAGGGCCCACGCGCACCACCAGGATCGACTGGTCGGCAACCTGGTACTCGACGAAGTCACCCGGTGCGGCGAGCTCCTCCTCCCGGCAGGCGACCTGCCAGCTGCGGGGCCAGAGACGAGCACGCTCGAGCTCGGTGAACGCCCGGGTCGTGTAGCGCTCCTTGGGGATGAAGCGGGTCCCGAGGTCCCACGCCGGTTGCCAGACGGGCTGGTCGCCCGGTCCGTGTCCGTTGGTCAGGTCGAGGCCCACCCCCGCAGCCAACCACACAACCGGCGCCGGAGAAACCCAGGCGTGGCGATCAGGGACCGGCGCGTTGCTGACCGAGGTTGGTGCGGTTGAGCTTGCCGGCCTCACTGCGCGGCACCTGTTCGACGATTTCGAACGTCTTCGGCACCTTGTACGCGGCGATCCGGCCCTTGCAGAAGGCGCGCAGCTCGTCGTCGGTCGGCGGATGCGATGGATCGGCAACCTGGAGGATGGCGTGGACGCGCTGACCCCATTCGTCGTCGGGCACCCCCACCACCACCTGGTCGACGACGTCCGGGTGTTCGCTCAACGCGTTCTCCACCTCTGCCGGGAACACGTTGGCGCCGCCGGTGACGATCAGGTCCGTCCGGCGATCGGTGACGAAGAGGTACCCGCCGTCGTCGAGCCACCCGACGTCGCCGAGGGTGTAGAAGCCGTCGGCGGTGGCCTCGGGGGTCGGCATGCCGATGTACTCGAAGAGGCGGCGCGGCCCGAGCGGACGCATGTAGATCTCTCCGACCTCGCCGGGCGGGAGCGCGTCGCCCCGTTCGTCGCGGATGCTCAACTCGCAGTCAACCGGCTTACCGGTCGCGCCCGGATGCTCGTTCCATTCCTCGCCGGACATCATCACGAGCCCGAGTCGCTCGCTCGACCCGTAGCTGAACACGAACACCGAGGGATCCACGAGCTCGAGCCAGCGCTCCACCACCCAGTCCGGCACCTTGGCGCCGCCGTAGACCAGACGCTGAAGCGACGCGAGCTGCTCTCGTCGCAAGTCGGGCAGCCGGGCGACGCGCTGCAGCATGGTGGGGACCATCACGGTGAACGTGATCTGGTGGCGCTCGATCAGCTCGACCGCGCGCGCGGCGTCGAACTTCTCGAGGATCACCACCCGTCCGCCCTCGAGCATGACCGGCGCCGCGAACGTGAACCCGTTCACGTGGTACAGCGGCGAGAGGACCAGTACCTCCATCGGGATGTCACCACGGGTGCTCCCCACGGCCGGGTCGTCGTTGACGACACCGCGCGCGGGAGTGACGATGAGTTTGGGGAACCCGGTCGAGCCCGACGACGCGACGAGGTTGATGCAGTCCGACACTGCGTCGGGCAGCGCGTCATCGGGCAGTGCCGACGTCGCGGCCAGGTCGGCGCGGGTGAGCACCGGACACGGCGCGTGGTGCTGATCGCTCACGAGCACCTTCGGGTCGGCCAACGCCAGCATGCGCTCCATCTCCCAGTCCGGGATGTCGTATCGGAGCGGCAACAACGTGGCGCCCAACTTCCAGATCGCGACCGTCACCAGCACGTGCTCGACGCAACTCGGCAACGCCAGCGCCACCACGTCGTCCTTGCCCACACCGTGGGCCTGCAACGCACGGCCGACCTGGTTGGCGCGGGCCTCCAGCTCCCGCCAGGTGACGTCGCGTTCGTTGCCGTCGCGATCGACGATGACGAGGTCGACGTCGTCCGGCCGCTCCGCCGCAATTTCGGTCAGCCGTCGCCCGTAGGAGATCTCCGCCGGCATCAGTACGGGTTCATGTCCTGGTCGAGGTAGTCGTCCACGATGACCCTGTCGTCGACGAGACGTTGATACTCCTCGGCATCGAGGTTCATCACCTTCCGGTAGACGTAGTCGTTGTCCTCGCCGAGCACCGGCGCGCCCCGCTCCCAGACCTGCGGGACCCCCTGGAACGCGTAGCTGATGTGCGGGTAGGTGCCGACGTCGCGGCTGGCGAGCGGACGGATCCAGCCGCGCGCCGCGACATGGGGATCGGTGGCGAGCATCTGCTCGTCGAACTGCGGGCCCGCGGCCACGCCGGCGTGCTGCAGGGCGTGGAACGCCTCCATGAGATCCTGGCCCTTCGTCCATTCGGAGATGACGCGATCCAGCTCGTCGTGGTGCTCGTACCGGCCTGCCGTCGTCGTCAGCCGCGTGTCCGCCAGCAGATCTTCGCGGCCGATGGTTCGCGCCAGCGCCTTCCACTCGGCGGCGTCCCGCACACTGATCGCCAGCCAACGTTCCTCGCCCCGGCACGGATACACACCCTGGGGGGCTCGTTCGAGATCCCGGTTCCCGAGGCGCTGCGGCTCACCACCGAGCTGCACTTCGAGGAACGCGTCGCCCATCTGATTGAGCACGTTCTCGATCTGGGCGAGCTCGATGAGTTGACCGCGCCCGACCGCGGCGCGGTAGTGCAGCGCCGCCAGCACCGCGAACGCTCCGGCCGGGCCGGTCGCCGCGTCCATGTACATCGTCGCGGGCGTCTCGACCATCTCGCTGTCGTGGTGGCCGACGAGTTGAGCGAAGCCGCTCAGGCCGTCGAACTGGGCACCGAAACCGGTGTAACCCGCCCAGTCGCCGTTGAGGCCCGCCGGCGGGATGCGCAACACGAGCATGCGCGGGTTCCGTTCGAGGAGCTGACTCTCGTGGATCCCGATCTGGTGCAGCGTCGAGGTCTTGAGGTTCTCGACGAACACGTCCGAGCGCTCGACCAGGCGCATGAGCAGCTCCCGGCCTTCCGCCCGTCGCGGATCGAGCGTGCACGACAACTTGTTGCGACTGACCGAGTTGTACATCGCGTGCCGGTTGTACGGCCGGTCCTCCTGACCCTCTGCCGCCGGCGCGTACATCGAGAGCAGACTGCCGAGGATCATCGTCGCGCTCGGTCGCGGGAGGTAGCCCTTCGTCGTGGGCGGGAACACCGACGGGTTCTCGACCCGGATCACTTCCGCGCCGAGATCGGCAAGCAGTTGCGTGACGTATGGACCCGACCACACCGTCGTGAAGTCGAGCACCCGGATCCCGCGCAACGGTGGCTCGTCCGGGCTCTTCGTGCCCGTCGGATCGCTCGCGGTCCGGGTCATCCGCACGCCGGTTCCCGCGATGCCGTCGACCACGGGCGCTTCCGGCGCGGCCCGATGGAGGTGCCAGCCACCCTCGGCGTGCCGGTACGGAGGTCCCGGCAACAGGACGCGCCCGACAGTCGGATCGTCATGGTCGATCCAGAATCCGCGCTGGTAGAAGTGGTCGGCCGCCAGCACTTCGGCCGGGGTGTACACGCCGGCGAGCGGCCATTGCGCCGCCTGCGCCAGCGCGGTGGCCTCGGCCCGAGTGTGTTCGAACAGCCACGGGTACAACGCGCTGTCCAACACCTCCTTCGTCGCCGGGTTCGAGAACGCGTCGGGCCGAGCGAACGCCTCACGCAGCGCGTCGTCGTCGAGCACCGCGAGCATCTCATCGAGCTGCTGCGGGGTCGACATCATGGACACGTAGCCGTCGGCACAGGGGAACACGCCGACCGGCAGCAGGGTGTCGGCCGCAGAGCTCGCGAGCATCAGCGGTACATGATCCGCGTACTCCCATCCGAGGTAGCGACACACGCGCGCGGGAATGGTGCCCAGTGCCTCGTACGCGGCACAGTCGACGTGCGCTCCCTCGCCCGAAGCACGCGCCCGCATCACGCCGGCCAACGCGCCGAGCGCGGCCGTGTGGCCGATCGAGCACAGTGCGACAACTCGAGGGGCCTTGACCGGAACTTCGAGCGACCGACCCTGAGGAAAGGTCGTCCACGAGGCGACCTGCGCCACCAGATCGGACCACC
Organism: uncultured Actinomycetes bacterium; assembly: GCA_963726965.1. Taxonomy (GTDB): domain Bacteria; phylum Actinomycetota; class Acidimicrobiia; order IMCC26256; family DASPTH01; genus DASUAS01. Next base: position 25,602 of record CAVSEI010000002.1, on the reverse strand, counting down.
GATACGAGCGGTACGGTCCGGTGGCGCCGAACCCGCTCACCGTCGTGATCACGAGCCCCGGGAATTGTTCGCGCACCTGATCGCGCGACACGCCGAAACCCTCGAGGTCACCCTCGCCCAACGTCTCGATCACGACGTCGACCGACCCGAGGAGCTCGACGAGCTGGGCGCGGCCGGCCTCGTCGACCGGAAGCGCGATCGCACGCTTGTTCGTGTTCATCAGCACGAAGCGTTCGGGATGTTGCCGCTCGGGATCGCCACCCGGCGGCTCGACCTTGAGCACATCGGCGCCGAGGTCGGCGAAGACCTTGGCGCAGTACGAGCCTGCAGGTTCGTTCGACAGCTCGAGCACTGCCACATCACTGAGGAGCTGGCGCATGGTGGCTCGATGCTAACTCCACGGCCGCACGGGAAACTCGTACGCTGCGGCGATGAACACGACACCTCCAGTCGACCTCGACGACTACCGCCGTGAGGCGCGTGCGTGGATCACGACCAACCTCGCGCCGAAGGCAGTCAAGCAAGATGCCGCGGCCGCCAACCTGCGCGGGAGCCGCGTCTACACGCGCGAGCAGATCGACGCCGAGCGACCCAAGCAGCGCGCGCTGTTCGACGCCGGGTACGCGGGGATCACCTGGCCGGTCGAGTACGGGGGGCAGGGACTCTCGCCTGCACACGAGCGCGCCTTCTTCGAGGAGGCCGCCGAACACGAACTGCCGGACTTCGGCTACGCCGAGCGCGATGACGTTTCGGATCTGCGGCGCGGTGATGCTGACGCACGCGTCCGACGACTTCAAGCGCCGGCACCTGCCCCGAATGCTCAAGGGCGAAGAGCTCTGGGTGCAGTTCTTCTCGGAACCGGCCGCGGGATCGGACCTCGCGGGGATCCGGACCCGCGCCACCCGCGACGGCGACACCTGGATCCTGAACGGCGCCAAGGTCTGGACGTCGTTCGCGCACCTGGCCGACTGGGGGCTCTGCCTCACCCGCACGAACTGGAGTGTTCCGAAGCACCGCGGCCTCACCTGGTTCGGGGTACCGACGAACGCCGAGGGCGTCACCCTGCGAACGATCCGTCTGGTCAACGGCGGTGCCGACTTCTGCGAAGAGTTCTTCGACGACGTCGCCATTCCCGACGCCGACCGGGTCGGCGAGGTCGACCAGGGATGGACGGTCGCGCAGACCATGCTCGTGCACGAGCGAGGCGGCAGCGCCGACGTGCCGACCGCGCCACCAGAGCCGGGCGCACTCGCTCCGGACCTGGTGGCGCTGGCCCGCGAGGTCGGTCGGGTCGACGATCCCCTCGCGCGCCAGCTCATCGCGCGCGCCCACAGCCTGCCGTTCCTCCGTCAGGCATTGCACCGACACATCGGGTCGATGCTCGAGCGCCACGGAGCCAGCGCCGGCTTCGCGGCGTACGGCGCGTCGGCCCACGGCACCTTCGATGCCGAACGCGCGAACCTCGGCATCGACCTCGCGCGCGGGCAGCTCGTCGCCTGGGAGCCCTCAGCGGGCCACGGGCCGAGTGCCTCGACCGCGCTCGCATTCCTCAACGGCAAGATCAACTCGGTCGCCGGCGGCACCGATCAGATGCAGCGGAACGCGATCAGCGAGCAGGTCCTCGGCCTCCCTCGCGAGCCGAGCTTCGATCGCAACAAGCCGTTCGACGAGGTCCTGCGCGACGCCGAACACTGGGACGGGCACATTTCCGAGAGGCCGTCCACGTCGTAACCTCCACCCCGATGGACTCGGATCCCCCGGACGCGCTGTGGGACATCGTGGCGAACAACAAGGACGGCATCCTGGCCACGATCAACGAAGACGGCACGCCTCACCTCTCGAACGTGTACTACGTCGTGGATCGGGAACGTCGTGTCGTCCGGATCTCGACCACCACGACACGGACGAAGGGCAGGAACCTGCTTCGGGATCCTCGCGCCGTCCTGCATGTTCCCGGAATCAACTCGTTCAACTTCGCCGTCGTCGAGGGAACCGTGACCCTCACGGTGCCGCAGGCGCCGGGCGACGCGGCGATGGACGAACAGTACGAAGTACACGCACAGTTGGGTGCCGCGTCGGCGCGTCCAGGTTTTGACCACGACATGCTGGCCAAGGGGCGCCTCGTTGTCCGGCTCGAGGCCACGAACCTCTATGGGCTCGCGGTCGGTTGACTCCCAGGAGACCACATGGACATCGAAGCGCAACTCGAACATCTGCGACGTGACGTCCAACACCTCATGGATCGCGCCGAGATCCTCGACTGCGTCGCGAGCCATGCGCGTGGCTGCGATCGTCATGACGCCGAGGCCCTCACGAGCACGTACCACGACGACGGCGTCGACGAACACGGCTCGACCGTGAACCGAGGTCCCGACTACGCGCCGTGGGCGAACGCCGTGCATGCCGCGACATCGCAGACACATCTGCACAACATCACGACGCACACGTGCGACATCGACGGTGACGTCGCGCACGCCGAGAGCTACGTGCTGGTCGCCATGTTGAGTCCGGACGGGTCGACCGCCACCTTGCTGAACGGCCGTTACCTCGACCGTCTCGAACGACGCGACGGCGCCTGGAAGATCGCGGTGCGACGCTCGACCCTCGAGCTCATGCTCATCGCCGACGCGTCGATGTTGCAGTCGAAGTACTTCACGGATCAGGGTTACATCAAGGGCACGCGCGATCGCGACGACGCGTCATATGCTCGCCCGCTCACCGTCGAGACCGCAGCAGTGCGCTGGTGAACCGAGGCGTTTCGGGAAGGAACAACGTGGCAGATCTTGCGGGTCGTACCGCGGTGGTGACCGGTGGCGGCTCTGGGCTCGGAGCCGCGATGGCGCGGATGTTCGCCGACGCCGGGATGAACGTCGCGGTGCTCGACATCGACGCGGAAGCCGCGCCGCGAACGGTGGCGACGATCGCTCTCGGACTCGGGCGTGACCACGACCTCCGTGCGCGTCGACATCGGTGATGCGGAGTCGGTCGTCGCCGCCGCCGAGCACGTCCGCTCGACGCTCGGTGGTTGCGACGTCCTCTGCTCCAACGTCGGCGTGCAACAGTTCGGTGCGATCGATCACGCTGACCGAGCAGGACTGGCAGTGGGTCCTCAACGTCAACGTGCTCGGCACCGTCCGCACCGTGCGCGAGTTCCTCCCGATGCTGCGAGCGGGCGCGGGCTTCCGTCGCATCGTGTTCACCGCGTCGTCGAGCGTGCTTGCGCCGTCGGTGCGACTCGGTGCGTACCAGACCAGCAAGTTCGCGGTGCTGGGCTTCGCCGAATCGCTGCGCGAGGAGCTCACCCGCGAGGACATCGGGGTGACGTGCTGTTCCCCGGCGGGATGATGACGCGCCACCTCGAGAGCAGCGTGTTGGCGCGGCCGGCTGACCTCGGCGAGTCGCTGCTCGACGAGGCCGACGTCGACGCGATGATCGCCCACCAGCCCATGGGGGACGGTGACCTCGTCACGCCCGAGCACGCGATCCGCAACCTGCTCACCGACCTCGAAGCCGATGAGCCCTACGTGCTCACGCACGGTTCCTACCGACCGCATCTACGAGCAGCGGCGCGACGCCATCGACGCCGCCTTCGACCGCATGGAGGCATCATGACCGACGACACGAACGGACTGCAGCAGCTCCTCGACATCGAGCCGATCAAGCAGCTCAAGGCCCGCTACTTCCGCCTGATGGACCGAAGCAGTGGGACGACTGGGGACTCGTCTTCGCCACCGACTGCGTGATGGAGGTGCCCGAGGCCGACATGGTGAACCACGGACGCGACGAGATCGTGACCAACGTGAGCACCGCACTCGTCGGTGCCCGCACGCGTCACCACGGCCACATGCCCGAGATCGAGATCACCGGTGACGACACCGCCCGGGGCATCTGGGCGATGTTCGACTACGTCGAGTGGCCCAAGCACGACGGCACCACGCTGGGGACTGCAGGGCTACGGCCACTACCGCGAGGAGTACGTCCGCGAAGACGGCGACTGGCGCATCGCCCGTATTCGCCTCGAGCGCCTGCGCATCGACGCGATCGGTTGAGCGCGTCAGACCGAACCCGAAGTTCCCCCGAAGAAGAACTCGTCCGCGTTCCCGTACAGATAGGCGTCGAGCAGTTCGGGTGAGAGATCCAGCTCGGACGCCTCCTTGATGCAGCGCGTGATCGACAGCACCGGCGAGTCCGACGCGAACATGATCCGGCGCTTGCCGCGTGTCCGCATGAAGTGCAACAGCGATTCGGGGAGGTGCCGCGGCGCCCACGCCGACGTCATCAACCGCAGGTTTCCGTACTTGATCATCAGCCGGATCGCCATGTCCCACCAGGGGTCGGCGCCGTGCATCATCGTGAGCTTCAGCTCGGGAAACCGGGAACACACGCGGTCGTAGTGCACCGGGTTCTGCGCGTCACCGGGGATCGGCGGGCCCGGAAGACCAGCGTTCATCACGAGGGGGAGGTCGAGCTCGCAGCACTTCGTGTAGAGCGGGAAGTAGACGGGGTCGGTGGGCGGGTACATCCCGTCGCCCCAGAACGCCGGCGCCACCACCGTGTACGCGACCGGGTAGTCCTGCACGAAGGTCTCGAGCGTGCGCAGGTTCCGCATGGGCTCGAGGAGGTTGTGACCGCCGAGGCCGACGCTGAAGCGTTCGGGATGCGCGTCCACGAAGGACCGCACCCGCTCGGTCGACCGCGTCATGTTCGTCATGAGGACGGCCCGCTGGACGCCCTGCTGGTCCATCTCGTCGAGCAGCTCGCCGAGCTCACGGCTCGGGAACCGACCCGCGCCACCGTTGAAGTAGTCCTCCTTGACCCGCACCATCCAGTCGGGCGGCTCGAAGTCGCCCATGTCGGTGTTGACCAGCAGATCGATCGCGCGCGGCACGGTGCTCATGGACTCACTCGTGGTCGGGTGGGGAGGAATCGCCCTCCATAGAGATCTAAACATATCGGCGCCGGCGACCTTGACGCCGACGGAAATGTCTGACATCTTGAGCTACCGACCAAGGGGGAACCCGGTGCTCATGTCTTCCCGGCGCGCCGTGATCGCGCTGACCGCGATCGCGACCACGATGGCCCTGTTCCCGGCGACCGGCGGTGCGGCCAACGGCGCGCCGACCGCCACCGAGATCGGCGTCACCGCCAAGGAGATCCACATCGCCACCGTCGCCGACGTCGACAACGCGATCGCTCCGGGCTTGTTCAAGGGCGGCGTCGACGGCGTCACCGGCGCGGTGAAGTTCATCAATGCCAACGGCGGCATCGGCGGTCGGAAGCTCGTGCTCGACTTCATCGACTCCAAGCTCAACCCGAACGAGGCACGGAACGCCATCATCCAGGCCTGCGAGAACGACTACGCCCTGGTCGGGACCGGCATGTTCCTGTTCGCGAACTTCGACGACGCGGTGAACTGCAAGGACAAAGCCGGCCAGGCGAGCGGTCTCCCGGACATGCCGTCGGTCGCGACGAACACCAAACAAGCCTGCGCGGCAGTGAGCTTCCCGATCTCGGGCAGCCTCCTCGACTGCGCCACCGTCGACGCTGACCCTCAGAAGTTCACCGGTCAGGTCGGAGACGCCAAGTACTACCTGAAGAAGTACGGCGACCTGAAGGGGCCGCTCATCGTGAGTGCCGACTCCGCCGCGACCGCACGCAGCACGTCAGTGCTCGGGCTCCTCGCGCAGAACGCCGGGATCGACGTGACCAAGACGATCCCGATGAGCAGCCGCGACCCGCAGAGCGCGTACACGCCGGTGATCCAGCAGATGAAGACCGACGGTGACAATTACAACCTGACGGGGACGCCGGTCGACAACGTCATCTCGATGCGCCAAGAAGCGCAGCTCCAGGGGCTGACCGATTCGAAGTTCGTCTGGACCTGCCAGATCCAGTGCTACGACAAGAAGACCGAGGCAGCCGGTGCAGTGATGGCGAACACCCACATCGTCATGAACTTCCTACCGTTCACGGAGACGAAGGCGAACACGTCGCTCGCCAACTTCGTGAAGTACGTGGGCAAGGACAAGATCAACGGCTTCGCGGTGTGGGGTTGGGTCTCGGCGCTCCTCTTCCAGCAGGCCGCCAACCAGGTCGTGAAGAACCAGGGCGTGAACGGTCTCACCCGAGCGAACTTGCTCACCGCACTGAAGAACACGCACAAGTTCGACGCCGGCGGCATGTGGGGCACGATGGATCCCGGCGCCAAGCAGAACACGCCGTGTTTCATGGTCCTGAAGTTCGACGGCAGCAAGTACGTGCGGGAGTACCCGAGCAAGGCCGGAACCTTCGACTGCAAGGCGTCGAACCGTCAGACCGTCGAACTCGCCGCCGCCGGCTGACCACGACGAGATTCACCAGAGGCGTTGGACGTCGGCCTCGGGCTCGGTGAGCTGGGCGCGCAGCTCGCGCTTGGCGACCTTCGACGTCGCCGTCGTCGGGAGCTCGTCGGTGATGAACAACGCCTCCGGACACTTGAACGCGGCCAGGTGCGCGGCGACGAACTCGCGCAGCGACACGAGGTCGGGCGTGGCCCCAGGGCGGGGCACCACGACTGCGCACACCCGCTCCCCCATCACCTGCTCGGGCAACCCGATGACCACGACCTCGGCGACGTCGGGGTGCTCGTACAGGACGGCCTCCACCTCGGGCGAGTAGACGTTCTCGCCCCCGCGGATCACCACGTCCTTCATCCGGTCGACCACCGAGAGGTATCCGTCGTCATCGAGGCAACCGACGTCACCAGAGTGGAACCAGCCGTCGCGGAACACCTCCGCCGTGGCCGCCTCGTTGTTCCAGTAGCCCTGGGTGACCTGCGGTGAGCGGAAGCAGATCTCGCCGAGCTGTCCGGTCGGCACCGGCGATCCCTCGAGGTCGACGATGCGCACGTCGGCAGTGAGATTCGCTCGCCCGACGCTGTCGGGGCGCGCCTCGAACTCGATGCCGACGTTCGTCGCGCATGCCGACGTCGTCTCCGTCAGCCCGTAGCCGTTGAGGATCTGGACCCCGGGGCCGAACACCTCGACCGCGCGCAGCGGGAGGTCGGGTGCGACCGCGGCGCCGCCGAGCGGAAAGGTACGCACATCGAGGCCGAGCTCGCCGATCCCGGGGTAGTCGAGCAGCTGCCGCGCGATGGTGGGAACCCCGCCGAGGTTGGTGACACCCTCTTGTTGCGCGAGCTTCACTGCCTCCTCGACGTCCCACTTGCGCATGATCACGAGCTTCCCGCCGCCCATCGGACCGCCGATGATCGACGCGATGCCCCCGATGTGGAACATCGGTTGGGCCGAAAGCGTCGCCGACTGACGCGCCGATGCCGCGGGCCGCGCCGCGAGCAACGATTCGCGGGCAGCTGCGAACGCCATGTTCCAGATGTTGGCAATGTGGGCGCGGCTCGTGGCCGGGGCTCCTTTGGGTCGTCCGGTCGTGCCCGACGTGTAGAGGATCGTCACGACGTCGTCGGGTTCGAGGGCCGCGATCGCCGTGTCGTCGAGCGGCGCACCGGTCACGAGGTCGTCGAAGCGCAGGTCGTGATCTCGGGTGCGCACCGCGACCAGCGGCACGCCCGCGGGCGCGCCGCACGTGCGGACGCGCTCGAGCCGCTCGGGATCGAGGAACGCGACCGTGGCGCCGGCGTCCTGGAGTCCGTAGACGAGCTCCTCGCCCGTCCACCACGAGTTCAGCGGCACGACGATCGCACCGACCAGCGCTGCGCCCCAGAACGAGACCACGAACTCGGGCAGGTTGCGCATGGCGATGGCGACCCGGTCGCCGGCGCGGACACCGAAGGTGGCGCGCAACTCGCGCGGCGAGGCTGAACGCCTGACGCCGCACGTCACCGAAAGTGAGCCGCTCGTCGCCGTGGACGATGTGCTCGCGCGCTTCGTGCGCCACGCCCATCCGGAAGATGTCCACGATCGTGCGTGGCGCCCGCACGAAATCACGCAGCGGGACACCGTCGAGCTCGATCTCGTGCACCTCGAACGGCGCGCCGGGACCGAGCAGGGGTTGCAGCCGCGGGTCGTCGCGGTAGACAGCTGCGATCGTCATCGCCGACCCGATTCGGCGGCACACGCCCGGCTCATCCTTCGATGATCTCTTCCGGCGTGAGGTGGGGTGCCGGCAGCCGCGCCATCATCCCGCCGTCGATCGAGATGGCCGTACCGGTGAGGTAGGACGAGCGATCCGACGCCAGGAAGAGCGCGAGCTCCGCGACGTCTTCCGCGGCGCCGAGGCGACCGAGCGGGATCTGCGCCCGGTAGTAGTCGATGTCCGGCGCGAAGCGCACGAACGCCGGGGTCTCGATCGGACCGGGACAGATCGCGTTCGCCCGCACACCGAAGCGGCCGTTCTCCACCGCGGTACTGCGCGTGAGGTTGATCACGGCTGCCTTGGCCGCTCCGTAGCCGGCCCGTTCACGCGTCGCGCCGAACCCTGCATTCGACGCGGTGTTCACGATCGAGCCCGAACCCTGGTCCACCATGAACCGCAGTGCGGCGCGCGTCCCGTACAGCACCCCGCACAGGTTGACGCGCAACACCTCGGCGAACTGATCGTCGGTGATCTCCGCCACCCGACCGGGGATGCCGTACCCCGCGTTGTTGTGCAGGATGTCGAGCCTGCCGTAGGTGTCGACCGCCGCCGCGATCATCGCGTCCACTGCCTCGGAGTCGCCCACATCAGCCTGGTGTGCAGTCGCGACGCCGCCCGCCGCCACGATCGCATCGACCGTCGTCTCCGCCGCGTCGGCGTCGATGTCGTTGATGACGAGACGCGCACCCTCGGCCGCGAACCGCATCGCCGTGGCCCGCCCGATCCCGGAACCCGCACCCGTGATCACCGCGACCCGTCCGTCGAGCTCCGCCGACGCCATGAGCGCGGAGGCTAGCGGCGGCATCTCAGGCGCTCCCGTAGCGGCTGGCCTCGAACCAGCCTCGAGCGGGTCCATCCCATCCAGGAACTCGCGCTTCGATCAGGCCGCGCCAGTACAGCCACTGTTCCGGCTCCTGGCAGGTGTGGGCCATGTCGAACGCCACGCTCGGAGACACCGGTGCGACCGCCACTTCGGTGTGCGTGCCGTCGGGATCCTCGAACACGAGGTGACCCGGCGTGATGGTACGAGCGGCGTCGTCGTAGCCGACGGTTCCGCTCGTCCACGCGAGGTGGCGGAGTCCGGCCGAGCCCTCGCGCAGGTATCCCGAGCCGGTGCCGTATGCCGGTGAACCCACGAAGTACAGCTGGCGGTCGTCGGCCTGCACGTCGCCGAGGGTGAACTCGATGCGCCACTCACGAGGCCCCCACGACCGGTCGCGGTGGGCGCCGGCGCGTACCTCGTGGCGTGTGCCGTCGACGACGAGCGTTCCGGTGGCCTCGAGCGACTGCTCGAACCGGTCCGTCGGGAACGTCATTGCAGCCGTGTGGGGATCCTCCCTCGTCCCGACGCACGCACCGGTCGCTCGGCAGTCGAGCTCGAGCGACATCGGAACGTAGGCGCCGGCATTCGTACCGGAACGCGTCAAGCAGGTGCCGTCGAAGCGAAAGGCACCGCCGCGGAGCGGCGGCGCCGGACGCCAGCCGCAGCGCAGCGCCCACTTGTCATAGTCGAGACCCTCCGACAGGTCGAAGTCGTCCAGGGCGAGGCGTGACTCCTCGATGCCCAGCCACTCACCGTCGACGAACACGAAGCTCCAGAGCATCGCTCGGCGCTGGTTCGGGAGCAGGCCGACGCGGAAGAACCCCGCGGGCCCGCCGTCGAGGTCGATCCAGGAGAAGAACCAGGATTCGTTCCACGACCAGTCGTCGGGGTCGGCGGCGTGCACGCGCTCGTCCACGTCGACGAACCGGGAGGACGAGTCACTCATCGGAGCTCCTTCGCTCGGGTCATCCCCCGAAAAGATATAGATAAATTGTTGCCGGCGTAACCGGGCGATACGGTCTGGCCGATCGGTTCGCCGACAGCAGGGGGATGTGCAGGTGCCGGTGACGATGGACGTGACGGACCCGCAGTCGGTTCGTTCGGTCGAGTCGGCGGCCCGGTGCTGAGTCTGTCCGGCATCAGCGTCCGCTTCGGCGGGATCGCGGCGTTGAGTCAGGTGAGCCTGGACACCGGTGAGGGTGAGGTCATCGGGATCATCGGCCCGAACGGAGCGGGGAAGACGACCCTCTTCGACGTGATCTCCGGCGTGCGCGCTCCCGACGAAGGACGCGTGGTCCTCGGCGGGAAGGACGTCACCCGGACCCCCGCCACCTCCCGGGCCCGCCTCGGCCTGCGTCGGACGTTCCAGCGGGTCCAGCCGTTCGGGTGGCTCACGGTGGAGGACAACGTCCTCGCCGCGCTCGAATGGCGCAGCGGTGGAGGCGGGCTCGTCGCCGACCTCGTCGCCTTCCCCACGCGCCGCCGGCGTGAGCGTGACCGTCGCCGACGGGTCGACGACGTGTTGGAGCGGTGCGGGCTGCTCCCGGTCCGCACGGAGATGGCGGGTTCTCTCCCGATCGGTGTCGCGCGCATGGTCGAGTTCGCGCGCGCCATCGTCGACCCGCCCACGGTGTTGCTCCTCGACGAACCCGCGTCCGGACTCGACGAGACGGAAATCGAGCGTCTCGGCGAGCAGATCCAGGCCGTGCGGGAAGAGACCGGCTGCGTGGTGCTCCTGGTCGAGCACAATGCCGGGTTCGTCATGGAGCAGTGCGACCGCGTCGTGGTGTTGAACCTCGGTACCGTCCTCGCGGACGGGTCGCCCGCCGACATCCAGGGGAACCAGGAAGTGCGCGACGCCTACCTCGGCGAGCACGAGCACCAGGGAACGGGCACGGAGCCCTCGTGAACCAGTTCTGGAACCTCGTGTTCTCCGGTCTCGTCACCGGAGCCATCTACGGGATCATGGCCTCGGGGCTCGTGCTCACGTACACCACGTCGGGCATCTTCAACTTCGCGCACGGCGCGGTCGCGTTCGCCACTGCGTACCTCTACTACCAGCTCAACACGGCCCTGGGTGTGCCGATCGTCCCCGCGCTGGTCATCTGCGTGTTCATCTTCGCCCCCCTCCTGGGTCTGCTGTTGGACCGCATCCTGCTCCGACGACTGGCGAAAGCGCCGATCTACGCGCGGATCGTCGGGACCATCGGCCTGTTGGTTGCACTCCCGGCGCTGATCCAGTGGCTGGTGGTCAGTCTCGGCAACGACGTCCTCGACCTCGGCTTCCAGAGCAACGACGAGGTCAACCAGGGCCTTTCCGTGCCGGGCGTCTGGAAGACGCCCCACGACACCTACAAGATCGCTGGTGTCGTCCTGAACACCGACCAGATCGCGGTCTTCGTCGTCGCCGCCCTGGCCGCGATCGTGCTCTGGTTCGTGATCCGGCGCACGCGCGTCGGGCTCGAGATGCGGGCGGTCGTCGATCGCGAGACGCTCGCCGGTCTACGCGGGGTGAACGCGGCGCGGACCTCGGCGGCGGCGTGGGTCATGACCATGGTGCTGGCCGGCCTCGGGGGCATCCTCATCGCACCGCTGTTCCAACTGCAGGACTTCGTCTTCACGTTGGTGGTGCTCGGGTCATTGGCCGCGGTCGTCTTCGGCGGCTTGCGCTCGATCCCGATCGCGTTCGCCGGTGGCCTGCTCCTCGGTGTCGTGCAGAACCTCGTCGCCGGCTACAGCGACGACGTCCTGCCCAAGTGGTTGAGCAACCTGACCGGGCTGAAGTCGTCGGTGCCGTTCCTCCTCGTGATCATCCTGCTGTTCTGGCTCGGGTCGCGACCGATCGCGACAAGCCGGGCTCGGTCGCCGACGACGCCCCACCGACCGGACCATCGCGCGGGTCTGCCGAAGTGGCGTCGGCGCCTGCCGTGGGCGGTGTGGACCTTCATCCTCATCGTCGTTCTCGTTGCAGTGGTTCGGCGCGTCGTGGCTGCAGGCCGACACCTACGACCAGACCGTGATCGCCCAGAGTCTGGCGATGGCGGTCATCTTCCTGTCCTTCGTGGTCGTCACCGGCATGGGCGGCCAGGTGAGCCTCATGCAGGCCAGCTTCGTCACCGTCGGCGGCTTCGCCGCCGGATGGGCGCTGACCCACAACTTCGGCGTCGACATCCCCTTGATCGCGGTGCACGGTCAGATCAACTTCTTCTGGGCGATCGTGCTCGGCGGGTTGGCCGCGGCCGCGCTCGGCGCGCTCCTCGCGATCCCGTTGTCGAAGCTCGGCGGCGTCAACTTCGCGCTGGGCACCCTGGCCTGGGCGTTCTTCCTCGCGCTCGTTCCCCTCGCCACGGACTCGGTCCGCAACGGGCAGTCCGGGTGGACCATCCGCTCCCCCACGCTCGACGTCCCCGGCCTGAACTGGGTCAACGACGTGTTCGTGCGTCGGCTGTCGTCGAATCCCGACATCACCAAGCTCGACAAGCTCGACTTCAGCCAGCTCCCCGAACAGATCGTGCTGCTCCTCGTGCTCTTCGGTCTGCTGACGTTGATGATCCACGCGCTGATGCGCTCGTCGTCCGGGCGGGCAATCCACGCGGTACGCAGCTCGGAGGTCGCGGCCCAAGCGTCGGGGATCGCGGTGAACCGGGCCAAGGTCATGACGTTCGCCCTCTCGGCCGGGATCGCCGGCATCGGTGGGGTCCTGCTCGGCATGTTCTCGTTCCAGGTGACCGATGCCACCGCGCCACCACTCGTCGGGCTGTTCTGGCTCGCGCTCGCCGTCACCTTCGGCATCCGCCGTCCCGGCGGCGCGCTGCTCGCAGGGTTCGCGTTCGCCGCCAGTACCGCGGTGTTCCACTGGATCTCCACCGACATCTTCTCCGGTGGCACGGTGAACGCGCTCATCACGTCGGTGTACTTCGTGCCCATCCTCTCCGGCATCGGAGCCATCCAGCTCGCCCAGGAACCCGACGGCGTCCTCTCGCTCGTCGGACAACAGAAGCTGGCCCGCAAGCGTGAACGGGCCCGCAAGGCCCGCATCGCGGAAGTGGAGGCACAGGTACACGGAGGCGCGGTTCCCGAACACGAACGCAGCCACTCGTCCGCAGGCGACACGGTGCCCGGGCCTGAGCCGCTCGGCGACGCGACGTTCGCGATCCACGACGTCGTCGCGGGGTACGGCGACGTCGAGGTGCTCCACGGCGTCGACCTGCGCCTCGATGGTGGCAAGATCACCGCCCTGCTCGGCGCCAACGGCGCGGGGAAGTCAACGCTCTGCGCAGTCGCGGCGGGGATGGTCGACGCGAACATCGGGACCATCCATCTGCTCGGGAACGACATCACGGCCGCGCCGATGTTCCGTCGCGCCCACGACGGCGTGCTCCTGGTCCCCGAAGCGCGCGGCATCTTCCCCGGTCTCACCGTCGAGGAGAACCTGACCGTGAGCCTCCGCGACGAGAAGCTGCGCGCGGTCGCCTACGAGCGGTTCCCGATCCTGTCCGAACGTCGGAAGCAGCAGGCCGGTCTGCTGTCGGGCGGCGAGCAGCAGATGCTCAGCCTCGCGCCGATGCTGGCCGACCCGCCCGTCGTGCTGATCGCCGACGAGCCAACTCTCGGTCTCGCCCCACTCGCGGCCGACGCGGTGATCCGGTCCATCGTCGAGCTGCGTGAACTCGGGTGTGCAGTCCTGCTGGTCGAAGAACACGCGAAGAACGCTGCTCGCGGTCGCCGACACTCTCGTGTTCATGGAGTTGGGCAAGGTCGTCTGGAGCGGTCCACGCGACCAGGCCGACATGGAGCTGCTCACCAGTGCCTACCTCGGGAGCGGCCGCTGACGCGTGACCGGGGCGGGGTCCGCAGACCCCGCCCCGTGTCGACGTGTGTCGCCAGGTGTCGCTAGCCGTTCGAGAACTTCGGCAGCACCGGGTACTTCTTGTTGGTGCAGAAGAACGGCTGGTCAATGCTGAACGCAGTGCCGTCGTCGTACAGCAGCGTCGAGCACGCCTGGAACTGACCCTTGTACGACTTCGGGTAGCTCGTCGGGCCGATGGTGTCCTTGATCTGGTACGTCATCGCCGCGGCGGCCTTCTTGATCGAGGCCGTGGTCAACGTCTTGTTCGTCTTCAGCGCCTGCTTCACCGCGGCGATGAAGAAGTCGGCGCCGAAGTAGCCACCGGCCAACGCGATCGAGCCCGGCGTGTTGGGCTTGACGGCATTGACGTCCTTGAGCATCTGCTGGACGCCCTTCGCGGTGGACTCGAAACCGGCGAACTGCACGAAGATGTACGCGCCCGAAAGGGCCTTGAGCAGGATGGGCGAGTAGAACGGCGACATGAACGTCCCCGTGTAGCCATTGCTCTTGATCAGGTTGATCAGCGCGATGGTCGAGGTCGCCGGGATGGTGGTGTAGATCACGTCGGGAGCCTTGCCGTCGTTCGACGTGAGCAGCGCCTGGGAGTACGGCGAGTAGTCACCGACCACCGTGGGCGGCGCCGGGAACGCACCCTTGGCGTAGACCACCTTGAAGCCAGTTCCTTCCGCCACCGAGGCGGTGCCCTGGATCGACACCTTGCCCGACGTCTGGTCGCTGCCGAGCAGCGCCACCGTCGGGTGCGTGATGCCCTTGGCGGTCAACGCCTTGTAGAGCTGCTCCCAGTTCGAACCGGGGAGCACCTTCGGGTTCTCCTGGATGAGGCAGCCGTACACGCTGAATCCCCAACCGTTGGCCGTGCAGTACGTGACGTCGTAGCCGGGGCCGAAGTACGGGATCTGCTGCTGCGTCAGGTAGTCGGCCGGCGTCACCGTCGAGACGTCGGGGACGATGGCGACCGACGCCGTCCTGGGTCACCAGTCGGCGCGCCTCGGACAGCGCGGTCGCGGGGTCGTTGTTGTCGTCCGCGAACTCCTTGAGCTCGAACGTGTAGCCCTTCACCTCGTTGGTGTCGTTGGCCCGCTGGTAGCGGGCCTGGGTGCCGGTGGCCGCGTCCCCGAAGTTCTTCAGCGTATCCGAGACCGGCGGTGGTGATCGTCTTGGACACCGGCACCGTGGCGGGGGCCGACGCCCCACCGACCGCCGGTGTCAGGGTCGCGGCGACGAGCGCCGCCACGACGACGACGAGCACCAGCCCGAGACGCTTCTTCGTCCTCGATGGCTTCATGTTCCCCCCTGGGTCGTACCCGGCCCGGTGACCCGGCACCGCAGTTTCTACCAAAACGAGCCGGGACTGACGGGTCGCGCCGCCGATCCCTCTGTCATCCGACGTTCACGGACAGCGCACGTGCGACGGCCCTCCGTGAACACGAGAATGTCTACACGAAATCCCCGCGCTGCTTCGATCAGCGTTCCGAGCTACCGGCAGACGCCGCCCTCGACGAGCTCCGCCACCTCGTCGGCGTCGAGACCGAGCACCGACGTGAGGACCGCCTCGGTGTGGTCGCCGATCACGCGGCGCGGCCTCGGGGCGAGCGCTGCGGCAGCCGGGAGAAGCGCAGCGGGTTGCCGATGTGGCGCTCGTCGCCGACTTCGGGGTGGTGCAGCGTGACGATCGCGCCGCGCTCGAGCAGGTGCGGGTCGGCGTGGTGGTCGAGCGGGCCCATCACCGGCATCGCGGACACGCCGTGCGCCTGGAGCTGCTGGCCGCGGCCTCCTTGGTCCGCGGGCTCGTCCACGCGGCGAGAGGCGCGTGTCGAGGTCCGCGCGCGGCGGCGACCCGCGCCGGTCGCGGTCGCAAGGGACGGGTCGGTGTCCCAACCGACGGCCGCGCACAACGCGCGCCAACGCGTCGTCGTCCATCACCGCGATCGCGACCCACTGGTCGTCGCCGGCCGACGGGTACACGCCGTGCGGTGAGGCGGTCGGGTGGGTGTTGCCGAGCGGTGCGGGATCGACGCCCGAGCGCGCCGCCCTCGAGGTACACCTCGCCGATGAGGTAGGCGGCGGCTTCGGTCTGCGCGAGCTCGAGGAGCTGGCCCTCGCCGCTCGCCTCGCGCTCGCGCAGCGCGGCGAGCACCCCGACCGCGAGCAGCCGCCCGGCGATGTGGTCGGGGTGGTTCATCGACGTGCCGCACGGATACGGCGCGTCGGGATGGTTCCACAGCACGTGCACGCCGCTGAAGCCGGAGTTGAGCGGTCCGTACGCGGGCATCTCGCCGAACGGGCCACCGCGGCCGTAGCCCTGCGACGACGCGTAGATCACGCGTGGGTTGAGCGCCCGCACGTCTCGTAGCCGAGGCCGCGTCGGTCGAGCGCGCCGCCGCGCTGGTTCTCGGCGACGACGTCGGCCGACGCGCACAGCGCGAGCGCGAGCTCGCGACCCCGTTCGGTGGTGAGGTCGAGCGCGACGCTGCGCCGACCGCGGCACTCGTCGTTGAAGGTGAAGCTCTTGTTGATCAGCTCGACGCTCGCCGCTGCCCATGCGCAGCACGTCGGGGTTGGCCATCGACTCGATCTTGATCACGTCGGCGCCGAGCTCCGAGAGGACCGCGCACAGTCTCGGGCACGACCGCGGCGACGCCGAACTCGACGACGCGCACGCCGTCGAGCAGCAGGTCGCGTCCCGGCGCCGAGGGGCGACCGGCGCGCCGCGTGACCGGCGCCGAACGTCGGCGTCGTCGTCGACCTGACGCGGCGACCGGCGGATCGACGACGGCGTGCGCGCGAGCTTCACCGGCTGGCGTCGCGAACGGCAGGCCCTCGAGCCCGGCGAAGCCGGTGTCGACGAAGAACCCGCGCGTCGCGCGTCTGCGGGTGCGCGACGAACTCGCTCGGCTGGTGCAGCACGCCGACGGTGGCGCCGTAGCCGAGTGCCTCCTCGAACAGCTCGGCGCGGGTGCGGTCGGTGAGCCGGTCCTCGCGCCACCATCCGGATCACGTCGGCGTTCTCGAGCCGGAACTGCGGGTTCCTCCACTCCGTCGGCCTCGAACACCTCGGGGTCGCGCATCAGCGTCTTGAACCCGGCCCACTGCTTCGGCGAGCCGACCACCACGCGCACCCAACCGTCGGCGCGCGGGCAGCACCCAGTACGCGCCGTCGGCGTTGCGGCGGCCGTCGACCGGCAGCAGCGGGTTGACCGAGAGGTAGTCCTGCATCGCGATCGACCACGGGATGAGTGCCGGCGAGCGCGGCTTCCTGCACGCTCACCTCGACGAGCTGGCCGCGGCCGTCGTCGCGCCGGTCGCGGTCGAGCACCGCGGCGACCGCGCCGATCGCGCCGTACACCGACGCGCAGTCGTGCGCGAGGTGGCCCGGGCGCGTTGCACGGCGGCAGCTGCGGGAAGCCCGACGCCCACAGCGCGCCCGACGCCGCGAGCGCGGGCAGCGGTTCGAGGTGCCAGGCGGCGCGGGGTCCGCTCAGCCCGAGGTCGGCGAGCGCCACGTGCACGAGGTGCGGGTGCGCGGCGGCGCGTCCGGTTCGAGGTTCAGCGTGCGTCGACGTCGCGTCGAGGTTCTCCACCAGCACGTCGGCGCGGCGAGCAGGTCGTCGAGCCGGGCGCGGTCCGCGCGTCGGTCGAGGTCGAGCGCGACGCCCTGCTTGTTGGCGTTGCGGTACTGCGTGGGCGAGCGAGTCGGCGGACGGCTGCCGGGCTCCGACCCGGATCACGTCGGCGCCGAGGTCGGCGAGGATCCGCGCGCAGAGCGCCCCGCGGAGATCGGTGAGGTCGACGACCCGGAGCCACGACAGCGGTCCGGTCGGTGGTTCCTCTGGCGTCACCCGGTCAACGTAGGCCGTACGTGATCGGGATGCTCTTCGGTCCCTCCACGAAGTAGGCCTGGATCCACGTCGGTTCGCCGGCGAGCTCGATGTGCTCGAGCCGTCGCGAGCAGCTCCCTGAAGATGGCGCGGATCTCCATGCGCGCGAGGTGCGCGCCGAGGCAGAAGTGGCGGCCGAACCCGAACGCGAGCGTGGCTCGACGCGTTCTCGCGCCGGACGTCGAGGCGGAACGGGTCGGCGAAGACCTCCTCGTCGCGGTTGGCCGACGCGAACGAGAGGTAGAGCAGTGTCGCCGGGCTCGAACGTCACGTCGCGGAGCGTGAACGGCTGCCTGGCAGTTGCGCATGAAGTGCTTCACCGGCGAGACGTAGCGGATGATCTCGTCGGCGGCGTCGTCGATCAGCTCGGGTTGCGCCTGCAGCAGCTCGAGCTGGTCGGGCTGCTCGATGCAGCGCGAGCAGGCCGCCGCCGATCGCGTTCGACGTCGTGTCGTGGCCGGCGGTGGCGATGATCACGTAGTGGCCGAGCATGTCGAGGTCGGCCAGCGGCTCGCCGTCGATCTCGGCGTTGGCGATGACCGACGCGAGGTCGGCGGTCGGGTCGCGCGCGGCGATCGCTCGGCCAGCGCGGTGAAGTAGGTCGACGAAGTCGAGCAGCACCTCGAGCATCGACTCGTCCTCGCCCATCCGGCCGATGTCGGGGTCCTCGGCGCCGAACAGCTCCTGGGTGAGCTTGAGCATGCGGGCGTAGTCGCTCCTCCGGGAGCCCGAGGATCGACAGGATCACCTGCAGCGGGAAGTCCAGGGCGACGTCGTTGACGAAGTCGCACCTGCCGCCCAGCGCCGCCATCCGGTCGACGTAGTGCTTGGCCAGCTCGTCGATCGCGGCCTGCAGCTTCTTGACGTTGCCCGGGCTTGAACCAGTCGTTGACGATGTTCCGGTGCGCCTTGTGCTGGTCGCCGTCCATCTGGATCAGCGTCTTCACCGGCGGCGTCTGCGGCGGCCTCGACGGTTCGGCCGTCGGGCGCGAGCGCGGCACCGGCGCGTTGGTGAAGATCTCGGGGTTGCGCTCGATCTCCATCACGTCGGCGTGCTTGGTGATGGCCCAGAACTCCGGGAAGCTCATCGAGCTCGTCACCTCGCAGGATCGGTGACTCGTCGCGGATGCGCTTCGGCGGCGGCGTGCCAGCGCTCGGGATCGGCGTAGGCGGCCGGATCGACGAAGATCGAGCCGAGGTTCTCGGTGGCAGCCTCCGTCATGTCGTCCTCGTTTCCAGGGTGCGCACGTGCAGGGCCGGGTGACCCGAAGGTAGGTTATATCTAGCGATCTTTCCGACGACGTGGAAGACCGTCTCGTTCGCGTTTCTGGCCGCCGAAGTGGAGCCGTCGATCACCGCCGTCACGCTCACCCGGCTGACGGGCGGGTCCACTCGAGCGGGGCGTGGCGCCTTCGACGTGACCAGCGAGCGACCCCTCGGGCCGCTGGTCCTCAAGGCACCGGGCGAGCCCAGCGTCGTGTTCCGACGGGACGGTGCCGGGAGGGCCACATCCTTTCGACGACCTGGCGCGTCATCGGCGCGCCGGTGCCCGCGGTCGTGGCCATCGATCGGGGCGATCAGGTGGTCGGCGGACCGTGCTTCGTGATGGAGTTCGTCGAGGAGCGCTCGCTGTCCGACCACCGTGCCGGGTGGGTTTCACACCGATGAATGGCTGGTTGCTCAGCGCCCGGAGACGCGACTACGCGGTGTGGGACTCCTTTCACGATCAGCTGGCCGCGATGCACCGCGTCGACGCCACCAAGGTGCCCGAGGCGAGCCACGGTCCGAACGGCCTCGTCGACGTCATCGACTACTGGCCGGCGTCGTTGCTCGACGCCGCGGAGGCCGCCGCCGTCCCACGACGAGCGCGCTGCTCGACTGGCTGGCCGGCAACCTCCCGCCGAACGCCAACGACCGCGCCCGGCGTCTGCATGGGCGACGCCCGTATCGTCAACTGTCTGATCGTGGGCTTCGAGGCGCGTGCCCTCGTCGATTTCGAAGTGGCGTACGTCGGCAACCCGGCCGCCGACGTCGGCTACAGCCTCTTCACGTCGGGGAGCCAGACGCGGGAACGTGCCGTCACCGCTGCCGGGGATCCCGAGCGACGACGAGACGTGGGAACGATGGGCGGCGGCGACGGGACGCATCGACCGTCGTGACTACTGGACGGCGTTCGGCGCCATGATCCTCTGCGTCACCGCCACGCGGGCGATGATCCAGTGGGGGCTCGCCGGGCCCGACGTCGAGTCGGTCAACCCGGTGATCGAGTCCTGGGAGTCGACGGTCGAGCGGGCGGCGAACGCCTGACCGTCGACCCACGGTCGGTCAGCGCGCGATCACCGGGCACGAACGGCGCGAGGTGCGGGCGGAGGACGGCGACCCACGCCCGGTAGCCGGGCACGGTGAGGTGCAGGTGGGTCGCACGCGTGAACTCCTGCCGCAGTGCACCGTCGGTGTCCGCCAGTGCGGGCCACAGGTCGACGTAGGTTGGCGCGCCCACATGACCGCGTACCTGGCCAGCCCCTTCTGCTCGGTGCAGGATGCCCTCGACGACCGACCCGGACTCGCACAGCGGATGGCGCCGCCGCGTCGTCTTGAACCGGTTGACGAGCACCTTCGTCGGCAGCCTCGAGGTACAGGATCCGGTACGGGTGGCCGGCGGCCTCGAGCTTGTCGAGCTCGTCGAGCAGCGTGTCGAAGAACTCCATCGAGCGCATGTCGCAGACGACGGCGACGCGGCGGATGCGGCTGCCGGGCAGCGTCGTGAGCTCGACCAGTCGCGACAGCAGCGCCGGCGGCAGGTTGTCGATGCAGAAGTAGCCGAGGTCCTCGAACGTGTGGATGGCCTCGGAGCGTCCCGCGCCGGAGAGCCCGGTGATGACGCACAAGTTCGGCAGGGACACCCGCACCCTCCGCCTCGCGAGCGGTCGACGCGTCACTCATGCGATCGGGATGAGTCCTGGGCGTCGGCGCTCGTGGCGGCGCTGCGTCGGATGTGCAGGTGGAAGACCCCTCGCGCTCGAGTATACCAACGGGGGACCGGGCGCGGCTCGCAACGACGCGCCGACGGGAGCCTATCGCCAGCCCTCGAGCGCGCGCCTCGTGCCGTCGACGAGCATGCGGCGTCGCTCCCACGTGAGGGCGAACACGAGCAGTGCGACGCCCACGACGCCCAGCACGATCCACCAGTAGGTCACGAGGTAGCTCCACGAGCGGAAGAGCGCGGTCCAGAGCAGGGCCGCGACGCCTCCGAAGAAGTACGTTCGGCACCGCAGTCCCACGCCCGCCGCTATGGCCACCAACGACAGTCCTATCGCCCACCACGCGTGGGCGGCGATGTCCGCCGGAGCGGTCGCGACGACCGTCTGCAGCGCGGGGACTCCGAGCAGGATAGCGATACCGGCGAGGTCGGTCCCCGGCGGCACGCGCCGTGCCTCGCCGAGGCGGGCGAACAGGTAGCCCATGGCGATCAGGTACACCGCCGACGGGGATGGTATACAGCTCCCACGGCCGTGACCGAGGCCGTGTGGAACTCGACGAGCAGCGCCGCGACGACCAGGCCGGACCCGAGGTAGTAGCCCGGCTCCACCGACCACGTCCACGCGCAGGCCATGACCCACGCTCCGACGGCGGCGAGCACGATCGCGAACGATGCGGGAGCCACCGCGAGCCACACCGGGCGCGGAGGAGCCCCCGCCCACGCGAGCCCGCTCGCGAAGAGCGCGACGAGGAGCGCCGCGTACGCGACCGGAAGGAGCGCCATCGCCAGCGCTCGACCGTTCTCGGCCTCGCGCACCTTCGGCACGAACGACGGCAGAGCGAGCGCGTAGGCGTATACGACGCAGAACCCCAGGGCGAGGGCTCCGCCGACGTGCGCGCAGATCGAACAGCGCGAACGCCCACCACAGGCCCGCGGCCGCCGGCGCCCAGGCGAGATCGGGCCGCCTGCACCGCACTACAACCACGACCCACGTGACGGCAAGGGCGCCGACCCCGAGCGCCCCGCCCGCGAGCGGATCAGCACCGTCGCGCACGCGACGGTGGCGGCGATGGCCGCGGCGAACGACCAGGCGCTCACCGACGCGCGGTCCCGCGTGCCGAGGACGCTCCCCGCCCACCCGCCGGCTATCGCGAGCGCGAGCCCCGCCGCGGAAGCTGTGGCGGCGAATGCGTCGGGCCGCGCGAGCGCCGCACCGACTGCGGGGTGGTAGCCCGCGATCCCGGCGACCCCAGCGGCCGCCACGAGCAGAGGTGGCCGCCGTCACGCCGGCCGCGTCGCGCGCGAGCACCGCGTCGAGCAGCGCAACGCGCCGGCGACGACGAGCAGGACGGCGACCGGCCACGTGATCTCGACGCCACCACGCTGCCCGCGAGGCCGCCCACAACGACAGCGCGACGCGGCGGCGCACACGGCCCGCAGCAGCGGGGCGGAAACCCGCCGACGCGCTCCGCGTACGAGCCCGAAGACATGCCATGCGATGCGAAGCCGACGAGGATCGTGGCGTCCGTCGCGACGGGCCAGCCCGGTGCCCACCTGGAGAGAACGCCAGCGAGAGCGTAGAACGTGGCACGGATACGCCCGCTACCGAAGCGAGCGGCCAGCGCTCGAGTCGGCCCGCGACCCCAGCCAGATGATAGCGACCGCGCCGGCGGCGACAACATGTGAAGCGGTTACGCCCGCCCCAGCAGCGGCGGCCTCTGTCCCAAGACGGGGATGGCGAGAGTCGCCACGACGGCACCGATCAGGCTCAAGCGCGGGCTCCGCGACGACCGCGCCGATACCATCCACGCCGAATACGCCCGCGATCACGAACGCGACCGACGCGTCCCGCAGAGAACGTCCTTCGGCGACGGCGACGAGGGCCGCGAGTGTGGCGGCTCCGGAGGCGGTTAGAGCGAATACCTTCCCACCAGGAACGATTGGCTAGGTACCACTGGACCGTCTTCCGCAGGCCCGTCTCGAATGTTTCTTGCGGCTGCCAACCGAGCTCATGACGGATCTTCCGGAAATCGATCGCATAACGAAGATCGTGGCCAGGTCGGTCCTTGACGAACGTAATGAGCCGCTCACGTGGTCCGATCGAATCGGAACAAAGCTCATCGATCAAACCGCAAATCGCGCGGACGACCGAGATGTTGGACCTTTCGCAGTTGCCGCCGACATTGTAGCTTTGTCCGTCCCGTCCTTTTTCCGCGATTAACAGTAACGCACGTGCGTGATCCTCGACGTAAAGCCAATCCCGCACGTTTTCGCCCGTGCCATAAACCGGCAGCGGCTTTCCCTCAAGTGCGTTGAGTATAGTCAACGGAATGAGTTTTTCGGGAAAATGATAGGGTCCATAATTGTTCGAGCAATTCGATATCACCACCGGAAGCCGTAAGTGTGATGCCACGCACGAACCAGATGATCGGATGCCGCCTTTGAGGCCGAGTACGGTGAGTTCGGTTTATAGGAGGTTGCTTCGTCGAAGAAGCCGTCGGCGCCCAGTGAACCGAATACCTCGTCAGTTGAAATGTGGTGAAAGCGAAAATGCACCGCTCTCCTTGAGGACAGTTTGCGCCAATAGTCGAGGGCCTGTTGCAGGAGAACAAACGTCCCAACAATATTGGTGTGGATGAACGTCGCAGGACCGTCGATAGAACGATCGACATGGCTCTCCGCTGCCAGATGCATGATCAAGTCAGGTCGATGCCTGGCAAGAAGCTCGCAAACGGTTTTGGCATCGGCAATGTCCGCCCGAACGAAGTTATAACGTGGATGCTCCCGTACCGGCGCTAACGAATTCCAGGCTGCTTGCATAGGTCAACTTGTCGACAACGAGAACTTCATGTTCAGTCGCGGAAATCAAATGCCGTACTACGGCCGAGCCGATAAACCCTGCGCCGCCGGTGACAAGATATTTCTTCGTCATTTTCGTCTCCTTAGGCGAGGCGGTTACCAAAAGCCCGCCAACTGCATAAGGCGCACGTCTTTTCCCATAGCGCTACTTTCAGGGGCATTTTCGGTCGACCATTTACCAAGTTTTTGATGAAGGTGCGGCTAAGGTTCAGGATACAGAGCAAGGTCTTGCCGACAACGTTTTTGGAACCAATTGATCTATACTAATGAATTTGTCGATAACAAGAAGACGGCAATAAGAGCTCTTTCGAGAACCTGGGCGCTTGGTAGTGAAAGAAATTTCACGGTCTCAGAATAGACCCACTAGGGTCTCACTATTAGTTGTATCGGTGGCGAAAAATCTTTCGATGCCGAAATCGCTGGGGCTGAACGTTAATCTTCGCAAGTGATGGCTGTCGCCGGCTTGTACGTGCTTTATGGGCGCGAGGGCATCCCTAGCGCCCGGGATCGGCCAACGTCGTTTCAAAGAGGACCAATATCATGGCAGATGATCTTTCCGACCTCGAAATTACGGTCCTTTGCGATTTACTGGACGGACCCGGTGCGAATCTCGAGGGCACACAAGAGGGCCGTGCTTGATCAGCTTATTGCGAAGAGACTTGTCGAGCCGGCCGAAGACGAGCCTGCAAAATTCCAACTTAGTGACAAGGCCATCTCCTCGCCGAACGAGGCGTAGGCATAAGCGGTGGCTAGTTTTGTCGCCGTAAAAGGACCTGGCGCCGGCGCTGAAGCCGGCCTTAGCTCTGCCTTGGGGTGCCGCTACGGCCTCCTTCCACGGTCTTGATCCTTCTAGTCGTCGGAAGCGGCCATTTTAGCGTCGCACAAACAGGATGCCGCTCATAGCGTTTTAGGATCGGCTTGCTCGCATGTCGGTCGGATGAAGGATGTCGCATGGAGAAACGCACTGCTAAAACGTGGCATCAAGCCCGTACGATCTTCGGAAAATAGATCCAAAGATGTCCGTTGTTGTCGTCTTCACCAAAAATGATTTCGCCGCCGGGACCGGTGACGGCGTCTCCGAATTGGTAGCCATACCGGCGCTGCTCCAGAACCGAAACGGCCACTCCAAGATTGGTCGTGCTGCCCGACGCGGGATCACAGCAGAATAAATTCGCGATCTCTGTTCCACAAAATCCAAAGACCCTGCCGTCGGCAGTCACCGCGATCGGTCCAACCGGTGCGAGATGTGCTTTGCCGAGCGACCGGAAGCCCTTGTCCTCGTCAAAGGAGAACAGGCGCCCTGCGGCATCGGCTGTGAAGACAAGCCCCGTGTGACCGTCGCGAGCCCACGTTAGCGGAACGGTCCAGTCGCCGTCCGGCAGGTCAACGCTATTGCGTTGGATTTGACCGGAGACGAGATCGAAGCGCCAGAGTAGCGATCCATCATCTTGTCCAAAGACACCGCCGCCGTTCACGACGAGTCGACCGCGACCGGGCGCTTCTCCCACGACCTCAATGCGTCCCGATGCGAAATCGACGACAAAGAGATGCCGAGACGTGACCCCTACGACGGTATTTTCCACCTGCGCGGCAACAGCGTGAACGAGAGCCTCGCCCGCAACGCACTCACCCAAATCTTTGACAGGCACTCGGCTCTAGCCCCCACTCCTGAATTCAATCCTGCCCAAGTGTCAATTGTGGAACTGACACGGCGCGACCACCGTGCGCTCCGTTCACAAAAGCAATCGCACCACCCGAGCGGCCGCAGCAAACGGCCACGGTGCTCGTGGCAAGCGGAACGATTTCCGGCGTCCAACACAATCCCAGTAGGTCCGTGAAACGCCGCTCCGAAAATATGGGCTTGCCGTCCGCTCGTTCCACCGTAGACATGGCCGTCTGAATTGATGTCGAGCGCCGTGATGCGACACTCATCATGCGTGATCGGCGTGGTCATCCCGGGGAAACATGTGGGAAATGCAACCATCATACCCTCGCGCACAAACTGGTGGGCGAGCTCGTTCATATAAGCTTTGATTTCCGGAGAATTGGGATCGAATTTCCAGTTTCGCTGTCTGCATCGTCCTAGTCCTCAACCCCACAT
>CAVSEI010000001.1:0-132808 GCA_963726965.1 uncultured Actinomycetes bacterium | reverse complement strand
CACACGGGAATCGAGCCGCGAAGCATTGCCGCGAACCGGTCACCCGTTGCGAAATCATAATCGCCGAGCGTATTGGCCCCGTGCACGGCCGCGGCGCCCTGCCCTGCCGCCCGGGACAGGGGCTCATAGCCAATTGGATTTCTGTTTATACATCGCACGCTGGCGTACTGGCGAGCCGGGGGAGCCATGGCCCAGCTGATATTGCGAATCGAGAACTGGGACACCGCTCGCGAAGCTGCTCGCAGTTGTTGCGGCTGGACTAGCGTCAACACGCGTGGCACTGGAGGCGGTGTGGGCGCATGCGGAGGCAAGGGCGCGCGATCGAAGAAACTGGGCAGGCGCGGTGCGCGTGGGATATCCGTGGTGGATTGCTGTGAACCGCTGGAGGAATGCTGTTGTCATTGCCGGAGGAATGCTCGTCGTCAACGGTGCAAGAACGAATGACCTGGCCCTGGCGGAGGTTCCGACACCAGACGCTGCGGCAATAACTCCACGAACGGACGCTGGCAGGCCTAGGCGTGGAACCGACGCTGTGCGCGGGCGCGCACGCGTGGCACTTCTCGACGTGCAACCCGTGGTCTTCCGCAAAGGATGGCTCGCCCTTCGTCGGTTTGCTATCGAAGTCCAGGTCCGCGAGGCTTGCTAGTCTGCGTCGCGTTGTGGGGGAATATTTTGCATGCCGGGACGACATCGATGTGTCTGGCCGTGGTTGGTGAATTGACATCGGCGATGCTTAAAACGGCGGCGGGTCAGGTTTGGGTGGAGATTTGACGGTGCCGGTTTTCTGGCGTAAGCGGAAGTTGTCGCTTGGCGAACGGCTGTGCGAACTCAGGGACTGCGAGTAGTTTTTTCCAACATCGTCGGATTCGGACCAGACCATTACGTCGTGTTCGCTAGTTTCCAAACCCATAGTTTTGCTAGGCGGTCGTCGCGGATTCTGAGTCGGACGTACCACATGCGTGAATCATCCGCGGAGTTATCCGCGGATGATGTTTGTTCTACGGCAATGGATTACGTCGCGATACTGCATCCAGAGCCGCCGACACTCGAGCTTCAACACCAACAGGTGGATCATAATGTGTGGTTTCGGCAATGTCCTGCGATTCTAGCGTTCCCCAAGGAATAAGCTGGGGATTGGGGTATTCAGACGGCAAGGGTGCACTGCAAGCGGAACTAGGAATCAATGCCAGGTGGCGGAAATCTCCGGGTAACGTTTCCTGTGCACGGGATGTTTCGGAAATGCGAAGTGCGTTGAGCAGTTTTTGATGGCGCTGCGGCCCAGTTGGTTTGGGTGTAATCGAGTTAAAAATCGCCGCCCGAGCAGACCTGCTTGCGCGCTCCGTGGGTGATTTCGCCGCTGGAGCAGACCTGCTGCATGCGCAGTGGGTCCCCTCGGGTTTGCTTCGCCCGAGCAGACCTACTTGCGCGCTCCGCGGGTCCCCTCGGCCGTAATGGCTTTTGTGTTTGTGTCTCCGTGCTGACTCGAAGGTGTTAGCAAGATCATGGCCCGGCCTCTCCCCACGGAGCGCGCAAGCAGGCCCGCTCGGGCTTGTTTGCGTTTTGACGTGCCCGGCCTCTCCCCACTGCGCACGCATCAGGCCCGCTCCAGCTTGTTCGAGTTTTGACGCGCGCGCATCAGGTCTGCTCGGGCGAGAACAAACCCGAGGGAGCCCTGCGCGCGGCAGGTCTGCTCGGCACCTCCGCGACTGAAGCAAACACTGCTGACGTCGTTGATATTCCCAACTCCGCTATTTCGCGCGGAGAGAAAATTGCCACTGGACTGTTTATCTTGACGAATAAGCCAGATTGCGCGATTGCTCGCTCATGCCAGAGGACAGCGAGGTCTCGAAAGCTTACAAGGGTAAGGCGGTCTTAGTCACCGGTGGGGCGGGCTTTATTGGGTCTCACTTGGTTGAAGCTTTGGTTGGGGCAGGCGCCAAGGTGCGAGTGCTGGACGACCTCTCGACGGGCAACCGCAGCAATCTGACGCCAGTGCTCGACCGGGTTGACCTGGTTATCGGCGATATTCGCGATGCGGACTTGTGTCTCCGTGCCGTGGAAGACATCAATATCATCTTTCACCAAGCCGCATTCGTGTCGGTGCCGGACAGTTTAAAGAAGCCCGACCGCACGTTTGCCATCAATCTATTTGGAACCTCTCATATCTTCGAGGCAGCGCAGCAACAGGGCATCAAGCGCGTGGTCTACGCGTCATCCTGCGCCGTGTACGGTGATTGCTCCACGATGCCGCTCGGTGAGTCGCATATTGGTCGGTTGCTTTCGCCGTATGCCGTCAGCAAACACAGCATGGAAGCTTTGGCTGAATACGCATTTGCCTGTCAGGGCATAACGTCGGTGGGCCTACGCTATTTCAACGTGTACGGCGCCCGGCAAAGCCTGAAAAGTACGTATGCGGCAGTGATTCCAATATTCATTGGTGCATGCCTGGCAGGGCAGTCCCCCACCGTGCTCGGGGACGGCGCTCAAACGCGAGATTTCGTGCACGTGAGCGACGTCGTACGCGCCAATATGCTCGCTGGAATCGCGCCTGCCATCGACGTCGTGGTAGCAAACGTGGGACCGGCGTGGCAACCACAATTCAAGTGCCTCGCCGAGGAGATCTGTCGCCTGACCAAGTCGTCAACGGCGCCCGTAAATGCCGATGCAAGGCCCGGCGACATCCCGCGCTCAGTGTGCGACCCGAGCGCAAGCCGAGAGGATCCTCGGATTTAGCGCGAAAGTCGGGCTTAGCGACGGGTTAGAAGATCTCTTGAAATCATCGGTCGTACGAGACGGCGTTTGACGTTGTGACGGCGTTTGACGTATGGGGCGGGCACGAGGCCCGCCCTTACGACGGCAATTGTCCGCCCTCGAGAAAACTCGGGTTAACCCGAATTCTTCTCCCTAAACCAAGCAATCGTCCGCCGTAGGCCCTCTTCGAACCCGACTTGCGCTTGAAAGCCGAAGCGCTCCTTGGCGCGTGTCGTGTCGAGCATGCGGCGGGGTTGCCCATTGGGCTTGCTGGTGTCCCAATTCAGAGTGCCGTGATAGTCCATCAAGTGGGCTATCTTTTCGGCCAATTCTTTCATCGAGATTTCGAAGCCCGCGCCCAGGTTGACTGGATCGGGGTCATCGTAACGCTCAGCGTCGACCAGTGGGACTCGAGGTCGTCGAGCGGGGTCTCCTCCCCCTCGGCCAGTTGCTCACGGCGCGGGCTCGCCGGCCAACACGCCAGACCGCCGACACGCACGAGCGGGTCGTACGCCGACTCACCGGGACCCAGCGCCACCTGCACACCGAGGTCGATTGCGTCGACGCTCCGCGCCGTCGTCGCTGACCCGTAGCGCATCGATCCGGTGGAAGAACTCGAATCGCACGCCGCGGCGCACGAGCGCCTCGTACAACGGCGCGAACACGACGTCACCCATGCCCGCGGTCATCTTCCAGAAGATCGACCCGCGGTAGTCGAAGAAGAGCTTGGCCGAAAGGAGGAGTCCGGTGCCGGCCGCGAACCGCGGGCGGTGCTCGTCGCCGTGCTCGTATCCGAACACCAGGTCGTAGACGCCACGGACGAGGGGAGAGTCCTGGGTCTCGGGACTGGCACCGTGGTGGGCAATCCAGTCGCGGTAGTCCCAGTCGTCGATGGCGGCGAACCCATCGGGGTCGGTGAGCAGGTTGCCGGCCACGACGCCGCGGAGGGTCGCGCCGATCAGATCCACGACGTGCCACACCTGCCGTCCCGCGTCGTGTCTCGCTGCACGGTGCCCGGACTCGCCAGACGGTCGACCAGCGGATCCAGCGACGCCTTGCGCGAACGACTGCAGCCGGTCGTCAACCGTCGGCAGCACCGCGCTCGCCGTGCTCCCGGCTGCCGCGACCTCCAACGCAAGGACGAGCGCGAGCAGCAGGCCGTCGCCCGCGAGCCTCTCCGAGGTTGCCCGCCCGGCGAAGGTCGGTGGGTCGGGTGGCTCGGGATCAGTGGACAGCGTCAACGCCCGACGCGCAGGTCCCGTACGCCGCGCCGGCAGTGACACGACGAGGTCGCGTAGCAGCGAGATCGCCCGGCGGACCAGCTCCGCGACCGTCATCGGCGTACGATCGGCGTCCGGATTGCCGGGCGTCTCGTCGTCCTCCGCGAAGCTCGCCATCCACGGCTGCCACGCGTCGGCGTGCCGCTCGCCGAGGCCGATGCGGCTGGCGCGCACGAAACCGTCGGTCCACGTACGGATCGGCGAGCTCGGGTCGGTCCGCGGCCGGTCGAGCTTCCGTGTAGCACTCACGGATCAGCCGGAACACGTTCTCGTAGTAGCCGAGCCACACGTGCAGGCCGTGCTCCTCGATCCGTCCGTGTTCCGCGGCTGCTCGCGCCCTTGCCGCCCAATCTCCAACCACGCTGGTACACGGTGACAGCACCGATGCGCTCGCGGTGCTCAGGGCGACTCCGCTCCCAGGCCGCGGCGAGCCCGGCGATGCCGACCACCGAGGATCACCACCCGCTGCGATCCGGATTCGCTCACGACACGACGCCGACGCGCGCGTCGAGCTCGGCGAGCACGCGGTCGAGCTCGGCGAACAGCCGCTCGGTGTCTTCGGCGCCGAGCGCGGCGTCGGACGCGACCGGCGTGCAGCACACGCGACCGCGGAACCGGGTGACGACGAATGCCACCGACGGGCCGGTCATCGTGCGCACCGGCTCGCACCATCCGGCGTCCGCACGCTCGTGGCCCCAGTCGGCGAGGGACTCCGGGATGTCCACCACGGAGAGGGCGCGTGTCCAGCGCGATTCCTGCGCCCGCAGCTCGAAGGTCGTCTCCTCGACCCGGTCGAGCAGGGGTGCCGGCACCAGGCCGAGCAGGGGGGCGCCGAGCTCGCCGATCATCCCGGCACCGAGCTCGCGCAGCGGCTCGAACGCGAGGTGTGCCTCGTCGACGACGTCCGGCAACGGGCGAACGGCGACGTCGTGCAGGGTCACGGGCTCGAAACCACTGAGGTTGCCGATGCCGCGCGACGTCCCGAGCTGGCGCCGGCAGTTCACGCTGTTGAGCCACACGCTGGCGGCCGAACCGGGCTCGTCGCCGAAGGCCCGGGACCACGCCGCGGCGAGCGAGGCGACGACCACGTGCGCGCGGCGCCATCCGCGGTCGCGGCCGTTCGCGACGATCGCGTCGAGCAATTGGCCGGAGCAGGACCACGGCGGCAACGTCGGGTCGCGGACGGGCGCGAGGCCGGTGCGCGGAGGCCGTCCCTCCGGGATGCCGTGCGTGCTCCGGGGCACGGCGCTCCAGCGGACACCGGCGTCCCCGACGAGCCGCGGCGCGCGACCCGAGCCCGACGCCGTGCGCGTCGAGGAGCGCCGGGAGGGTGCGGGGGCGCCAGTCGACGTCGGGCCGGGGATCGTCGCCCTGACCGAGCGAGCAGTAGAGCCGGCGGAGGTCGTCCACGAGGAGGAGCAACCCCACGCCATCGGCGACGGCGTGGTGCACGCCGAAGCGCAGGCGGTGACCGGTCGGGCACGGCTCGTGCACGACGTGGCAGGTCGGACCGCATGAGGGGTCGAGCGCTCCCGTCTCCGTCGTCTCCGTCGTGTCCGTGGTGCCGTCATCCCAGGCAAGCACCGGCGCAGTGTGGCCCGGATCCCAGCGAGCGCGGGGCGCGTGAACATCGACCGTGCAGGTGAGAATCGGGTGCTGCTCGGCGAGGAGGTTCAGCGACGTCCCCGAGCCGCGTGCGGTCGAGCGGGGCCTCGAACTCGAGCACCAGGTGCGGTGCGGCGCTGGTCTGTTCGGCGAAGCGCGCCAGCACGCGATCGGTCATGCTCAGCTCGAAATAGCGGCTACACGCGCGGGCGACCATTTGGGGGGATTCTTGCATGTGGGTGGTCGCGCGGGGCACGCTTGCGACCAGGAACGATAGGCCCGTGCCCATACAGTGGTGGCGCTCGAACCCGGGCAGGTCGGCGTCGGACGGGAGCGCGCGAGGTGGCCGAGGAGTTCGAGGTCCCGACCGAAGCGCAGCGCGTCGCGCGGGCGTTGCTCGGTGTCGCAGCTGCGGCCGCCGGCCGCGAGCCTCGAGTACCGAGCATGGGCGAGGAATACCCCGGCTACGCCCTGCCCACCCTCGACGAGGCGCTGGTGGTGCTCGCGAACACGGAGCTCGTGAACGGGCCGGTGCGGACGCAGGTCTTCTCCGCGGTGTACTCGAGGACGGGCCGGACCGACCTGCTCGATGAGTTCGCGAAATCCCTCCTGAGGACGGATCTCGCGCTGAGCCCCGACCAACAGCGTCGGGTCGTCGACCGAATCTTCGAACGGGCCCAGCAACAGCTCCTCCCTTGGGGACGGGACTTGTTGCAGCGGCAACCTCTGGACCTCCTGGCGTCGACGCAGCCCATCACCGAGCTCCGCGCCGACGTGCTCGAGTTCCTCGTCGAGTTCGAGTCAGTCGACTGCCACGCGAGCGTGGTCTCGACCGAGAACACCCATGCGGTGAGCATCGAGACGTCGGCGTACACCGTGCGACCGCTCGATGAACTCGTCGAGATCCTCGACCCCCGCAACTGGCCGAAGTGCGCCCTGCAACATGTCTTCTTCAAGAGCATGACCGAGGTGGGTCCGCTGGATGACCTCGACCCGCCCGACGCATCGCGGCCGCCGCCACCACAGCCCCTCAACAACTGGAAGGGCCGGCTGCGCGAGGTCGTCGACTGGAGTCTGGGAGCCGACTGGCTGCCGTTCACCACGGACCTCGACGTCGTGTTCTTCCGTTCCCCGGAGCGAGCCGGGTGCACCTACGACATCGGCCCTCCGGTCGACCATCAGGTCGTCGTGGACCGGGGATACCTCATCGGGGAGGACCTCGGCGCGCTGCGGCGCGTCCGCACCTTGAAGCAAGTGCACTTCGCGGTCGGCGACATCGATCCGGACTTCGTGTGCTGGCTCTGGGGTCCCGTAACGCAACTCCTAGCGTGGGCGTGCATCGGCCACATCCACTGAGGAAGGAGCCCACCATGACCGACCCCAAGGCACCGCAACCCCCCATCGACTGGGCTGCGATCGCGAGCGAGGTGACGCAGTACGGGCGCGACGTCGTGGAACACGTGGGCCAGCAGTTGCAGACGAGGGCGCATGACGCGCAGAACCACGACATCACCGTCGACAAGTTGCTCGATGACGTCAAGTCGTTCTGGCTGGCCGTCGCCGGCGACGTCGACCGCGGCATCGAGAACTGGAAGACGTACGTGGAGCACCGCGGCGATGGCGCCTGACCCTCCCCCGGCGGACGACCCGATCGCATCGCTGATCGACGACGTTGCGGACTCCTGGACCCACGCGCTGTCAGGGGTCGCGGGCGGCTTCAACGGCACCTACTCGGTCTCGGACACGCTCGCGGACATCATGGAGTGCTCGATACGAGCCAGCCACACGGCCGCCGAACTGCTGCGCGGCGTCGGGTTGCTGCCACCGGCCGACCCACCTCACCCGAACCCGACGGCGATCACGGTGGACGTCCCGGTCGATCCGGCACGGATCACGCCGGCCACCGCGTTCGCCTGCCAGGACCTGCGCGCGATCGGCTTCGGCGAGCACTACAAGATCCCTGCCGGTCCCGGGGGGATGGTGCACGTCGGCGCGCCGGCGATGAGCAAGAACGGCCTGATGACCGTGCCGGTGACGGTGTCGTTCGCCAACATCGGCCGGTTCGAGCGGCATCGGACGATCGTCTACGAGGGCACGATCACCGCACCGCCCTCGGCGAACGAGCCCACTCCGTGGACCATCGTCGTGCGGGTGCCGAAGCCGGCGCAGTAGCGCGCCGCAGGCCAACCGAGCTTCCGAATCGTGACCAAGCCGCCTCGTTCGTGGTTCTCCCGGAAGCGCATTCGCCGTGGCGCGCCGGGCGGAATCGCCACGTCCGGTGCCGAGCGTCGACAGATGACGGTGATGTTCGTCGACCTGGTCGGGTCCACGGAGATGGCGGTGGCGTACGAGCCGGAGATCGTGCGGGACGTCACCCGCCGGTATCAGGAGATCGCGGTGCGGGTGGTCCGCGCCCACGACGGTTTCGTGGCGCAGTACGCCGGCGACGGGATCCTCGTCTACTTCGGGTACCCGGCCGCGCAAGAGGACGACGCCGCGGCGAGCCACGGTTGCGGCCCTCGACCTCCGCGACGGCATCCGGGAGCTCGCGAGGGAAGTTGACCGGGAGCACGGCGTTCACCTCGCCGCTCGCATCGGACTGCACACCGGAGTGGTGCTCCGGGGCGACATGGGGTCACCCGACGCGCCCGCGCACGACATGATCGTCGGGCTCGCGCCGAATCTGGCCGCGCGCGTCGAGGCCTCGGCACCGAGCGGCGAGATCGCGATCAGCGACGCCACCGCCGAGATCGTGCGCGGCTACTTCGAGCTCGAGTCCCTCGGCTACCCGGAGATGAAGGGCATCCCCGCGGGAATCGAGGTCTTCCGCGTCGTGGGTGCGACCCAGGCGGCCGATCGGGTCCAGGCCGCGCGAGGGTCGCTCACCCCCCTGGTCGGACGCACGCAGGAGCTCGCCGCGATGCGCCAGGCCTGGGATGCCACGGCAGGCGGTGGGACCGACGCGTCCGCGGTGCGCACCGTCACCGTGAGCGGAGAGGCCGGCATCGGCAAGTCGCGCCTCGTGCTCGCGCTCGCCGGCGAAGCGCTCGGCGGCGGGCACACCGTCTTCATCGGCCGCTGCACCCGCGACCGGGCCGGCAGTCCGCTGTTCCCGATCGTCGGGATGCTCGTCTCCCAGCTCGGCGTCGATTCCGGGCGCCGACGACTCGGCGCGGCTGGCGACCATCGTCGACGCGTGCCGCACCGCGGGGCTCGACGCCGAGTCCGCAGCCCTCGTGGCCGAGCTGCTCGGCGTGCCCGACACCGCCGGCTACCAGCGACCCCTGCTCAACGGAAGCGCCCGGCGCGCCCGCATCTTCGAGGCGGTCGTCGCCCTGGTGACCGAGCGGGCACGTGACCAGCGCGCGCTCGTGATCATCGAGGACCTCCACTGGGCCGACGGCACCACCATCGACCTCCTCACCAGCATGACTGCGGCAACTCCGGCCGGAGGGCTGCTGCTCGCGGTCACCACCCGCCCCGCGGACCATCCGCCGTGGACCGGACCGTGCCACGCCGTGATCCCGCTCGGCCGCCTCCCCCGGACCGACCACGAGGCGCTCATCCGCGAGTTGGCAGACATCTACGCGATCGACGACGCGATGTGGCAGACGATCGCCGAGCGCAGCGACGGAAACCCGCTGTTCACCGAGGAGCTGGCGAAGTCGATCGGGGGCGCGAACAACAACGCGCTCGCAACCGAGACGATTCCGATCACGATCCGCGACCTCCTCACTCGCGCGCCTCGACGCGCTGGGCGACACGAAACGGCTCGCGCAGCTCGCCGCGGTCATCGGACGCGACGTCGACGACGATGTGCTCCAGTCCGTCGCCGGCACATCTCGTCGGGAAGTGTCAAACGGCCTCGCCGAGCTGGTGGCGGCCGGGATCATGGAGGAGACCGACGCCGACAACGCGGCGACGCACCGCTTCGTGCACGCGCTGGTGCACGACGCCGCGTACGACTCGCAGGACCGACTGCGCGACCGTCGTGCTGCACATCTCGGCGTCGCCAAGGCGCTCTGCGACCGCCCTCCGGTGGACGCCGGCATCGTCGCGCTGCACTTCGATCGCGCCAACGTGCCGGACGAGGCGCGCCGCTACTACCAACTGGCGGCAGCCAGCGCGCAGGAGACGGCCGCCGACGTCGAGGCGATTCGTCACCTCGAACGGGCACTCGAGCTCACCGCCGAGATGCCCGACGGTGCCGAGAGGGACGCGACGGAACTTGCACTCCGCATCCAACGGGGCCTGAGCAGCGTGAACCTGCAGGGCTACGCATCGCCGAATGCGGCTGACGATTTTCGGCGCACGCTCGATCTCAGCGAACGTCTGGCCGACGACGTCGCCCTGCTCCCGGCCACCGTGGGCATCTGGGCGTACTACGCGGTGCACGGAGACCTGCGCGCCGCGGCCGAGGCGAGCGACCGGCTGTCCGCGATGCGCGGCGCCGACCGCGTGGCCGAGGTCTCGAGTTCCGCGGGCGTCCAGCGGTTCTTCGAGGGTCGCTTCACCGACGCCGCGGCTGCATTCGAGCACACGATCGGGGAGTACGGCGCGAACACCGACGACGCCGAACCGGCGGCGTGGTGGTCCCTGCCCAACGACCCACTGGTGGCGGCGCTGACCCACGACGCGGTGGTGCAGTGGCTCCGCGGCGAGCGGGCGGCGTCGGACGAACGATTCGTTCGGGCCAACCGGCGGGCCGAACACCTGCCGTTCGCGACGGGTCCGTTCAGCACCGCGTACACCATCTCGTACCAGGGCTGTCTGGCCAACCTCGCGGGACGCTACGAAGAAGCGCGGGCGATGCACGAGCGGGTGATCGGCATCGGCGAACAGTACGGCCTTCTCTTCTGGACCGCGACGGGGACGTGCCACTGGGCGATCAGCCGGGGGCACCTCGGCGAACCCGACGAAGCGATCGAGATCCTCGAGGCCGCGATCGAACAGTGGCGGGCGCTCGGTGCCGAGACGTTCGTGCCCTACTTCCGCACCCAGCTCGCCGAGATCCGGATCGGATTGGAGCACCACGACGACGCCCTCGCCGACGTCGAGCGCGCGCTCGAACAGGCGAACAGCACCGGCGAGGAGTGGTTCGCGGCTGAGTCGCACCGCGTCCGGGGCACGATCCTGCACCACCTCCGCCCCGGCGATGCCACCGCGGCGCTCGACGCCGTCGACACCGCGCAGCGGCTGGCCGCGCGCCAAGGCGCCCTGGTGTTGGAGGTGCGCGCCGCATCGGATGCGCTCGAGTTGGTCCCCGCGATCGATCAGGGTGCTCGACGCGCCGCCCTCCGCGAGGTGGTCGAACGACTCCCCAACGGTGCTGACGGTCGCCGACGTCGTCCGCGCCCGGGGCCTCCTCGCCGCGTCAGACTGACGGAGCCCGCCGGCGCCCGATCAGGGTGGACACGATCACGGCGACGAACAGCGCGGCGCCGTTGCACACGTCGGTGATCCAGCTGTCGACGCCCGCGAGCGACAGCCCGTTGATCGTGAACGCGAGGAAGAAGATCGCGACGAGCGTGCCGACCACGTTGAAGCGGCCGGGGCGGATGGCGGTCGCACCGAGGAACACCGCGGACAACGCTTGCAGACTGTCGCCGACCGTGCCGACCTGCGGGCTGGCGCTTCCGTTGCGCGCGACGAGGAGCACCCCGGCGAACGCCGCCAGCGTTCCCGAGAGCACGAACGCGAGCAGCACGAACCGCTCGACCGGAATGCCGACGAGGCGCGCCGCCGACTCGTTCGAGCCGATCGAGTGCAGGTACCGGCCGTAGGGAGTCCGCTCGAGGAGATGGTGCACCAGCAGCGCGACGAGCGCGAGGACGTACATCGTGCGCGGGATCCCGAGCCAGGTCCCCGACCCGAAGTCGACCAGGTCCTGCGAGATGCCGCTGATGATGGACTGGCTGTCGGTGTACCAGAGCACGACGCCCGACAAGATCGCGGAGACGCCGAGCGTGACGATGAGGGAGTTCACGCCGATCTTCGCCACCGTCGTGCCCGACACGACACCCACCACGACACCCACGGAGAGACCGACGAGCACCGCGACCCCGAGCGGCACGCCGAGGCGGGCCATGGTGCCGGCCGTGAGCACCTGCGAGAGCCCGGCGATGGGACCGACGGCGAAGTCGAAGCGACCGCTCACCAGCGGGATCATGATCGCGAGCGACAGGATCCCGATCACGGACTGGTTGCCCAGCACGTTCTTGATGTTGTCAGCGGTGAGGAACGTGTCGGCGGTCTCGCCCCACACGCTGAAGAACACGAACGTCGCCACGAACAGCAGCACGAGCGTGTAGCGCTCGAAGAAGTCGAGCCAGGCGTCGCGTCGGGCGCTGCGCACCGAGGGGTCACTCATCGGCGCACGGGCGCGGCGAGCCGGGCGATCTGCACCGGATCGAGCGCGCCGGTGATCTCACCGGCGATGCGACCGTCCACGAGGACGACCACCCGGTCGGCCACCGCGCAGAGCTCCTCGTAGTCGTCGGACGCGAGGAGCACTCCTGCGCCCGCCGCCGCAGCCGAGCGGACGGCGGCGACGATCTCCCGGCGGGTGGGGACGTCCACGCCACGCGTCGGTTCGTCGAGCAACAACACCCGGGGGCCCCGGCGGAGCCAGCGGGCGAGGAGCACCTTCTGCTGGTTGCCCCCCGACAGCGTCCGCAGCAGCTGCTCCGGCGCCGACGCCACGACCGAGAACTCGTCCATCGATCGGCGCGCGTCGTCCCGCTCGCGGCGAAGGCGCAGGCGCCCGCGCCGCCAGTAGTCGGATACGGCCCCGGCGGACAGGTTCTCCGCGATCGTCATGTCGCCGAACGTCGCGGTCGACCGCTCGCCGGGTACGTACGCGAGGCCGGCGCGCATTGCGTCGGCTGCGCCCCGCACCGGGTGCTCGACGGCGGCGATCTGCACCGTGCCCGACTGCACGGGCGCGACGCCGAAGATCATCTGCAGCAGCTCGGACGCGGCGACGCGGGGCACGGCCGCGAGCCCCACCACCTCGCGGGGCCGAACCTGGAGGCTCACGCCGTGGACCCGGGACCCCACGACGTCGTCGACCACGAGCACCGCCTCCGAACGCTCAAAGGCCGGGCGTTCGGTCCGGTGTGCGACGGTCGGGGGCGCCATCGCCGTGAGCGCCTGCTGTTCGTCGAGCGACGAGCCGCTGAGCGTGGCGGCCACCCGACCGTCGCGCAGGACGGTCGCGTGGTCAGCGACGAGGAACACTTCGGCGATGCGGTGGGTCACCACGACGACCCCGAGGCCGTCGTCGGCGAGCCGACGGGCGAGCTGCAACACACGCGTCGCGTCGGCGGCACCGAGCGCCGCGGTGGCTTCGTCGAGCACGAGCACGTGGGCCGCAGTCGGGTCGGCGAGCGCGCGCGCGACCGCCACCATCGTCCGGTCGGCGAGCGTGAGCGAGCCGAGTGGGGCATCGGGTCTGGCCGCGATGTCGAACCGTTCGAGAAGCGTCTTCGTGCTCGCACGCACCAGCGCGCCAGTCGATCCATCCCACCCGGCTCCGCGCGAAGCCTGTACCCAACGCGACATTCTCGGCAACGGTCAGGTCGTCGAACAACGCGAGGTCCTGGTGGACGGTCCGGACCCCCGCACGCCGGGACCACGCGGGAGTGATCCGCTCGGTTGCCACGCGGTCGTCGCCAGCACGGACCACGCCGCCCGGTGAACCGCGCGTGACGCCGGCGATGATCTTGACGAGGGTCGACTTCCCCGAACCGTTCGCACCGATGAGCGCGTGCAGCTCGCCGCGCGGCACCGTGACCGACACGTCGTCGAGCGCGTACGTGGTGCCGTAGTGCTTCGAGAGGTCCGCGACGTCGAGTGCCGGTGAGCGCGCCGCGCCGCTCATCCCTTCTGGCTCCACACCTTCTCGTACTGCGCCTGGAAATCGACGGGCAGCTTCGCCGGGCCCGAGGCGGGCAGATTGTGGGTGGCGTCGGCGAGCATCCATCCGATACCGCTTGCGGCGGGCGCTTCCTTGCGGAACACGCTGTTGAGCGTGTCGACCGCCGCCCAGCCGAACCACTCGGACGGGAACACGTTCACCGCGGTGATCCTTCCACCGCGGAGGAGGTCGAGCTCGGCCTCGAGCCCTTCGCCTCCCATCACCTTGATGCCGTGCGGGTTCGCGCCGAGCGCGGGCACGATCCCGAGCGTGGTCGCAAAGGTGAAGGGACTCTTGATCCAGGTGACCTCGGGGTGGCGCAGCAGCTCGGCCTGGATCATGCCGACGAGACGCCCGCTCGTGAAGTCCGCGGTGGTGACGTCCAGCGTGCTCACGATCTTCGCCCCGCGGGACCGGTCGATCTTCTGCTGGAACCCGTCGTTGGTGTAGTACAGCGTCGTGAACTCCGGGTCGTTCAGCACGAGGATCTTGGCGCGGTTGTTGGACGCGGCGATCACGTAGCTCGCCTGGTCGGCGCCGTACCCGCGGGCGAACTCGGCGGTCGTCGTCGCCACCGGCGCGAGGTTGATGTCCGCGCTGAAGAGCCCCTGCTTGCGGCCGCCACCGTGGGGATCGTCACAGTCGAACGAACCCGCGCCGACGACGGCGATCTTGGCGGCCTTCGCCTCCTGCAGCGGCTGGCTGACGGCCGCACAGTCGATCGCTCCGAGGATGATCCCGTCGGCGCCGGCGGCCACGGCCTGGCGGACCAACGACCCGTACGTCGCCGGGTCGAGCTTGCCGTCGTACATGTCGACCTGCCATCCGATGGCCTTGGCGGCCGCGACGGCGGCGTCCACGCCGATCGACGCGGTCTGCGACGACTGGCCGGCCGAGATCACCACGACGTGCTTGCCGCGGACACCGGCGCGGCGGGCGGGGTCCACCGCGGACATCCGGCCCGCGAAGGCCGTCTTCACCTCGCGCGTCGCCGCACGGGTGGCGGCATCGGCCTTGCGGGGCGCCACTGCGCCGGCAAGCCCGCTGACCTGGGACGAGCCGACTGCAGCCGCAAGCGCCACGACGATGACCGTCACCCGGAAGCGACCCTTCGCCGATCCGATCAGGCGCACCGTTCGTTTCTCGCGCACCGTTCGCCTCTCGCCATGTGCCTCACCGATTCCGTCCCCGCGCGGTCGTGCGGAGACGGTAGCCGCCGCCCACGACGTCAGCGCCGCGGCAGGCGTGGCCGACGCCGCCGACTGCCGCTAGCGTCGCCGTCATCCCCCTCACAGCAGGGATCGGCGACAGGAGCGAGCACATGAAGGCAGACGCATTCCGGTACGACGGCAAGCGCGCGGTGGTCGTCGGTGGTGCCACGGGCATGGGCGCGGCGACGGCAGAGCTGGTGCAGGACCTCGGCGCCGAGGTCGTGGTGATGGACTTCGCGCCCGTCACCCTCGACGGCGTCAAGGCCATCAGCCTCGACCTCCGCGACAAGGCCAGCATCGACGCCGCCATCGACGAGTGCGGCGGACCGATCGACGCGTTGTTCTCCTGCGCGGGTGTGGCCGACGGCACCGCCGGCATCGAGAAGATCAACTTCATCGGCCATCGGCACCTCATCGACCGGGCGATCGAGCAGGGCCACCTCGGGCGCGGCAGCGCGATCGGCATGATCTCGTCGACCGCGGGCCTCGGGTGGCGCACCAACATGGAGCTGGTGAAGGAGTACCTCGCCACCCCCGACTTCGACGCCGCGGTCGCGTGGATCGAGGCGCACCCCGAGCGCGCCGACTACATGTTCAGCAAGCAGGCCATCAACGTCTACGTGGCCAGCCAGGCGTTCCCGTTCCTCGAGCAGGGCATCCGCATCAACGCGATCCTGCCCGGCCCGACCGACACCCCGCTCGCCCGCGCCAACGCCGACGTCTGGCTCGGCTTCGGCACCGACTACCGCGGCGAGACCGGGATCGAGGCGTCGCAACCCGACGAGCAGGCCGGGCCGCTCGCGTTCCTGTGCAGCGACGCCGCCCGCTACGTCACCGGCGAGGTCATGATCGTCGACGCCGGGTACACGAGCTCCGGGATCACCGGCACGTTCGAGAGCGCGGTCGCGGCGGTCGACTTCATGGAGGGCACCGTCCTCAGCTGACCCCCTTCTCGAAACGAGCACCGTCTTCGAAACGAGCACCGTGAACGACACCCGGAACCCGCACGTCGGAGCACCGTTCACCGACGACGACGCCGCCATCGCCGCCGCGCTCGACGACGTGTCGGTGCCCGTGCTGCTGTGCTCGCTGGTGCACATGACGGGCGATCCGTCGTGGATCCGCGACGTGTCGCTCCCGCGCATGCCGGGCACCATGGACCTGCAGGGTGGCCTCGACGACGACGTGCTCGCCGACCTCCGGCGACGCGCGGTTCCGGCGATCGCCGCCTACCGCGACGGCGGGTGCGTCCCCCACGAGCTGCCGCGAGACGTCGTCGTCGAGATGTTCGCCTTCCTCGCGGGCACGCCGCTCGACGAGGACGTGATGGTGCCGATGTTCGTCGAGGACATGCAGTTCGACGGCGCCGACGGCGGCACGATCTCGTGGGGCGACGAGGTGTCGGACGAGGCGAAGGCGGCGTCACCGGTCGTGGT
Organism: uncultured Actinomycetes bacterium; assembly: GCA_963726965.1. Taxonomy (GTDB): domain Bacteria; phylum Actinomycetota; class Acidimicrobiia; order IMCC26256; family DASPTH01; genus DASUAS01. The sequence goes on along the minus strand of CAVSEI010000001.1, from coordinate 116,607 downwards.
CATCGGCGCCGGCCTGTCGGGCATCCTCGCCGGGATCCGCCTGACGCAGGCCGGGCTTCCGTTCGTGATCGTCGAGAAGGACGAGGGCCCGGGCGGCACGTGGTGGGAGAACCGGTACCCGGGCGCGCGCGTCGACGTCGGCAGTCACCACTACTGCTACGCGTTCGAGCCGTCGCACCACTGGACCGAGTACTACTGCCAGCAGCCCGAGCTGCGCGACTACTTCACCCGGGTGCTCGACACCTACGAGCTCCGTCCGCGCTGTCGCTTCGGCACCGAGGTGACGTCGCTCACGTGGGACGAGCCGACGAGCTCGTGGCAGGTCGGCATCCGGAACCCGGACGGGACCACGGAGGTGCTCGAGCGCGCGCTTCGTCATCAGCGCGGTCGGCTCGCTGAACATCCCGCGGATGCCGGACATCCCGGGCATGGACGACTTCACCGGGCCGTCGTTCCACTCGGCGCGCTGGCCCGACGGGCTCGACCTCACCGGGAAGCGGTTCGCGCTCGTCGGCGCCGGCGCGTCGGGGTTCCAGATCGCGCCGACCATCGCCGACACGGTCGAGCAGCTCACGATCTTCCAGCGGACGACGCAGTGGATGCTGCCGAACCCGCTGTACCACGCGCAGGTGCCGCCCGGTGACCGGTGGGCGATGCAGCACCTCCCGTTCTACGCCCGCTGGTTCCGGTTCGTCATGCTGTATCCCGGCATCGCGATGGGGACCGAGGGCTACCGGATCGATCCGGACTTCCACGGCGAGCGAGGGCGTCGCGATCAACGCGGAGAACGACGCTGCGGCGCCGGCAACTGGTCGCGTGGATCACGATGCACCTCGAGGACCGGCCCGACCTGATCGAGCAGTCGATCCCCGACTACCCGGCGATGGGCAAGCGGATCCTCCAGGACAACGGGTCGTGGTTGCGCACGCTGAAGAAGCCGAACGTCGAGCTCGTGCACACGGGCATCGAGCGCATCGTCCCCGAAGGTGTGCGCACCGTCGACGGCACGCTGCGCGAAGCCGACATCATCTGTTACGCGACCGGGTTCCGGCACAACGACTTCCTCGACACGATCGAGCTCACCGGGCGCAACGGCGTGTCGTTGCGCGAGCAGTGGGGCGACGAGCCGACCGCGTTCCTCGGGATCACGATCCCGAACTTCCCGAACCTCTTCTGCATGTACGGACCGGGCACGAACCTGGCGCACGGCGCGAGCCTGTTCTTCCATTCCGAATGCCAGATCCACTACGCGATGGACTGCATCCACCAGGTCCTGGCGGCCGGTGCACGGACGATCGAGGTGCGCAAGGACGCGCACGACGAGTACGTCGAGCGCTACCGCGCCGAGATCGACCAGCTCGTGTGGTCACACCCGTCGATCGAGCACAGCCACTACAAGAACCCGCAGGGCAAGATCTTCACGCTCTCGCCGTGGCCGCTCGAGCTGTACTGGGAGTGGACGCGATCCGCCGACCCCGAGCAGTACGTCGTCGGCTGAGCCTTCAACATCGCGGCGTCGCTTCCGGTGGTGGTGTCCACTCTGCCGCGGGGACGAAGCGCATCCGGCCCGGCTCACCGACGAGGCGGAGATCGTGACGGTGCTTGTGCTCGTGGTCGCGGCCGCACAATCGGTCGAGGTTCCACAGCGCGCTGGGGCCGCCCTGCTCGATGGGCAGGTTGTGGTCGATCTCGAGGCCGAGCTGGGCGTTGCAACCTTCGAGGTCGCACTCCGGGTGCAGCTCCTCGACCGCGGTGCGCAGCCGCGCCGGGATCATCCGGCCGAGGTGCGCGACCGCCCGCACATCGGTGCCGTCGACGAGGACCGCCTTCACGAACGAGTCCTCGAGCAGCCGCTGCGCAACCGTCACCGGAATCGGACCGCTCCCCACGATCTCGCAGAGCTCACCCGGTTCTGTGTGGCCGCGCACCAGCGCGGCGTGGTCGACGCGGACGACCGTGGTCGTGTCGCGTCGCCGACCCGAGGTGGCGCCGATCGGCGTGTCGGCCCACGCCATCAGCGCGTCGAACGCGAGCGCGTCCGACGACACTCGCTGACCCACAGCCCGGGCCTGCTCGAACTGCGCCCGCTCGAACGGCACGAGCCGCTGCAGCACGCGCTCGGTGAGGTCGACCGGACCGCGGATGTCGATACGGCCGGCGCCGTCGGCATCGGTCCAGCTGCGGAACGACCGCGCCGCGTGCACGCGGTCGTAGCGGGCGTGCTCGTCGGTGCACGCAGCGGCCTTCACGCGCGCGCACTGGCCGCGCAACCCGCGCACGTCGTCGTACTGCACGCGCTCCAAGAGTTCCGCCTCGGCGCCGGGATCGACCGACGACGCGTCGGCGATCGCGTCGACCTGGGTGGCGGACAACACCCCCGCCCGGAGCGCAGCCTCGGTGGCCGGGAGCTCGCGCAACCGTTCGACGGTGTCGATGGTGGAGCGGGCAGCCCCCACCGTGGTGCCGGTGATGCTCGACAACCAGGCCGCGGCGTCGCGGTGCGCGCCACCGTGCTGCCACGCGCCGGTGGCGACGACCTGGCGAGTGGCCAGCGCCTTGCCCGCGGCACCCAGGCGCTCGGCCTCGCCGAAGAGCTCGACGAGCGTGCACGCGCCGGTACCGTCGAACCGATCGGGCTCGATCTCGTCGACCAGCTGACGGAGCTGGTCGACCGCACGACGCAAGGCTGAGAGCACAGGACTCCCCTCGGGAGAGCAGACGACCGGGGAAGTCGGTTCGACCATAGCGAACACCTGTTCGATCCACAAGGGGATCCTCGCGGAAGGGAGCGACGGCGAAGGTGCCGGCGCAGCCCACGCGGATCACGCGCCGCTGAGCTTGGGGAGTCCGGCGTCGAGCGCGAGCTGCACCCGCCGGACGAGCTCGTGCGCGTCGGGGACGGTCAGGGCGACGAAGTCGGCGTCTTCCACTCGTTCGCCGAAGCCGATGAACACCTCGGCGCGCCCACTGTCGGTGCGGATGCCCTTCACCGCGTGGACGACACTCGTCGGCCGGGCCCGGACCTCGACGCTCAGCTTGTTCCCGTCGGTGGCGGTGACCGACCAGGTGCGCCGTCGTGCGGCGATCTCGAGCATGTGGTCGCGCTGGACGACGAGCGTGGCGCGGAAGCTGGAGTGGAGCAGCGAGGGATCACCGAGCGGCATCGGACCGTCTCTCGACATGCCGTCCTCCGGTTCGAGACCGGCGGCGCGGTACAAGCTCCGGCCACGATCGGAGCAATTTCCGACGCCGAACCACGACCAGATCCACGCCGCGGAACGACGTCGGCCCCAGCCGAACGCCGCATTCGCCTCGCAGGCGAGCCACACGAGGGATGCGGCGCAGCGCGCCGCGTGCTTGCTGCGGCGCAGGGGTCGGGGATCACGTTCGGCGACCCGGGCCAGGATGCGACGGGTGATCGTGCGGAACTCGGTGTCGAGCACGAGCCTGCAGCACTCGTCGCTCGCGGCGAGGACCTGCTCCACGAACTCGACGTCACCTGGCTCGACGGACGACCAGTCGAAGGCTTCGTCGGGTAACCGCGCACCATCGAGGCACCACAGCGCGTCGGCGGAGCCGACCGCCTCGATGAGCGTGGTGAAGAGGTCGAGCTGACTGCGGGCGAAGTCGTCGCCCGCGAGCTCGCCGACAGCCAAGGCGTCAGGCGGCCGAGGTTCGAGCACCTCGGGTGCGGCGAAGCCCGAGCGGACCGCCTGGAGGTGCCGGCGAAGGGGTGGGATTCGGTGGAGATCGTCGGAATGTTCCATTCCTGGAGCATGACGCGCCCCTGTGACATTCATGGCGTCGCGGCGGACCGCCACCGCAAAACACCATCTCTTGGTTCGATCAAGCTCTTGGTTCGATCAAGCTCTTGGTTCGATCAAGGTCCGAGCAGGGCCAGCGGAACCACCGCGATGCCGTCGCGGCGGCGGGACCTCGTGCTGCTCCGAGACTTACGCTCAAAGCAGCAGAGCGCGTTCGCCAGGTGAAGCTGCTCCGGCGTACGACAATGGACGCGCATCAGTTCGGGGCTGCACACGATGACCGACACCGCTCTCGCCCGCGACACCGCGACGTTCAGCCGGTGGAGGTCGTAGAGGAACTCCATCGAGCGGGGAACGTCGTCGGCGCTGCTCGTGGCCATCGAGTAGATCGTGACCGGCGCTTCCTGGCCCTGGAACTTGTCGACGGTCCCGACCCGGGCACCATCGGGCAACGCGGCGGTGAGCTTCGCCACCTGCGCGTTGTAGGGCGTGACCACCAGGACGTCGTCGAGTTCGAGCGGGCGCGTGTTGCCGAAGCGGTCGGTCCACGCCTTGCCGACGAGGTCGCGCACCAGCTCGTCGACCACGGTCACTTCGGCGCTCGACCAGCTCCGGTTCCCTGTGTGCACGACCGGCACGTACCGCAGCCCGGCGAACCCGTCGACTGCCTGTCGCTCGAGACCCTCGCCCGCGGCGGGGTGCAGCCGACCCTCGTACGCGACCTCGGACACGAACGCGCACACCGCCGGGTGCATCCGGTAGGTCGACTCGAGAAACAGCCCGAGGTCGGGCGGCATCGTCGGCTCGCCGCCGAGCAGGTGCTCCAACGCAGACAGCTCCGCCCCGTCGGGATGACTTCCCTTCGACGGCTGCGCCAGCTGCTGCGGATCGCCGAGCAACACGAGCTGTGTCGTCGCGCCGCTCACCGCGAGCACGTCGGCCAACGACTTCTGGCCCGCTTCGTCGACGAACAGCACGTCGACCGAGTTCGCCATCCCCTCCCGCGCCCACAGCCACGCGGTGCCGGCGATCACGTCGAACTCCGCTCGGCCACCGCGGCCTCGACTCCTCGGCTTGTCGCACGCGTGCTCGACGATGCCGTGCGCACTGCGCTGGTGATCGTCGGCCTTCTGCAGCGCGCGCACCTCGACACCCTCCTTGGCAGCGCGTCGCCCACCGCGTCGAGCAGGTTGCCGATCACCGCGTGACTGTTGGCGGTGATCCCTACTCGCTTGCCGTCGCGCACCAGGCCGACGATGAGCTCGGCACCCTTGTACGTCTTCCCCGAACCGGGCGGGCCCTGGATGGCGAGGTACGACTCGGCGAACTCGGGTGCGCCGGGCGTGCGCCGCTTGCGCACCAGCAGGTCGAGCGCGGCACGGTACGGACCCGGCGCGTCGATACCGTGCGCGATCACGTGCTCGGCGATGCGCTCGATCGCCTGCTCCTGCGCCTCGGTCGGTACCGGCGGACCGGGGATCAGCGCGTGCGGGTGCGGGCCCGCCATGAGCGACGGGCCACGCTTCAGGTCGATCCAGCCGGCGACATCGTCGACGTCCATCACCTCGCCGGCCGGCTTGCCGCTCAGCGGATCGATGCGTCCTTGCGCCGATCGTGAACTTGTGGTCCTGCGGCGTGAACGCGTAGCGGTAGACGGTCGACTGCTTGACCTGCTCGACCTCACCGACGAGATCGCAGGTCGCTGATCGCACTCGCGATCGTCGAAGCAGCTCGTCGTCACTCAGGTGCTGGCGGGCGAAGTACATCCAGTAGTCGGGCTTGGCCTCGCGACGGTGCCAGTCGAGCATGTGCCGCGAGCAGCCGTCGCGCCTGGTCATCTCGTCGGCGGGTCGCGCTCGGCGAGCATCCGCCGGTCAGCTACGCGACGAGCTCGGCGACCTGCTCGTCGCGTTCTGCGACCTCCTCCGACGCGGTCGCCGTCCTCCAACTTCGGCCGCGGGATCGGGCCGAACGCGGCCTCGGCCTCGAACCGTCGTGCTTCGAGCCAGCGGTGCAGCTCGAGCGTGGAACGGCAATCGTCGGCGTTGTAGCTCTCGATCGCGTCGAGCAGCTTCTGGTCGTGATCGTCGAGGTAGTCCTCGTAGGCGACGATGCTGTCGCCGCCGTCCATGACCTCGCCCTCGGGGCGGGCCATGTAGAGCGTCTCGACGTTCTTCAACCCGTACGACTCGAGCCCGAGGCGCACGCCCTGGCGCACGGCCGCGTAGAGATCGACGAACACCTCGCCGCGCAGCAGCTCGTCGACCTCGTGCTCACGCGTGTGGTACCGGCCCATGAGCTTCTTCATCGCGTTCGGCTCGTAGGGCGCGTAGTGGTAGACGTGCAGCTCGGGGTGCTCGGCCCGGCGCTTCATCACGAAGTCGACGAAGTCTTCGAAGGCGCGCTTCTCCTGCGTGCTGCGTCGTGCGCCCAGAACGCGTGGTACTGCGGCTCGCCGCTCGCGCCGCGACCTCGATCGACGCCGAACAGGTACTCGAGCCCGCCGTCGAGCGCGAACGGGTCGCCCTCCATGTCGAAGTAGAGGTCGCCGGACGACGGCTCGGGCAGCGCCGACCATCCCCGCTTCGGCCAGGCACCCGTCGGACCTGCTGGATCAGAGCTGGTCGGATCGGGCGGCTCCGGAGGGAGCAGCTCGTAGATCGGCGGGTGTCGCGCCCTCGCCGCGCACCTGGAGCTCGGCCTGGTGGCGCAGCCGCTCGACGCTGGCGTCGGCCATGCCGCTCACCGTGATGCCGGCGGGCGTGGCGGCGAGGTCGTGCGCGGGTGGCGATGCCGACGTCGGTGAGCTTGCGGGTCTGGTCGCGGCGCATGCCGGAGACGAGCGAGAGGTGGTCGTCGGCGCGGCGGCGGTCCTTGCACTCGTCGCCCCAGCGGCAGATCCCGCAGTGGTCGACGGGATCGGGATAGGTGGCGATCGCTGGGACCGTCGATCAGCGCCTCGAAAGTGGGCCTTGAGCGTGCGGTAGTAGGCGGAGTAGTCGGTCGACGGTGAACGGGTGCTCGCTCGCCGTCGCCGGTGATCACGTGCATCTGCTCGGGGGCGACGCCCTGGAGGCGCTCGACCTGCTCGGAGTACGCGCACATCTGGAGGAGGGCGGCGGCCTTCACCCGGCGGGCGAGCTTGGTGTCGGCGACCTCGTAGGACCAGGCGCCGAGGTGCGGGCTCGGGCGCTCGACCTTCAGGAGGAAGTCGGCGTGGCCGCGCCAGCGACCGTCGAAGAAGGTGGCCTGGTAGATGACGTCGGCGCCGGCCTGCATGGCGGCGAGGGTCTCGGCCTCGGCGTCGTCGAGCTCGGCGACGGTGTTGCCGGGCATGGCGATCGTCGACGACCTGTCTTGCCCTCGTTGCGCGGTCGTTCGACGTGCGCGGTCTCGTGCTCGCCACCACGGCGGGACAAGACGTCGAGCATCGGGTCGTCGCGCTTGGGCCGCTCGCGTTCGCCGCGCGCCGCCGACAGCTCGAGCTGGGTGAGGTGCTCGCACGCGGAGAAGCCGGTGAGGTCACTCGCACTGAGCGCGAGCGTTCCGTCGTCGAGAAGATGCATGTCGCCCTACCCCGCCCGGATCCGGGTGTCGGCGCTCAGTCTTTCAGGTCTCGCGGCGACGCCGTGTCGCCAGTCGAGCAGCCAGTTGAGCAGCCAGTTGAGGAGCCAGTTGAAGAAGGAGGAAGTGTGCATCCTCCGAGCATGACGACGGGGTGTGGACAATTACATCGATGTCATTCGATCAACGCCCGACCGCCGCGGCGGTACCGTGGCGGGCGTGGCGAAGCGCACGGGGTTCAGCTTGTGGTCGCGGGATTCGTTCCTGTCGATCGCGTCGACCGGCTCCGCGCTGTCGATCGGATCGGTGGGATCGTTCCTGTCGATCGGGAGCATCGGATCGGCGTGCTCCGCATTCTCGATCGGATCGTTCGCGTCGTTCGCGTCGGTGTTGTCGAGCCGGTCTTCGGTTGCGGCACTGTCGCACCGGGCGCGACGCGCGGTGATGCGCGCGCCCGCCGCGCTCGTAGCTCAGCTGCGGAGCGCGGCTCGCCGGCTCTGATACTCGGCTTCGTCGATCTCGCCGCGGGCGAAGCGGTCGGCGAGGACCTGCTCGGCGCTCGAAGTGCCACCGCTCGCGCTTGCACCGGACGCGGCCGGCGGTTCCCGCACGACGAGAGCGCACGAGCAACACGACGCCGGTGATCGCCAGCGCGATGACGATCAGCACAATGATCCAGAAGAGCGGGTGGCCGCCATCGCGGCGGCCGAAGCCGTCACCGAAGCGGCCCACGCGATCGTCAGGACCGTCGTTCCGACCGACGCGGTGACCGATGGCGAAGGCCACGATCACGAGGAGCAGTCCACCGACGACGGCGAGGACCCACGCGGGGACGTGGAACCCGGCGCGCGCCGGTTCGGGGGACGGAGGAGTTTCGCTGGCTGTGGTCATGGTGTCACCGGGGTTGAGGTCGTGGTCGGCGGCGGTGCCGTCGTCGTGGTCGGCGGTTCGGTCGTGGTGGTGGTCTCGGGCGGCAACGACGTCGTCGTGTCCGGCGGGACGGTCGTGGTCTCCGGCGTCGTGGTGTCGGGGGCGGCGGTGTCGGACGGTGCCGGCGGCGGCGCGGCGGTCGTGGTGGGCGCGTCGATGGGCGTGTCGGAGATGAAGGTCACCGGGTTGCCGCCGTCGACGTAGACGACATCACCGTTCTGCACCAGCTTCGGGAAGTACTCGGCGATGTGCATCGGGATGTTGGCGCAGCCGTAGGACTGTGGGGCGAGCGACACGTGGTCGGCGCCGTGCACCGCGATGCCGGCGTTGAAGTACACGGGGTTGTAGAGCGTGCCGAGGTCGCCGTCCTGCAAGCCGTCGTAGCGGTAGTAGTAGGTGAAGCGGCCGGACGGCGTGTCCGCGGTCGAGCAGACCCGGTGGGTCGGGTTCACCTTCGGCGTGTCGACGCAGTACGACGCGCCGGTGCCCGTCGACGTCATCGTGACCAGGCGCACCTGGTAGTTCTTGTAGAGGGTGAGCAGCTGCTTGGTGACGTCGATCTCAGTGCGATCTGCTTCCGCGTCACCGTGCAACGGATCGAGGTAGTGGAACTTCTCGAGGTACGCGGCTTCGGCGAGTCCGATCGGGCCGCCGACCGGACCGCCCATGATGCGCTGGAGGGTGTCGACGGCGTACTGCGTGTCCTGGTCGTAGGTGCCGTCGACCGGACCGGGGTCCAGCTTCACGTCGACCATGCGCTGCTCGTACGCCTTCACGACGTCGCCGGTACTCCCGGGGCCGAGACCACCCGCGGGGAGGGGCGGCAGGGTGGCGTTCGGCGGCTGCTTCACGGTCCGGTCGGCGTTGGGGTCGGGACGGGTGGTCGTCGTGGACGACGGGATCGTCGGCGGCGGGGAGGTCGCGACGGTGGGGGCGCGGGTGGCCTCGCGCACGTGGGCGGTGCGGGCCGACGACGAGGCACCGCTGCCGGCGAACGAGCCGATCACGAGCGCGCCGGACAGTACGGCGAACATCCACGCCGCGACGCGCGGCGTGGCGAGGAGCGCGGTGACCGAATGGTCCTGGGACTCGTGGTAACGCACGGACGGGATCCGTCGTGCGTCACTCGGGGACTTCGATCTTCGTGGTGAAAGGCGCAAAGCCCGAGAAGTCTCGCACACGCATCGGCCCCGCTCCAAGGAATGGTGGGCCGCGCGGGGCGTTATGGGGTTGAATCACCGGATCCATCCCTTCGGAAACCGGGACCAATGACCGACGCGCGCCACTCGATCAGCGACCTCGACATCACGACCGAGCAGCTCAGCTCGACGCGGTGCGGAGCGAGTCGCCGGTGACCGATGCGGTCCGCAACGCCGCCGGCGGCGCGGGGCTTGGCTATCTCACCGCCATCGTCGACGTGACCGCGTCGACTGGTCGCGCTGTGCGCGGTGCATCCGGACTGGAACGTCACTGCGGACCTCGCGTTGCACGAGGCCCGTCAACTCGTCGACGGTCCGGCGATCGTCGAGAGCCAGCTCGTGCGCGCGGGGTCGAAACTGGTGGTCGTGGCCACGGACATCTACGACGGCACGTCGTCGACGCCAAGCTCGTGGCGACGGGGCTCACCACGTTCGCACGGGTGCCGGCGTCCGCGTCAGCGGTGTCGGCGACGTACGACCCGCTCGGCACCGTCGGGCAACGCCGACGGATGGCCCCGGCCGGTGAGCTTCCGGTGGAACCGTTGCTGGCGCGTGCCGGAGTCCGCGTGGTCGACGCCGAAGCGGGAGTGGTGGAACTGGCGAACTCACCGTACGTCGCCAACAGCATGGGCGCCATCAACGGCGGCGTGCTCGGCATGCTCTTCCAGGGTGCAGCCGAGGCGGCGGTACCGGAGTTCGTCGCGTGTGACATCCAGATCCACTACCTCGCGCAGGCGCGTATCGGCCCTGCGCGCACCAACACGGACGTGGTGCGCTCCGCAGGTGATCACGTCGTGTGCCGGATCGAAGCGGTCGACGCCGGGAACGACGACCGGGTGCTCGCACTCGCCACGGTGACCCTGCAATCCCGGGAGCGACGCACGCGTCGGTGATCGTCGCCGCGCAGCACGATGTGGTCGCGTGGCTGGCGGATCGAGCCCACGGGATCCCCGCGCCGTCGACCTGCGGCTGACGCTCCGACCCGCTCAGCTGGACTGCTGCTTCGGTGCCTTCTTCTTGCCGCTCGCCTGCTTGGCGCCAGACTTCTTCGCCGGAGTCTTCTTGGCGCCGACTTCTTCGCCGGAGTCTTCTTGGCGGCGGCGTTCTTGGCCGGTGCCTTCTTCGGCGCGGCCTGCTTGGCGGGGGCCTTCTTGGCCGGTGCCTTCTTCGGTGCGGCCTTCTTGGCCGGAGCCTTCTTCGCGAGCGCCTGCTTGACCGGACTGCGCTTGGCGACGTCGCTGACGCGGGCCATCAACTGCTCGATCTCGCGCCGCAGGTCGACGATCTGACTCCGCAGCTCGCGGTCGACCGCGCTGATCAGCCGTTCGGTCGCGGCTTCGGCGCGATCGGCGAGATCCCGGCTCCGCCGCTCGAGCTGGCGCACCTGCTCCTCGGTGGCTTGCGCGAGACGATCGGACGTGCTGCTCAAGCGTTCGAGCAACTGCTCGACCATGTCGGGCGTCGAACTCTTGTCGTCCATGCGTGCCCCCGGAGTCTCTCGCAGCGTCAGCAGGACGTTACGACCATTGACGAGGTCCACGCCAGGGCCCGGCGCCCGTGAGCCCTTGGTACATTGCGGCCACTCGACGAGGGGGTCTTGTCATGCGGTTCGGCCTGTTCCTGATGCCGGAGCCATTCCCGTGGTCGAACTGGACGCTGTCGTACGACCTGAAGCTCGAGGAGATCGTGGTCGCCGAGCGGTTCGGGTTCGACGAAGTGTGGATCGGCGAGCACCACACCGGCGCGTACGAGAACATCCCCGCGCCCGAGATCTTCATCGCCAAGGCCTCAGCCCTCACGCACCGCATCGGGCTCGGCACCGGCACCATCAACCTGCCCTACCACGACCCGTTCATGGTCGCGGAACGCCTCGCGTTCCTCGACCACCTCACCCACGGCCGGCTCATCTACGGCTTCGGTGGCGGCGGGCTGGTGAGCGACCGCACGTTCTTCCAGGTCGGTGACGAAGCCGGGCCGCGCATGCGGGAAGCGCTCGACATCATCGAGCTGCTGTTCTCGACCACCGACTACGTCGATTTCGTCGGGAAGTTCTGGGAGCTCGACCACAAGCGCATCCAGGTGCGCCCCTACCAGGAGCACCCGCAGTTCTCGATCGTGGGGATGTCGGGCACCCACAACTTCGAGCTGTGCGGCGAGCGCGGGTACGCGGCGCTCAGCATCTACTTCACGCCGGTGCAGATCGACGACAACCCGGGCATGCCCGACCTCATCGCCCAGGGCGGCGCGATCGTCAAGGCCGCGGAAGCCGCGGGCGCGATCCGGTGGCGGCCCGCAACGACTGGCGCATCTGTCGCGAGGTCTACGTCTCGGACTCCAAGAACGCGGCGATGGCCGAGATCCGCGAGAGCCTCAAGCAGTCCTACGACTACCTGTTCAAGATCGGCCTCGCCCCGTTGATGAAGCGCGACGCGGCGATGCCGGACGCCGAAGTCACGTTCGACTGGATGGTCGAGAACGTGCCCTGGATCATCGGCTCACCGGAGGACTGCATCACCCAGGTACGCGAGCTCGACGAAGCGGTCGGCGGGTTCGGCTCGCTGCTCTTCAACTCACGCGAGTGGGTGACCATCGACCGTTGGCACCGTTCGCTCGAACTGTTCGCGCGCTACGTGTCGCCGCACTTCCGTGCGCGCGACGACCAGCGCTTCCGCCGCGAACTCGCCGACGACGCCCTCGGCGGCTGAGTCGTCGGTGCTGGTGCCCGAGACGCGATTCGCGCGAGCCGGCGACGTCGACGTCGCGTATCAGGTGTTCGGCGACGGGCCGATCGACCTGGTCTGGGTACCGGGGTGGATCTCCCACATCGAGTGCATGTGGGAGCTCGCCGAGTTCGCCCGGTTCCTCGAGCGCCTGGCGAGCTTCAGTCGGGTCACGACCTTCGACAAACGGGGCACCGGCCTCTCCGACCGCATCGACGGCTCGGCGACGCTCGAGGAACGGGTCGACGACGTGCGCGCGGTCATGGACGCGGCCGGGATCGAGCACGCGGTGCTCGTCGGGTGGTTCGACGCCGCCGCGATCCTGGCGTTGTTCGCCAGCTCCTCCCCCGAACGGGTGCGGGGACTCGTCGCCGGCAGCGCCAGCGTGAAGCTGGCGACCGACGACGACCAACCCTGGGGCATGAACCCCGCGGTGGTGGAGCGGGCGGCGCAGGCGATCGAGGACGGTGACTGGGGACAGGCGACGATGTTGCCGTTGATCGCGCCGTCGGTCGTCGACGACGAACGGATCGTGGCGTGGTGGCGGCGCTACGAACGCATGTCGGCGACGCCGAACGCGGCCGCAGCCATGCTGCGCGCCAACCAGCAGATCGACGTGCGCGACATCCTGCCGATGGTGCGGACACCCACGCTGGTGCTCCACCGCACCGACACGGTCCTGGTCGACGTCGCGGCGGCGCGTTACTTCGCCGACCAGATCGACGGCGCGCGAGTTCCGCGAGCTGCCCGGCGGCGACGTGTTTCCCTACCTGGGCGATCAGGATTCGGTGTTGGCGGAGATCGAAGAGTTCGTGACCGGCACGCGCCCGGCCGCGCCTTCGGACCGGTTCCTGGCCACCATCGTGTTCACCGACATCGTCGGGTCGACCGGCCTGGCCCAGCAGCAGGGTGACGCGCGCTGGCGGGACACGCTCGCCGCGCACAACGCACTCGCCGCCCGCACCGCCGAACGCTACGGCGGTCGCATCGTCGACACCGCGGGCGACGGTGCGCTGGCGGTGTTCGACGGACCGACGCGCGGCGTGGAGTACGCGCGTACATTCGCGCTCGCGGTGCACGAACTCGGCCTGCAGGTGCGGGCGGGGGTGCACACCGGCGAAGTCGAACGCCGGGGGACCGACCTCGCGGGGATCGGCGTGCACATCGGTGCGCGGCGTCGCCGCGCTCGCCACCGCCGACGAGATCCTGGTGACGAGCACGGTCCGCGAGCTCGTGTTGGGCTCAGCGCTCGCCTTCGCCGACCGCGGCGCGCACGAGCTCAAGGGGGTTGAGGGTTCGTGGCACCTCTACGAGCTCGAAGCGGCACGGGAGCGGTAGCCGCGCCCGTGCCAGCTCACCCCTCCATCTGGATGTGACGGCCGCCGTCGACGAGGCGGATGACCGCATCGCCGTCCAGGATGCGGCGCAGCGTTTCCCCCGCGAGCGAGGCGCGCCAACCGGAGTCGAGACGACCCGGGCGACCGTAGACCAGGGCCTTCACGTCGTCGCGCGTAGCGAGGAGCTGCTTCTCGATCCGTTCCGCCCGCGCCAATTCACCGACGTACGCCACCAGCAGCGACACCGCGGCATCGAGCTCGGGGCCGTCGTCGGCCCGATCGGGCTGGCGCAGACCGCTGGCGGGCATGGCCCGGCCCGCCTCCACCGCCGCGAGCAACTCGGTCGCCACCTCGGCCGACATGCGGTTGACGCCGCGGAGCGCGAACACGTCGTCTTTCGTGTTCGGTGGACGGCTGACGACCGCGGCGAGCGCGAGATCGGGAAGCACGAAGCGTGGCAACATGTCCAGCCGTTGCGCGCGTCGCTCCCGCCACGCGGCGACGGCCTGCGCGACCCGCGCCTTCTCGCCGCGCATCGAGTTCGCGCCCTTGATCTTCCACCACGCGGTGTCGGCGTCGACCCGGCGTTCGGGGGCGGTGCGCATGAGCTCGCAGTCACTCGCAGCCCACGACTCACGCCCGAGTGCTTCCAACCGGTGCCGCAGCTCCAGCGCCAACGGGAAGAGGTACTCGACGTCGGCGGCCGCGTACTTGCGGATCGCGGGGGTCAGCGGACGCACCGTCCAGTCCGCAAGTTGCTCGGACTTGTCGAGGCGGACACCCAGCAGGATCGACACCAGCGAACCGAGTGAGGGCAGGCCGAGGCCGACGAACCCGGCCGCGAGTTGCACGTCGAACAGGCCCGCGGGGCGGGCACCGACCGCGCGTTCGAGGATCGGCAGATCGCTCGCACCGGCGTGGGTGATCATCGTGGCCGGCGAGTGCAGGACGTCGGCGAGGGCGCGCACGTCGCACGCCATCGGGTCGACCAGCGCGACGCCGTGCGGCCACGCCACCTGCACCAGGCACAGCTTCGCCCAGTAGGTGCGTTCGGACATGAACTCGGTGTCGAGGCCGTACGCGGGCTCCTCGAGCAGCAGCTTCACCAGCTCGGCGAGGGCGCGGTCGTCGTCGACCAGGCGTACTTCCGAGTCGGTCACCTCGCCCCCGGACGACACTGCAGGGACGCCAGCGACACGATGCGATCGCCGCTCGTCGGCTCGGTGATGGGGACCCGCACGATGGTGCCGCCACCGTCGCTGGAGAGGACCTCGCCGCGGCGCGCGCACCGGGCCCGTTCGTACCCGGTTGACGTAACGGATCTCGAGGTCGACGACGTCGTGGTCGCCGCGGTCGGCGAGCGCGCGCTCGCCGGCCAGCTCCGCCAGCAACGCCTGGGCCCCGCCCTGGATGGTGCCGGCGAACCCGTTGCGGACGGCCTCGTGCGCATCCATCTCGTAGACCCCCGGCGTCGGCTCGCGCAGCAGCAACGAGTCGTCGTACGACGGGGCGCCGAGCGGTGTGAGCGGCAGCGGCTCGCGCAGCTCGCTTCCGCCGCGGATGAGTTGGTTGATGAAGGTCACCACCGAGCGCGCGAACGGCCGGTCGATGTCACCGGTGTGCAGCACGGTCTCGCCGACGAACAGCCGCTGGCCGACCTTGATCGGACGACACACCAGCGTCATGACCCCGTCGCCGGGTGCGCGGTCGAGCATGGTGACGCGCAGGTCGACGGTCGGATTGATCACACCGTGCGCGGGTGAGCCGGCGACCATGTCGACCAGGGTCGCGAGCACCCCGATGCGTACGCGGTCGGTGCCGGGTTTCAGGAAGCTCGGCTGCACTTCGACGCGCCCGACCGCGAGATCGCCGTCGATCGAGAGCTCGATGCCGAGCGCGCCGACGAAACTCGGCGGTACCAGTTCCTCTTCTGCGAGCGTCATGCGCGGTATTCGTCCTCGTGGTCGTCGTCCCAGGCGGCCAGCTCGCCCGAAGGCGACAGCTCCAGGAGTCCGGCGGCCGCGGCGAGCGCGACCGCCAGGCTGGCCGACCGTTCGTAGACCGCGTGAAAGTAGTGCTCCGCGATGCCACCACCGGGAAACGGCAGCGGACCCAACGACTCGATGAGGGCGGTGGGGTCGACGCCGGGGGTGATGAGCCGGTTCGGTTCGACGATGGTGTCGCGCTCGGTGTCGTCGTCGGGATCGGTGCCCCAGAAGTCGCGGGACTCCGCGGCGGTGGGGCGCTGACCCCCGCGATTGGACGAACGACGACGACGGGTCGGGCTCACGTCGCCCTCATCGCATGTCCTCGGTGAGCACGGTGTCGGGGCGGATGCCGAGCGCGGCGCCGAGCTGGTCGCGGTCGAGATCGGCGAGCGAGCTCGACTTCGGCAGCACGAGATCGGCGATGCGGCGCTTCCCGGCGACGACCTCCTCGACCCGTTCGTCGACGGTGCCCGGGCACACCAGCCGGTGGCTGATCACGGTCTTGCGTCTGGCCGATACGCCACGCGCGGTCACGCGCCTGGTCTTCCACCGCGGGATTCCACCACCGGTCGTAGAGCACGACGTGGCTGGCGGCGGTGAGGTTGAGGCCGGTGCCGCCCGCCTTCAGCGACAGCACCGAGCGCGCCCGCGCCTTCACCCTCCTGGAACTCGCGGATCATGCGGTCGCGCGCGGTGCCGCGACGAGACCGCCGTGATAGCACGCGACGCTCGTGCCCGTCCGCGCGGTGAGGTGCGCGGCGAGCTTCACGCCCCACTCCGCGAAGTGGGTGAACACCAGCACGCGCTCGCCCGCGGCGAACACCGCGTCGACGATCTCCTCGAGCCGGGCGAGCTTGCCCGAGCGGCCGGCGAGCGGTCGCTCGTCGTCCTGGTACGCCGCGGGGTGGTTGCAGATCTGCTTGAGCGCGGTGATGGCAGCGAGAATCTGACCCTTGCGCGGTTCTTCGCCCTCGGGCAGGTCGTTGGCGAGCACCAGCTTGTCGAGGACGGCCTGGTACAGGCCGATCTGCTCGGCGGTCATCGCGCAGTGGTCGAGCTCGTCGATCTTGTCGGGCAGCTCGGCCGCGATCTCGGGTTCGAGCTTGGTGCGGCGGAACACGAGGATGCCGTTGAGCGCGCGCAGCGCGTCTTCGGCGGCGGCGCGGGTGCCACCACCGATCTCACCGTCGCCCGAGAGGCTGGCGATGAACTGCGGGCGGGGACCGACGAGCCCTGGGTTGGTGAAGTCGAGGATGGCCCAGAGGTCGCCGAGGCCGTTCTCGATCGGCGTGCCGGTGAGCGCGACCGCGTGCGGGCCGGGATGCGGCGCAGCTGTTGCGCGGTGTCGCTGGCGGGGTTCTTGATCGCCTGGGCCTCGTCGAGTACGACACGGCCCAGTCGACGTCGGCGATGGCGGCGACGTCGCGCACCGCGGTGCCGTAGGTGGTGATCACGACGTCGGCGGCCTCGACCTCGGCGGCGATCTCGCTGGCGGTGGCGCGTCCGGCACCGTGATGAACGATGACGCGCAGGTCCGGGGTGAAGCGCGCGGCCTCCGCGGCCCAGTTGCCGACGACCGCCGGCGGCGCGATCACCAGCGCGGGCCCACGCTCGGCGGTGGCGAGCAGGTGGGCGAGCATGGTCGGCGTCTTGCCGAGCCCCATGTCGAGCGCGAGACAGCCGCCGATGCCGGCGGAGTCGAGGAAGCCGAGCCACGCCAACGCCTCGGCCTGATAGCTGCGGAGCACGCCGTCGAAGCCCTTGGGCGCGGGGGCGGGTTCGCCGGAGAGCTCGCCCGCGGCGGCCAGCAGATCGGCGGCCCACCCGCCGCCCTCGACGCTGATGCCCCCGGCCAGCGGCGAGCCCTCGAGCCCGAGCGCGAGCCGGAGCATGTCGGCACCCGAGAGTTGCGTCGTGTTGGCGCGCTCGGCGAGCGCGGCGGCCGCCGCGTGGAGGTCGGCCTTGTCGATCGCGACCCACTTGCCACCGGAGCGGATCAGCGGGCGCGCCTCCTTGGCGAGCCGGGCGATGTCGGCGGCGGACAGCTCGACGTCGTCGAACACCGCGGACCAGCGCACGTCCGCGAGCTGACTGGCGCCGACGGCCGTCGACGAGGTCTCGGCGAACACCCGCAACATCGGGGTCGCGCGCCGGCTCGAGAGCTCGGGGACGCGCACGTCGAAACCGGCGTCGGCGAGGCGCGGTCCGGTCTCGACCATCAGTTCCCACGCTTCCTCTTGACTGAGGATCGAGTGGCCACGGCGGTCGCCACCGGCGCGGAGCAACGCGGGCAGCATTCGTTCGAGTCGCGCCAGTTCGCCCTCGAGATCGGTGCGCTTCGAACGATCGTCGACGATGGCGCGCTCGATGGGCACGAGCACGCGTCCCTTCGAACCGCCGCGAGGTTTGGCGACGAACACCGCGAGGTCCCACACGTCGGCGCGGTCCGGCGGGTTGAGCCGAACGACGAGCGGCGCGTGTTCGCGGGTCACCGACCGGGCCCACGCGTCGGCGCGCGAGACCAGCTCTCCGGCGACGCGGGTCGCGCGCGTCGAACGCGCTGCCGTCGAGCCGGGCGAGGAACGCTTCGGTGACGTCATTGCCGGTGCGCACCGTGGGCGGCGGGGCGGGGACTTCGATCCGCCGCACGCTGTCGCGTCCGATGGCGTCGGCCATGCCGGTGAGCGCGGAGCGGGTGAGCGCGCGTGCGTCGACACTGGGATCGAGCGCGGCGACGCTGCCCGGCATCACCGTGACGATGTCGGCCAGGCGTGACGGATCCACCAATGCCGGTGTCCAGCGCACCGCGTACGACGCGTTCTCACCGCGCGAGGCACCGGTGCGGCGACGACGTTGGCGGAGCAGCGGAACCATTGCACCACGGGCGGCGAGCTCGACCGCCCACATCGCGACCTGACCGAGCCAACGGACGCTGGGGCCGACGTCGGCGCCGACCTGCCCGGCACCGGCGGCCACCAGCCAGCCCAGGACCTCACCGACCGGGGCCGACACCGACTCGGCGCGGCTGCTGCCCGGCACGTTGACACCCGAGTGCGGGGTCCACGGCGCGGCCGGGGCTTCGGCGTGCGCGAGGAGCGCGGCGATCTCGTCGGGGGCGGCGGACTCGCACCCCGGGCCTCCGGCCCACGCGACGACCCGCCCCGGCTCCCACGACAACTGGAGCCGCACGACGCCGGGGACGATCACCTCGGCTGCTTCACTCGCCGAGCCGGCGTTGGGGGCGGTCTTGGGCGCGCGGTCGGCCTTCGGCGGGCGTTCGCCCTTGGCCGGACGCTCGGGCGCCGGCGGCACCCGCACCTCACCGGTGAGGTCGGCGAGGGCGTCGGTCAACTGGCGGTGCGTGTGCTCGGCGTCGGCGACGACCTGGTCGCGCTCCTCACCCCTGAGGGCGCGTGCGGCCGCGAGGTGCTCGTCGGCGTCGAGGAGGAGGCGGAGCAGCGAGTCGCGCCAGGCCGGCTCGTCGGCCTCGAGGACCGCGATCTGCTCGGGCGTCGCTTCGCCCTCGGCCTCGAGCTCCACGTAGAGATCGAAGGTCGACTCGTCGACGCGTGGCGTCGAGGTGTCAGGCGTGGCCGTCGGGTTGATCGTGCATCACCGCCAGTGGGCGATTCTGGAGGTCACCCGGAGGTGGCCTCGAGGAGAGAGGTGGGTGAAGGGCGCCTGCCGCCGGTACCCGCCGAGGATCCCGTCTCGACGAGATCCGCGTCTGCAGTGTACTCAACCGGTGGGTGGTGCCAGCCATTCCGCCGGGGGCAACGGGTGACGGAACAGACGCGGCGGCATTCTCGTGGGTCAACCGGGCGACGTCGGCGTCGGGGAGACCGGCGAGCCGACGGGCGAACAGTTCCTGGGTGTCGGGCCAGGAGGAGTCGGCGTGGCAGATAGTCGCTCTCCAGCATGATGTGGTCGACGCCGATCCGGTCAGCGGACACGCAGTGTGGTCGGGTCGTCGATGCTGCAGAACCAGAAGTTCCGCTGCACGGCTTCCGACGGCGTGACGTCGCCGTGCCACACGCCCGCACCGCCGATCCCCGAGTGCGCCATCACGTAGTCCAGACGATCCAGCAGCATCGGGACCCAGCCGATGCCACCCTCCGAGAACGCGACGTTCAGCGCGGGAACCGCAACGGAATGCGCGCCCACAACCAGTCCGCCGCCGCCAGCATGCCGTGCACCGGGAAGAGGGTGGTGCGATCTGTTCGAGCGGCGACTCGGGTGAGCGCGGCGGCGAGATCGAGCCCGACCCGGTGTGGAGACAGACGACGGTCCCGGTCTCCTCGCACACGCGCAGGAACGGGTCCCAGTGGTCCTTGTGCACCGACGGCAGGTCGAGGTTGTTCGTGCTCTCGGGGAACGTGACCGCCTTGAACCCGCGCTCGGCGTTGCGGCGGACGTCGCTCGCGGCGACCTCGGGGTCGCGCAGCCACGCGAGTTGCAGCGGGATGATGCGCTCGCGGGTACGTGCCAGCCCACACTTCGTGGTGCCAGTCGTTCCACGCGCACGCACGCGAGCCCGAGGTCAGGATCGTGGCTGCGCACGAACGCGGCGCCCGCGAACCCGGCGATCAGCGACGGGAAGCACAGCGACGCCCAGATGCCGGCGAGGTCCATGTCGACGACGCGGGCGTGGATGTCCCAGCACCCCGTGCGCATCTCGTCGAACCGCGCCGGCTCCATCGTCCATTCGTCCTGCGGACGACCCACCACCGCGTTGAGTCCGACGTTCGGGAACAGGTTGTCCTCGTAGGCCCACGCCTGGCGACCGTCGTCGAACTCGACCAGCTTCGGCGCCCGGTCGGCGAAAGACGCCGGCATCCGGCCGTCGAACAGATCGGGCGGCTCGATCAGGTGGTCGTCGACCGAGATGAAGGCGAAGTGCCGGCGACGCGGTTCGGGATCCGGGAGCAGCGGCATCAGCCGCTCGCGCTGCGGACGACGCGGCCGGGGCGCGCGCCGGTGTCGTCACCATTTCGTTGCACCACCTCGCCGTTGACGAGGGTGGCGACGAACCCGTCGGTGCGCTGCAACACGCGCTTGGCGCCGGCGGGGAGGTCGTGCACGACCTCGATGGCGCGGGGCGCGATCGCGTCGGGATCGACGACGTTGAGATCGGCCTTGTACCCGACCTCGATCACCCCGCGGTCGCGCATGCCGTACATCCGCGCCGGTTCGCTGGTCAGGATCTTGACCGCGGTCTCGAACGGCATCGTGCCCCGTTCGCGCTCGCGCACCCAGTACGACAACAGGAAGGACGGGTAGCCGGCGTCGCAGATCAGGTCGACATGGGCGCCACCGTCACCGAGGCCGAGCACGCTCGCGGGATGCACCAGCAACTCGGCGCTGACGTCGAGGTTGCCGGGGTAGCCACCGAGGAAGAAGTGGACGAGTGCGTCGCCGCCGTCGGCGATGGTCCAGTCGTACAACAGCTCCTCGGGATCGCGGCCGAGCGTCTCCGCTTGCGCCGCGAGGCTGGTCGACGGGTCGGGTTCGTACACCGGCACCGGGTGCCACGGGAACACCGACCGCGCCGACGCGAGCATGAGGTCACGCAACCGGGGGATGCCGGGCGGCGGGCGTTCGGCGACGATGGCGGCGCGCACCGCGGGCTCGGCCATGCGCGCGGCGCGCTCGGCGACGGGCAGATGTTCGAGCGCGTCGTACGTCGGGCGACCGCGGAAGGCGTGCGACGTACGCAGCCCGCAGAACAGACCCTGCCCGTGCGAGCTGACCTGCGGGACGATCCGGGCGCCGTCGGCGTTCTCCTGTTCGAGGCGGGCGAGCTTCTCGGCCACGGCGAGGTGCTCGAGCCGCCGAACGGAAACGTGACCGCGAGCCCGGTCTCGCGCGACACCCGGCTGAGCCAGTCAACCTCGCGGTCCCACACCACGCGGTCGTCGCCGGCAGCCCCCGGGAGGATGGTGGTGAACACCGCGTCGGGCGAGCCCGCACGCGCCGCGTGCACGAGGGCGACGATCTCCTCCACCGCCGCGAACGTGCCGGGGACCTCGCGACCGTCGACCGCCTTGTGCAACTCCAACCGGTTCACCGACACGCCGACAGCACCCGCGGTGACACCCTCGGCGACGAGCTCGGCCATGCGTGCGATGTCGTCGTCCGTGGCGGGCTCGTTGGCCGCACCGCGCTCCCCCATCACGAACGCGCGTACCGCGCCGTGCGGAATCTGGGCGGCGACGTCGACCGCGCGCGGGATGCGATCGACCGCGTCGAGGTACTCGGCGACCGATTCCCAGTCCCACCGGATGGCTTCCCGCAGCGACGCGCCGGGGATGCCCTCGACACCCTCCATGAGCCCGATGAGCCAGTCCCGCCGATCGGGGGCCGCGGGGGCGAAGCCGACGCCGCAGTTGCCCATCACCACGGTGGTCACGCCGTGCCAGATGGACGGGGTGAGCAGCGGATCCCACGTGACCTGTCCGTCGTAGTGGGTGTGGACGTCGACGAATCCCGGCGTGACCGCGAGCCCGGTCGCGTCGAGCTCCTCGCCCCCGGGTTCGGCGACGGCGCCGACCGCGGTGATTCGACCGGCGTCGACCGCGACGTCGGCGAGTTGCGGACGCCCGCCGAGCCCGTCGACGACCGTCCCGTTCCGGATCACCAGATCGTGCACGACAGACCCCCCTGACGTGCTCCGGACCCTACCCGTAGATTGACGGCGTGACGACTGCCGACGAGCTCTGGCCGTTCATCCGTGACATTCCGGACTTCCCGCAGCCGGGCGTGGTGTTCCGTGACATCACACCGTTGCTCGCGGATCCCGACGCGTTCCGGCTCGCCACCGAACTCCTGCGCGCGCCCTGGAGCGAACCCATCACCAAGGTGGTCGGCATCGAAGCCCGCGGCTTCATCCTGGCCGCGCCGCTCGCGCTCGCGCTCGGCGCGGGATTCGTGCCCGTTCGCAAAGCAGGCAAGTTGCCGTGGGACACCCACTCGCACAGCTACGAGCTGGAGTACGGGAGCGATGTGCTCGAGGTGCACTGCGACGCGATCTCCCCCGACGACCGCGTCCTCATCGTCGACGACGTGCTCGCGACCGGCGGCACTGCGGTGGCCACGTGCGCGCTCGTGTCGCGATTCTTCACCGCGACGATCGTCGGCATCAGCGTGCTGCTCGAGCTCCCTGCCCTCAGCGGGCGCGCCCGGCTCGAACCCTTCGGCCACCGGATCGAGGCGGTGCTCTCCGGCTAGTTCCTCCGAGCGGTGGCGCCCTCGACCCACGCGTGGATCTCGGCGCGCGTCGGTGGTTGCGCTGCACCGAGCCCGTGCACGACGTAGCACGACACGGTGACGAGCGCGGCGGCCTGCAGGAGCAGCTCGACCGTCGTGTCGACGGTGATCGCGGCCAGGGTCGTGCGGACGTTGCCGTTGCGCGCCGCGATCTCCGACCAGTGCTCGCGCATGTTGTTCAGCGCGATCCGAGCCTCCTGGGCGCGCGCACCGCGATCAGGATCACCGGTGAACGCGGCACAGACGTCGAGCGGCGACGTCGGCACGTGCGCGATGACACCGACCAGACCGACACCGGCTTCCTCGGCTTCGCGGAACAAGCGGAGCAACGTGCGCCGGCGCTGGCTGGTGCTCACGTCGTAGACGACGTCCAGGTCGCGCGCCAGGCCGGTCAGCTCGAGCGCGACCCGACCGAGGCGCCGGAACGGCTGCCAGCCGATGTCCTTGCCCGCGTTGGCGACCAGGAGGAAATTGGCGGCGCCGTCGGGTGGGAGCACCGCGCTCGCTTGCGCCCGTTCGGGATAGCCGTACTCCCACTCGTCGCCCATGTTGTCGTAGACGCCGCCGTCGGCCAGCACCCACCGGGGAACGGGGAGCGACGGCTCACCCTCGGGATTCCAGGGCCGGGTGAGGTGCACGTCGAGCGCGCCGAGTTCGAGGTCGACGGGCGGGAAGCCCAGCGGCAGCACGCGGCCGACGCCCGCACCGCGGTCGCCAGCTTGATGGTGCCCGGCGCGCCCTCCCCCGCGCTCCACTCGGTGACGAGCTCGGGCGAGAGGAAACACTGGTGCCCCGACTGGAGTTCGGTCGCGCAGAAGACGTGGCGGGTGTCCGCGTGGTGCACATCCGTGAGCGGCGCGCCCCGGAAGTGGAAGCGGTCGAGCACGCGTTCCAACACCCGTCCGCGCCGTGACAGCAGCGCGACGAAGACGAGCGTCAGCAGCGCGACCGCGACGACGAGGCTCCCGACCGCGATCCACGATGCGTCGCCGCGGGTGTCGCCGAGCACGCCCCACGTGACGGCACCGGCGGCCGCGACGAACAGCACCGCGACGAACAGCCACCAGCGGCGGAACATCGCCGCGATCACGATCCCGATCAGCGCCCCCGCCCCGAGCCACACCGGGACCAGCACCGCGAACCCGGGCGTGCCGCGGCTCGCGGTGAGGAACGCCACGACGGTGGCGACGGCTGCCGCCACCGCCAACAGGAGCGTGATGACCAGCACCGCGACGTACCGCGCGGAACGGCCCTTCGCCGGGATCAGGCCTTTCGTCGCGACCGTCGCCAGGAGATCGGCGGTGGCGGTGCGGAAGTCGTCGATGGGTACGTCACCCAGGCCGACGCCGCGCGCGTGCAGCTCGGTGGCGACGACACCGTTGGTGATCGAACCTCCCGACACCGACGCGACCGCGGTGACCTCGACGGGGACGCCGTCGGCCTTGGCCGCTTCCGCGTCGCGCATCGTCAGCAGCCCGAACAGGGCCCCGAGTCCCCACGCCGATGCACGGTGCCCACCACCGGACAGCGCGACCGAGATGCGGCACGGCGTGGTGGGTTGCCACATCTGGTGTGGCGGGTGGGTCGCCATCTCCCGACGCTACGCCACCGGGGTAACTTGCCCGGGAGGACCGAACCCGAGGGGGCCACCGTGCCACGTGTCGAACCCGTCCCGTACGAAGCGCTCAGCGAGAGTTACCAGGCGATGATCGAGGCGGGAGCCGAGTCCGGCGCGTTCACCACGCCGATTCCGCTGCAGATCATGGCGTACGCCGATCATGCCGACGTTCCCGACGACGGCGACCGTCACCCGAACTTCCCCACGCACCTCCTGCCCGGTCGGCTGCTCGAGCTGCTGCGCATCCGCAGCGGTCAACTCGGCGGGTGCGAACCGTGCATGGGTTCGCGCAAGCAGGAGACGATCAGCGACGACGACGTCGCCTGCCTGATGAATCCGGCGCTGCGGCCCGATCTCGACGAGCGCGAGCGGCTCGCGCTGGCGTTCATCGACCAACTCTCCGCCGACCACTGGGCCATCGACGACGACACCTACCGCGAGCTGCACCAGGTGTTCACCACCGCCGAGATCATGGAGCTCGGCCAGACGTGCGGCACGATGATCGGCTACCACCGGTTCCTGCACACGCTGGACGCGTTCGGCGAACAGGAGCCGGTCATCAAGTACGACCCCGCCGAGGTCGGCGCGACCTGGGACTCGCTGCACCGGACCGGCTGAGCGGCTGACCGGCTGGCGGGGCGATCACGTGTCGTCGTGCACCGCACCCGTGTTCGTCGGGTCGGCGAACGCGCCGACCAACCGACCCGGCTGATCGGGCCGGAGCAACCCCAAGGTGTTCCCGCTCGGGTCGCGCAGCACGTGCACCGGACCGTCCGGCGTGCCGACGGTTTCGCCGTCGTCGGCGTAACCGGCCTGGGCGAGCCGGGCGATGGCGCCGTCGAAATCGGCCGTCGACCAGATGGGGAGGACGCTCGGCGTGGGCCGGTGCTCGGCCAGGAGCACGAGGGGACCCACGGGGCTCACGCGGACGGCGGCGACCTCGGTGCCGAAGCGACGGAACCGCCACACGAGTTCGCCGCCGAACGCGTCACGGTAGAACGCGAGCGCGCGCTCGACGTCGTCGACACCGACGTAGAGATAGGTCAGTTCACCGAGGTGCACGCGACGAGAGCTGCAACGCCACGACGCTGACGCCGACGAGCGCGAGGACGCACGCCATCTGTCCGTACCACCACGTGCCGAACGCGTGGTGGCCCGACACCGGGCACGCCACCGACAACGCGGTCATGAACCCGGCGGCCGCGAGCGACGCGACGAGGCCGAGGCGGCGTTGCATCACCAGACCGGTCAGCATCGTGGCGAGGAGCGCCCACATCGTGAGCTCGAGGACGACGCCGTAGATCGGCTCGGCCCGGGTCGTCGCCGGCTCGAGCGCGAACGCGATCTGGAGGAGGACCAGCCACGCGATCGCGACGCCCGCTGCCAGCTTCCCGTCGATGCGTTCGGCCAGCCAGGCCCGGGTGTCGAGGGTCGGCTTCGGTGGGGTCGGCTCGGTCGACGGCGTGGTGGGAACAGTGGGACCGGTGGGCTCGAGCATGGTGTCGTCCATCGCTCCAGTGTGCCCCATGGGCGAGGGCCCTGTCAGTCGGCGACGACCGGACCACCCCGGAGCCGTCGGGTGAGGGCGACCGCACCGAGCAGCACCCCGGCGGCCACGAGCACCAGGGCGAAGACCACCAGTGCGAACAGCAGGATCCAGGGGAACCAGTCGAAATCGGGCCCGGCGCCGGTCGCCACGATGATGGTGCCGAGGATCGCGCCACCGGTCACGAGGAAGATCCACCACGCCGAGCTGAGGTCGCGCAGCGCTTCCCGGTAGGGGGCCCGCGATCGCAGCACCGCGACCATGATCCCGGCGAGCAGCACCACGCCGATGATCCCGACGACGCCGCCGAGAACGAGCAGCACGACCGCCGCGACTGCGATCAGGACGAAACCGGCGATCTCCGTGTGATGCTCACCGGACATGGCTGCCTCCAGGTGTTGGTTCGGGACGGACACGACGAGATCGACCGCGGCTCGCCAACCGGCGCGCCATACGCCGCGCCCGGCGACGTCGTCGCGGAAGGCCTGCACGACGTCGGCCCCGTACTCGCGCCGGAACCCGCGGGGATAGAGCCACACCAGGGTGCGGTACGCACGCGTCTTCATGCCGTCCCGGTTCCGAACTGCGGGCGGACCCGCGCCAGCAACGTCTGCAGACGATCGAGCTCGGCGTTGGCGACGCGCACGCCGTCGGTGGTCAGGCGGTAGTAGCGGCGCCGCTCGACGGCCGGATCACCCGCGTCGGGCGCCGCGACCTCCTCGATGAGGCCGTCGGTGACGAGGCGGTTGATGGTGCCGTAGAGCGTGCCGGGCCCCATCTTCACCGCGCCGTCGCTGATGCGCTCGACGTCTTGCATGATCGCGTAGCCGTGCTTCTCGCCTTCGAGCAGCGAGAGCAGGACGTGGAGAGACGCGGCGGGGAGCTGTCGACGCTTCATATATCGAAGTCTGATATATCGAGAGTCGACTGTCAAGCGCGCCGGACGCTCAGACCACGCGGTACCCGTAGAAGGCGAGGGCGCGGCGCAACCGCGACCGTTGGTCGGGGACGTAGAGGACACCGTCGTGCAGGAGGTACCCGAGCTGGCGGTGGCCCTCGATGATGGCCACCGCACCGACGGTCTCGAGCCGGACGGTGGTCGTCGCCTTGGGCAGGAAGCGCCGGCGGCCGAACGGGAACAGCAGGTGCAACCCGTCGTCGAGCACGTCGAAACGCCACGGGAGCAGGTGGCCGTGCAGCCACGCGGCGGCGACGAAGAAGGTCGCCCACTGGATCGAGTGGCTCCACCCGATGACCAGCACCCACAGGGCCAGCCCGAGGAGCACCTTGGGCCACCAGCGCAGGAACGCGCTGCTGCCTTCGTAGGACGCAAACTCGTCCATGCCCCGAGCGTAGGCCGTCAGCCGTTGATGGTCGACAGGAACGCGGCGACCGCGAACCCGGCGGCCGCCGCGAGGCCGGCGCGGCGACCCGCGCCGCGTACCGCGATGGGAACCATCTCGTTGACGACGACGACGATCATCGCGCCCGCCGCGATCGACTGGATCACTGCGATGGCGTCGGCGTTGGTTGGTTCGAGCACCGCGTACCCGACGAGGCCGGCGACGAAGCCGACGCCGACGATCGCGCTGAACCGCACCAGGACCTTCCGCAGCGGGATGCCGCCGGCCAGGAGGGCCGCGGCCACGCCGATCGCTTCGGGCAGGTTCGACAGGAACACCGCCCCGACCAGCGCGAACGAGACGGTGGCGCCACCGATCAGGGTGAGCCCCACCGCGATCGACTCGGGGATCCCGTCGAGCACCATGCCGACGGTGAGATTGCGCGCCGCGGTGGCGTCGGCGCCCGCGGGCAGCGCTTCGGGACCGGCGACCGCCTCCGCTTCCTCGACCGGGAGCTCGGGATCCTCCCGTTCGGCACGGCGGTTCAACCATGTGGTGAGCACGTAGTAGCCGGCCGCACCGACGAGCAGACCGACGCCCGCAGGCGCGCGACCGGCCTCGACGTAGGCCTCGGCCACGAGGTCAGTCGTGATCGCGCTGATCAGCGCGCCCGCGCCGAACGCCATGACCAGCCCGAGCCAGCGCGGTTCGGTGAGCTTGGGGTAGCGCGCGACGAGCAACGCGCCGATGATCAGCGCCGACTGACCGAGTGCCGCCCACAACCCCGCTTCGAACACGAGGCAGGAGTCTCGCGGGGGGGTCAGCCGGCGCGAGGGACGTCGCCGAGGTGCGCGTGCAAGACCGACGCGACTGCGGCGCCGCTCGTGAGCATCGGTTCGACGTCGCGCAAGGCCCGGCTCATCGTGAGCGCACCCTCGTAGCTCGACAACACGAACGTCGCCAGCGGTGCGGCGTCGACCTCGGGGATCCCGGCGTCGCTCAGCACCTTGGCCAGCGTCGTCTTCCAGCTGTTGAACACCTCTTCACACACCTTGCGGATGCGCTCGTTGACGCTGGCGGTTTCGAGGCACACCGTGGCGATCGGACAGCCACGCTCGTAGTCGGAGTCGCGAAGCCGGTCGGCGTTGACGGTGAAGTACGCGTTGATGGCGGCGGGGAGATCGGGAGCGTCACCGGCGCGCTCGATGGTGCGGCGGATCCTCTCGCCCGATCGGGCGAGCGCCTCGGCGCCGATCTGCTCCTTGCCGCCCGGGAAGTAGTGGTAGACGGAGCCGAGCGGGGCGTCGCCCTCGAGCACGATCTGCTTGATGCCGGTGGCGGCGTACCCCTGACGGCGCAGGAGCCGCACGGTGGCATCGAGGATCCGGTCCCGGGTCTCGCGGGCATCGAGCGCCGTGGTCACAGAAAAAGAGTAGCACGAAAGTATGTAGAGTGCTATACAGACTATGTAGAGCGTTCTAGTTTGGATCGCCGGGGGCCGGAACCGGAGGTGTTGGCATGAGTGGTGGGATGAGTGGTGGCATGACGGTGGACCTGATCACCGAGCAGGAGACGACGAGGCAGGAGACGAGCGGGGCACGGCGCGGCGAGCGGGTGCAGCCGGCCGACTTCCTGGGCAACTTCTCCGACGCCGACCACGCTCGCCTCCGGGCGCGGGCCCGGGTGCGCGAGCTCGTCCCCGGCGACTGCCTCTTCGACCAGGGTTCGGTTGCGACCGCGGCGTTCGTCGTGACCGGTGGTCACGCCGAGGTGATCGTCCGGGGCCAGGCGGTCGGCACGATCGCCGCCGGGGCCATCATCGGCGACGTCGACACGCTCGGGCGTCGTCCCTACCGCTGCCGGGTCGAGGCCCGCACCCCGTTGACGGCATGGCAGATCGACGCCGCCGACCTCGACCGTCTGCTCGTCGACGCGCCGACCTTCGCCCGGGCGCTGGCCCGCGACCTCGGACGGCGCCTACGAGCCGCCGAGCAAGACCGTTTTGGCGTCACTCGTGCGCCGTCATGACGCACCAGTGACGCCAGAACCGCTCTTGGGGGGCAGGGGGAAGAAGCCGCTGGTGCGGTTGACGTAGTCGGTGTAGCCGGGGCGACGTTCGGCCATGCCCTGTTCGAGCAACGGCTTGCCGGTCTTGCGAGTGAGGGTCCACGTCATCAGCACGGGCGACAGAATGGTGAGCGCGCCGATCCACTGCTGCGCGGCGATCAGGTAGATGCCCCACCACACGCACGCGTCGCCGAAGTAGTTGGGATGGCGCGTGTAGCGCCACAGGCCGCGGTTCATCACCTGGCCCCGGTTGGCGGGGTCGGCGCGGAACCGGCTGAGTTGCCAGTCACCGACGGTCTCAAAGGCGAACCCGATCGCCCACACCGCGGTACCGAGGTACAGCAGGACCCCGGGTTCGTCGCGTTCGAACATCGCCACCTGGACCGGGAGCGACACGAACCAGATGGCGACGGCCTGGGTCACGAAGATGCCGAGCGCGCGCCGGGCCGGGTCGGCCTGGCCTTCGAGCATCGCCGCGTAGCGCGGGTCCTCACCTTTCCCGCGACTCCGCCACGCGATGTAGCCGGCGAGGCGACAGCCCCACACCGTGACGAGCACGGCCATCAGGAGCCGGCGGGTGTCGTCGCCGTGACCGGCCGACAGGGCGAACGCCACCCACGCGACCACGACGAAGCCGAGGCCCCAGGCGACGTCGATGACGTTGAATCGCCCGAGGGCCTTGCCGACCAGCCACGTGGCGAGCACCAGCACCAGCACTGCGCCCGCGGTGACCGCCAGCCCGCCGACGAACGGGCCGGTCGAGAAGCTGCTCACCAGGTCCGCCGCGGGTTCCATGCCGCTGCGACCGTCGACCGTGGGCTTCACCGCCAGGATCTGGTCCACACCCATCCGTCCCTCTTCGAACGCCAGCGAACCCCCCACGAGATAGAGGCGCCACACCCGGGCGACCTCCTCGCCCACGAGGGCGACGACATCGTCCCACCGGGCTTCGAAGTTGGCGCGCCATTCGACCGCCGTCCGCACGTAGTGCTCGCGCAACGCGTGCACATCACGGACCTCGAGGCCACCCGCTTCCAGCAGGTCGACGGTCTCGCCGACCGGACGCATGTGCATGTCGGGGGCGATGTAGGCCTCGATGAACGCGCCACCACCGGGCACGTCGCCGTGCCGCACGCGACATCTGTTGAACGAGGAACCGACCCTCGGGTCGTAGCAGTCGGCACACGCTGTCGACGAAGGCCGGGTAGTTCTCCGCACCGACATGCTCACCCATCTCGATCGACGCCGCCGCGTCGTACGGGCCGTCGGCAACGTCGCGGTAATCCTGCAACCGGAACTCGACGAGATCCTGGACGCCGACGTCGGCCGCGCGCTTCCACGGCGAACTCGAGTTGCTCGCGCGACAGCGTGACGCCGGTGACGCGCGCGCCGTAGCGCTGCGCGGCGTGGATGCTCAGCGAACCCCAACCGCACCCGACGTCGAGGAGCCGCATCCCGGGCACGAGCGCCGAGCTTGCGACACACGAGGTCGAGCTTGTCGCGCTGCGCGTCGGCCAGCGTGTAGCTGCGAGCACGTCTGACGTGAAGTACACGCACGAGTAGGCCATGTGCTCGTCGAGGATCAACGCGTAGAACTCGTTCGACAGGTCATAGTGGTGCGCGATCACCGCCCGATCGCGGCTGCGGCTGTGCAACCGGCCCGTGACGGTGGCTTCCGACGCCGGTGCGCGTGGCGGCAGACCGACGACGCCGAGCCGCAACGCCAGACCCGCGGCCGCGAGTTGGTCACGCCACCCGAGGTCGAGGGCGCGATCCCGGGTGCGAGCAAACCTCCAGATGCGGCGGAAGCCGTCGTCGAGATCCCCTTCGACGTCGAGGTCGCCGGTGACGTACGCCGCGTGCGAGACCGAGCTCGTTCGGCTGCCAGAGCAGACGACGCAAGCGCGCGGCGATTCCGGATCACTGCGGTCGGACCGCCCACGCAGCCGGCGACACTGCCGTCCCACGCCCGGATGCCGACGGGCAGGTCGTCGCCCACGAACCGGTGGATGGTGGTGGCGAGGGTTTCGGCGATGGTCACGTCAGGCCCCCTTGGGCGAGAGCACGAGTTGGGCGACGTCGAGGTAACCGGTGGCGAACCCGGCTTCGCAGTAGGCGAGGTAGAAGTCCCACATCCGGCGGAACGAGGCGTCGAAGCCGAGGGCGTCGACCTCGGCAACGTGCGCGTCGAACCGCTCGCGCCAACGCCGCAGTGTGGTGGCGTAGTGGTCGCCAAACGTGAACGTGTCGTCGACGCGGAGCTGCGTGTCACGGCGCACGATCTCGTCGATCGCCCGGAGCGACGGCAACGCGCCGCCGGGAAACACGTACTTGTGGATCCACGTGTACTGGTCGCGCGTGGCGAGCATGCGATCGTGCTGGAGCACGATGGCCTGGATCCCGACACGACCGGCAGGCGCCAGCACCCGTTCGACGGTCGTGAAGAACGTGGGCCAATACTCCATGCCGACGGCTTCGATCATCTCGACGCTGACGACGGCGTCGTACCGGCCTTCGGCCTCGCGATAGTCACGGAGTTGCACGTCGATCCGGGACGATACTCCCGCGGCATGCGCACGGTCGCGGGCGAGGGCGGCCTGCTCGCACGAAAGCGTCAACGTCGTGACCGTCGCGCCGCGTTGCGCGGCCCGAACCGCCAGCGCGCCCCATCCCGTGCCGATCTCGAGCAGGCGCGTACCGAGGCCGACACCGGTGGCATCGAGCAGACGGTCGACCTTGCGGACCTGAGCCTGCTCGAGCGTGTCGTCGGGCGCGAACAGCCCGCTCGAGTACGTCATCGACTCGTCGAGGAAGAGGGCGAAGAGCTCGTTGGAGAGGTCGTAGTGGCGCGCGATGTTGCGCCGGGCACCGACCTTGGTGTTGTGCTCGCGCACGGGCTGGTGGTGCACGTAGAAGTGGCGAAGTCGCTGCATCCACGCGGGCACGAGCGTCGACATGCGCGCCGCGAACGGTGCCAGGACGGCCGCCGGATCGTCGGCGTCCCAGTCGCCGGCCATGAACGCTTCGCCGAAGCCGATGAGTCCGTCGGACCCGAGGCGGCGGAAGAACCTGTCACTCCGCACCCGCATGAGGGGCGCGTCGGGACCGCCCCCGCCGATGACGTGCCCGTCCGGCATCCGCACCTGCACCGCGAGGTGGGGGACGACCCGGCGGAACAGCGCCTTGGCGATGGCCGTGTGGACCGGTCGGGTGGTGGGGGCGGGCGCGAGGTCGAGCCACGGACCCACCGGCCGAGCGACCGCCGCGAAGTCGTCGAACGCCGCTGCACTCACGTCACCACTCCTTGCCCGGGGACCGGACGGGGGACCACGGGAAGGCGCCGCAGCCAGAGCCGGACGCCCTGGAACTTGATCAACGTGATCACCCGATGGCTGGCGAGCGGGTGGCGCAGCGAGCCGGCCAGGAACGAGGGACGCGCCGAATCGCGGCGGGCGTCGAGGGTGGCGCCGAACACGGGCGCGCCGTCCCGGCGCAGCGTGATCACGACCCGTAGTTCGTCACCGGGCTCCGTGAAGGTCATCTCGTAGGAACCGTCGACGGCGAAGAAGGGTGACACGTAGAACTCTTTCGGCGCGCCGGCCCGTCCGGATGCATCCGGACGCAAGAAATAACAGTGACGTTCGCCGTAGGTGTTGTGCACCTCGGCGACGACCCCGGCGAGTTCACCGTCGGCCGTGTAACACCAGAACACGGTGAGCGGGTTGAACGTGTAGCCCAGCGACCGCGCGTTCGCGAACATCAGCACTCGTCCGCCCGCGAGGTCGACGCCCTGGGTGGCGAGGTACGAATCGACGTTGCTCCGGATGCTCGCGTGCAGGATCGCCCAGGTGGTCGTGGGCGTCGAAGACGCCCGAGGAACCGGAGCGCTCGAGGAAGGCGCGGCACCGCGTCGAGATCCACCAACCACATGCTGTGCCGGTACGCGAATCCGTGGGTGACGCGCTCGGTGCGACCGTGCGCGATCCGAGTGCGGTACAGGGAGGCGTTCACCACTCCACCCCCAACGACGCCGCGGCGCGTACCCCGACGCGCAGCCGTCTTCGTGGAATCCCCATCCGTGGTACGCGCCCGCGAACGCGATCCGACCGTCGTTCAGCGACGGCAGCGCGGCCTGCGCGGCCACCGACGTGGTGGTGTAGACGGGATGCGTGTACGTCATCCGCGCCAGGACCGCGTCGTCGGCGACGCGTGACCCCGGGTTCAGCGTCACCACGTAGTCGAGGGGCTCGTCGAGCCGGTGCAACCGGTTCATGTGGTAGCTGACCTGCACCTGCGCGGCGCCGGTCGCGCATCGGTCGAGCAGGTAATTCCAGGGCACGCGGCGCACGGGGGTGCGCGGGAGCACCGAGGCGTCGGTGTGGAGCACGGTCTCGTTGGCCGACGACGAGAACGCACCCAGCGTGGCCCGTTCGGCCGGCGTCGGGTCGTCCAGCAACCTCAGCGCGTCATCGGCGTGCGTCGCCACCACCGCCGCGTCGAAGCGCCGCACGGAGTCGGCGTCGTCGCGGATCTCGATGCCATCGCGACCCGGAGGATGGTGCGCACCGGCGTCGAGAGCTCGGTGGCGGTGAGCTCTTTCGGCGGCGCGCGCTCGACGTAGCTGCGCGAACCGCCGACCACCGTCCGCCACTGCGGCGAACCGGTGACGCGGAGCGCGCCGTGATGCTCGAGGAACGTGAACAGTGAACGTGCGGGGTACTGCAGCGCGGTCTGCGGCGGGCACGACCACACGCATGAGACCAGCGGCACCATGAAGTGCTGCACGAAGTACTCGGAGTAGCGACCCGCGGCGAGGAAGTCACCCAACGTCACGACCGCGGTTCCGTCGCGATCGGGCGCGTCGAGCAGTCGGTGCGCTCGGCGGTGGAAACGCTTCACCTCGACGAGCATCCGGAGGAACCGCGGATTGGTGGTGTTCCCGAGCTGGGCGAAGATGCCGCCGATGCCGCGCGCACCGGCGTACTCGAGCCCGCAACCATCGCACCGCACCGACATGGTCATGTCACTCGGCTGGGTCTCGACGCCGAGTTCCTGGAAGAGGCGGAGCAGGTTCGGATACGTGCTGCGGTTGTGCACGATGAAGCCGCTGTCGATCGGTATCAATCGACCGTCCGGGGTCACGACGTCGTGGGTGTGGGCATGACCGCCGAGACGCGGTTCGGCTTCGTAGAGCGTCACGTCGTACGCGGCGCTGCAACACGTACGCGGCCGTCAGGCCGGACACTCCCGCGCCGACCACCGCGACCGACTTCCGAGTCATCGGCCGAGCTCCGGGGTGCAGTCGCAACAGCGCGCGGCTCGGGCGTGGTCCATCGCGGCGACGAACGGTTCGTCGCGCACGATCGTGTCCACGAAGTCAGCGGTGAGGTGGTGCCAGAGCGCGGCGCGGCAGCAGCATGCCGTGCCCGCTCCACGGCACACGGAGACACGCGACGCGGCGGACGAACGGTGCGGCTCGCGCGACGTAGCGGGTCGACGCACCGGGGCTGGTGGTCCTGTCGCGGGTGCCGTGCAGGACGACGAGGTCGCGGCCCGCCAGCTGCTCCACCGGTTCGGTCCCCGGGAGCCAGGGAGCCAGCGCGACGACACCCCGCACCGTCGGATGACCGGCGGTGCGCAGCGCGGCCCGGCCGCCGAGTGAGTGACCCACCAGCACGACCGGCACCTTTCCGTAGCGGGCCTCGACGGCCGCGAGCGCGAACCGGACGTCGGCCACCGGATCGTCCGCAGGCTCGTTCCAGCCCCGGTGGCGATAGCGAATCTGGCCGACGGCGAGGTCGTCACCCAGGTCGGCGAGCCGGCGCACGAACGGTTGCATGCGCCGAACCGCGAGCTGGTCGGGTTCGACCGCGTCGACGCTCCTCGCCTTGCCGCCGTGGAGCACGAGGACTGCGGCCCGCAGGGGCTCGGCACCGTCGTGTCGGTCGGGCAGGTCGACGAACGGCTCTGCCTCGGTCATGCCCTCACCGGCGCCGCGCTCGCTTCGAGAGGACCACGGTGATGGTTCGCTGCGGAGCCCGGCCTGGATGGGTCCGCCGCGCCCCGGATCTGCGAGCCCGCGACTAGAACTCCCCCGTGACCCGTTGGCCCGGCGTGCTCCTGCTCATCTTCCTCATCTTCGCGAGCACCGCGATGGTGACCTTCGGGGTCGCGGCGAACGGCAACCGCGGCGTCGGCGCGACGACGGCGGCCGAACGTGCTCTTCGTGCTCACCGACGACCTCGACGCCGCCGAGCTCCGGTACCTGCCCAACACCCGCGCGCTCATCGGCCGCCAGGGCACGACCTTCGACAACTACTTCGTGAGCAACTCGTTGTGCTGCCCGTCCCGGACGACCACCCTGCGGGGGCAGTACGCGCACAACGACGGCGTCTGGTCGAACGGCGGTGACAACGGCGGCTTCGAACGCGCGAACACCACTGGCATCGAACAGGACACGATCGCCACCCGTCTGCACGGCGCCGGCTACGAGACCTCGCTCACGGGGAAGTACCTCAACGGCTATCCCAACGGCGCGGCGCCCAACTACGTCCCCCCGGGTTGGGACAACTGGGCGAGCTCGGTCTACGGCAACGCCTACTCCGAATACCACTACGTCCTGAATCAGAACCAGAGCTACCACGTGTACCAGCATCACCGTCGCGACTACGGGACCACCGTCTACACCAGGCTCACCGACACGTTCATCCGCGGTGCGATCCACGACCACCATCCGTTCTTCGCCTACCTCTCGGTGTACGCGCCCCACCAACCTGCGACCCCGGCGAAACGTGACCGCGGCAAGTTCCCCACGGCGCGGGCTCCTCGCACCCCGAGCTTCGACCAGGCCGACGTCAGCCGCATGCCCACATTCGTGCGGGACCTCCCCAGTTTCACCCCGCAGGAGACCGCGGCGATCGACAGCCTCTACCGCAAGCGGATCCGGTCGCTGCAGGCCGTCGACCGCAGCGTTGGCCGTCTCGTGCGCACGTTGCGCGAGACCAAGCAGCTCGACAACACGTACATCGTGTTCACGTCCGACAACGGGTTCCACCTCGGCCAACACCGGCTCCCCGCGGGCAAGGAGACCGCCTACGAGCCCGACATCCACGTTCCGCTCCTCGTTCGGGGTCCGGGAGTGCGCGTCGGTGCGCACGTCTCCGCCTTCGCGGGCAACACCGACCTCGCGCCGACCTTCGAGACGATGGCCGGTGTCCGGTCGCCGTCATTCACCGACGGTCGGTCGCTGCTCCCGTTGCTGCACGGCGACACGCCGTCGCGCTGGCGCCACTCGTACCTGATCGAGCATCGCGCCGAGACCGGCGTCTCGACGCCACCCCGCCGCCCACTCGACAAGAACTCACCGCTCGAACCGCCGGACCCGGATCAGGGCGCGTGGCCAGCGGCCCGGCGCCGCGAGATCCGCGACGCGATGCTCCTGAACCGCGCCGCGCAGATTCCCGACTACGACGCGGTGCGCACCAGCCGTTACCTCTACACCGCGTACACCAACGGGCAGCGCGAGCTCTACGACCTCCGCACCGACCCCGACGAGATCGACAACCTGGCCGGGACCCGACCGCGGCTCGAACACGAGCTCGCCGGACGCTTGCAGCAGCTCGAGCGGTGCCGTGGGCGGGAGTGTCGTATCGTCGAAGACCGCGCAGCTGCGTGAGCTACCATGCGCTGCCTCAGGTGAGGCCGAGCCCCCATCGTCTAGTGGCCCAGGACGCCGCCCTTTCAAGGCGGTAACGGGGATTCGAACTCCCCTGGGGGCACATTGGTCCTGTGGTGCAGTTTGGAGTGCACGCCGCCCTGTCAAGGCGGAGGCCGCGGGTTCAAATCCCGTCAGGACCGCGGAAGACCGTCGCCTCGGCGGCGTGTCTTCGCGAGGCCGGGTAGCTCAGTCGGCAGAGCACGCGCCTGAAAAGCGTGGGGTCACCGGATCGACGCCGGTCCCGGCCACCACGCAAGCCCTGGTCACAGCGTTCAGCTGGGCCAGGGCTTCGTCGTGCGCCGGCACTGCATGACGCCAGAACTGCTGGTGACCCAGGGCCGGTGGCAGCGGTTTTCTGCGCCGCGTCAACTGGCTCGGCGCATCCCCGAGATGAATCCTGGTGGCTGGCGACGACGCGGTCAGCGGACCCCGATCAGCGTTCGGGCTGGTCTGCCCGTAGGTGGCGCTTGGTCATGACGCGCGCGAACGTCGCCGACGACCTCGCCGAGCCCGTCGTACGTGGCCCGGATCACGGATCCCGCATCGACGGCGAAGAAGCTGGTCGACGAGTTGGTCACGATGACGTCGCCTGCCTTCACGCCCCGGTGGCGTCGCAACCGGTTCACGCTCACGACGACCGGGAGGAACGGGTTGTCGAAGGGGTGACACCCGACGACCGAGATGAGCTCGCGATCGCCTTCGGTCATGCGCAGGTGCACGTCCTCGAACGCGACGTCTCGCCAGCCGGGGATGGCATCGCCGACGACGATGCAGCCGTTCGCGATGTGGTCCGAGAGCGAGCCGTAGAGCGATCCCTGACCGTCGCCGGCGGGCGCCGTCGCCGGGCCGACGACGGAAGCGCGATCCGATCACCTCGAAGCCGACGACGGCCGTCACCGATTCCATGACCTCGGTGATGTCGTAGTTGCGGTCGCGGGCCGGCAGGTCGCGGTCGACCCGGAACATGATCTCGGGCTCGATGAGCCGGTGCGGCGAGATCTCGGCCGGGATCTCCGCGCCGCTCGGGAACAGGTCGTAGATCGGCGCGCGAGAACGGCGGGTTCATCGGCTTGTAGACGGTGTAGGTCTTCCAGCCCCGGATCGGGCGGTCGATCCGCTCGCTGACGGCGTCGATGATCCGCTGGATGTCCGCGGTGTTGTCGGGCGTCACCTCGGCGGGAAGGCCTCCGAGCACGAGGCGACCCTCGCGGGCCGCGACGAGCAGGTCGGCGGCCGTGCGGATCTGCTCCTCGGTCAACGTCATGTCCGCGTCAACCGATCAGGTTCGGCTTTGATCTTCACGAGATTCGACGCCTTGCAGTCGAACGTCCCCTTCTTCGACGGGTAGACGCGGACGAACTTGTCGTTCACGAACTCGTCCATCATGAAGCACGCGCTCGGGATCTTCTGCGCGAGGTTCACCGCGCCGATCATGCCGCCGGCGTCGAACTTCGTGAGCGTCGGGATGCCATCGTGCGAGCAGGTTCGCGCGGGTCAGCGCGTTGACGCCACCCTTCTCGACGACCGCCTTCGCCGCCTCGGCGAACGCGAGGGTGGCGGTCCATCCGTACACCGAGAAGCTGTCGGCCTTGTCCTTGCCGACGTACTTCACGAAGTTCGCCAGCGTGGCGTTGGTCGACGCCTCCTCGAACGGGAGGAACGACAGGCGCATGATCGAATGGTTCATGACGTCGGCGTTGTTCCTTGAGCGAGCTGTCGTAACAGGTCGTGCACGCCCACACGATGTCGGGGCTCGTCAATCCCTGGAGCTGCGCCTCGCTGCGCAACTGGATCGCGTTGCTGGTCGCCATGGTCGTGAGCGAGTAGTTCGAACCGTCGGCCTTCATCTGGTTGATGACGGGCGTGTAGGCGCTCTGCGGATCGCGGCCCGACATGCTGACGTTCTGATCGGCCTTGATCCCGGCGTTGATCGCGGTGTCGATCAGCACCAGGCCGCCGCGCTGGGCGTCCTTGGTGTCGCTGCCCGAGAGCATCGAGCCGTGGAGGTCGTTCTTGTGCGTCTTCAGCAGGTACTTCGAGTCGCCCTGGTTGCCGTAGTACGTCTGCTCGCTCTCGTCCTTGCGTGCTGCAGATCAGCTGCGGCGGGTTCACCGGGAACGACACCGGCGAACACGACTCGCGCGACACCGGTGACGACCGCACCGATGTCGGGGAGGCCCGTCGCGGCGCCGGCCTTGTCGGTGCAGTTGACCTGGTCCTCCACGGTCGGCAGGAACAGCGCCGCGGTGCCGACCATGGCGAAGTCGTTCTGGCACGCGGTGATCACACCGTCGCGGGCCGCGTTGCCGTTGAGCTTCGAGTCGATGAAGTCGACGACGAGCTTGCGTCCGCCGATACCGCCACCGCCCGCCTTGCTGTTCAGGTACTTGGCGGCCGACTGCACGCCGTCGACCACACCCTGGAACAGCCCGGGCACGAACGGGTTGTCGACGTCGGCCTCGACCGCGATCCTGATCTCGCGTGCGCGGTGACACCGATCTCGGTCGCCTTCGGAGCCGCTCCGTCGGATTGCGCGTGCGCCGGGGTCACGACGGCAGCCGCGAGCGTGAGCACCGACACCGTGAGCACGGTCAACTGACGAACCTTCGCCACTGACGTTCCCCCTCGGTCGGCGAGCGGGTGACGGTAGCGCAGCGGTTGACGAATCGTCAACCGATGACGAAATGTCCTATCGGCTCGGACTTCGACGAAGGTCTGCAGCACCCGCGAGTTCACCGCGGCCGACAGCTGCGCCGCCTCCTCGTGG
This sequence comes from uncultured Actinomycetes bacterium, assembly GCA_963726965.1. Taxonomy (GTDB): domain Bacteria; phylum Actinomycetota; class Acidimicrobiia; order IMCC26256; family DASPTH01; genus DASUAS01. Next base: position 76,781 of record CAVSEI010000001.1, on the reverse strand, counting down.
ACGATCTCGCCGGCCCAGGCGGCCCGGATGACCTGGTCCATGACCGAGAGCATCGAGTCGATGAAGATGCGCGATCTCGATCGGGCGCAGCCCGAGGGTCCGCAGCGGATCCTCCAGATGGCGCGCCACCGAGGCCTGCAGTTCCGGGTCGTGGGCTCCGAGCACCGATCGCAGGCTCGAGTCGCGGATCAGGATGACGCACGCCAGTCGGAACTCGAGCTGCGGCCGCTCCCAGTCTTCGGGTTGCCACAGCCGGTCGAAGAGCTGCTGGGTCGGGACCGGGATCGAGCCCGGGCTCACGGAGGCGAGCCCGAGCACACCGGCGGTCTCGTCGGCGAGGGTCATGCGCCGTCCGAGGTCGTCCGAGAACGAGCTGAGGAGGCTGTAGAGCAGATCCTCCTGACGGGGGAAGTACCGGTACACGAGCGACCGCGCGCACCCGGCGACCTTGGCGACCGACGCGTGCGACACCTCGGCGACGCCGCGTGTGACCACCAGGTGGGCAACGACCGCGATCGAGCTGCTTCCGTCGTCGCTCCGCCTGCTCGGCCGGAGAATCCATCCGGAAGGCTTCGGCCATCTCCGCGCTCCTCACTTGTCGCTTCGGCGCGGCGCGAGCGTAGCGAGCCTCGGCGGGCGGCGACGGCGCCTCCTACCATGCCCACCCATGTCTCCTTCCGGTTCGATCCTCGGCAACTCGGTCCGGCGGGTCGAAGATCCGCGGTTGCTGCGCGGCGAGGCCCACTACGTCGACGATCTCACGCCACCGCGCACCGTCCATGTGGCGTTCGTGCGGTCCTCGATGGCGCACGCGCGGCTCGTAGCGGTCGACACCGGGGACGCGGAGCGCATGCCCGGAGTGCTCCTCGTCGCGACGCACGACACGCTGGGGCTCGCCCCCCTGCAGGGCTTCGTCATGCTCCCGCCCGCGTTCAACCGTCCGCCGCTGGCCCAGGGTGTCGTGAGGTTCGTCGGCGACATCGTCGCGGTCGTCGTTGCCGAGACTCGCGCCCAGGCAGTCGACGCGGCCGAAGCGGTGATCGTCGAGTACGACCCGCTCCCCGTCGTGGTCGATCCCGAAGCGGCACTCGCCGACGATGCACCCGTGGTGTTCCCCGAGCACGGGTCGAACCTCGCCATCGCGTTCGAGTTCGGTGAGGACCCGACGATCTTCGACGACGCCGATCTCGTGGTGGAGGGTCGCTTCGTGAACCAGCGCGTGGCGCCCGTACCGATGGAACCGAACGGCGTGCTCGTCGAGCCGGGGGCCGACGGCGAGCTCACGGTGACCGTCCCCACCCAAGGTCCGTTCGGTGTGCGTGATCCCCTCGCCGGCGCGCTCGGCCTCGATCCCTCGCTCGTGCGGGTGGTCGCACCCGCGGTCGGTGGCGGCTTCGGCGCCAAGCAGGGTGTGTACTGCGAGTACGTGATCGCGGCCTCACTCGCACAGCGCCTCGACCGTCCGGTCAAGTGGACCGAGACGCGCTCGGAGAACATGGTGGCGATGGTGCACGGCCGCGCCCAGGTGCAGTACGCGGAGCTGGGCGTGAAGCGCGACGGTCGCATCGTCGGCCTGCGGGCACGGATCGTCGCCGATGCCGGTGCGTATCCCGGGGTCGGCGCCTTCCTGCCGTACCTGACCCGGATGATGGGCCAGGGCGTGTACGAGATCCCCAAGGTGGAGATCACTGCCCAGAGCGCGGTGACCAACACCACCCCCACCGCCGCGTACCGGGGTGCGGGTCGTCCCGAAGCCACGCAGATGCTCGAACGCATCATCGACATCGCCGCGCACGAGCTCGGGCTCGACCCCGTCGAGATGCGTCGGCGCAACCTCCTGGCGCCCGACCGTTTCCCGTTGACCACCGTCACGGGCGCGAACTACGACGTCGGCGACTACGGCCGCGCGCTCGACGAGGCACTGCGCGTCGCCGGCTACGACGATCTGCGCCGTGAGCAGGCGGCTCGACGCAGACGCGGCGACACCGTGCAGCTGGGCATCGGCGTCGCCGTCTACGTCGAGGTGACCGCCGGGGGGACGTTCCAGGAGTTCGGATCGATCGAAGTGCACGACGACGGCACGGTCACCGCCATGGTCGGGACCTCTTCGCACGGCCAGGGGCACGAGACCGCGTTCGCGATGATCGTGGCGGAGCTGCTCGGCGTTCCCATCGACGCGGTACGGCTCGTGCAGTCCGACACCGCGCTCGGTTCCACGCGGGGGTGGCACGCTCGGGTCCCGGTCGCTCCAGATCGCGGGGAGCGCGCTCTACCAAGCGAGCGAGGCGGTGGTCGATCAAGGCCCGACAGCTCGCGGCCCACCTGCTCGAAGCCGACGAAGCCGACATCACGCTGGTCGACGGGTCCTTCTCGGTCGCCGGCGTGCCCGCCACCGCGATGGGATGGGCCGACCTCGCGCAGGCGGCTGCCGACGACGACGCGGCGGCCGCCGGACATGGAGCCGGGCCTCACCGTGGCCCTCGACTTCAACCAGGGCGAGGCGACCTATCCGTTCGGCGCGCACGTCGCGGTGGTCGACGTCGACCTCGAGACCGGATGGGTCGACCTCGTGCGCCACATCGCGGTCGACGACTGCGGACGCATCCTGAATCCGATCCTGGTCGCGGGTCAACAACACGGTGGGATCGCACAGGGCGTAGCGCAGGCGCTGTTCGAGGGCGTGGTCTACGACGACGCGGGCAATCCGTTGACCACCACCCTGCTCGACTACGCGATCCCGAGCGCGGCGGAGTTCCCGAGCTTCGAGGCGTCGAACACGGTGACGCCGACCCCGCTCAACCCGCTCGGGGCCAAGGGCATCGGCGAGTCGGGCACGATCGGCTCGACCCCCGCGGTGCACAATGCGGTCGTCGACGCGGTCTCGCATCTCGGGATCCGCCACATCGACATGCCGCTGTCACCGGAACGGGTGTGGCGCGCAGTCAGGCGAGCGCGAGGCTGATCGGCCCCTCTGCAATCGCGCCGATGCGGCGGTCGCAGGGGAACGCTTCAGTTTTGCGCAACACGCGCCTGAAACGCGGGGTCACCGGATCGACGCCGGTCCCGGCCACCACCTACGGCAGCGACCCGGGCCCCTGGGCCCGGGTCGTTGCGATCAGGCTTCGTCGTGCGCTTCGTCGACCTGCTCGAGGAACTTGCGGATCTCCGATGCCCGGAAGCGGCGGTGCCCGCCGAGGGTTCGGATGGCAGAGATCTTGCCGGCGCGTGCCCAACGGGTGACCGTCTTGGGGTTGACGCGGAACATCGCGGCGACTTCTGACGGAGTCAGGAGCTGCTCGGGCTCGGGAGCGGGATTCTGGGGCATGGGGTCCTCGCAGTCGATACGGATCCTCGCCGGGGGGCTCGGGGGGATCGGTCCCGTATGCGCAGAGTAGCAGCTTCCGTGCCCATTCGGACACTGAGCACCCGGGGCTGGATCAGGGGATCAGACGGTGATGTTGACCCGTCCACGGCCTTCGGAGACCTCGCCGACCACCCACGACTCGTGGCCGGCCGAGCGCAACGAGTCCAGGGTAGCGAAGCGGTCCTCGGCGGCGACGACGGCCAGCATGCCGAGACCCAGGTTGAACACGTGCCGCATCTCGTCGTCGGTCACGTCGCCCGCGGCCTGGATCTCGGCGAAGATGCGCGGCACCTCCCATTCCCGTTGGTGCAGGGTGGCGTCGCAGTGTGCCGGCAGCACCCGGGCGAGGTTGTCGGGGAGACCGCCGCCGGTGACGTGCGCGAACGCGTGGACGTCGACGCGCTCGCGCAGCTTCGGCATGGCCGGGGCGTAGATCACGCTCGGGCGGATGAGCTCTTCACCCAGGGAATGATGCGCGCCCTTCCACGCGGGGTCGTCCAGACGACGACCGGCGCGGTCGAGGAGCGCCCTGCGCGCGAGCGAGTACCCGTTGCAGCGGAGCCCCGGACTGTGCATGCCGATCACGACGTCGCCCGGTTTCACCTGGGCCGGCAGCACGCGGGCGCGTTCCACCACGCCGACCGCGAAGCCGACGAGATCGAACTCGCCGGGTTCCATGAGGTCGGGATGCTCCGACATCTCACCGCCGAGGAGCGCGCACCCGGCCTGCACGCAACCGTCCGCGACGCCGCTGACGATGTCGTCGATGATCTCGGGGACCAACTTGCCGATCGAGATGTAGTCGAGGAAGAACAGCGGTTCTGCGCCCTGCACCGCGATGTCGTCGACCGACATCGCGACGAGGTCGACGCCGATCGTGTCGTAACGACCGGTCAGCCGGGCGATGAGCGACTTGGTGCCCACGCCGTCGGTGGAGGAGACGAGCAACGGGTGATCGAGGTGCCGCGGATCGAACGAGAACAGCCCACCGAACCCGCCGATGTCGCCGACGACCTCGGGCCGGAACGTGGAGCGGACGTGCTGCTTGATGAGCTCGACGGCGCGCTCGCCGGCCGCGATGTCGACACCCGCGTCCGAGTACGTGAGGGGCGCGTCGGTGGCGTCGGGTGTCATCGAGGCGCGGGTTCGACGGTGGCGTCGTCTTCCAGCGCGAGCTTGGAGTCGGAGAGCGGGATGGGCACCGGATAGCGACCCGACAGGCACGCGGTGCAGAACGAGTCTGACGACGCGCCGGTTGCGGTCGTGAGGCGGTCGAGCTCGAGGTAGGCGAGCGAATCGACGCCGAGGAAATCGCGGATCTCACCGACCGACATGTCGGCGGCGAGCAGCTCGGAGCGGCTGCCGGTGTCCATCCCGTAGGAACACGGCCACTTGTAGGGCGGCGACGACACCCGGAAATGCACCTCGGCCGCACCGGCCTCCCGCAGCATCTGCACCACCTGCTTGGTGGTGGTGCCGCGCACGATCGAGTCGTCGACCACGACGAGCTTCTTGCCGCGGATGTTCTCGGGCAGCGGGTTGAGCTTGAGCCGCACCCCCTGGCCGCGCTGCTTCTGGTTGGGTTGGATGAACGTGCGGCCGACGTAGCGGTTCTTCACCAGACCGTCGCCGTAGGGGATGCCGGCACCACGCGCGTACCCCTGCGCGGCAGGGATGCCCGATTCGGGGACCGGCATCACCATGTCGGCGTCCACCGGCGCCTGACGGGCCAACTCCTCGCCCATACGTTGACGGGCCGCGTGCACGCTCTTGCCGTAGAGCATCGTGTCGGGCCGGGCGAAGTAGACGAACTCGAAGAGGCAGAGCTTCGGGTCCGCCTCGGCGAACCGCTTCGAGTGCATGCCCGACGCGTCGATCATGATCATCTCGCCCGGCTCGACCTCGCGCACGAAGTGGGCACCGACGATGTCGAGCGCGGCGGTCTCGCTGGCGAGCACCCAACCGCCGTCGACGCGACCGAGCACCAGCGGCCAGAACCCGTGCGGATCGCGCACCCCGATCAGGTGCGCCTCGTCCATCATCACGAACGAGAACCCGCCGGCGAGTTCCGGCAACACGCGTTCGAGTGCCTGCTCGAGGTCGCGACCGTCCGAGCGCGCTTCCGTCGCGTACTCGGCGGCGATGAGCTCGGCGACCAGCGCAGAGTCGGTGGTGGAGTCCATGCCGGAGTCACCGGGCACCATGCCCGGGAGCATGCCGAGGTGTTCGGCCAACTCGAGCGTGTTCGTGAGGTTGCCGTTGTGACCAAGCGCGAAGCCGGCGTCACCGACCGAACGGTAGACCGGCTGCGCGTTGCGCCAACTGCTCGACCCGGTCGTGGAATACCGCACGTGGCCGATGGCGAGATGGCCGTCGAGCGGCGCGAGGCGACGTTCGTCGAACACCTGGGTGACGAGGCCCATGTCCTTCGACACGGTGATGGTCTGGCCGTCGCTCACCGCGATCCCGGCCGACTCCTGGCCGCGGTGTTGGAGCGCGTACAGGCCCAGATACGTGAGATGGGCCACGGCTTGACCCGGTGCGTACACACCGAAGACGCCGCAGGCGTGGCCGATCCGGGCGTCGTTCACCGCTCCAGTATCCCATGCACGCAGCGTGCAACCCACACTTCGGCGACCGGATTCCCGTCCCCCTCCGAACATCTCGGAGTTGGAAGGCTCATATGAGCGTCAACTTCGAGATGTTCGGAAGTGGGCGAGGGCGGTGGGGATGGCGTCGCGCCAGGCGGTGGTCGCGGCGGCGAGCGACACGTCGAAGGCGCCGTCGGCAACGAGGCGGTCGCCGCCCGCGGTGCCGAGCCGCTGTGCGGGGACGTTCGCCGTCCGCGCCCGGTCAACGAGTGCGGCCGCATCATCGGGTGCGACCGCAACGACGACGCGTGACGCCGATTCCGAGAACCACGCCACTGAGGACACCAGGTCGGTGCCGAGCGCGACGTGGAAGCCGCACTCGCCCGTCACCGCCATCTCCGCGAGCGTGACCGCGAGCCCACCTTCCGCACAGTCGTGGACACCGCGCACGGCGCGCTCGACGACCAGCGCGCGCACGAGGTCGTGCAGCGCGACGGCGACGTCGAGATCGGCAGCCGGTGGTGTGCCTCCACGCCGCGCGTGCATCCCCGCCCACTCGGAGCCGCCGACCTCGCCCGCCGTGTGCCCGAGCAGCACCAGCGCGTCACCGTCGGTCGATGCGCGGGCCAGGCGGGACCGACGTCAGCTCGTCGATGAGCCCGACCACGCCGATGACCGGCGTCGGATCGATGTCGCGGCCGCGCGATTCGTTGTAGAAGCTGACGTTGCCACCGACGACCGGGATCCCGAGCGCGCGGCACGCTTCGCTCATGCCGTCGACCACCTCGGCGAACTGCCACATCACCTCGGGGTGCTCGGGGTTCCCGAAGTTCAGGCAGTTCACCAGGGCCTTCGGCACCGCGCCGACACACGCGAGGTTGCGCGCCGATTCCATGACCGTGAGGCGCGCGCCGGTGTACGGATCGAGCGCGGCAGAAGCGGGCCTTCCCGTCGGTCGTGAGTGCGAGGGCGCGCGACGTCCCCTTGAGCCGCAGCACCGACGCGTCGCCCCCGGGCGCGACGACGGTGTTGAGGAACAACTGGTGGTCGTACTGCCGGTAGACCCACGACTTGTCGGCGATGGTGGGGGTGGCCAGCAGCGCGAGGAGCTCGCCACTGAGATCGCAGTCGACGGGGAACTGCGCCGCGAGCGCTGGGCGCGGGATCGTCGGCGTGCCGCGTGGCGCGGTCAGCGGGTGCGATCGCCGGGCGGTCGTAGACCGGGCCGTCGCCCAGGCTGGCGACCGGGACGTCGACGACCGGCACACCATCGGACGAGCGCGGTGGGCGGGTCGTCGCCGCGCGGCACCTCCGGGTTGGCGCCGGGCACGCCCACCGCGTCGAACAGACCGTCGTACACCCGGTAGCGCGCGGTGTCGGTGACCCGCCCGATGACGGACGCCCGGATCTCCCACCGCCGGCACAGCTCGAGCACCGGTTCGAGGTTGTCGGGCGTGACGATCGCGAGCATCCGCTCCTGGCTCTCCGACGTCATGACCTCGACACCGTTCATGCCCGGTTCGCGTTTCGGGACCCGCGCCAGATCGACGTCCATCCCCGAACCGCTCTTCGCCGCGGTCTCCGACGTCGCCCCCGAGATGCCCGCCGCGCCGAGGTCCTGCACCCCGACTGCGAGTCCGGCGTCGAGCAGCTCGAGGCACGCCTCGATCAGTCGCTTCTCCTCGAACGGATCGCCCACCTGGACCGACGGCCGCTTCGCTTCGTCGCCGTCGTCGAAGCCCGCCGACGCGAGCACGCTCGCCCCACCGATGCCGTCGCGCCCGGTCGCCGAACCCATCAGCACCGCCACGTTGCCCACGCCCTCGGCCCGCGCCAGCACGAGGCGGTCCACCGGGAGCACCCCGAGGCACAACACGTTGACCAGCGGGTTGTCGCGGTAGCAGTCGTCGAACACGACCTCGCCGCCGACGGTCGGGACGCCCACCGCGTTGCCGTACCCGCTGATGCCGGCGACGACACCTTCGAACAAGTAGCGGGTGCGGGCGTCGTCGAGCGGACCGAAGCGCAACGGGTCCATCAGCGCGATCGGTCGCGCGCCCATCGAGAACACGTCGCGGATGATGCCGCCGACACCGGTGGCCGCGCCCTGGTAGGGCTCGACCGCAGAAGGATGGTTGTGGCTCTCGATGCGGATGGCGACGGCCAGGCCGTCGCCCACGTCGATCACACCGGCGCCCTCACCCGGCCCGACCAGCACCCAGGGTGCCTCGGTCGGGAAGCGGCCGAGGTACCGCCTCGACGACTTGTAGGAGCAGTGCTCGGACCACATGACCGCGTACATCGCGAGCTCGACCTCGGTCGGCTCCCGCTCCAGCAGCTCGACGATCGCGGCAAGCTCGTCGTCGGTGAGGCCCAGTTGTCGGTGGAGAGGAAGGGGGTCGCTCATGAGTCGGATCGCATCGTAGCCAAGGCGCTTTCTTTGGCATTGATCTGGGGATCCGCGGCTCCGCTATAGGTGAAAAGCGGCGCGAGTGATAGAACCAATGAACGCGTCAGTACGTCCGCTATCGACGGGAGCGATCTCATGGCGAAAGCCACGACCCGAACCATGACCGCCCAGCACAAAGCCGCGCTCGCGGAAGGGCGCGCCGAAGGTCGCGCGGTGAAGAACTACCTGGAAGCGTTGCAACAGAACCGCCCGCGGCGCGGCCGCAAGCGCACGCCAGAGTCCATCACCAAGCGGCTGGCCGTGATAGACGCACAATTCGACGATGTGTCGGCGCTGCAACAGCTCCAATTGGTGCAGGAACGCATGGACCTCAAACGTGAGCTCGAGACCATGAACACCAACGTCGACCTCTCCGCCCTCGAAGGCGCATTCGTCAAGACGGCGGCGCAGTACGCACAGCGGAAGGGCATCTCGTACGCCGCCTGGCGCGAGCTCGGCGTGTCGGCCGACGTGCTGAAGCAGGCCGGGATCTCGCGCTCAGCGTGACCCGACGGTCGACCGCGCCGCGGTGAGCAGGGACTCCAGCAGCACGATGCCGTCGGCGCTGCCGAGCAGCGGCGAGCTGGCACGCTCCGGGTGGGGCATCAGCCCGACCACGTTGCCCGCCTCGTTGCTGATGCCGGCGATGTCGTCGAGACTGCCGTTCGGATTGCGGACGTAGCGCACCACGACACGATCTTCGTCGCGGAGGCGGGTCAACGTGTCGGCATCGCACACGTAGTTGCCCTCGAAGTGGTTGATGGGGACGCGCAGGATCTGGCCCACGGTTGCCTGGTTGGTCAGGACCGACCGAGTGCTCACCACTTCGAGCTCGACGGTGTCGCACACGAACGTGAGCCCGACGTTCTTCTGGAGTGCACCCGGGAGGAGGCCCGCCTCGGTGAGGACCTGGAAGCCGTTGCAGATCCCGACGACCGGACCGCCGCTCGCGGCGTGCTCGGCGACCGCGTCCATCACGGGTGAGAATCGGGCGATGGCGCCGGTACGCAGGTAGTCGCCGTGGGCGAAGCCACCGGGCACCACCACCGCGTCGACGCCGTGCACGGTTCGGTCCCCGTGCCACAGCAGCTCTGCGGTACCGCCGAGCTCCTCGACCGCCCACACGACATCGAGCTCGCAGTTCGTCCCCGGGAACACGACGACGCCGACGCGTGCCGTCATGATGCGGCGATCTCCACCGTGTAGCGCTCGATCACCGGGTTGGCGAGCAGACGCTGGCACATGTCGTCGACCTGGGACCGGGCGTCGGCCTCTGATGCGGCATCGAGGGCCAACCGGATCGTCTTGGCAATCGACACCTCGGCGACGTTGTCGTACCCGAGCGCAGGGAGCGCACGCTCCACCGTCGCGCCCTGCGGGTCGAGCACCCCCGGAAGGTGGGTGACGTCGATGCGCACTGCGAATCTCATGCTGCGTCTCCGTACCAGGTGTCGAAGCTGCGTCCGCTCACCTGCTCGTACGCCTCGACGTACCGCGCCCGTGTGCCCTCGATCACGCTCTCGGGCATGCGGGGCACCGGGGGCTGTTGGTCCCACCCGATCGAGAGGTAGTGGTCGCGGACGTACTGCTTGTCGAACGACGGCGGCGACGTGCCGACCACGTGATCGTCCGCGCCCCAGTAGCGCGACGAATCGGGGGTCATCATCTCGTCGATGACCACGAGCCGGCCGTCGACCTCACCGAACTCGAGCTTCGTGTCGGCGAGGATCAGTCCCCGCTCGGCGGCGTGGGCGGCACCGAACGTGTAGATCGCCAGGGTGAGCTCGCGGAGTTCGTCGTAGCGATCGGCGCCGACCAGTGCGGCAGCCTCGGCATCGCCGAGCGGGAGGTCGTGGCCCTCGTCGGCCTTGGTCGTCGGCGTGAAGATGGGCGCGGGCAGCTGCTCGGCCTGGCGCAACCCGGGCGGGAGCGACCGGCCCGAGACCCTGCCGGTCTCCTGATAGTCCGACCAGGCCGACCCGAACAGGTACCCCCGCGCGACACATTCCAGCCGTACCGGCTGCGCCGCCCTCACCAACATGGCTCGCCCCGCGATCTCCGCGCCGGCGGTCTCGGGGAAGTCGGTCGGGTCCGAGGAGATGAGATGGTTGGGCGCGAGGCGGGCCGTCTGCTCGAACCAGAACGTCGACAGCGCGGTGAGCACGCGTCCCTTGTCGGGGATGAGATCAGGGAGCACGACGTCGAACACCGACACGCGGTCGGAGGCAACGACCAGCATGCGGTCGTGATCGACCTCGTAGAGCTCGCGGACCTTGCCGCTGTAGCGATGAGGGAGTGAGAGCCGGTTCACTCGCGCACCGGGGCCAGCGCGTCGAGGGCATCGAAGGTGCGGTCGACGTTGGCCAGCGCGGCGGTCAGATCGAAGCAGGCGGCCAGACGATCATCGCCGAGCGCGGCGACGACACCGGTGTCTTCTCGCAGCACGTCGAGGAACGGGCGGCGCGACTCCCACGTGAGCATGGCGTTGCGCTGCACCGCGCGGTAGGCGTCGTCGCGCGTCATCCCCGACTCGACCAGGGCCAACAGCACCGGCTGGCTGAACACGAGCCCGTACGACGCGTCGAGGTTCTCCTTCATCCGTTCGGGGTAGACGTGCATCCCTTCGACGATGCTGCGGAACTTGACGAGCACGTAGTACGCGAGCTGCAGCGAGTCCGGGAGGATGATCCGTTCGACCGACGAATGCGAGATGTCGCGCTCGTGCCACAGGGCGACATTCTCGAGCCCGGCCTGCAGGTTGCCGCGCAGGACACGGGCGAGTCCGCTGAGTTGCTCGGCCTTCACCGGGTTGCGCTTGTGCGGCATCGCACTCGAACCCTTCTGCGAACCGGCGCGGAACGGCTCCTCGACCTCGCGCACCTCGGTGCGTTGGAGATGGCGGATCTCGGTGGCGAACGCCTCGATGGTGGCGCCCACCGACGCGCACGCGTAGAGCAACTCCGCGTGCCGGTCGCGCGCGATCACCTGGGTTGCCGGCACCGCGGTGAGACCGAGCGCTTCGCACACGTACGCCTCGACCGCCGGGTCGATGTTGGAATACGTCCCCACCGCGCCCGACAACTTCCCGACCGCGATCGCGCGCCGCGCCCGCGTGAGGCGCTCGCGGTCCCGGTGGACCTGCATCGCCCAGAGCGCGAGTTTGACCCCGAAGGTGGTGGGCTCGGCGTGGACACCGTGGGTTCGACCGGCCATCGGGGTCGCCCGGTGGGCGTGGGCCTGCTCGGTGATGGCGGTCTCGAGGGCGGCGGCGGCCTCGAGGATGAGGTCGCACGCCTGGACGAGGACCACCGACAGCGCGGTGTCGACGACGTCACTCGAGGTCAGGCCGTAGTGGAGCCACGAGCCGGCCGGCGCCCCGATGCGCTCCTGGACCACGTCGACGAATGCCGCGACATCATGCTCGGTGGTCTGTTCCCGCTCGTGGACGGCGGCGACGGTGAAATCGGCCCGCTCCCGGACCGCCACGGCGTCGGCGGCGGGCACCACGCCCAATTTGGCCCAGGCTTCGGTGGCGAGGATCTCGACCTCCAGCCAGGCACGGAACCGGGCCTCGTCCGTGAAGAGGCCAGCAATCTCAGGCAGTGCGTAGCGGTCTATCAAGGGGGCCCTTCCTCCTGCCGAACACTCTACGAGGCGAGAATGCCGCGGAGCGGCCTGAGGCTGACTGAGGAGGTCGAGCGGGGGTGATGAACTGCACCAAGCACTGGACCGAACACGCGGTCGCGGAATGTGAGGAGTGCGGCCAGTACTGGTGCGCGGTCTGCCTCGTCCCGCCGCCGAAGGATGGTGGGCCGTTGCGCTGCATCCCCTGTTCACTCGTCATCGCGGGCGTTCGGACCCGTCGCCGGGTGCGCTGATCTTCCGTTCCGGCACGGAGCCGGTCCCCCGTTCCGGCACGGAGCCGGCGATGTCGCTTCGATGGTGCATCCCGTCCCACGAGATCAACCCGACCGCCTCGTACGCGCGGGTCCGCGCGACGGCGAGGTCGGTACCGGTCGCGGTGACGTCGAGCACCCGACCACCCGCGGTCACGAGCGTGCCGTCAGTGTCGCGCGCGGTTCCCGCGTGGAAGACCGTGACCGAGTTCACTGCGCTGGCGACGTCGAGCCCGATGATGACATCACCCGTTCGCGGTGCGGCCGGGTATCCGTCGCTGGCGAGCACCACGGTGACACAGGCGTCGTCGGAGAAGGTGACGTCGAGCGCGTCGCCCGCAGCTGCGGCGCGTACCAACTCGGCGAAGTCTGACGTGACCCGGGGGAGCACGGCCTGACATTCAGGGTCACCGAAGCGCACGTTGTACTCGATCACCTTCGGCCCGTCGGCGGTGAGCATCATCCCTGCGTAGAGCACGCCGCGATACTCGGCCCCGTTGCGGGCCAGCCAGTGCAGCGTCGGCCGCACCGCGCGGTCCATCACCGTGTCGACCATCGCACGATCGACGATCGGCACCGGTGAGTACGCGCCCATGCCGCCGGTGTTCGGGCCGGTGTCGCCGTCGCCGATGCGCTTGTAGTCCTGCGCAGGCGCGAGCGGCAGCGCGGCGTCGGGATCACCGTTGCACACGACGAGCAACGACAACTCGGGACCGGCGAGGCCCTCCTCGATCACCAGGGTGCGACCGGCGTCGCCGAATGCCTCACCGCAGAGGTAGGCGCGCACGGCATCGCGTGCGTCGGCCAGTGACTCGGTGACGACCACGCCCTTGCCGGCCGCGAGTCCGTCGGTCTTCACCACGTACGGCGGCGCGAACTGCTCGAGGAACGCGAGCGCGCCCTCCTCGTCCTCGGCGCCGAACACCGCGTGTCGCGCGGTCGGCACGCCGGCGTCGGCGAGCACCTGCTTCATCCACGCCTTCGAACCCTCGAGTCGCGCGCCCGCAGCACCCGGACCGAACGCGAGACGACCCCGAGCACGAACGGCATCGGCCACTCCCGCGACCAGCGGCACCTCGGGGCCGACGACGACGAGGTCGACGGCCAGGTCGTCCGCGAGCTGGGCCACGGCGTCAGGAGCCGACGCGTCGACAGGGAAGCACAGCGCGAGCTCGGCGATCCCGGGGTTCCCCGGCGCGGCAAACACCTCGGGCGCGCCCGGCGACTGGCACAACGCCCAGACCAGCGCGTGCTCCCGCCCCCCGGACCCGACGACGAGCGTTCTCACGCGGCTCGGGGAAGGACGACCGTCTGGGCGCGGTCGGGGCCGACACCGACGAAGCTGATGGGAACGCCGACGGTCCGCTCCACGAAGCGGAGGTAGTCACAGCGCCTCGGGGGGGAAGTCTTCGACCTGCGCGCACTGGTCGATCTCGCATTTCCACCCCGGCAGGGTCTCGTACACCGGTCGCACCTTGTGGAGCACCGACTGGTGGTACGGGACGTGGTCGTAGCGCGTCCCGTCGTCGCCTTCGTACGCGACACACACCTGCAGTTCCGAGAACGGCGCGAGCACGTCGAGCTTGGTGATGGCGATCTCGCTGCACGTGTTGAGCCGCACCGCGTGACGCAGCATCACGAGGTCGAGCCAGCCCGGGCGGCGCCGTCGACCGGTGTTCGTGCCGAACTCGTGGCCGCGTTCGACCAGTTCGTCACCAACAGGATCGCCGTCGAGCAGCTCGGTCGGGAACGGACCGCTTCCCACCCGCGTGACGTAGGCCTTGGCGACGCCGATGACGCGGTCGATCGCGCGCGGACCGACCCCCGCTCCGGTGCACACGCCGCCCGCGATCGGGTTCGACGACGTCACGAACGGATACGTGCCGTGGTCGAGGTCGAGGTAGGTCGCCTGCGCGCCTTCGAACAGGACGGGCCGATTGGCCTCGAGCGCTTCGTGCACGAGATGCACGGTGTCGTCGATCATGGGCTCGAGGCGCGGGACCATCGCCAGGTACTGCGCGCAGATCGTTTCCGCGTCGAGCGGGAGCCGGTTGTACACCTTGGCCAGTACGCCGTTCTTTTCGCGCAGCGCGAGGTCGAGCTTCTCGCGGAAGATCTTCGCATCGAGCAGGTCCTGGACGCGGAGCCCGACCCGCAGCGCTTTGTCCGCGTACACGGGGCCGATGCCGCGTTTGGTCGTGCCCAGCTTGTTCTTGCCCAGGAACCGCTCGGTCACACGGTCGAGCTCCTGGTGGTAGGGCATGATCAGGTGCGAGTTGCCCGACAGCTTCACGCGTGACGTGTCGACGCCCTTGCCTTCGAGCATGTCGAGCTCGGCGATGAGGACGGCCGGATCGACCACCACGCCGTTGCCGATGATCGCGGTGACGTGCGGGTACAGCACTCCGCTCGGCACCAACTGGAGCGCGAACACCTCGCCACCGACGACGATGCGGTGGCCCGCGTTGTGGCCACCCTGGTAGCGGACCACGAGGTCGCTCTCCTGGGCCAGGTAGTCGGTGAAGCGACCCTTGCCCTCGTCACCCCACTGCGTGCCGACGATCACCGTGCCCGGCACGATTGCCCCCCGAGAAACGCACCATCAACTGGTGTCACGTTGACGAGAGTTTAGTCGACCAACCGCCCTCAACATCCCGCCCTGAACATCCCGCCCTGAACATCTCGGAGTTGACCCGCACATGTGCACGTGAACCCCGAGATGTTCGGAAGTCTCAGGCGGTGACCGGGCGCTTGCTGCTGAAGGTGAGGGTGGCGTCCTGGGTGCAGTCGACGACGACGATGTCACCGTCCTGGTACTCGCCCTTGAGCAGGGCCAGCGCGATGGGATCGCTGACCTCCCGCTGGATGACCCGCTTGAGCGGGCGCGCCCCGAAGTCGGGGTCGTATCCGGTGCGCGCGATGTGGGCCAGCGCCGCTTCGGTGAGCTCGAGCCCGAGCCCGAGCCCGCGGTCGGCCAGCCGGTGGCGCAGCTGGTCGACCTGGATCTCGACGATGCGCTCGATGTGCGTCTCGTCCAGCCGGTGGAACACCACGATCTCGTCGATCCGGTTGAGGAACTCGGGCTTGAAGTGGCTCCTCACCATGTTCATCACGACCGGTTCGTCGGCACCTCCACCCAGATTGCTCGTCATGATCAGCACGGTGTTGGTGAAGTCGACGGTACGACCCTGGCCATCGGTGAGACGGCCGTCGTCGAGCAGTTGGAGCAGCACGTTGAACACGTCGGGGTGGGCCTTCTCCACCTCGTCGAGCAGGACGACGGCGTAGGGCCGCCGGCGAACCGCCTCGGTGAGTTGACCGCCCTCGTCGTAGCCGACGTAGCCGGGAGGCGCGCCGACGAGGCGTGACACGTTGTGCTTCTCCTGGTACTCCGACATGTCGATACGGACCATTGCCTTCTCGTCGTCGAAGAGAAAGTCGGCGAGCGTGCGCGCCAACTCCGTCTTGCCGACGCCGGTCGGGCCGAGGAACAGGAACGAGCCGATCGGCCGGTTCGGATCCGACAGGCCGGCGCGGGAGCGGCGAATGGCGTTGGCCACCGCGCTCACCGCGTCGTCCTGACCGATGACCCGGTCGTGCAGGACGTCCTCCATGCGCACGAGCTTGCTCATCTCGCCCTCCATGAGCCGGCTCACGGGGATGCCGGTCCACTTGGCGACGATCTCGGCGACGTCTTCCTCGTCGACCTCTTCCTTCAGCATCTGCTGCTCGGACTGCAGCTCGTTCAGCCGCACCGTCTTCGCCCCGATCTCGGCGTCGAGATCGCGCATGGTGCCGTAACGCAGCTGCGCCGCGGTTTCGAGATCGCCCTCGCGCTCGGCCTTCTCGGCGTCGGTGCGTGCGGTCTCCAACCGTTCCTTCAGCTCGCGGATCTCACCGATGGCGTCCTTCTCGTTCTGCCAGTGCGCCACCATCGCGTCGCGGTCTTCGGCGAGCGTGGCCAACTCTTCCTCGATCGCGGCGAGGCGCTGCGCCGACTGCTCGTCGGTCTCCTTGGCCAACGCCGCCTTCTCGATCTCGAACTGGCGGATGCGTCGTTCGACCACGTCGATCTCGAACGGCATGGAGTCGATCTCGATGCGGAGGCGCGACGCGGCTTCGTCGATGAGGTCGATGGCCTTGTCGGGAAGCTGGCGGGCGGGAATGTACCGGTGTGAAAGCACCGCGGCCGCGACGAGTGCGGCGTCTTGGATGCGAACACCGTGGTGCACCTCGTAGCGCTCCTTGAGCCCGCGCAGGATGGCGACGGTGTCCTCGACCGACGGCTCACCGACGTACACCTGCTGGAAGCGACGCTCCAGCGCGGGGTCCTTCTCGATGTGCTTGCGGAACTCGTCGAGCGTGGTCGCGCCGATCATGCGCAGCTCACCACGTGCGAGCATCGGCTTGATCATGTTGCCGGCGTCGACCGCGCCCTCCGCGCCACCGGCGCCGACGATGGTGTGCAACTCGTCGACGAACGTGACAATCTCGCCGTCGCTGTCGACGATCTCCTTGAGGACAGCCTTCATGCGGTCCTCGAACTCGCCCCGGTACTTGGCGCCCGCCACCATCGCGCCGATGTCGAGGGCGATCAGTCGCTTGCCGCGCAGCGTTTCGGGCACGTCGCCTTCGACGATGCGCCGCGCCAGGCCCTCGGCGATGGCCGTCTTCCCGACACCGGGCTCGCCGATGAGCACCGGGTTGTTCTTGGTGCGGCGCGACAGCACCTGGATGACGCGCCGGATCTCCTCGTCGCGACCGATGACCGGGTCGAGCTTGCCGCGGCGTGCGTCCTCGGTGAGGTCGCGGCCGTACTTCTCGAGCGCCTGGTACTGCTCTTCGGGGTTTTCGCTGGTCACGCGGTGACTGCCCCGGACCTCTTGCAGCGCCGCGAGCACCGCGTCACGTTCGACCCCGAGACTCCGGAGCAGGTCGCCCACTCCGCCGCGAACCTCGCTCATGGCAAGGAGCAGGTGTTCGGTGGACAGGTAGTCGTCACCCAGGGTGGACCGCTCGGTGTCCGCAGCTTCGAGGACCCGGTAGGCCTCGGCCGAGAGTTGGGCCTGCTGGGCGGTCTCGCCGTAGACCTTGGGCAGGTTCGAAAGGTGCTCGTCGACCCGGGCCCGCACCGTCGCGCTGGACACGCCGATCCGTTCGAGGACCGGCAACACCACGCTCTCCGGCTGGCCGACCATCGCCGCGAGCAGATGCTCGGGGGTCACCTGCGAGTGGTTGAGCTCGCGGGCGAGCGACTGGGCGGCGCCCAGCGCCTCACCGGACTTGCGGGTCAGCTTGTTGGGGTCGAGCGGCATGCGTCTACCTCGGGGTGAAGGGAACCGTCCCCAAAGTTGACAACATTGCCATCAAGTTTATTCCTCGACCCCCCGACGAGAAAGAGAAGAGGCCCGGCGCCGGAGCGTCGGGCCTCTTCAGCATCCATCACTCGTCGAAGGCTGGATCAGCCGGTGAACTTCGGCTGGAGCCGGATGGCCCGAGCCGCCAGGATCTGGGCGTAGTCGTTGTTCACGGTGACGACGTTGGGGCTGCCGTCGGGCGTGTCCGCTTTGACCACGATGCTCGCGGACGGGGCGTAGGTGGTGCCGGCGGCGACCCCGTCGACGACGACCGGCTTCTCCGCCACCGTGCACGTGGAGCCGGGCTTGATGTGACCCAGCGAATCCGACTTGCCACCGCTCGGGCTGGCCACCGTGAGGGTGCCGGCGGATCCATCGGTGCACGTCACGCCGAAGCTGTACGGACCGGCGAAGGGCACGACCTGCCCGCCGAGACCGCTCACGGTCTTGACCACCGAGATGCTCGCAGCCTCGACCTCGACCGCGCCCGTGTCGCAGCCCTTGATCTGCGGGCGGGTGATGTCGCGCTGGTCCGTGGTGACCTCGACGCCGGCGAGGGTGTCGCCGCCACTGCAGTCGGCCAGCAGGACGTTGTCGATCAACGGGCTGCCGGTCTTCGGCAGCTGGGTCGGCGTGGCCCCACCGTTGTCGCCCAACGCACCGAGCAGCGGGTCGTTGGCGGAGGCGTCACTGTCGCTCGAGGCCGCGAGCTGGCACGAGTCGTCGTCCAGGTAGTTGTACCCGGACGAGTCCGCGGCGTCCCAGATCTCGCAGTTGACGCCACCGATCGGGTCGGTGATGTTCGTGGCGAACGCGTGCAGATCCGTCGCCGACACGTTGGCCGCGGGATCCTGCGTGAGCTGCGCACGGACATTCCCCGCCGATGCCTGCTGGAGGAGATCGGTGAGGGTGTTCGCGTCGATGGTGTCGTAGGTGAGGTTGAGCGTCTCATCCGGACCGCTGACGTCGATCGCACCCGAACCGCCTGAGCTGTTCCCGGTGACGGTCGAGTTGGTGACCCGCACGAGGAGCGGCTCACAGTCCGTGTCGCACTTGGTACCGGTCGAGAGCGCACCGCCGTAGGTGGTGGCGGTGTTGTCGCTCAACGTCGAGGCGGTGACGTCGACCGCCGTGGCCTGGTAGGCGTAGAACCCACCGCCGGCACCGCAGTTGTAGCCGTACGTGGCGGCGGTGGCGACGTCGAAGAACTCGTTACAGGTGGCCGAGTCGCCCGACACGTCCGAGTGGTCGACCAGGACCGCACCGGCGTCGGCGACGACCGCCGCGCCCACGCGGGCGTTCGTCTGTCCGGCCGTCTGCATGTTCGCGGTGAGACCACCGCCACTGAAGCCGCCACCGAGCGCGTCACACGAGTGGTCGCAGCCGGCGTCGTTGCCGTTCACGGAGGAATTGGTCACCGAGGTCGCGCCTTCGGCGAGGAACCCGCCGCCGGACGCACCGCAGTTGTCGAGACACGTCGCCGAGTTGTCGTTGACGGTGGAGCCGTCGACCACCGCGCTGCCCTCGCTCACGAAACCACCACCGGAACACCAGCAGTACTCGGCCTCGGCCCCACCGGCGGTGTTGCCGTCGATGTGGGAGTTGGTCAGGTTGACGTCGGCAGCGGAGAAGATGCCGCCACCGGAGTCATCCGCGTGGTTGCCGGTGACCGACGAGTCGGTCAGCGTGACGGTGGTCTCGGAGAAGATCGCGCCACCGACCGGCCAACCGCAGTAGTTCGGAGCGTCGACGTCGATGACGGACTGGTCGCAGTTTCCGTACGTGACCGAGTTGTCGCTGAACGTCGAGTCGATGAGCGTGATCGGTCCGTCGGACGACACCGCGCCGCCGGAACCGTCGAACCGGTTCCCACCGCTCAGCGTGATGTGCTGGAACGTGATCGGCCCGATGTCGTGCTGCTTGAAGATGCGATCGTCACAGCTGCTCGACTGGGTGATGGTGAACCCGTGTCCGTCGAACACCAGGCTGTTGCCGGTGTCACGGACGTACTGCCCGCAGTCTCCGTCGCTGAGCGTGAGATCCGTGGTCAGGTCGAGGTGGGTGTAGCTCCCGTCCTCGAACTTCTGCAGGTCGGTGGGGTTCGACACGTTGTTCCCCGCTGACAGCGCACTTGCGGTTCCGGCCGTGACGACGACGAGCGTCGCCAACGGTGCACAGACCAAAGCCGCGAGCGCCACGCTGCGTGTGATACGGCTCGACCAACTCTTCATGGTGTTGCTGCCCTTCTCGCCAGTGAATCTGGGGCCCAACCCGACAGGGAGCCGGTGATGGTTCTTCGACCCGCGGGTCCCGGGGCTTGAGGGTCAGTGGCGGGGCACGCGCACCACGGCTCGGCTCACGGGGACGAGATCCCGCCGGTAGCTGCGGTGGACATCGCGGACCGCGGTCTGGAGGTCCTCCCGGGCTCGGCCCAGGGCCTCGTGCAGATCCGCGACCTCGTCGCGCAGCTCCTCGAGCGCGGCCTCGAGGTCCAGGATCCGTCGAACCCCGGCCAGGCTGACGCCGCCGTTGGTGAGCTCCTGGATCCGCTGGAGGAGCGCGATGTCGCGGTCGGAGTAGCGGCGGCTGCGGCCTTCGGTCCGGCTCGGGGCGATGAGGCCCTTGCGCTCGTAGATGCGGAGGGTCTGCGGGTGGACGCCGGCCAACTCCGCCGCGACCGAGATGATGTAGAGCGCGCGGTCGTCGTCCATCGCCTACACCCCCAGATGTTCTCTCGGGTTTCCCGGCCACTTCGTGGCCAGCTCCTCGACCGCGGCGCGGACGTCGTCGTCGACCTCGTGAGGAACGACGACATCGAAGGTGACCAACAATGCACCCGGATCACCCGAGGTGCGGGGGATGCCGCGGCCGCGCACCCGGACGGTCTTGCCCGTCTGCGTGCCGGGCGGCACCTTCACCGTGACCGCCGCGTCGAGCGTCGGGACCTTCACCTGCGCGCCGAGCACCGCTTCGGGGAACGTGATCGGGACCTTCACCGTGAGGTCCCACTTTCCGCTCCGGGCGAAGATCGGGTGCGGCGCGACATGCACCACGACGTAGAGGTCGCCCGACGGCGCGCCGTGCAGGCCCGGAGTACCCCGGCCCTTGACCCGGATGCGCTGGCCGTCATCCACGCCCGCGGGAATGCGGACCTTCACCGTGCGGGGTCGCATCTCGATGCCGCGACCCTTGCAGTTCTTGCACTTGTCCTTGACGACCGCGCCGCGCCCACCACAGGTCGGACACACCTGCGAGAACGAGAACGGGCCCTGATCGACGGCGACCGAACCCGCGCCGCCGCATGTGGGGCACATCTCGGGCACCGTCCCGGGCTTGGCGCCGGAACCGTTGCACACGTGACACGGCGCGTCCGACGTGATGTTGACCGAGGTGGTCACGCCGTGGACGGCGTCGAGGAAGTCGAGGTGGAGCTCCGTCTCGATGTCGTCGCCGCGCTGCGGACCGACTGGTCCCGACGCGCGCCCACGCCGTCCGCCGCCGCGCGCGCCACCGAACAGATTGCCGAAGATCCCGCCGAGGTCGCCGAGATCTTCCACGCGCACGTTCCCGCCGAACCCACCGAACCCGCTGTCGCCACCACCGAAGCCACCGAAACCGCCGGGGCCGCCGGGACCGGCACCGGACGCGACCATCTCGCGAACCTCGTCGTACTCCTTGCGCTTCTCGGTGTCGCCGAGCACGTCGTGCGCGGCGGAGATCTCCTTGAAGCGTTCCTCGGCCGCGTGGTCACCCGAGTTCGCGTCGGGGTGGAACTGCTTGGCCAGCTTGCGATAGGCGCGCGTGATCTCCTTCTCGGACGCGTCGGACGACACGCCGAGCTCGGCGTAGTAGTCCTTGTCGAACCACTCTCGTTGCGGTGCCATCTCACTCGCTCGCTCTACACGCACGTGACGCGGACCATGGCGGGACGCACCACGCGACCCTTGAGCCGGTAGCCGCGGCGCATGGTCTCGGCGACGTGGGGTTCGCCGAGGCCGTCGTCCTGCATCACCGCTTCGTGCTCGTTGGGGTCGAACGGCGCGCCGTCGGCCTCGATGCGCTCGAGGCCCGCCTTCTGCAACACCGCGACGAGCTGCGAATGAATTCCCTGCACGCCGCTGCGCAGTTTCTCCTGCTCGGGACTCTCAGCCGCGCCGAGGCTGCCGAGGGCACCGTCGAACGAGTCGAGGATCGGCAGGAGATCCTCGACCAATCGCTCGGTGGCGCGCTCGACCAGCGTCGTCTGCTCGCGCTGCACGCGCTTGCGGTAGTTCTCGAAATCCGCCTGCACGCGCCGCAAGGTGTCGACGAGGTCGTTGCGCTCGCCCTCCAACTGCGACAGGTCGGACTCGACCGCGGCTTCGGCCTCCTCGACCTCGGCCGCCGCCGCGGCAACCTCGTCGTCGAATGCGTCGCTCCCGTTCACGCCTCCTCCAATTGGCGTTCGCACAATTGGCGTTCGAACAATTGGCGTTCGCTCCTCGGCCGGAGACCGACCTCGCACACGCTCACGCGGTCTTCTCGTCGGGCTCGTCGACGATCTCAGCGTCGGCGACCTCGTCGTCGTCAGGAGCAGTGGCGCCCGCACCGGCCCCGCCGGCGCTGCTCCCCTCGCCCGCGTTCTGGGCCTGCTGCGCCTGCGCGTACAGCCGCTGCGCGAACTCCTGGCTCACAGTGACCAGGCTCTCGTGGGCCCGCTTGACCGCCTCGATGTCCGTCCCGGCCAAGGCGTCCTTCAACTCCTTGAGCGCGGCGTCCATCTTCTCCTTGTCGTCGGGCTGGACCTTGTCGGCCTGGTCGCGCAGCAACTTCTCGGTCTGGAACACGAGCGAGTCGGAGTTGTTGCGGATCTCCGCCTCCTCGCGCCGGATGCGGTCCTCCTCGGCGTGCGCCTCGGCCTCCTTCATCATCCGCTCGATCTCGTCCTTGCCGAGGGCGGTCCCGCCGGTGATGGTCATCTTCTGTTCCTGGCCGGTCCCGAGGTCCTTGGCCGACACGTGCACGATGCCGTTGGCGTCGATGTCGAACGTGACCTCGACCTGCGGTACGCCGCGCGGTGCCGGCGGGATGCCGACGAGCTGGAACGTGCCCAGGAGCTTGTTGCGGTACGCCATGTCGGACTCGCCCTGGAGCACCTTGATCTCCACGCTGGGCTGGTTGTCGTCGGCGGTGGTGAACACCTCGGAACGCTTGGTCGGGATCGTCGTGTTGCGCTCGATGAGCTTGGTCATGATCTGACCCTTGGTCTCGATCCCGAGCGACAGCGGCGTGACGTCGAGCAGCAGGATGTCCTTGACGTCGCCCTTCAGCACTCCGGCCTGGAGCGACGCACCGACCGCGACGGCTTCGTCGGGGTTGACGCCCTTGTCGGCGTCCTTGCCCGCGATCTCCTTCACGAGGTCGGTCACCGCCGGCATGCGGGTGGAACCACCCACCAGGATCACGCGGTCGATCTCGTCCTTGGTGAGACCGGCGTCGCGGATGGCCTGCTCGAACGGACCCCGGCACGAGTCGAGGAGATCGGCGGTGAGCTCCTGGAACTTGGCGCGGGTGAGGGAGAGATCGAGGTGGAGGGGGCCGTCGCTCGTGGCCGTGATGAACGGCAGGTTGACCGTGGTCTCCTGCAACGACGACAGCTCGATCTTGGCCTTCTCCGCCGCTTCCTTCAGGCGCTGGACGGCCATCTTGTCGGCCGAGAGGTCGACACCGTCCGCGTTCTTGAACTCGCTGACCAGCCAGTCCATGACCCGCTGGTCCCAGTCGTCACCACCGAGGTGGGTGTTCCCCGCGGTCGACTTGACCTCGAAGACCCCCTCACCGAGGTCGAGGACGGACACGTCGAAGGTGCCACCGCCGAGGTCGAACACCAGGATGGTCTGGTCGTTGTCCTTGTCGAGCCCGTAGGCCAGCGCGGCCGCGGTCGGCTCGTTGATGATGCGCAGGACCTCGAGGCCCGCGATCTCACCGGCCTCCTTGGTGGCCTGGCGCTCGGCGTCGCCGAAGTACGCGGGCACGGTGATGACGGCCTGGGTGACGGTGTCGCCGAGGTAGGCCTCCGCATCCCGCTTGAGCTTCTGGAGGATGCGGGCCGAGATCTCCTGGGAGTTGTAGGCCTTGCCGTCGATGTCGATCGACCAGTCGGTACCCATGTGGCGCTTCACCGACCGGATGGTGCGGTCCGGGTTGGTGATCGCCTGGCGCTTGGCGACCTCACCCACCAGGACCTCGCCGGTCTTCGAGAAGGCCACCACCGAGGGCGTGGTGCGGGAACCCTCGGAGTTGGGGGCGACGACGGGCTCGCCGGCCTCGAGGACCGAGACGACTGAAATTGGTGGTGCCGAGGTCGATTCCGACGGCCTTGGACATGGGCGTTGCCTCCTGTGGGCGATCCTGTATGTCGTTGATGCTAGAAGATTGAGTGTCTGACTATCAACTTTACCCATCGGCTGTGCATTCCCGTCACTTGACCGACGGGGTTAGATTTCTGCCGTGGCCCGATCCGATCCGTTCGTCGAGACCCTCGGAACCGTGCCCCTCTTCTCCGCCTGCTCCAAGAAGGAACTGCAGATGGTGACGAAGAGCGCCGAGCACCTCGCGATCCCGGCCGGCAAGGTGGTCGTGACCGAGGGCGCCGCGGGCACCGAGTTCTTCGTGATCCTCGAGGGCCGGGCGCGGGTGGAGCGCCACGGCCGCCACGTGGCTGCGCTCGGCCCCGGTGGATTCTTCGGTGACCTCGCGCTGCTCGATCGGGCACCGAGGAACGCCAGCGTGATCGCCGACACCGAACTCCACGTGGCCAAGATCGGCCAGCGCGCGTTCGACGAACTGCTCGATCACCCCGGATTCTCGAAGAAGCTCCTCACCGGGCTCGCCCGCCGCCTCCGAGAACAGGACGCGCGGAACCTCTAGCGTTTTGGCGTCACTGGTGCGTCGTGATGGCGCACGAGTGACGCCAAAACGGGAGTGGGGGCGTCGCTGGCAGTAACTTTCCCGTCGTGAAGCGACGGAAGCTCCCCAAGCCGCACCAGCTCGTGCTCGTCGTCGGCGCGCTGGTCGCGCTCGGCACCATTGCGTCGGGCATCGCGCCGCGGATCACCGAGTGGGCCGACGACTCCTCCGTGGCGCGGGAGCCCTTCGGCGGCGTTCCCGACGCAATGTACTGGGCCTTCTACGCCACCGTTGCGGTCATGCTGTTCGTGTGTGCGTGGCTGGTGAGCCAACGGGTGCGCAACTACGAGCGCGGCGGACCCGACGACCGGCGCACCACCAAGCGCAACCTCCACCGTCGGATGCGCGACTTCCGGGCCGGGGTGTGGATGCAGACCCTGCTCCGCGACCCCGCCGCGGGACTCATGCACTCGTGCATCTACTTCGGCTTCCTCTGGCTGTTCATCGCCACGGTGGTGCTCGAGATCGACCACCAGCTCCCGGACAACCTCAAGTTCCTGCACGGTGGGGTCTACGAGGGGTACACGTTCACCGCCGACCTCGCCGGCGCGGTGTTCACCGTCGGCATCCTCTGGGCGCTGGCCCGCCGCTACCTCGAGCGCCCGTACCGGATCCGCATCAAGACCAAGCCCGAGGACGCGGTCATCCTGCTCACCTTCCTCGTCATCGCGCTCACCGGCTTCCTGACCGAGGCCCTGCGCATCGCCCAGCTCGGGCGGCCCGACTTCGAGAAATGGTCGTTTGTCGGATACCCGCTGTCGTCACTGTTCGACGGCTGGTCGGCGACCGACCTCAACACCGCGCACCAGTGGTTGTGGGGGATCCACTTCGCGGCGTTCCTCGCGTTCCTGATCATCCTGCCCACCACCAAGTTGCGGCACATGATCACGTCGCCGATGAACATGTACCTGAAGGACAAGGACCGGCCCAAGGGCGCGATGAAGCCCATGCCGAACCTGATGGAAACCGACCTCGAGACGTTCGGTGCGGCGACGGTCGAGGACTTCACGTGGAAGCAGCTCTTCGACACCGACGCGTGCACGGTGTGCGGGCGCTGCACGTCGGTGTGCCCGCCCACGCGACGGGGAAGCCGCTCGACCCGCGCGAGATCGTGTTGAAGGTCGGCGAGGTGATGGCGGCGACCGGCGATCCCGTCGTGTCGCCACCCGTGAGCACGGCACGCGGCATCACGATCAGTGCCGACTCCGTGTTCGAGCGCATCACCTCCGAGGAGCTGTGGGCGTGTACGTCGTGCAAGGCGTGCGACGAGATCTGCCCGGTCAACATCGAGATCCTCGACAAGATCCTCGACATGCGCCGGTACCTCTCGCTCATGGAGAGCGACTTCCCGGTCGAGTTGGGCAACACCTACCGGTCGATGGAGAACTCGTCGAACGTGTACGGAATGAACCAGGGCGAGCGCGGCGACTGGGCGGCCGAGCTCGAGGGCGTCGACATCGTCGAGGCCGGGTCGGGGCCGCTCGGGCACGAATACCTGTACTGGATCGGCTGCGCGGGTTCGTTCGACGACCGCAACAAGAAGACGAGTCGCGCCGTCGCCAAGCTGCTCCAGCGCGCCGGGCTCGACTTCGCCATCCTCGGTCCGAGCGAACTCTGCACCGGTGATCCGGCGCGCCGTTCGGGCAACGAGTACATCTTCCAGATGCTGGCGATGCAGAACATCGAATCGCTCGACGGCCTCGGCGTCCAGAAGATCATCACGCAGTGCCCGCATTGCTTCAACACCCTCAAGAACGAGTACCCGCAGCTGGGCGGGAACTACGAGGTCGTGCACCATTCGCAGCTCCTGAGCCAGCTGGTGACCGACGGCCGGCTGTCGCTGGCCGGCGCGACGCTCAACGAGCGCGTCACCTATCACGACAGCTGCTACCTCGGCCGTCACAACGACGTCTACCTCGCACCGCGCAACGTCATCGGGCAGCTCGGCGGCATCGACATCGTCGAGATGCCGCGCAACGGCACCAAGGGCATGTGCTGTGGCGCGGGCGGCGCGCGCATGTGGATGGAAGAGAAGATCGGCAAGAAGGTGAACATCGAGCGCACCGAAGAAGCACTGGAGACCGGCGCGCAGCGCATCGCCGTGGCGTGCCCGTTCTGCTACGTGATGATGGACGACGGCGTGAAGGAGAAGGGCCGCGACGAAGACGTCAAGGTCCAGGACATCGCCGAACTCCTCATCGAGGCGATCGAGGCCGGCGAGCGCGCCCCCGCGCCGCTCACCGCGGAGTTCCAGCCGGGGTTGTAGCGGTGGCGCGCCAGCTCTCCCGCCGACAGTTTCTGGTGAGAGCCGGCCTGGCCGGGACCACGCTCGCCGCCGCCGAGCTCAGCGCGTTCGCCCTCGGGGGGGCCGCGGCCGCGCGGTCGGTCCGCCCCCCGACGCCGACCGTGCCACCGATCGCCGCCCGGCACGAGCTCAAACGACTGCTTCCCCCGCTCCCGCCGTGGATCCACAACGGACCCACCGACAAGCCCCGGGTCGCCATCACCATCGACGACATGTGGGGCACCTTCGGTGCCGACAACGCCAGTGCGGCGATGGACGTCGCCAAGGCCAAGGGCGTGAAGCTCACGTTCTTCCCGACCGGCGGCGCCATCGAGCAGCACATCAACCTCGGCCGTCAAGACGTGTGGCGCCGGGCGGTGACCGAAGGTCACGAGATCGGGAACCACACCTACACCCACTCGAACCTCACCAAACTGACCGACGACCAGATCCGGTACGAGATGCAACACACCAAGGATCTGCTCGCGCAATGCCTCGGCCCGTCCTATCCGTACACCATGCGTCTGATGCGACCACCCGGCGGTGGTGGCGGGTTCACGAGCGGCGGAGATCCGCGCATCATGAACGTGATCAAGTCGTTCGGGTACTCGATGACGATGTGGACGGTCGACGCCAACGGCGTGAAGGGCAACACCGCGTTCATCAACAAGGTCATGTCGGGCGCGGGGAACGGGACCATCGTGCTGATCCACTTCACGGAGTTCACGCCTGACGGCTTCCCGACCCTCATCGACCGGTTCCGAGCGGTACAGCTCCAACCGACCAACGTGAGCGGCCTCTTCAGCCCCTGACCTGATCCAGCGCGGTGATGATCGCGTTCGCCTGTTTGCGCAGTTGCTCGAGCGCAACATCGTGCTGGGGGTCGACGACGTCGCGCTGATCGACCGACTGGTTGTACGCGCCGAGGTCTCCGGCGAGTCCTGCCTGGACCGCAGCGCGCACCGCGTCCAGGTCCTGCGCGTCGAACTTGGCGATGGCCGTTGCCGCGGGAGGGACCGCCGGGAGCTGGTCCTCGATCGTGGCGATGATCCGGTGGGCGCTCCGGAGTTCCGCACCCGAGGCCGAGCTGATCGAGCGCTCATCCGCGAGGGCCACTCGCGCCGCCGCGAGGTCATGCCGGGCGTCGTCCCGATCCCGCCAACTCTGGACGAGCAGCGCCACGGCCAGCCCCGCCACCACGAGGGCCAGCCCCGCCATGAGCAGCCGCACCCGGAACACGCGTCGCTCAGCCACGCGCGGCCTGCTCCAGCGCCGTGACTGCCTGCTGCACCGCGGCGACCGCAGCCGTCACTGCAGCGGTCTTTGCTTCGAGGTCCGCGATCGCGGCGTCGCCGGCACCCTGGAACGCGGCGGCGATCCCGACCCGTCCGTTGTTGTACTGGTCGACGGCCTGATTCGCGACGTCGACCGCGTGGTTGCTGGCGTCGATCTGAGCCTGATACGCGGCGAAGAGCCCGCTCAGTCGAGCCGTCGCGGTCTCACTGCGGTCGCGCAACGTTCGCAGCCTGAGCTCGGCGTGGTCTTCGCTCGCGGTCAGCGCTCGGACCTGGCGTTGGATCGGCGCCGCTCGAGCTCGGAGATCCGACGTGTCCGACCGCAACACGATCGCCGCCACGCCGGCCGCGATCGCGCCGACGACGAGCACCACCGCGAGGACGAGCAGCGCGGCGTCGCGGCCGTGGCGTCGCCGTTCGCGCCGGTCGTTCACCGACCCGGTCCGGACCGGTGCCGGAAGCACGTGCGGACGTGATCGTCGGCCAAGCCCGCGGCCTGCATGAACGCGTACACCGTCGTCGGCCCCACGAACCGGAACCCGCGGCGTTTCATGTCCTTGCTCAACGTGGTCGACACCTTCGTCACCGCGGGAAGTTGATCGACCCGCTCGTGGTGACCGACGATCGGCGTGTTGTCGACGAACCGCCACACGTAAGCGTCGAAGCTGCCGTGTTCGTCTCGCACCCGCTGGATCGCGTGCGCGTTGTTGACGGTCGACTCGATCTTGCCGCGGTGACGGACGATCGACGCGTCCTGGAGCAACCGGTCGACGTCGGCGTCGGAGTAACGCGACGCGCGCCACGTCGAAGTTCGCGAACGCGGCGCGGTATCCCTCACGCTTGTTGAGGATGGTCCGCCAGCTCAGCCCCGCTTGCGCGCCTTCGAGCGTGAGCAATTCGAACAAGTCGGCGTCGTCATGCGTCGGGACACCCCAGTCGTCGTCGTGATAGGCGACCATGAGCGGGTCGGTCCCGGCCCACTCGCAGCGCGTCGGCTCGGGCATCGCGAGGCGTCGATCGACGTCAGTCGTCGTCGCGGAAGTTGAGGTAGTAGCGCGACGGAGTCGGCCCCCGCTGACCCTGGTACTTCGAGCCGGTGACTTCACTCCCGTACGGGTGCTCCGCCGCCGTCGTCATGCGCAGGAACGAGATCTGGCCGATCTTCATCCCGGGATACAACGCGATCGGCAGGTTGGCCACGTTCGACAACTCGAGCGTGAGATGGCCGTCCCATCCCGCATCGACGAAGCCGGCCGTCGAGTGGATCAGCAGGCCGAGGCGGCCCAGCGAAGACTTTCCTTCCAGTCGGGCGACGAGGTCGTCGGGAAGTGCGACCCGCTCCAGGGTCGATCCGAGCACGAACTCGCCGGGATGCAGGATGAAGGCGCCCCCCTCGCTCACCTCCACCAATTCGGTGAGGTCCTCCTGGTGCTGCTTCGGATCGATGAACGGTGTCGTGTCGTTCCGGAACACCCGGAAGTAGCGATCGACGTGGAGATCGACCGAAGACGGTTGCACGGAGTCGTCGCCCAGGGGTTCGATGACGATCCGCCCGGCGCGCAAGTTCCTCGCGAATGGTGACGTCAGACAGGATCACCGCGGGGAGCCTAGGAGGGACGGGCGCCATCGACCGTGCAACGGCGCATGATCCGGTGCTGCGGGAAGTGGTCGGAGAGGGCGCGGTGGTTGGTGCTCGCTTCGTCCCACACCGCGACGTCGTGCTCGTGCCAGCGCCACCGCACGCAGAAGTTCGGGTTCTCGATGTGGCGGTTCAGATAGTCGAGGAGCGCGTCGCTCTCGTCGCGGTGCATGCCGACGATCTGGTCCATGAAGCGCCCCGACACGAAGAGCGCACGGCGTCCAGTGACGGGGTGGGTACGAACGAGCGGGTGCTCGACCGGCGGGAACTCGCGGGCGACCCGATCGGCGATCTCACGGCCGATGGTGCGTTCGATCCGTTCGTGGAAATCCTGCCCGCGTGGTGGCGGACGGTGAGCTGGTCGCAGAGGTGCTGCATGACCGGCGAGAGCGCGTCGTACGCCGCGAACAGACTCGACCACATCGTGTCGCCCCCGGCCGGGGGGACGAGCCCGCGCGTTCAGAAATGCGTACACGGGCGGTTCCGCCACCCAGCTCACGTCGGTGTGCCAACCGTCGGCGTCGGGCGGGCTGTCGGCGGTGTCCTCGATGATCGAGGTGAGGCTGTCGCCCCCCAGCATCTTCGTCAACGCGTAGGGACCGACCGTGCCGAAGTTCGACCGAACGCGATCTGCTCGTCCTCGGTGAGATCCTGTCCCCGGAAGAAGATCACCGAGTGTTCGTGCAACGCGTCGCGCACCTCGTGCAGGGTGGCGGCGTCGAGCGGCGCGGTGAGGTCGACCCCGTCGACGACCGCGCCGATCGTGCCGGTCACCGGAGTGATGGTCAGGGTCAGGGTCGTGGCCATGTCGCAGCTCGTTTCTCGACGAAGGCGCCCATGCCCTCGGTCATCTCGGCGGACAGTCCGGCGACCATGAACAGTCCGAGGTCGCTGGGTCGGAGTTGTGCGTTGAGGTCACGCTTGATCGTCACGCGCGCCACCGGTCCGGTGGCCCGGATCTGCTCGAGGATCCAGTCGGTGCGGCCGTCGAGCTCGTCGTGCGGCACGACTTCACCGACGAGTCCCATCGCCGCGGCACTGGCGGCGTCGATCTCGACGGCGGTGAAGAAGAGGTACCGCGCCCGGGAAAGGCCGACGACGTCGACCAGACGCGCCGACATGAAGGGATCGGGAAGGCCGCGCAGCAACTCGGGAACGCGGAACCGGGCGCGATCCGAAGCGATGGTCACGTCGCAATGGAGCGCGAGGTCGAGGCCGCCGGCGTGACAGACCCCGTTGATCTTGGCCACCCACAGCTTGCGACACCGCTCGATGTGGCGGAACGGGAAATGGTCGGTGCCGTCCCACTCCGACGCCAGGCCCTCGGGATCCTCCGCCTGACCGGCGAGATCACCACCAGCTCCGAACCACTCGTCGGTACCGGTGAGGCACACCGCGTCGAGTTCGGGTTGACGATCCGCCCAGATCGCGGCGCGCTTGAGGCCGCGGTACATGTCCTGGGTGAACGCGTTGCGTCGATCGACCCGGTCGACGCGCACGTGCGAGCACGCGGTCCGCGACGTGGGCGACGAGGTGACGGCTCCCGAGGTCGGGGGCTTCCAGGTCGGTCACGGGAGTCGATACACCGCGGCCGCGTTGTCGTGCAGCACCTTGTTGACCACGGCGTCGGGGAGCGCGGCGAGCAGGCCGTCGGCGTAGTCACGCGGCCGCTGCGCCGGCGTACGCGGGCCGGGGTGCTGGCACGTCGGGTGCGGGTAGTCGCTCTCGAACAAGATGTTGTCGGGGTACTGCTCGATCGCGTCGAGCGCGACCTGCTGTTCGAACCAGAAGCAGCCATAGATCTGGCGACGGAAGTACTCGCTCGGCAAGAGCTCGTACTCGGGGTGCTCGTCGCGCACACCGCCGTTGCGCCACTGCCAGTCGAAGGTCTCCAGGGCCGCCGGGATCCAGCCGACGCCGGACTCCACCGACACCAACTTCAGATCGGGGAACCGGTGGCACACCCCGCCGAAGATGAGGTCGCCGATGCAGCGGAGGTTGTCGAGGAAGATGAACGACGACACCTTGGCGAAGTTGGTCATCCACCCCATCTCGGCGGTGTCGCCGAACTGTGTGCCCATCGACCCACCGCCGACGTGGAAGCTCACCGACACTCCGGCTTCCTGGGCCGCCGCCCACACCGGGTCCCAGTGCTTGTGCGCGAGCGGCGGCTGGCCGTAGTCCTGAGGTTGGTTGCAGAAGTTGACCGCCCGGTGGCCGAGCTCGATGCCGCGGTGCAACTCGGCGATGGCGAGGTCGACGTCCCAGAACGGCAGCGCGGTGACCGCGAGCAGTCGGTCGGGATCGGCGCTGCACCAGTCGGTCAGGAAATCGTTGTACGCGCGCACGCACCGCGAGCGACGAGGTCGCGATCGCCGAGACGGAGGAAGTAGCCATTCCCGAAGCCCCCGACGTTGGGGTACAGCACCTGGGCGCGAATGCCCTGCTCGTCGAGGAAGACGAGCCGTGCGTCGGCGTCGTACATCGACGCCGGGATGTCGTCGAACGTCTTCGGGATCGACACCGGCATGACCCCGTCGAACCCGGCCATGGAGTAGTACCCGGGATGGCCGAGCCGCTCGCCGGCGGCCATCCACACATCGTTGCCGTCGATGCGTTCGACGTGAGGCACCTGGTCATGCAGCGCGCTCGGGCACGCGCGCGGTCCACACGTCGGGCGGTTCGGTGAGGTGGGTGTCGACGTCGATGACGGCGACGCGGTCGAAGACATCGGTGGGCGTGCCGGTGGTGGTCATGGCCTGCTCTCTCAGAGTCCGAGGGGTCGGGTGCCGATGATGTCGGCCGCTTCGAGCTCGGCGATCTCCTCGGCCGAGAGGCCGAGCCCGGTCAGGATCTCGTGGTTGTGCTCACCGAGCATGGGCGCGGCGGTGTCGATCCAGTGGTCGACGCTGGCGAAGCGGAACGGCACCGACGGATGGCCGCGCACCCCGATCACCGGATGCTCGGGATACTCGTAGTAGCGGCGGGCGATGTATTGCGGGTGCTCCGACGTGCGGCGGGCGTCGAACGAGGGCGCCGCCGGGACACCGGCGGTGATGAGCAGGTCGACCGCCTTGTCGAGGTCGGTCTCGGCGGCCCACGCCGAGAGCTTCTCGTCGAGAAGATCGTGCGCGTGACGGCGTCCGGCGTGCGTGAGGAGCGCGGGATCGGTCGCCCAGTCCGGGCGCCCGAGCGCGTCGACCAGCGCCGACCACTGTTCGTCGGTCGCGACCGAGAGCACCAACCAGCGCTCCGGCGTGTCGGTCGCGTAGACGCCTTGCGGCGCGGCCCACGGGCTCCGACTCCCCTCCCGGAACAGCGGATTGCCGTACGCGGTCCATTCGACGATGAGCTCGGCCGAGATGTTGAGCGCGGCCTCGAACATCGTCGACTCCACCAGGGAGCCGATCCCGGTGCGATCGCGCACCTCGAGCGCAACGAGCGCGCCGACGACCGCGTGCATACCGCCGTTGGGGTCGCACGGACCTCGTTGGATCCGCGGCTGGTCGTCGACGTGGCCGGTGAGCCAGGCGAGCCCGGTGACCTGTTCCATGGTCTGCGCGAACCCCGGGCGGTCGCGCCACGGGCCGTCGAGCCCGAATGCGGGCATCCGCACCATCACCGCGCGCGGGTTCGGTCGCGTGCACGACGTCCCACCCGAGATCGAACTGTTCGATCACGCGCGGCGTGTAGTTCTCGACGACGAGGTCCGACTGTTCGATCATCCGGAGCGCGAGGGCGCGTCCTTCGGGCCGGGCGAGGTCGAGGGTGAGGTCACGCTTGTTGGTGTTCGAGGTGAGGAAGAGCGCGCTGTAGTCCCACCAGTTGTCGCGGTCCACACCGATGCCCCCGGCGAAGCGCATGCCGTCGGGGCGGGTCACGGATTCCACGTGCACGACGTCGGCGCCGAGTGCCCCGAGCATCGCCGCCGCCGACGGTCCTGCCCACCACGCGGTGAGATCGAGCACCTTCACGCCGCGCAGGGGCAGCTCCGGGCCGTGCGTCGCCACCGGCTTGGGGGGCCGCGGCACGATGGTGCCGGTGTGCTCGCCCAGGCGCGGGGCAGGACGCGGCGGCGGTGAACCCTCGCCGTCGATCCGCCACGAGCGGCGCGGCACGCGGAACGTGCCGGTCGGGTCGTCGACCAACGAGCCGCGGGCGACGGCCTGTTCGAACTCGACGACCGTGGGGCCGTCCGAGACCGGCGCGACCGGGATCCGCAACTCGGCCGCCAGCGCCACCACCTCGGCGGTGGTGTGCTTGGTGGTCCACGCGTGGATGATCCCGTTCCACTCCTCCCAGTTGATGACCCGGTTGGCGATCGGTGCCCAGAACCCGTCCTCGATGAGGTCGGCGCGCTCGATCATCAGGAGGAAGCTGTCGAACTGCGTGCGCGTGTTGGTGTTGAAACCGACGTAGCCGTCCGACGTCGGCTCGATCGACGGCGTCTCGAAGCTGCGGCCGGGGCCGCCGGTGTCGGGACGGCCGCGCAGCGAGTCCATGAGATCGGCGGCGGTCGTTCCCGTCGTGTTCGCCACCTCCGCGATCGAGAGATCGACGAGCTCGCCCGGCCCGCCGAGACGCACCGCGCGCGTCGCCGCGAGCGTCGCGACCGCGGCGTAGAGACCGCTCACCCATTCCATCGTGCGCCCGCCGGCCTGCACCGGCTCCCGGCTCGGGTGCCCGCGCACGGCGAGTGCGCCACTCTCGGCCTGGATGGTGATCTCCGTGTACGGGCGGTCCGCGTACGGCCCGTGGAGGCCGTACGGCGTGATCGCGACGACCACCAGCTGCGGGAAGCGGTCGTGCAGCGCGGTCGGGTCCGCCGCGAGCCCCTGCGCGTCCGTGATGAGGACGTCGGCGCCGGCGAGGAGTGCGAAGAAGTCGTCGTCGACGTCGTCCTGCACGACGGAGCGGTGACCGAAGTGGAGGAACTGGAACAGCGCGCCGTCCTCACCGTCGGGTGCCCCGGACCAGTACCCCTGATTGGTCCAGCGCCGGAGCGGATCGCCGGCGACCGACTCCACCTTGATCACCTCTGCGCCGGCGTCGCCCAGCAGCTTGGCGCAGTACCCGCCGGGGATCCCCGACGAGCAGTCGACCACCTGCAGATCCGTGAGCAGATCCATCGCTTCAACCTACCTGGCTCGGGACCCGAGCCACCTCGGTAGCGTGGGCCGGATGCTGAACCGAGTCACGCAACTCCTGGGGGTCGATCACCCGATCATCCAGGCGC
The DNA here is from genome assembly GCA_963726965.1 of uncultured Actinomycetes bacterium. Classification (GTDB taxonomy): domain Bacteria; phylum Actinomycetota; class Acidimicrobiia; order IMCC26256; family DASPTH01; genus DASUAS01. Next base: position 41,722 of record CAVSEI010000001.1, on the reverse strand, counting down.
CGATGGGCTACATCGCCCGGGCGCAGCTCGCGTCGGCGGTGTCGAACGCGGGCGCACTCGGGATCATCGAGACGTCGTCGGGCCAACTCGACCAGGTGCAGGACGAGATCGCCAAGATGCGCGACCTCACCGACAAGCCCTTCGGTGTGAACATCGCGCAGATGCTCGTGCGTGACCCGGGCATCGTCGACTTCGTCTACGACCAGGGCGTGCGGTTCGTCACCACCTCGGCCGGCGATCCGGCGCGGTTCACGGCCGCGCTCCACGACGCCGGGATCACCGTGTTCCATGTCGTTCCGAACCTGCGCGCCGCCATGAAGGCGGTCGCTGCCGGGGTCGACGGGATCGTCGCCGAAGGGGGCGAAGGCGGCGGGTTCAAGAGCTCGCGCGACGTCGCGTCGATGGTGCTGATCCCGCTGGTCTGTTCGCGCGTCGACGTCCCGGTCATCGCGGCGGGCGGGATCTGCGACGGTCGGACCATGGCGGCCGCGTTCGCCCTCGGTGCCGAAGGCGTGCAGATGGGGACCCGAATGGTCTCGGCCGCGGAGTCGCCGGTGCACGACAACTACAAGCAGTTGGTGGTCGAGTCCGCGGAGACCGGCACGGTGTTCCTCAACCGTTTCCACAAGCCGAGCTTCCGCGTGCTGGCCACGCCGTACAGCGAAGCGCGCGAACAGTCGAACGAGCAGGTACCGATGGCGTCACTCGACGGACTGTTCGAGCTGTACTTCGGGGGCGACCTCGACGCCGCGTTCGCGTTCGGGGGGCAGGTGGCGGGCCGGATCGACGAGGTGAAGTCCGTCGAAGAGATCATCGACGAGACGATGCGCGAGTTCCACGACACGCTGCAGTCGCTCGCGGCGCGGTACCCGTGAGCGGAGTGATGAGCTCCGCGCTCGACGGACTGCGCGTGCTCGAGCGTTCGGAGGGCGTCGCGGGTGCGTACGCGGGAAAGTTGCTGCGCGATCAGGGCGCCGACGTGGTGAAGGTCGAAGGCTCCGGCGCGCTGCGCCGGTGGTCGGCGGCAACCCCCGACGCGCCCGTCGACGGCACCGGCGCGCTCTTCGCGTTCCTGAACGGCGGCAAGGCGAGCGTGACCGGCGATCCGACCAGCCGGCTGGTGGAGTGGGCGGACGTCATCGTCGCCGACGGTCCACCGTCGGAGGCATCGAGCGCCGGGCGGCGACCGGACGCGAGCGTCGTGCACATCGAGTCCTTCGGCCGGGACGGACCCCTCGCCGGCATCCCGGCCTCCGAGTTCACCCTGCAAGCCTGGTGCGGATTGATGTCGGGCTGCGGCACGCTGCAGACGCCACCGCTCCAGATGGGGATCGCGCACGGCCAGTGGGCGACGGGCGCGGTCGCGGCGATGAGCGCGCTCGCCGCGGTGCGCCACGCCCGCAGTACCGGCGAGGGTCCGACGGTCGAGGTCAGCGCGCTCGAAGTCATGGCCGTCTGCCTCAACAACTATCCGGCGCTCTATCGCCAGTTCACCGGGTCGGTGTCGTTCATGTCGCGCAGTGGAGACTGGCCCCAGGTCGTGCGCTGCAAGGATGGCTGGATCGGCCTGTGCGTGTTCACCCCGCAACAGTGGTCCGACTTCGCCGCCATGATCGGGCGCGACGACCTCTCGGCCGACGATCGGCTCAACTCGATGGGCGGCCGCGGTCGCAACCGTGAGTTGGCGGAGTCGGTGGTGCGCCCGTGGCTCGAGACGCACACGCCCGAGGAGATCTGCGAGCTCGGCGAACTGTTCCGAGTACCGGTCGCGCTCGTCGGCAACGGCCGCGACGTGCTCGAGATGGACCACTTCGTCGCACGCGACGTCTTCGTCGAACGCCCGGAGGGGTTCCTCGCGCCGCGTCCGCCGTTCCTCATGTCGGCGTCGCCGGTGCGCCCGGTCGCGCCGGCACCCGCGCTCGGTGCCGACGACGATGACCGGTCGCGGGAACGGGCGACCGCGGTGACCCGGGCACATTCGTCCGCCCCGATGCCCGGGCGTCCCCTGGACGGCGTGACCGTGCTCGACCTCACCGCGTTCTGGGCCGGGCCCACGTGCACCCACCACCTGGCGACGCTCGGTGCCGACGTGCTGAAGATCGAATCACCGTCTCGTCCCGACGGCATGCGCTTCGCCACGGTGAAGCCGCCCACCGACCCCGACTGGATGGAGTTCGGCCCGACGTTCCACGGCACGAACCCGGCCAAGCGTTCCGTGACCATCGACTTCGCGACGTCCGCGGGACGCGAGCTGATGCTGCGTCTGGTCGAGCACGTCGACGTCGTGGTCGAGAATTTCACGCCACGCGTCCTCGGCAACGTGGCGCTCGGGTACGACGAGTTGGCCGCGCACAATCCCGCGGTGATCCTGCTGCGCATGCCCGCGTTCGGCCTCGACGGCCCGTGGCGCGACCGCAGCGGGTTCGCCCAGACCACCGAGCAGGTGTCGGGCATCGCGTGGATGACCGGCGAGGCCGGTGGCGAAGCACTCGTGCGCAGCACCATCGACCCGATCGCGGGGATCCACGGCGCGTTCGCGGTGCTCGCGGCGCTCGAGCATCGTGACCGCACCGGCGAGGGTCAGCTCATCGAGATGCCGATGGCCGAGGTCGCGCTCAACGTGGCGGCCGAACCGATCGTGACCTTCTCGGCGTACGGCACGCTGCTCGAGCGCGACGGCAATCGCGGTGCCCCCGGGAGCCCGCAGGGGGTCTACCCGTGCGCCGGACACGAGCAGTGGGTCGCGCTCTCGATCGTCAGCGACCGCGAATGGTCCGCGCTGGTCGACGTGCTCGGCGCACCGGCGTGGGCCACCGATCCCTCGATGTCGACGCGTGCGGGACGACGGGCCGCGCACGACGCCATCGACGTCGGGCTGGCGGTGTGGTTCGCGGATCGCGACCGGGACGACACGGTCGACCTGCTGGTCGCGGCGGGGCTCCTGGTTGCGCCGGTGTGGGATCAGATGATCCAGGACGAGCTACCACAGTTGGCCGAGCGCGGGTTCACGCAGTGGCTCGAGCACCCGATCGCCGGGCTCGTCGGCTATCCCGGCACCGGTGTCCGCTCGGAGCAGTTCGACAACTCGTACCGCGCGCCGGCGCCGACGGTCGGCCAGCACACCGCCGAGGTCCTGCGCGAGAAACTCGGCCTGACCGACGCCGAGCTCACCACCCTCTCCCGTTCCGGCGTGATTTGACACGCGTCGACGCAGTCGAACCACACCACGTCGCGGGGTTCAGGTGGTGCGGTGGCGGAGGGGGCCGGCGGGAAGCCGGCCGTCGACGTCGGTGAACGCGTAGTCGTCGGCGAGGTCGCGCACCGCGATCGCGCGGCCACTCCAGCGGGCGACGTCCGGATCGCCCGCGAGGGCGACGACCGCGCGCCCGGTGAAACGCGGCGACTCCGACGTCGTGAGGTCGAGGGTGTCGGGCAGGAGCCCCGAGGCCGCGCCGAGGTCGATGCGCTCCGTGCGCACGAACCCGGGCCACAACGACACGACCGACACTCCGTACGGTGCCAGTTCGTGCGCGGTGTCGGCAGTCACCCGGTCGAGCGCGCACTTTCCGACGCCGTAGGCCACCTGCCACGCGTATTCCTCGGCACCCGACGAGCTGACGTTGGCGATGAGGCCCGATCCGGCCGCGACCATCGCGCGGGCGGCGAACACGCTGGCGACGTAGGCCGATCGAGTGCCGACGTCGATCATGTCGTCCCAGTTCGAGATCGGGACCTCCCAGAACGGGAGCCCCGACGTCAGCTCGTCGGTGACGATGAACGCGTTGTTCACGAGCACGTCGAGCCGACCGTGATCGGCGAGCACGCGCGCGAACAACGCCTCGACCGCGGCGTCGTCGCGATGATCGAGTGCGACTGCGATCCCGGTGCCGCCGAGCTCGTCGACTTCGCGGGCGGTGGCGCCGATGGTGCCGGGGAGGGGATGGTCGGCTTCCGTGGTGGACCGTGCAGTGACGTAGACGGTGGCCCCGGCGGCGCCCAGCTCGAGCGCGCAGCCCTTGCCGATGCCGCGGCTGGCACCGGTGACGATGGCGACGGTTCCGTCGAGACCGGTCACGTGGCTTCACCCAGCCAGATCCGGAGGCGCTCGACGACGGCGTCGTCTCCCGTCGTCACGTCGGCGCCGAGGCCGACCAGTTCGCCCTCCGGCCACGCGCCGATGGCGTCGTCGTGCGGCACGCCGTCCGCGGCGAACGAGGTCCACGCCTGTTGCAGACGGGCCGACAGCGCATCGGCACGCGGGTCGTCGGCGCCCGCCCAGGCGCGCCACTCCGCGACGTCGAGGGTTCCGAACGTGAACGGCAGGTCGAGCGCGTGGCAGGCGCGCCGCACCGGCGCCTCCCAGTTGAACCGGTAGCGGAACACCTGGTTGCCGCGAGCGCGGTGGGCGCGCGCCAACAGTTCGTTGGGAAGGTGCAGTTCGAGGTCGGCCACCGCCTCGACGAGATCACCACCACATGCATCGAGCCCGGCGCGCACCCGCGCTTCGTCGGTGACGCCCAAGCCCGCGGCCTTGCCCGCGAGGAACATGACGGCAATGTCCTCGGGCAACACCGGCACCTGGTCGCGGAACAACTCCATCTCGTGGGCCGTCGTGCCCACGACGAGCGGGACGGCGGGAAGCACGGCACGGTACGCGGGCCCGGTCAACAGGTCGTCGTCGACCCACGGGTGGAACGGCATCATCCCGACCTTGGGCAACGCCGCCTCGACGGTCTGCTCCTGCGCTGCGAGCAGCACGTCGATCGGCGCGGCGCGCAGCTCGTCGATCGACGACGCGCCCGCGGCTTCGAGGAACTGCTCGGCGACCCACGTCGCCGCGTCGGCGTCGAGCGTGCCCGCGGGGGCGCCGCTCTGCAGGATCGCGCCCGCCACGGGGACCGGCCCCGTCGCGAGCAGGTGGGCGATGCACCCCGAGCCGGCCGACTCTCCCATCAGCACGATGCGATCGGGATCGCCACCGAATGCGGGGACCACGTCGCGCAGCCAGTCGATCGCGGCCCGCAGGTCGCGCAGTCCCAGGTTCGAGGGCACACCATCAGCCGCCAACCACCCGAGCGCGCCCAGCCGGTAGTTGAGTCCGACGACGACCACACCGTGCGCGGCGAGATGGGCGCCGTCGTAGGTGGCGAGCGACGCGGCGCCAATGCGGTAACTCCCGCCGGGGACCCACACGAGCACCGCGCGCGAACCCTCGAGCGCGGGTGTGCAGATCTCGGCGGTCAGACAGGCCTCCGACTGTGCGCCCGGGATCATGTCGGGGACGAGGTCGAGCCCGCCGACCGTCTGCGGCGGCGCCGCACCCGGGCGCGTCGCGTCGAACGGCTCCCGCCACTCGTGACGTTCCGGAGCACACCACCGTTCAGCTCGTGCGTACGGCACCCCGCCGTACCGGAGCAACCCGTCACGCTCGGTGCCGCGCACCGGGCCCACGGGCGTCTCGACGATCGCCTCAGTAGGCATTCGGATCCTGCTGCACCGCGTCGGGAACGGGGTGATGGAACAACTCCGACGCATTGGCCCACGTCACCGCGCGCGACCTCGGCGTCGGACAGCCCCGCGAGTTCGCGCGGCGAGCCGTTCCTGGGTGACCGGCCAGGTGGAGTCGGCGTGCGGGTAGTCCGACTCCACGAGGATGTTGCCGACCCCGATCACGTCGCGCTGGAGGAAGGCCGACGGGTCGTCGATCGCGCAGACCCAGAAGTTGCGCCGGAACGTGTCGGCTGGGCTCAGCGCGAGGTCGTTCCACGTTCCGTACATCGCGTCGTACTTGCGCACGTGGTCGAGTCGATCGAGGAGCCCCGCGACCCACCCGATGCCGCCTTCGGACAGGCAGATGCGCAACTCGGGGAACCGTACCGGGATGCGCGAGTAGAGCCAGTCGACGGCCGCGAACATCGCGTACCCGAAGAACAACACGCCGATGGTGTCCGAAGGCGCGTCCGGTGCGGTCGCCGGCGACGTGCCCGACGAACCCACGTGCAGGCACACGACGGTGCCGGTCTCCTCGCACGCGGCCATCAGCGGATCCCAGTGTCCGGAGTGGAGGGTGGGCAGACCGAGCATGTGCGGCGCTTCGGAGAAGGTCATCGCCTTGAAGCCACGCTCGGCATTGCGGCGCACCTCGGCTGCGCCCACCTCCGGATCGAGGAGATACGGGATCTGGAGCGGGATCATGCGACCCGGCGCGTACGCAGCCCAGTCGTCGATGACCCAGTCGTTCCAGGCCCGCACGCACGCCATCGCCAGCTCGGGATCGGTCGTGAGTTGCTGGAGTCGCTGCCCGGCGAATCCGGGGAGGAACGACGGGAAGCACACCGACGCGTACACCCCGTTCACGTCCATGTCGGCGATCCGGGCGCGGATGTCCCACGCACCGCGGCGCATCTCGTCGAACCGGGTGGGCTCGAAGCTGTACTCGGTGACCGGGCGTCCCACGACGGCGTTGAAGCCGACGTTCGGGAGCTCCTGACCTTCGAACACCCACGCTTCACTGCCGTCGGCGCGTTCCACGACACGCGGTGCACGCTCGGCAAGGTCCGCCGGCAGCCGACCTTCGAACGCGTCCGGCGGCTCGACGATGTGATCGTCGACCGAGATGACGGTGTAGCGCCGTTCCGCTCGCGCGGGTTCCGGCAACCAGCTCACCGTGCCCGGCGTCGCGGTGGTGAATCCCTGCTTCGCCTGTAGCTCCTCCAGCGGGATGGCCATCGCCTACTCCAGGACCTCGGGCTCGTCGCGCACCATGGCGCGCACGACACCGTGCCAGTACACCGGCGCGGCCCGCTCGACCAACGATGCCTTCAACTGTTTCTGGTGCGCGGGCGCGATCGGGATCGGCGCCCGGTCGATCGACCGCACCAGCCAGTGCAACCAACACGTCCGTTCGAACAGGACGGACTTGTACACCGCCTCCTCGATCGTCGGCGCGGTGACGATCACACCGTGACTGACGAGCAGTGCGACCGATGCGTCGCCGATGCGTTCGGCGAGCTCGGCGCCGAGCGCGGGCTTGTCGACCTCACCGTCGTAGTCGGTGACGAGCACGAGCTCATCGGCGAGGATCGACGAGTTCTGGTGGACGAGGTCGGGCAGCTCGCCGACTGCAGCCAACGCCGATGCGTACGGCGGATGGTTGTGCACCACGACGGTCGCGTCAGTGCGCCGGCGATGCAGCTCGGTGTGGATGTGGACCGCAGGCGTCACGTCGAGCGTGCCGGCGAGGACTTCGCCGTCCCCATCAATGGTGAGGAGGTCGCTGGCGCGCACCTCGGCCCACCACAGTCCCCACGGGTTGACCAGGAAGTCGTCGCCCTGCTGCACGGTGATGTGGCCGGTGAGGTTCTCGCACCAGCCGACATCGTCGAGGTGCCGGAGGGCGATCGCGAGCTCCTGCGCGGGCGTCAGCTCGATCCCGGCGCCGGGCACGGACCGCGGGGCCCAGGCCTCGAGCCCTCCGCTGCGTGCATCCGCCATGTTCACCCCCGGTGGTCACCGACCGACGAGCCGCCGACGACTGAGGAGGGTAGCGCCGGTGCCGACGGGCCCGTCACGGGCGGACGGTCGACCCGCCGTCGACGCTGATCACCTGGCCGGTGATCCAACCCGCGTCATCCGACATCAGGAACGCCACCGCCGCGGCGATGTCCTCGGGCTCCCCGAGGCGCGGCGAGCGACCGAGACTCAGGGCGAACTCGCGAAACGCGGCGTCGGAGTTGTCGCGAAGGGTCTTGGTGAGCACCATGCCGGGGGCGACCGCGTTCGCGCGAATGCCTTCGCGACCCCAGCGTGACGAGACGTGGCGCATGAGCGCGTTGATGCCGCTCTTCGAGATGCCGTACGACGGACGCTCCGGTTCGCCGACGTGCCCGGTGGCCGAGCTCGTGTAGATGATGGCACCGCCGCCGCGCTTCAACATCTCAGGAATGGAGCGGCGCGTGCACAGGAGGTAGCCGCGCAGGTTGACCGCGATCGTACGGTCGAAGACGTCGAGCTCCACGTCGAGCGCATCCGAGTCGCGCAGAATCGCTTCCATGTCCGCCGCGTTGGCGTGCATGTAGTCGAGCCCGCCGAACTCCGCGACCGCCGAGGCGACGAGCGCGGCGACGCTCTCGTCGTCGGCGATGTCGAACTCGGTGGCGATGGCCGCGCCGCCGGCGCCTCGGATCGCGGCGGCGACCTCCTCCGCGTTGGGCCGGACAATGTCACCGACCACGATCGACGCGCCCTCCTCGGCGAGCCGGACGGCGGTCGCCGCGCCGATTCCCGAGCCGCCGCCCGCCACCACTGCCACCTTGCCGTTGAGCCCTCGCATGGTTCTCCTCTCCGAGACCCGGCCGGTCGCCGGGACGTTCATGACCGCGACGTGACCGCATCGGAGCCGGTGCGACGCACTCGGTGCCGCAGTCGACCGAACTCGGTCACCAAACCTTCGGGGTTGCGGCTGGCGCCGACCGCGGCAAGTCCGGGTCCGATGCGCGTCAACGCCACCAGCACCGAGACACCGAACACGGCGAACGTGACTTCGTCTTGGACGATGAGCAACGCCACCGTGCTCAGCCCGCCGATCAACGCGCCGCTGACGGTGCCCACACCTCCGACCACGAGCAGCAGCAGGAACGGGATCCCGACCAGCATCTGGAAGTCCATCGTGCCCGTGGTGCCGCGGAACATGCCGAGGAGTCCACCCGCGAAGCCGGCCATTGCCGCCGCGAGCGCGAACACGACCAGCTTGGTCCGCACCAGGTTCACGCCGACGGTCACGCTGGCGGCGGGGCTGTCGCGCGACGCGACGAGCCGGCGCCCGAACGCGCTCCGGCGCAACCACACGACGAAGAGGCCGAGCAGCGCAAAGGCCACTGCGGCGAGCACCACGAAGTTGTGGGCGTCGTCGAAGTCGATACCGAAGAAGCGGGGAGTGCTGAGCCGTCGACCACCCGTGCCGAAGATCTCAGGTTGGGCGAAGAACAGCGGGATCGCCATCACCGCGAACGCCATCGAAGCCAGCGCCAGATACAGCCCCTGCAGGCGCAGCGCCGGGAGCGCCATCAACACCCCGAAGGGGACCGCGCACAACGCGGCAAACACCAGCCCGAGGGGGTTTCCCGCGCCGAACCAGGACTGCGCGTCGCCCGCGACCTCGGCCATCGCCAGCGCGCCGACCCCCACGAACGTGATTTGGGCGAGGGAGATCTGCCCCGCCCAGCCGGTCAGCGGGACCAACGAGAGCATGATGATCGCGGTCAGCAACGCCAACGTCAGACGGCGCAGGTTCGTCGTGTCGAGCCCGCCGAACGCAGCCAGGAACGCGACCGCGAGCACGAGAATGGCCATCCCCGCCGCCGATTCGCGGAGCCCGGCGACGCGCGGAATTCGGTGCTTGGGAACGAGGCGACCCGCCTCGATGCCGCGCCTCGGGGACGGCCAGCAACGCGACGAAGAGAATGACCGCGGGGATCGCCGTCGACGCGGTGCCCCAGCGACCACCGAACTGCAGGAAGTTCAGGGCGAAGCTCTGCGTGACGCCGATCATCAGGCCGCCGACGAACGTCCACGGCAGGCTGTGCAAGCGTCCGATGATCGCAGCCGCGAACGCGTCGACAATGAACAACGTGAGCACGTCGACGCGCAGACCGACATTGGGTGCGAGCAGGATCCCTGCGATCGCCGCCATCGACGAACCCAGCGCCCACGCCAGCGCCGACACCCGACCGGGACGGATGCCGTTGAGGCCGGCGAGCTCGCGGTCGTCGACGACGGCCCGCATCGCCAACCCCGTCCGACTGCGATAGAGCAGGATGCGCAGGAACACCGCGATCAGGATCGCGACGATGATCGTGATGAAGCGATGCCACGTGAGCACCACGTCGCCGACGTCGATCCCGTGTCGATCAGCGAGGAACTCCGGGAGCGGTGCGATCGAGTTCTCGTCCCAGATCGTCGCCGCCAATCCCATCAGGAAGAACATGAGTCCGATGGTGACGACCAGCTGGACGACGAGCTGGGCGTGCACCAGCCGGCGCATCAACGTGCGCTCGATCAACGCCCCGAACAACGGGGCGATGATCAACACGACGAAGATCAGCGCGACCCAAGCCGGCCAACCCCGATTGATCCGCACCTCCCAGTAGAGGAACGCCATGATCATGCCGATCGCGCCCTGCGCGAAATTGAACACACCCGACGTCGTGTACGTGACGACGAGGCCCGACGCGGCAATGGCGTAGATCGAGCCCGCGGTGAGCGCGTAGATGACCGCGCCGGTGATCGTCGGGCCGGTGAACGCACTCTGGTTGAGCGACGCCGCGACGATGACGCCCGCAAGGATCGCGACGATGAAGCAGAGCACCAACCGCCACTTGCCCGCCGTCGTCACCGCACCCCCCGTGCTCCCCCGAGTCCCGTTCGCTCAGGACCTGCTGCTCAACTCGCGGCTGCGGCCTCCACCGTCTGGATGAGTCGGTCGGCGAATCGCGCGTGCATCTGATCGAAGGCGCGCTCGATCTTCGGGATCAGCCGGGCCAACCGGTCGGCGTCCTCCGGCGCGAGGTGGGCGAGCGCGGCGTAGGTCTCCGACACGTTCGGTCCCTTGCGGCGCGCCGCCTCGGCCATCACGTAGCCACCGACCGACAGCGCGATCCACACCTGCATCTCCGCGAGCTCGTCGTCGTCCGCGAAGCCGGCCTGCTCGAGGATGCGGGCCAGCGTGGCGGCGTCGTGCAACCAGCGCGACGAGCCCCCCGCGAGCACCAGTTGCACGATCTGCGCGCACGGGACCAGATAGTCGAGACCGCCGAGCACCCACGCCCGGAGCTGGTCCTGCCACGACCCGTCCTGGGGAATCGCGGCGTTGCGCTCCATCAGGATCCGGCCGACGACGTCGTCCATGAGCTCGTCGCGGTCCTTGAAATGCCGGTAGAGCGCCATCGGGGTGAGCCCCACCGCGTTCGCGACCCGGGCCATGGTCAGCGTCTCGTCGGGCTGGTCGAGGAGGAGCGCCACCGCGGCGTCGATGATCTGGTCCCGGGTCACGCGGGGCGGCCGACCGCGCCGCGGCGGCGCGGTGTGCGATGGTTTCACGTCGGCATCGCGGACACCGGGCATTGCACTCCTCGGGTGTTTGTGATAACCGTACACATAAGAGTACACATATTACGTGTGCGCAGTCGTGTCCAGGCGCAATCGTGTCCAGGCGCAATCGTGTCCAGGGGGGAGCCGAGCTGTGAGTCACCGACGTCTCGTCGTGGGGGTGGTCGTCGCATTCTGCGCGGCCACGTTCGCCACCGCCAGTCCGGCGCCCGCCGCCGACGCCAAGCCGACGGCCACCGAGGTCGGCGTGACGCCGACGGAGATCCGCATCGCGGTGATCGCCGACGTCGACACCCCGCTCGCGCCCGGCGCGTACGCCGGCGCGCGCGACGCCGTGGTCGGCTTCGGCAAGTACATCAACCAGCAGGGCGGGCTCGCCGGGCGCAAGGTCGTCGTCGACTTCATCGACTCGAAGCTCCAGGGTGACGAGACCCGCAACGCGATCATCAAGGCCTGCCAGAACGACTTCGCCATGGTCGGCACCGGCGCGTTGTTCCTCAACAACGTCGACGACATGCTGGCGTGCCCCGACTCGAAGGGCGTCAAGACCGGGCTCCCCGACGTCCCGGTGGTCACGCTCTGGGAGGCACAGCAGAACTCGCCGGTGTCGTTCCCGATCACTGCGCCGTCGAAGATCTTCAGCGATCCGTCCGGCCAGACGTACCAGGCGCGCGTCGGTCGCTTCCGCTGGTACCTCCAACACGTGTCCAAGGATCTGCACGGCATCTTCCTCGTCGGTGCCGACCTCGCCGCGTTGAAGACGGCGACCATGCCGATCTGGCTCGGCGCGCAGAAGGTCGGGATCAAGAGTGATGGAGTGTTCGACGTCCACGGCGCCGACCCGCAGGACAAGTACCTCCCCATGGCGACGGCCATGCAGTCGGCCGGCTCGACCATCGAGTCGAGCGGGGTCAACGACACGTCGCAGGCCTACATGCTCAAAGAGGCCGCGGTACAGGGCGTGTCGACGGTGAAGGTGTGGGACTGCACGTCGGCGTGCTACTCGAAGCGGTTCATCGAGACGGCCGGCGCCAAGGCCGAAGGGCAGTACGTCGACATGCCGTTCGTGCCGGTCGAGGAAGCGAAGTACAACCCCGCGGTCAAGGCCTACGTGAAGGCGGTCGGCAACGGCGTCATCGACGGCAACGGTGAAGAGGCGTGGGGTGCCGCACTGTTCTTCCGTGATGCCGTGAACGCGGCCGTGAAGGCGGGCGGCGTCAACGCGCTCACCCGGGCCAACTTCCTCGCGGCGGCCGGGAAGATCCACTCCTTCAACGCCGACGGGATGCTCGCCACCAGCGACATCCCGGCCAAGAAGGCGACGCCGTGCACGTCGTTGTTCCAGGTGAAGAGCGGCAAGTACGTGCGGGTGTACCCGAAGAAGCCGGCGACCTTCGACTGCAACGCGAAGAACGTCGTCACGGTCAAACAGTCCGGGAGCTGACCATGTCGAACGAACTGTCAGGAAAGGTTGCGCTGGTCACCGGCGCGAGCAAGAACATCGGCAAGGGCATCGCCCTCGAGGTCGGCGCGAGTGGGGCCATCACCTACCTGACCGCGCGCTCGGTCGAGGACGTGCCCGGGCAGCTGGCGAGCCTCAACCGCACCGCGGCGGAGATCGAGGCGCTCGGCGGCACCGCCGTCGCCGTCGCCTGCGACCACACCGACGACGCGCAGGTGGAGGCCGTCTTCGACCGCATCCGCGCCGAGCAGGGCCGACTCGACCTCGTGGTCAACGTCGCCTCCCCCGACTTCTCCGAGATGGTGGGCGCGTCGTTCTGGGACCTTCCGTTCACGCACATCTCCGCGTGCCTCGACATCGGTCCGCGGTCGAACTACGTGACCACCGCGCTCGGCGGCGCGTCTCATGATCGAGCAGCGATCGGGCCTGATCGTCAACATCTCGTCCCACGGCGCCGAGAGCTACCTGCTGTCCGTCCCGTACGGCGTCGGCAAAGCGGCGATCGACAAGGTGACGCGCGACACCGCGTTCGAACTGAAGCCGCACGGCGTCGCGGCGGTCTCGTTGTGGCCGGGGCTCGTGCTCACCGAAGGCCTCCTCGCCAACACCGTCCTCACCGAGGACGGGCGACGCGAGCTCCACGGACTCGACGTCAGCTTCGGGGAGACGCCGAAGTTCAACGGCCTCGCGGTGGTCGCGCTGGCCGCGGACCCGGGCATCCTCGAACGCACCGGAGGTTCGTACTGGACCGCGTCACTTGCCCGTGAGTACGGCTTCACCGAGGACGACGGGCACCTTCCCCCGGAGATGGCCAACGGAGTCCTCACGGCCATGGGTGACGACATGCCCGACTACTGGCGAGGTGTCGAGCGCGCCGCGTCGTCGGAGCCGTCGTAACGCGCATGGCCGGCTGCCCCCACTTTCCGACGATCACCCAGCAGGGTCTCGATCCCGATCCGTTGCTCGCCGAGCTGCGCGAGACGGAACCGATCGCGCGCGTACAACTCCCGTTCGGCGAGCCGTGCTGGGTGCTGACCCGCTACGAAGACGTGCGATCGATGCTCGCCGACCCTCGGTTCAGCCGGGCCGCGACCATCGGCACCGACGTGGGGCGCATGGCGGAGTTCTTCCCGATCGAGGACTCGATCCTCGGCATGGACGCGCCCGCGCACACCCGCATCCGCAGACTGGTGAGCGCGACGTTCACCGCGCGACGCATGCAGGCCCTGCGTGGCCGCGCCCAGGAAGTGGTCGACGGCCTGCTCGATGCGATGGCCGCGGCGCCCCAGCCCGTCGACTTCGTGCAGGCAGTCGCACTCCCACTGCCCATCACGATGATCTGCGAACTCCTCGGGGTCCCGTTCGAGGACCGCGAGCGCTTCCACGGCTGGGCGAACACCTTCATGACGTCAACGCGGCTTCAGTGTCGAAGCGGTGCTCGACGCGTACGGCCAGCTCACCGGCTACCTCGCCGCGCTGATCGAGAGCCGTCGCGTGGAACCCACTGACGACATCCTCGGCGCGTTGGTGGCGGCGCGAGCCGACGACGACGCCGTGATCACCGAACCCGAGCTGGTGTCCCTCTCGATGGCCATCCTCGTCGCCGGCTACGAGACCACCGCCAACCAGCTCGGCAAGTTCGTGCTCTGCCTGCTCGACCATCCCGAGCAGCTGCACATCCTCCGCGCGCGTCCCGAGCTCGTTCCGAACGCGGTCGAGGAGCTGATGCGCCTCATCCCGCTCAGCGCGGGCGCGCAGATCGCGTATCTGGCGACGGAAGACGTCGAACTCGGCGGCGTCGTGATCCGCGCGGGCGACGGAGTGATGGCGTCAACCGCGTCGGCCAACCGCGACGAGTCGGTGTTCGAACACGCCGACCGTCTCGACGTGGAACGCGCCGACATCTTCCAGCTCGGCTTCGGCCACGGCGCGCACTTCTGTCTGGGCGCGCACCTGGCTCGGGTCGAGATGCAGGTCGCGCTCGAGTCGCTCCTCGCGCGATTCCCTGACCTTCGCCTCGCGGTGCCCGCGAGCGAGGTGCCCTGGAAGGACGGGTCCTCCGTGTGGGGACTCGAAGCGCTGCCGCTGTACTGCTGAGCCGGCGTGGGCGAGCTATGCGCTGCCGAACCCGGCGTTCGGATGGCGCTTCTCCTGCTTGGCGGCGCGCTTCTCCTTGATCGACTTCGCCGGTTTCTTGGCGTTGTTCTTCTTCGGTGACTTGTCACCCATGGGAACCTCCCTCGACCGCGCGGCCCGAGTCGACTCGACTCGACTCGACTCGATGGTCGTATCGTCCCACACGCGGGCACCCGACCGGAACCAACCAACCGAGGAGCACACCGTGTGGCGGCAGCAGTGATCCTGGGGCTCGAAGGTGTGACCCTCGACGAGGACGACGCGGTCGACGCCGCGCTCGGCATCGACCACTCGCCGGGAAGCTGAGCCACGGCACTCGAGACCGCGATCGTGCGGGCCGAGCGGCTCGTGGCGGGCGGTGCGGCGCTGGCGCGCCGGAGTGACGGTCGGATCGTGCTGGTCGACGACGCGCTCCCCGGCGAACTCGTGGAGGTGACGGTCAGCGTCCGCCAGCGGACCGAGCGCGGCACCGTGGTGCGGATCCTCGAGCCTTCGGTTGACCGCATCACGCCGACGTGCCCCCACGTCGCCGACGGCTGCGGTGGCTGTGATCTCGCCGCGCTCGGGCACGTCGCCCAGGCGCGCGCCAAGATCGAGCTCGTCGCCGACGGCCTTCGCCGGCTCGGGCGTTGGCTCGAACCGGTGGTGCACGCGGGGCCGGTGCTCGACCCGTGGGGGTTCCGGACGACGCTGCGACTCGCCGTCGACGACGGGCGCGCCGGGCTGCGGCGCGCGGCGAGCCACACCGTGGTCGAGCTCGACCACTGCGCGGTCGCGCACCCGCTGCTCGACGAGATGATCGCCGACGGCCGGTTCGGCCGGGCCACGGAGGTGACGCTGCGGGTCGGCGCCTCGACGGGCGAACGGTTGGCGCTGGTCACGCCGAATCGCGACCACGTCACGCTGCCCGATGACGTGCGCGTCGTCGGTGCCGACGAGCTCGCCGCGGGTACGCGGGCCTGGATCCACGAGGTGGTGGCCGGTCGGCGGTGGCGGATCTCCGCCGAGTCGTTCTTCCAGACCCGGCCCGATGGCGCCGCCGCGCTGGTCGACGTCGTCACCACGATGGCGGCTGACAGCCTCGACGCCGACTCCGGCACGCTCCTCGACGCGTACAGCGGCGTCGGACTGTTCGCGGGTGCGCTCCTCGACGGTCGCGAGGGATGGCGGGCGGTGACGGTCGAGCACGACCGGTCGTCGGTGGCCGACGCGCGCGTCAACCTGGCGGATCTCGACGCGCGGATGATCGCGACGACCGTCGAGCGGCTGCGCCCGATGCGCGCCGACGTGGTGGTGGCAGATCCGTCGCGCGCCGGCCTGGGGCGCGCGGGCGCTGCGGTGCTGGCCGCGTCCCACGCCCCCCGGATCGTGCTCGTCAGCTGCGACCCTGCAGCCGCGGGCCGCGACATCGGCCTGCTCGGCAACTCGGGTACGCGCCGGTGGAAGCGGTCGTGGTCGACCTGTTCCCCCACACCCACCACACCGAGGTGGTGACGCGCCTCGACCGCATGTGAGCCAAATGTGACCGATGGCTCAATCTGGCGCCCGATTCGGTCGATGAGCGGGGGAGCGAACCGGAGGACGCCGCCATGTCCAGCATCGACTTCGCCCAGCTCGGGATCGAGCGGGCCCGCTACGACAGCCTCTTCGACACCGTCACCGGACTCCCGAACGGCTGGGCGCTGCTGATCGACCGGTTGGAGATCGCGCTGGCCCGGAGCCGGCGGACGGGTTCGCTGGTGGCGGTCTTCGTCCTCGACACACCCCGCCTGTTCCGCGAGGAGCGCTTCGACGGGGTGGTGGCCAACCTGCGAAGGCAGCTGCGGATGGACGACACCCTCGCCCGGATCGGGGCCGATCGTCTGGTGATCGTGTGTACGGACATCGCCGACGACGCCGAGGCGGCGCGCCTCGCCCGCCACATGATCCACGATGCCGGGGTCATCTGCTCCCTGGGCGTGGCCCTCAGCGACATCGACGACACGAGCGACCAGCTCCTGGCCCGAGGGATCGTCGCCGCCACCCGCGAGATCCCCGACGAACCGGCGTAGCGCACCCGGAAGCCCGTCATCGACGGGCTCTCCGGGACGTGTTAGGTTCCCCGTACCAAGACAGGGAGGTTTCGGGATGGCTGACGATCTCGACGGGGTCTTCGACGAGTCCACGAGCGACCGCCGAGCCTTCCTGCGCCGGCTCGTCATCGGCGCGGCGTTCGTCGTCCCCGCAGTGTCGTCGTTCTCGATGGCAGGGCTCGGGGCCGCTTACGCGGGGCCGAGACAAGGGCCCCGGAACTCCAACCAGATCCACAACTCCAACCAGGACTGCCACCGCCCCGGACTCGGGAACTCCAACCTGACGACCCATCAGTAGCGGGACCTGAGCCCCCGCAGTCGGAGCATGCTGCTCTCGGCCGCGATCATCGTGCGCGACGAGGCCGAACACCTCGACGCCTGTCTCGAGTCCTTGCGCAACCTCGTCGACGAGATCGTGGTCGTCGACACGGGCTCCCGCGACGCGTCCGTCGACATCGCGCTTCGTCACGGCGCGATCGTCGATCACCAGCCGTGGCAGGGTGACTTCGCCACCCCGCGGAACCGGTCCCTCGAGCTCGCGTCCGGCGAGTGGATCCTCTACGTGGACGCCGACGAGCGCATCCGGGCCGGCGATCACGACCAGCGACGGCGGCGGATCGCCGCGGCCACCGATCAGGCAGCGTTGCGGGTGCGCTTCGTACCTCGCGTGGGCTGGACGCCGTATGCCGAGTACCGGCTCTGGCGCCACAAACCCGACGTTCGCTTCACGGGCCGGATCCACGAGTCGATCGTGCCGTCGATCCACGCCGCCGCAGAACGCGACGGGCAGCTGGTGACGGTGAGCGATGTACTCACGATCGACCATCTCGGCTACGAAGGCGACCAGCGCCACAAGCACACACGCGACGAGCCGATCCTGCTCGCTGCGCTCGAGGAGCACCCGGAGCGGATCTTCTACTACGACCACCTCGCGCGGATCTACCTCGACCTCGATCGCGAAGACGAGGCCGTCGCGATGTGGATGCGCGGCATCGAGGTGGCTCGGCGCGCGCCACACCCCACCACGACGACCGACTGCTCTGGATCGACCTCATCGTGCACGCCCTGACCGTCAACCGAACGGACGACGATCTGGCCGCGCTCGTCGACGAAGCGCTCGAGCGTTTCCCGGACGTGCCTGCGCTCGAGCTCGCCGCGGCGCGGCTCGAGTTCGCGATCGGCGAACCCGAGCGTGCCTCCCGACGCGTCGAGTGGATCACGTCTCTGTCGCTCGAGGACGTCATCGCCACCGGGAGCTCCTACGACGAGCGCGTGCTCGGCGAGTGGGCGTGGAACCTTCTCGGTCTCTGCCGGTTCGCGCTGCATGACTACGACGCGGCGGCCGAGGCGTTCCGGAAGGCGGAGCGGTCGGCACCCCAGGTCCCGGACTATGCGGTCAGGCGTCGCCTCGCCGAGGCTCGCGCCCCTCGATGACCGACCTCGGTGTTCACGTGCTGGCGCCGGTGGTGGGCGGGGCGCCCACTCCCTGACTGGGGAGCAGGGGCGCGCAGATCTGGTTGGCCGCCTGGAACGCGGGAGCGTTCCGATCGAGCCCGCCGAGCGGTCCGCCACCGTTGCCACCCGCACCGCCGGAACCCCCGGTGGTGGTGGGACCCGAGCCGGAACCGCCGGACCCGCGCTGGGGGATGGTCACCCCGTGATCGCGCAAGCAGCTGATGTACGCCTGGTACTGCCCGCGGTTGGCGCCTCCGAATCCGAAGCCGCCCTTGGGGATCTTGTTCTTGCAGGCCTTCACCGCGGCGAGGTACACCTTCGCCGTCACCCCTTTGGGCAGGTTGGCGGGCACCTTGGTCGGATCGAACCGACCACCCCCTCCGAAGCCGCCGGTGCTGCGGCCGCCGGATCCGCCGCCTGATCCGCCATCTGTTCCCCCACCTGATCCGCTTGTCGGCGGACCCCCGGCGCCCGGCCGGCGCTGCGCGAGCTTCACGCCGTGCTTCGCCATACAGGTGCGAAAGGCCGTGATCGCGACGCGCGGGGACGGCGTCGTTGGGTTGGTGGCCGCGAACGCGGCGGTCGTCGACACCATGCTGAGGCCGACGACGCCCACCGTGAAGAACACTGCGCGCGCGCGAGGCGCGATCCGCGCTCACCGCCGTGTCCGGCGTGCGAAGTCAGCATCGAAATCTCCGTTCCCTGGGTCACAGCGTTTCCTCTCACGGTTGACCGGATGTTCATCCTTGACCTGACCCGCGCCCGAAACCGCCGCCGGCCGTCGCGCCGGCTCCGCTGTCGGTGATCGCGGTGGCCGCCACGGTCCCGTCGCTGCCGGTCGCGCCGCGCACGATCACGGTGTCGCCGATCGCGAGATCGGTGACCGCGCCGGGCTGGCTCTTCGAGATGGTCGAGCCCGTGGTGGCGACCTTCACGGTGTTCCCCGACGTGTCGGTGACGTAGACGTTGGTGCCGTCGATCAGCTTCACCTGGCCGACGGTTGCGCCGCCGCCCACGCCGCCACCCGCGGCGCCGCCCGCGGCGCCACCCGTGCCCCCGGCCGCGGCCCGCGCACCGCCCGCCCCGCCGGCGCCGCCGCCGCCGAAGCGACTGGCGAACCCGGAGAGCCCGGTCGCGCCCGACGCCGTCGACGCCGACGACGACGACCCACCCTGGTCCTTCTGCAGTTGCACGCCCACCACGAACCCGGCGCCGACGCCGAGCGCCACGAGCAACGCGACGCGTACCCCGCTCAGGCGTCGGCGCGACCGCCGGCTCTCGACCGCGGGCCGGACTGCGAGCGGTTCCTCGAGCTCGACCGGCTCGACCGGCTCGACCGCAGCCGTTGGATCACCGTCATCGGTGGGGAACATCTGCGCACCTCTCGTTTCGTCCGAGCTCATTCATGCCGGAGCGCTTCGATCGGGCGCAGCGACGCCGCCCGGTTGGCCGGATAGATCCCGAAGAACAAACCCACCGCGACTGCGACCCCGAAGGCGAGGAACACCGAGTACGGCGCGACCACCGGATCGATGCCGGCAATGCGGAATTGGCTGAGCGCAAGGCCGGCGCAGACGCCGAGCACGCCGCCGACCATGGTGAGGAGCACGGCTTCGATCAGGAACTGCCCCAGGATGTTGCCGCGCTGTGCGCCGAGGGCCTTGCGGATGCCGATCTCGCGGGTGCGTTCGGTCACCGTCACCAGCATGATGTTCATCACGCCGATCCCGCCCACGAGGAGCGAGATCGCCGCGATCACGGCCAACAGCGTGGTGAACACGCTGTTGGTGCTGCTCGACGTCTGGAGCAGCGAGCCCTGGTTCAGCACGCTGAAGCTGGTCGCGGAGGTGGCGGTGAGCTTGTGGTCGGCGTCGAGGGTTGCGGTGATCTCCGCCGACGCGTTGTCCATCACGTCACGCGAGTTGGCCTCGACCGCGATGCTGTCGATGGTGTTGGACGGGCCGCTCAGGGTGTCTTGCACCGTCGTGTACGGCGCCATCGCAATGTCGTCCTGGTCCTGCACGCCGTTGGTGCCCTTGGGCGTCAGCACCCCGATGACCTCGTAGGTGGCATTGCCGAACTTCAGGCGGGCGCCGACCGGGTTCAGGTTCCCGAACAGGTTGGTGACCACCGTCTGACCGAGCACGACCACGCGCGTGGTCCTTGACGTCTTGTTTGGTGAAGAACGCCCCGCTGGCAATGCTGTAGTTGCGGATCTCCTCGTAGGCGGGCACGGTGCCGATGAAGCTCGCCGGGCTGTACGTCGCACCCTGGTAGGAGCCGGTGGCGGTCGCGTTGATGACCGGCGCGACCAGTTTCACGTCGGGGGCGTTCTGGCTGTCCTGCAGCGCCTTCACGTCGGCGAGGTCGAGTTGGACGCTCTGGCTCTGCGTACCGAGGCGGCTCCGACCGCCAAAGCCGCCGCCACCACCTCCACCACCACCGCCGAACCCGCCGAAGCCGCGCCGGACGATGAGGGTGTTGGTGCCAAGGCTCTCGATCTGCTTCTGCACCGCCTGCGACGAGCCGTTCCCGACCGCGACCACCAGGATGACCGCGCCGACCCCGATGAGGATGCCGAGCATGGTGAGTGCGGAGCGCATCCGGTTGGCCATGAGCCCGTGGAACGCGATGCGGAGACTCTCCCGGAAGCTCATCGCGCGGTCACCGGTCCCTGAAGGGCGGTGTCGAGTCGACGATCCTCGACGATGCGTCCGTCGCGCAGCACCACCACCCGCCGGGTGTGCGCGGCGATCTCGTCCTCGTGGGTGATGAGGAGCACGGTGCGACCTTCGCGGTGCAGCCGTACGAAGATCTGCATGATCTCGGCGGTCGCGCTGGGAGTCGAGGTTCCCGGTCGGCTCGTCGGCGAGGATGATCGCCGGGTTGCTGACGATGGCCCGCGCGATCGCCACCCGCTGCTGCTGGCCACCCGACAGCTCGTTGGGCATGTGCTCGACCCGATCGGCGAGACCCACCTCGTCGAGCGCGTCCAGTGCCCGTCGCCTGCGTTCCTTGCCTTTGATGCCGGCGTAGACGAGCGGAAGTTCCACGTTGGAGAGCGCGGTGGTGCGCGGAATCAGATTGAAGCTCTGGAACACGAAGCCGATCATCCGGTTGCGGATCAGCGCGAGGTCGTACTCGTCGACGTCTCGCACATCGATGCCGTCAAGCACGTAGCGACCAGTCGTCGGGATGTCGAGACATCCGACGATGTTCATCAACGTGCTCTTACCGCTTCCCGACGCGCCCATGATCGCCACGTGCTCACCGCGATCGACGGTGCAGGAGATGCCGCGGAGTGCGTTCACCGAGACCGCTCCGAGCTCGTACGTCTTGGTGACGTCGCGCAGCGCAATCGCCGGGTACGTGGGCTCGGGCTGCGCAACGTCGGGTCCAACCACCGCGTCAACCACCACGTCAACCACCACGTCCGCCGCCGAGGCCCCCGCCGCCGAGACCTCCGCCGCCGAGACCTCCGCCGCCGAGACCTCCCGTACCGCCGAAGCCTCCGGTGCCCGTACGGGTGCCCGTTCCGGTTCCCGTACCGATTCCGGTGTTCGCGAGCCCCGACGTGGCGGTGGAGACCACCACCTGCTGGCCCGCCTTCAGGCCACTGGTGATCTCGGTGGAGGAGTCACCCCGCAAACCCACGCCCACGATGACGGTCGACTGCTTGCCCTTGGTCACCACCGTCACCCGACCCGAGGTGCCGGTGCCCCGCACGGCCGCGCTGGGCACGTGCAGCACACCCGATGCCTCCGCGGTGATCACACTGACGCTGGCAGTCATGCCCGGCTTCACCTTCGCCGCCGGCTGATCGAGCTGCACGGTCACGTTGTACGTGACGACGTTGCTCGTGACGGTCGACGTCGAGTCGATCGCCACCACATGAGCACTGACGGACACTCCGGGGAGCGCGGTGAAGCTCACGGTGGCGGGCTGGCCCAACGCGACGTTGGCGACGTCGCTCTCGCTGAAGCCCGCCTTCACCTGGAGGGTGGTCAGATTGCTGAGGGTGATGAACCCGCTGCTGCTGCTCGAGCTCGAGCTCGAGCCCGACGTGGTCGAGCCACCCGTACCGCCGCTCGCGCCGCTGGTCGAGCCGGCGCCGCCGGTCGAGCCGGTCGAGCCGGTCGACGAGCTCGACGACGTCGTGCCTGATGACGACGCCCCACCGCCGGACACGGTGGATCCGGGCGACCCGTTCACGGCCGAGACCGTGCCGGCGGCGGGCGCGAGGAGCGTCGTCTCGTTCTCGGTCTTCTGCGCACTCGCCACGCTCGACTGCGCCGACGCGACCGACGCCTGCGCCGCGGACAGCGAGCTCGGGTTGCCCTGCGCGGCGACCTGGAGGTTGATGTTCGCGGAGTCGAGCGAGTTCTGCGCGTTGGTGATCTGCTGCTGATCGGTGTCGGCCTTGGCAGTGGCGTTGCCCTGTGCCGCGGCCACCGCGTTCTGTGCGTTGGTGATCGCCTGCTGATCGGCGATCGCTTTGGCGTTGGCCGAGTTCTGCGCGTTGGTCACCGCGTTCTGGTCCTGGATGACCTTCGAGTACGCGGCGGCGATTCCGGTCGGGCATGGGGGGCTGGGCCCGGTATACGGCGCCGGGCAGTCAGAAGGTGGGGAGAAGGTGCTGTTGAACACGTTCGTGTCGTTGGTCAGCGTGGTCTGTGCTTGAGCCACGACCTGTTGCTGCGTGGCCGCGTCGGTCTGTGCGTTCTGTTGCGCGTTGGTGACCGACTGCTCCGCGGTGGCCACCGACTGCGTCGAGTTCACCGCGTCGTTCTGCGCGTTCTGCTGCGCGTTGGTGACCCCTTGCTGCGCGACCACGACCGCCTGCTGCTGCGTCGGCAGGTCGAGCGATTCCTGGGTCTGCACCAGCTTGGCATTTGCAGAACTGAGGTTGGCCTGTGCCGACGCCAGCGACGCCTTCTGGATGGTGTCATCGAGCTTGGCGAGCGGCTGCAAGACGGTCACATGGTCGCCCACGTTCACGTACACGGCGGTGAGGACGCCGCCGGACGCGAAGTTGACCGTCACCGAACCTGCAACCTGCACGTTGCCGGTCGCAGACACGCTCGACTGCACGACGCCACGTTGTACCTCGGCGGTGCGGATCGAGGTCGTGGTTGCGCTCCCGCCACCGAGCGACACGAATCCCGCGATGACACACGCGATCGCACCCGCCGCGATCAGGCTGTTGCCGACGATACCGCCCCTCTTCACCGCAACCCCTTAAAGCCCTCCAGACTGAACGTACTCACGGAAGCCGCGCTCATGGACGAGCCCCTCACAGGCTGCTCACAGGCTTTGCCGAACCAGTCGATCGAAGACCACGAGGGTGGTGGACGGCGCGAGTGGTGGAGCGGGTAGCGCTATGTCTGGACGGGAGTGAGCATCACGATCGGCAGCGGATCGTCGCGGACCATTTCCGCATAGGTCGGGATCTGTCCCGCAAAAAGTTCCCAGAGCTCATCGAGCCGCGGACGCGACACCTCCTCAGCAACGACCGCGAGCGAATCGGACCCGACCTCTATCTGTGCGGTGCGCTCTGCTCGAAGGTTCTGGAGCCAGGCAGGAGGCTCCGGGCGACCGCTGTTCGTCGCGGCCACGAAGTAGGCGTCGTCCACAAGTAGGTAACCGAGGGGAACGACGCGGCTCTCAGCGGACCGATGACCAGTCGTCGTGAGCAAGAGCAGTGGAATCTCCTCGTATCCAGGAACCTGCCCGTCCTTGCTCCGGAACTCGCCAACCACCCACTTGTTCCACGCTGCGTAGTCGATGTCATTCACAAGACTCGGCACCTCCAAGCAACGTTCGTTGGCCAGCAGCGAACGCGAGGGCCCTCCAAGTGCGCAGCCACAGTGGGGCCTCGTCGTCTGAGGGCAATACTGCCGGTTCGGCACGCATCGGCGAAGGATCGGAGAATGTTCGGCACTGGCCGACGAACTCCGGTGATCGCGGCGCGCGGTAGTCGCCGGACCACTCCGAAGTCAGGACGCAGAGTCGGCGAGGGGGAGCTGGCGCTGGAGGTCCTCGAGCACCGGCGACAGCGCGGCGCCGAGCGCGCCGGACATCCTCCCGTCGTCGAGCGCCGATCGCAGCTCGCGCCGATCGGCGAAGATGATCACGACCTGCGCGCCGTCGGGACCGGCGACGAGCGCAGGATGGTCGACGTCGGCTTCCTCCACGCGCACGTCGCCCTGGCTCATCGTGACGCCGGCGGCGTCGATCGATCCGGACACCGGCGCGACGATCGTCTCCGAACCGATCGAGCGCGCGGGGACCGCCTCGGTGCCGGCGGCGCAGTCGACGAACACGAGCACCGGACCGCACGTCGGTTCGCCGGCGAGGCCGGCGGCCATGCGGACACCGGGCGCGATCTCGTCCCACTGCTCGGAGGTGTCGAAGCCGCCGTCGAGGTGCGCCCGCGCCGTGGGGCCGAGCGTCGTGATGATCGCGGGTGCACCCGGGCACGGATCCTGCACGTCGATGCCCATGGCTCTACCGGCGACTTCCTGCGCCGGCATCATCTGCTCGGCGAGCTCGGCCTTCACCGGTCGGATGGCGAAGCCGCGCCGGTCGGCGAACATGATGATGCCGTAGCCGCCGTCGGGGCCCCAGGCGAAGTTGTCGCTCGCGTACGGCACCCCGCCGTCGTGGAACCGGAACTGACCCTGCTCGTAGGCGTCACGGCCCATGTTGGTGGTGCCCCGCACCGAGATACGCCAGTTGTCGCTCGCGTGGGCATGCGCGAACGACAGCGGCATCTGCTCGTCGGTCGGCTCGACGTAGCTGAGCGCGACGAACGGGCCGCAGTGATCGTCGCCGATCATGATCGGCAGGATCGTCGCGCCCATGTTCTCGGTCCAGCCCCTCCGGTCGGCGAAGTCGATGTCGACGTGACCGTCGATCGGCGTCATCGGTGTGGTGGACCGGATGTTGTACATGGTGGCTCCCCATCGATTCGTCGGCCGGACGCGCTTCGACGGTACCCGGCTCTCGCCCCGGATCACCACGCCGTCCATGAGCTCTGGCGTGCCTACAGGTCCGTGGACGTCGTGCGGGACCGGGACGTCACGCCCGGAGTTCATAGGCCGACGCCCGATCTACCTGACATCGCGCATGGAGTTGCGCACATGACGACGAACCGAACGTTCACTCGACCCCCCGCGCCGGCCGCCCCAAGCGGCACCAACGCGTGCGGTAGCTCGGCCTCGCGGGCATCTCGGGCTGGGTGACGGTGGTCCGGTTTTCCTGGTCCACTTGCGTGTCAGGTCTTCTCGAGCCGGGGGTCGGTGTGGCGGAGGCGCCGTGCACTTGCGCACCAGAACTGGCCGGACGTAGAACTGGTCACGGTCTGGCCGGAGACCGAGATGGACCCGCTCCAGGTTCCGTCGACTGCGACAGTGCGTGTCGCCGATCCTCCTGCTGGCGTCCTCTTCTCGGTATTGCTTGTGGCCGATCCTCCTGCTGGCGCCCGCTTCTTGGCCGATCCTCCCGCTGGCGCCCGCTTCTCAGCTGGTTGCCAGGTCGGCTGGAACTCCTGGTTGGTGTCCTTGGTAACCCGATGGAGCGCAGTCCCGTCGGGTTTCATCGTGTAGACCTCGAAGGACTTGGGCGTCGCGTAGTCGCTGATGAACGCAAGCGACTTGCCGTCCGGTGACCATTCGGGCAACAGCGATCCCATCGCCTTGTCGGATGCCGGCTTGGGTCCAAGGTTCTTGACCGTGCCTCCGGCGGCAGGGACGAGTGCAAGGGCAGCGAACCCCTTCCGTCCGGTGCCTGTCCTGCCTGTGAATGCCAAGGTCTTGCCGTTGGGCGACCAATGCGGTGTGAAGTCGAAACCGGTGTTGGCGGCGAGCGCTTCGTACGACGCGACCCTCTTGGGGTTGGTGCCGTCCGCTTCCATGACCCAGACCTCGAACACCTGCTTGGAGAGCAGGTACCGGCTGAACGCGATCCTCTTTCCATCGGGCGACCACGACGCACCGATATCGATGCCCGTGCTGCCCCCGGTCAAGTCAGCACGCTTCGCGCCGCTGGTGGCGTCGACGGTCACGATGTGGTTCTCGCGAGTCAGACCGCGATGGTTTCGCCATCGGGCGACCACGCCGGGAAGTCGTCATCGTTCGTCGTGAGCTGGCGCAGGCCATCGCCACTGAAGATGATGGTCCAGATACCGGCCGGGCGAGGTGCCGCCCCGGATGGGCCGACGACAATCGGGCCTCCACCCTCCGCGAACGCCAACGTCGTGCTGTCAGGCGACCAGACCGGCGGTTGCGACGTTCCGCCGGTGGTAAGTCGCCTCTGTTCGCTCCCGTCGGGAAATGAGACACAGAGGTCGCCGCTGCTGTTACGCGAGAAGCCCGCAGACCCGAAGTCAACGAGGTCACTCACCGGGATGGTGAAGTTCCCGCTGGAGCGCTCCCAGTGGCACAAGTACGCGATGCTCAAGCCGTCAGGCGAGAACGTTGGTCCAATCGCCGGTGAGGCGCTATTCGAAAGCAGGGATTCTTTCCCACCCGACGCCGGAGCCGTGCAGATCTCCAGATAGTTGTTCTTCGCGCCTTGCCACAGGCGAACGCCAAGAGCCCCTGACCCTTGCCGGTCGATGCGTTCGCAGTGTGCGACCCAGCCGAAGAGGCGACACCCACAACCACGAGCGCGACCATGACCAAGACCGTGAAACCTCGTCGGATGCGCGTCATGACGAACCCTCCGATGAGCTTGCCTGCTTGTTGTCGCTGGAACCGCAACCACTGATCGCGAGGGCCAGAAGAATCGCGGCCACACCTGCTGTCCACCCGCGACGCCTGCCACGCTTCGCGCTTCCGGCGACCCCCATGCCCACAACCTCCTGATCGGTACTCCGCTATCCCAACCGATCAGGCGCGATACGGACAGCCCTGTTCTTGAACCAGATGGTCGCCAACGCCGCTCCGCTGACCAGCATGATGCAGCCACTCGCCGTTACGAGCTTCCGGGAGCGGTGCAGCCGTGCGCCGATGCAGACACCGATGATTCCAAGCAACGCGACGCCACAAACCGGGATCACCGGCAGCGCCGTGAAGACTCCCTTTGGTGAATAGTCGCCCCAGCTATACAGCGACAGTCCAGTGCGGACCGTTGTCCTTCTGGAATATCGAGGCGCCGACGAGGTCCCAACCCGAGTACGACTCGGGTCGGTACTTGTTGCTGATCCAGATGAGGAACATCGCCCCGATCGCGACGGTAACTCCGAGCAGCGCCACCCCGACCGCGAGCTGAAGACGACGCGGGCTGCTCTCGGGGTGTCTGACTCCCGGCTGCGCCTCGGTGATGCCGCCCATACAGGACCAGTATCAAGTGGCTCGCCGACTCTGGTCAGGGGAGAAGGTCCTACGGCACCTGCCGAGTTCTCCGGTGAGAGGCTCGGGGCGTCTCTAGCGACGCTTGCCGATGGCTGACACAATCAACGCGGCGCCGGTAATTGCTATGCCGAGACACGCGACGACGACCCACGGGAGTACCGAGCCCTGGTGCCGCACGTTCCAGTCGAACTGGTCGTAGTTTCGTTGCAGCACCACGCCAACACCTACGAACAGCACCACGATGCCGAGTACGGCAACCGATACCAAGCCGAGCGAGAACCAGTGCCGGTTGTGCGATTCCGTTGGACATGGCGGTGGAAGCAATGCGCTCTCGGGTAGCGGGTCTTTCCCCGCCGCGGTGTCCTTCACGTCGGCAGACCAGTTCGTTCCATCCCAGTAACGCAACCGGTGCGCTTCCGACGGGTCGGGAAACCATCCAGCCTCAACGTCCATGTTCGGAACCTATGCACCAGGGGCGGCTGCACCTAGAGCCGAACGTCACCCCGAGACACAACGCCCGAGCGCAGATCTCCTTCGCTCTGTGCGGGTGCTCGCGTCGGTCACGGTCGCGTGCGATCCTCTATCAGGGCAATCTGTCGCAGTCCTGGAACGGCTACCCGAGCTCTTCTAGACCACGTCGCACCACTGAGCGGTACTCCTCCGAACCCGCAAACGGCGCGCCGTCAGCATCCGCGCGTGCGAGAACCTCATCGGCGCTTGAACCCGCCTGCAACCCGGCGTACAGGTAGACGATCGCCGAGGAACGTGGCCCTGAGCGACATGTGACAAGCGTCGGCCGCGGCAAACGATCGAGTGCGTCGAGACTCTGCTTCACGAGTTCGAGGTCGAATCTCACCGGAGGGTCGGACACGATGTTCTCTGACACCGCCACCGAAGCTTGCACCTCTTCGAACGACATGCCGACGTCCATTGCCGCGAACTCGTCGCCGCAGAGGAACAGCCACGATGCAGCCTGAGCGTCGTCAGCGAAAGCAGCGGGATCGGAGATCGGCTGACGATTGAACGTGATATCGAGCGGGGCGCTGAAATCCGTCATGTCCCAGAGTCTCGCACGTCAGCCGCATGCCAGAACTACCGATCGGCGCTCACGGGTCGAACGCAGAACGCGCAACCGCGGAGTGGGATTCCCTCCAGGAAGCCCTGAATCCTGTGCCGCGCGATGGACGCGCAATCGGGGTCCTGCGCACACGCTGAGTCAGTGCGCGGAAGGCCGGGAGCCCAATCACGAGGGGGCCTCTCTGAGGTGGTGGAGCGGGTGACGAGAATCGAACTCGCGTTCTCAGCTTGGGAAGCTGATGTTCTGCCTCTGAACTACACCCGCGTGGGGACGGCGCGGATCTTGGCGCGAAACCTCGGTGCCGAGTCCGTCCCGGAGGCGAGATCGTACCGGGCGAGGCCGGCGCGACGAAAACAGAAGGTGGGTTCGCGTCAACCTCCGGTCGAGGCGGCATGGAGGTTCTCAGCCCGGGCCTGGCTTTCGAGCGAGGATGCGAAGCATGTCCAACGACGGCCACGGTGCTCCTTCGAGCAACGCCTGGTTCCGTCGCTGCTTCCACCTGCCGCGGAGTCGTAGATCCTGGTCGAGAACGGGAGGATCTCAGCGGTCTCGAATCCTGCCGCGTCGAGCAGACGGGCAAGACCGTCCGGGGTGTAGTGGAAGAGATGATCGTCGAGACACGAGAACTCCCAGCCGGAACCATCGATCCTCGCCTGGCTCGACGCAAAGTTCGGGAGCTCGACGATCAAGCTGCCGTTCGGCTTCAGCACGTCGGCGACTTCGTGCAGCAGTCGCCGTGGCTCCGCGACGTGTTCGAGGACGTGCCACATGACCACGCAATCGACGAAGAAGTCGGCGTACTTCGCGGCGCCAGTCCGAAAGAAAGCCGTCGGTGACGTAGACGCCGAGTTTTCGGGCCTCGGCTGCCGCCCACACGCTGGCCTCGACGCCGTACACCGTGTACCCGGCGTCGGACGCCACCGACAAGAACTCACCCGTCGCGGGGCCCAGCTCGAGAAGGCGGCCGGTGCGAGCGCCATGAGCAACCCGTCCACGGCGTCGACGTCGCGGTGGCGCCCACCGAAGTCGATGACGTGTCGCGTTTCGTACACCATTCCCGCGTGCTGCGGGCTGTTCCACCACGCGAGGCCGTCGAGTCCGCTCGCGCCGATGACTCCCACCACGCCGACACCCTCTCGGAGGGACCGACGGAGCTTGGCGCGGAAGTTCTCCTCGATGATCTCGACGTCCTCGTGGAGCAACACGAGCGCCTCGCACCGAGGAAGGGCCCGCGCATCGCGGATCATCTCGTTGTAGGCCGCGACGATTCCGTGCTGCCCGGACTTCGACCAAATCAGATCCTCAGATCCTGCGATGCGTTCGAGAGACGGCAGAGCGACCGATCGGTATCGCTCCTCGTCCCCGACACACGTCCCAAGGATGATCACGCGCCGCCTTGGCTGTGAATGGCTGCCGCTGTGATCGTGGAAGCTACCGCACGCCGAGCGGCCGGTTGCACGGATCAGGGGTGAGCACGTCTCGATAGGGTGCCGTGATGGCCGTCGATCCGATCACGTGGGGTGTGCTCCCGGCCGACACGTTCGAACGCATCGTGGTGTTCTCGCCTCACTTCGACGACGCGGCCATGGGCGCGGGGCACCTGCTCCTGGCCCATCCGGGAACCACGGTCGTCACCGTGTACGGCGGTCCGCCGGCGCGCTATCCCGACCCACCGTCGGAGTGGGACGCGCTCGGCGGCTTCCGTGCCGGCGACGATGTCGTCGCGCGTCGGCGCGCCGAGGACTCCGAAGCGCTCGCGGTGCTCGGTGCGCAGACCCACTGGTTGGAGTTCGTCGACCACCAGTACCTCGCGCCCCACGACGCGCGGTGCCCGAGGAGCTCGTGCCTGCACTCGAGGCGTCACTCGACGCGGTCGCGCCGTCGGCGGTGTTCCTCCCCATGGGGCTGGCCAATCCCGACCATGTTGCGACCCACGACGCCGGGCTCCTCGTCGCAGCCGGCCGTACCGACGTCGCGTGGTTCGGCTACCAGGACGCCGGTTACTCACACATCCCCGGCATCCTCGCGTGGCGCGTGGCCAAGCTCTTCCGCTCCGACTTCTGGCCCACCCCGATGATCGTGCCGACCGTGCAGGACCACGCCCGCAAGCGCGCCGCCATCGAGTGCTACCGCTCGCAGCTCGGGCCGCTCGAGCGCGACCACGCGCTCGCCGCGCGCATCGACGGCAGTGTGCCCGAGCAGTTCTGGCACCTCGCGCCCCCGCCGCCGGGCTGGGAGCGGATGCGCGACGCGTGAGGCGCACGGGCGCTACGTTGCGCTGATGCAACAGCGGCGGGGAATCCTCATGGCCGGGTGCGGCCTCCTCGTCCTCGCGTTCAACGTCATCGATGCTGTCAACCGCGGCGCGTCGGGGTTCAACCTCGTGACCATCGCGGTCGGAGTGTTCCTCTTGTTCTACGGCTTCAGCATCGTCGCCCGCGAAGGCGGGTAGGCCGTCAGACGCCGCGGAATTTCGGCGGTCGCTTCTCCGCGAACGCGGCTTGCCCCTCGAGGTAGTCCTCCGAGCGGAAGCACGCCTCGACCATCCGCTCGACCGCGTCGAGATCCCGTTTCGACGGCTCGCGCTGAGCCTCGCGCAGCGCGGCTTTGCACGCCTTGACCGTGAGCGGCGCGTTCGCGGCGATGGTGGCCGCGAGCTCGCGCACCTGCGCCTCGAGCTCGTCCACGGGGACGATGCGGTTGACGAGACCGATGCGGAGCGCTTCGTCCGCGCTCACCCGCCGCGCCGAGAAGAGGATCTCCGCGGTCCACGCGGGGCCGACGAGTGTCAGCAGCTCCTCGACCCCGCCGTAGCCGTATCCCAGGCCGAGCTTGGCGGCCGGGATCCCGAACTGGCTGTCGTCGGAGGCGATGCGGATGTCGGTCTTCATCGCCGTCAGCAGCCCGCCACCGATGCAGTAGCCGCGGATCATGGCGACGATCGGCTTGTCCACGAGACGCCACGAACCCCACGCGACGGCGAGCGCGTCGTCGTAGTCCGCACGCGCGGCGACCGTCGTGCGCTTGTCCGAGAACTCGGAGATGTCGGCGCCGGACACGAACGCCTTCTCACCCGCACCGCGCACGACGATCACGTGCACCGCTGGATCCGCGTCGAACGCTCCGAGGATGCGCGGCACCGCGAGCTGCATGTCGTACGACATCGCGTTCAGACGGGCGGGATTGTTGTACGTCATCCACCCAATGCCACCCTCGACGTGGGCGAGCATCTTCTCGGTGCCCGTGTCGATCTCAGTCGTCGTCATGGTTGCTCCCGCTCGTGTAATCCCACCGCACCGCTCGCGTACAGCTGATCGATCTCGGTGGCGTCGTACCCCAACTCATCGAGCACCGCGCGCGTGTCCGCGCCATCGGCCGGTGGGCCCGAGCGGATCCGCGCCGGCGTGTCGCTGAGCGTCAACGGCGGGCGCAGCACGTCGACCTCGCCCCGCGTCGGATGATCCACCCGTTGCGTGAGCTGCAGGTGTTGAACCTGCGGATCAGCGAACACCTCGTCGACCGCGAGCACCGGCCCGCACGGCACCACCTCGGAGAGGCGGTCGACCCATTCCGCGGTCGGGCGCTTCGCCAGTGCCCGCGCCACGTCGGCGTCGAGGTCGGCGCGGTGCGCGACGCGGTGACGCGAAGTCACGGTAGCGGGGGTCGTCGGCCAGCTCGGGCGCGTCGATCAGCTCGCAGAACTGCCCGAAGTCGCCCATCGCAGCCAGGTTGAGGTGGCCGTCGGCCGTCGGATACGCACCCATCGGCACCATCGTCGGGTGCTGGTTGCCCTCCTGGCCGGGCACGACGCCGTCGATCAACCATCGCGTTGCCTGGAAGTCCATGAAGCTGACCATCGCCTCGAGCAATGAGGTGTGCACCCACTGCCCGCGTCCGGTGCGCTCGCGGGCGAACAGCGCGGCGAGCACCCCCTGGGTGAGGAGCGTCCCGGCGGCGGTGTCGGACACCGCAATCCCGACCCGCCAAGGCCCCGAGCCCGGCGGGCCGGTCACGCTCATCAACCCGCCCAGACCCTGCGCGATCTGGTCGACCCCGGGGCGCGACGCATACGGCCCGGTCTGACCGAAGCCGGAGATGGACGCGTACACCACCCGCGGGTTCACCGCCCACACCGCGTCGGGACCGATGCCGAGGCGGTACTTCACGCCCGGCCGGAAGTTCTCGACCACGACGTCGGCGCGCTCGACCAGTCGGAAGAACACGGCGAGGCCGTCGGGCGTCGCGAGGTCGACCGCGACGGCACGCTTGTTGCGGTGCAGGTTGGCACCGTCGGCCCCGAGCGACGAGAACACGCCGCCGCCGGCCGGGCTCTGTACCGCGATCGCTTCAGCTCCGAGATCGGTGAGTTGGCGGACGCACGTCGGGCCCGCACGCGCCCGCGTGAGGTCGACGACCCGGATGCCGGCGAGCGGACCGTCGACCGGGTCAGGGGACTCGGAGGTCACGTGGTGAGTGACGCGATGCCCGCGATCATCACGAAGAAGCCGATCACGAGGAACGCGATCGTGCGACCGAGCGGCGCCTGGGCCAGCTCGCGACGGGCCGAGGGTTTCGCGGGCGAACGTACCGGGCTCCCCGGGCGGCCGCGCTCGACGGTCCGGGCCGAGATCCGGTCCGCGTCACGCCCGCGCCGCAGGAGCGCGTAGAGGTTGCCGAAGAACAGCGCGGCGCCGACCGCGGTGATCAGCTCGCGGCAGCACCTCGTCGTAGAAGCTCGCCACCACGGATGCACGCCGTCATCGTACGGCGCGACCGAGCGCGGCTACAGGCCGGGCTTCCACACCATCAGGAAGAGGATGACGACCACGGACAGGTCGAGGATCGGCCCGACGATTCCCAACTTCTTCCCGAGCTCCGCCATCTCCGCGGCCTGTGGGGGTGGCCCACCCACCGGCGGCGGGCCGGCGGCCATTTCGCGGATCAGCACACCCATGCGCTTCATCGCCGGGAACAGCACGCCGTGCGAGAGACCGAGGGCGACGACGTAGATCACCATCGCGAGCCACAGCCACGTCTGGGAGAACTTGACGAACGGGTCGCCCTGCAGGGCGGTGACCAAGCCGAAGATGAAGACCGCGTAGATGAGGTACTCGCCGATCTTGGTGACGAGGAAGTTGGCTTCGTAGATGCCGAGCGCCTCGTTGACGCCGTCCCGACTGCAGCCGGATCTTGATCTGCTGCCCGTACACGCCGTTCAGCATCACCGCGCCGAAACCGACGATGGCGCAGAGGATGTGCAGGATCAGGCGCGTCTTGTAGAGCCCGCTGTCGAACGTCGCCAGCACCATCGTCACGTCCCTCCCGCGCGTCCGAACCGGCGCATCGTACGCCGCTCACCGGAGCGTCACGCACGGACCTGTGGTACAACGCGCGGCGTGCGCGTGCTGGTGGCGAACTGCTCGGTGGAGTACGAGGGTCGGCTCGGCGCGCGGCTCTCCCGGCGCGCCGCGCCTGATCATGTTGAAGGCCGACGGCTCGATCGCGGTGCACGCCGACGCCAAGGCCTACAAGCCGCTCAACTGGATGAGCCCGCCGTGCACGGTGCGCGGAGGCCGACGGCTGCTCGTCGCCACCAACCCGGGCGGCGAGAAGCTCACCATCGAGCTGCACGAGGTGCTCCACGACTACGACCGTCGAGCTCGGCGAGGACCCCGGCCTGGCCAAGGACGGCGTCGAGGCCGAACTGCAGGAGCTCCTGGCCAAGCGGGTCGCGGCGCTGCGCGAGGACCTTCGCCTCGTGCGACGCGAGTACCCGACCGACATCGGCCCGGTCGACCTGCTGTGTCGCGACGGTGCCAGGACCGGGCCGTCGTCGTCGAGGTGAAGCGGGTCGGCGAGATCGCCGGCGTCGAGCAGCTGCTCCGCTACCAGGAGCGCCTCGACCTCGACGCCGAGCCTGGCGCCGACGGTCGGCATGTTCGTGGCGACGCGGATCAAGCCCCAGGCGAAGGTGTTCGCCGCGAGCCGCGGGGTGCTGTGCGTCGAGATCGACCTCGACGAGCTGCGGGCCGGCGCACCCCTCGACCTGCGGCTCTTCTGAAGCCCGAGGGGTCTGGGATCAGCTGGTCCCGGGATCGTCGGGCGCTTCGGCGAGGATCGAGTAGAGCTTGCGCTGGGTCTCACCGAGCACGTTCGATCGCGCGCCTTCTGCTGCGCCGGGGTGCCAGCCATCGCGACCTGACGGGCCGCGACCGCGATCGGGCCGAGGGAATCGCGCAGCTTGAACTGCTGCGGGTCGATGCCTTCGGTCACGTCGTCCCACGGCTTGCGGTCACCCGCCTTGGCCGCTTCCTCGCGCCCGGCATCGGTGAGCGAGAACAGGCGCTTCCCGCTTCCGCGTCGGCCGTGACCAGGCCCTGGTCCTCGAGCAACTGGAGCGCGGGTAGACCGCGCCGGGGCTCGGGCGCCACACGCCCTCGGTGCGTTCCTCGAGCTCCTGGATCATCTCGTAGCCGTGCATCGGCCGTTCGCTGAGCAACGCGAGGGCGGCGGCCCGCACGTCACCCCGGCGCGCCCGGCGGCCGGGGCCGCCTCGACGACCTCGGCGGGGGCCACCGAAGCCGAAGTGGTCCGGGGGTCCTTCCCACCGACCTCGTTCTCGTCCCTGTCCCTGTTCCTGGTATTGGGGGTTCTGGGGGTTTCGGGTTCTCATGACACTTCCTTTGTCGTAGGGTCTCGTTACTTACGTGTGATATCACGATATATCTTTAGCAGTCGTTGTGCAAGGGTAAGTCCGTGAAATGATCCGGGCATGCCGACAACGCCCGTGCACGAATGGACCGTCCGCCGGATCGGAACGGTGGCGTCGAACCGCCTCACCCCCGTGGACGACAACTGGGAGCAGCGTGTGACCGCGACGATCGCGTTGGACCCTCCGTTCGACGCCCGATCGTTGGCCGGCCTCGACGGGTTCAGTCACGTCGAGGTGCTGTTCCTCTTCGATCGCGTCGACCCCACCGAGGTCTGCGAACACGCGCGGCATCCGCGCGGGAACCGGACGACTGGCCCGAGGTCGGGATCTTCGCCCAGCGGGCCAAGGACCGGCCCAACCGCCTGGGGTTGTGCACCTGCGAACTCGTGACGGTCGACGGCGCGTCGATCGTCGTGCGCGGCCTCGACGCGATCGACGGCACGCCGGTGCTCGATCTCAAGCCTTACATGACGGAGTTCGCTCCCCGCACCGCGGTACACCAGCCGCCGTGGTCACACGAGTTGATGCGCGATTACTGGTGACCCCACGTGCCGCGTCACTCGTGGGCCATGTTGACGAACTCCGCCCGCTCGGGGCGGAACACCAGGCGCGCGGTGCCGGTCGGGCCGTTGCGGTGCTTGGCGATGATGATCTCGGCCAAGGCGCGGTCGTCGGACTCCGGGTTGTAGACGTCGTCCCGATAGATGAAGGCGACGACGTCGGCGTCTTGTTCGAGACCGCCCGACTCTCGGAGGTCGGCCAGCATCGGCCGCTTGTCCTGGCGGTACTCGAGCTGGCGGTTGAGCTGTGACAGCGCGATCACCGGGCATTCCAGCTCCCGGGCCAGGATCTTGAGACCGCGCGAGATCTCCGACACCTCGACCTGGCGATTCTCCGGACGCCGGCCGCTGCTGCTCGGGGTCATCAGCTGGATGTAGTCGACGACGACCAGACCGAGGTCGCCGTGACGGGCCCGGAGGCGCCGGGCCTTGGCCCGCATCTCCATCACCGTGCAGTGCGGGTTGTCGTCGATGTGCAACTGCGCCTCGGCCAGACGACCGACCGCGTGGCTGATCTTGCCCCAGTCGGGCTCGGTGAGCTTGCCCGTCCACAAACGGGTCGCGTCGACCCCGGCCTCCATGGCGAGGAGACGCTTCGTGAGCTCGAGCGCGCCCATTTCCATCGAGAAGAACACGACCGGACGCCCGGTCTGGGTGGCGACGTTGCGGGCCATGCCCAACGCGAGGCTGGTCTTTCCCATCCCGGGACGGGCGGCCAGGATGATGAGGTTCGAACGCTGCAGTCCGTGGAGCTTCTTGTCGACTTCGTCGAACCCGGTCGGCACACCGACGAGATCGCTGTCGTCGCCGTAGCGCGCCTCGAGCTCGTCGAGCGTGTCTTGCAGCGCGTCGCGGATACCGACCATGGAGTCCGAGACGCGGCGTTCGGCGACCTCGAACACCAACGCTTCGGCGCGGTCGAGGGTCTCGGTGACGTCGTCGGAGGTGTCGTAGCCCATCTCCGCGATGTCGCCGGCGACGCCGATGAGCCGGCGCAACAGCGCGAGTTCGTTGACGATCCGCGCGTAGTGCCCCGCGTTCGCGGACGCCGGCGTGTTGGCCTGGATCTGCAGGAGCGCGGCGCGCCCGCCGATGCCGTCGAGCATGTCGGCGCGGCGCAGCTCCTCGGCCACGGTGACCGGGTCGGCGGGTTCACCCTGGCCGTGCAGCGACTGGATGGCTTCGTAGATGTGACCGTGCGCCGGCTTGTAGAAATCGCTGGTCTCGACGTGCGCCTCCACCGCCGCGGTGATGGCGTCGCGTGAGAGCAACATCGCGCCGAGGAGCGATTCCTCGGCCTCGAGGTTGTGGGGCGGGACGCGGCCGCTCGCACGTCGACGCACCGATTCGATCGCCTGGACCACTGCCGCTCCCGCTTCCGCCCTGGGTGTCATGCACCCACCCGCCGACATCGCTCCCCGCCCGGCGCGTGGACTACGGAGTCTGAGCTACCTGCCCTGTGGATCGCTAGCCCCAAAACCCCGGTTTCTCTTGGGGATGGAGGCGCGAGTTGTCCCCAGGCCTGGGGATGGCGGACGTGGCTCACACTCCCGATTGAAGCGCGGCGGTGTGACATCTACCGGCGTTGGAATTGGAAACGCCCCGGAGCCTGCTCCCCTGAGGGAGGGCTCCGGGACGCTCCGGCGATGCATCAGCCCTGGAGGGCCTTGGCCTTCGCGCTCTCGAACTCGGCGTCGCTGAGCACGCCTTGAGCCTTGAGGTCGGCGAGGCGCTGCAGCTCGTCGGCGGTGCTGGGCGTGGTGCCCGCCGCCTGCTGGATGTAGGCCTTGGCCGCAGCATCCTGGGCCTGCGCGGCCTGCTGCGCGTGCTCGGCCATCTTGTGGCCGCGCACGATGAGGTACAGCAGCACGCCGAGGTAGGGGAGGATGATGATGCCGATCACCCAGAACGCCTTCGACCACCCCGAGAGATCGTGGCTGCGGAACAGGTCACTGAACACGACGATCAGCAACCAGATCCAGATGAAGAACAGGAAGAACCAGAGCATCGACAGGAAGACCTGTCCGGTGCCGAAGTCGGATGCGAGAGTGGGCATTCTTTCTCCTCGAGCAAGTTGGTGGTGGTTGGTGAGGCCGAGCCGACCCTCCGGTGGCAGCCTCACCCATTCGCGGTGAAACTAGGGCACAGGGACTCATCGCGCCACCACGCGTGGCAGGGTGGGTGATGGGCACCGTCCGGTCGTTGCTGGCCGACCTCCGCGGCGGCGCTGATCCGCGAGCGCACCGAGGGCACAACCCGGCGCCGGCCGGGAGACGCGGCGCGGACGGTGCTCGCACTCCTGCTGCTGGTGCCGCTGGTGCTCCACGCCCACCACCCGACCGCCACCGAGGAGGCGGTCGCCCGGCTCTTCGACTCGATGCCCCACGGGGCCCACACCCTCTTCCTGATCCTCTACCAGTTGGCGGCGTTGTGGGCCGTCGGACTCCTGGTGGTCACCGTCCTGCTCCTCCGCCGGTGGCGTCTGGCCCGCGACCTCGCGGTGGCGGCTGCGGGCGCGTGGGTCCTCGGCCGCTTGATGGCCTTCCTGGTGCACGACAGCGGGCTGTGGAACGCATTCAAGGTCACGTTCGACCTGGATGACGCCCCCCGCTTCCCGATGGTGCGCCTGGCGGTGGCGGTCGCCACCGTGCTCGTCGCCTCGCCGCACCTCGCCCGGCCCACCCGCCGTTTCGGACAGGCGCTCGTCGCCCTGCTCGCGCTCTCCTGCCTCTACCTGTCGCGCGCGCTTCCCGACCGACCTCCTCGCCGCGATCGTCCTCGGATGGGGCGTGGCGCACGCGGTGGAATACGCGTTCGGAACCCCGGTCGGGGCGACCCTCGGTTCGCCAGGTCGAGCAGGCGCTGGTCGCGCTCGGCGTCGACGTCACCGACGTCCGTCTGGCCACCGAACAGCCGGTCGGCCGGGCCGTGTTCCGCGCCGTGTCCAGCGCGTCCAGCGCGGCGACCCGGCGCCGTGCGGATCATCGCCCTCGGCCGCGACGAGGCCGACGCGCAACTGCTGGCCCGCGCCTGGCGCTACCTCGCGTACCGCGACGCGCCGCCGACGTTGCTGCCGAGCCGGCGCGCCCAGGTCGAGTACGAGGCCTATCTGGTGCTGCTCGCCCGCGACGCCGGCGTCGACGCACCGCGGTGATCGTCGCGGGCACGACCGGCTCGCTCGCCGTCCTCGTGGTCGAGCACGTGCCGGGGCCCGAGCTCTTCGAGCTCGCGGCGGACACCGTCTCCGACGACCGTCCTCGACGCGCTCTGGGCGCAGGTCGCACGCGTCTGCACGAGGCCCGCGTCGCGCACGGCAAGCTCGACGGCCGCCACGTGGTGGTCGACGGCGCGACGTCACGGATCGTCGGCTTCGACTTCGCGTCGAGCGACGCGCGGTTCCGCCAGACCGCGGGCGACGTCGCGCAGCTGCTGGCCGCGACCGCCGCCATCGTCGGGACCGAGCGCGCGGTACTGCGGCGGTGCGCGGCGTCGGGGTCGAGAACGTCCGCGCCGCGTTGCCCGTCCTCCAGGCGCCGGCCGCTCTCGGGCTGGACGCACGACGCGCTCGGCGGCCGGGAACGACCTCGACGACGCGCTCGACGAACTCCGACGGGCTGCGGCCACCGCGACCGACACCGAAGCCCCCGAGCTCCGACGGCTGTTCCGCGTGCAGCCCCGCAGCCTGCTCATGGCCGTGGGTGCGCTGGTCGGGGTGGGCGTGCTGCTGAGCCGGGTCGGCGACCCGGTCGTGTTCTGGGACACGGTCAGGAACGCCGAGTGGGGCTTCGTGCTCCTCGCGTTCGTGCTCGGGATGGCCACCGACGTCGCGTTCGGCATCACGTTCCTCGGCAACGTGCCGATCCGGCTCCCGATCTGGCCGAGCATCGAGCTGCAGTCGGCGATGTCCTTCTCGAACCTGGCGGTCCCGGTGGCCGCCGACACCGCGTTGCAGGTGCGGTTCCTCCAGACGCAACGGTCTCGACCTCTCGTCCGCGGTCGCCGCCGGGGGCATCCTCAGCTCGGTGTCGGAGATCATCGTGCAGGTCGGACTGCTCTTCCTCGCGCATCTGGCTGGCGCCCGACTCGATCGACTTCGGCCGCATCGACACCAACCAGATCGTCGTGGTCGTCCTCATCGTCGGTGCTGCTCGTCGGGGTGGCGTTGGCGGTGATCTTCGGCGTGCGGCGGATCCGTCACGCAGTGCTGCCCCCGATCCAGCGCGCCCTGGGGACGGTGTGGGCGGCGGTGAAGACGCCCAGCCGTCTCGCCCTGCTGATCGGTGGCAACATCGTCGCGCAGTGTTTCTACGCCGGTTCGCTGCTCGCGTGCCTCCACGCGTTCGGTGCGAGCATCAACTTCTGGACGCTGCTCGCGCTCAACATCGGCATCTCGGTGATCGCGTCGCTGGTGCCGATCCCCGGCGGAGGAACCGCGGTGTCGGCTGTCGGCCTCGCCGGGATGGTGACCGCGTTCGGGGTTCCCGCCGCGGCCGCGTCCGCCGCGGTGCTCACCCACCAACTCGCGGTGACGTACATCCCGGCGATCCCCGGCTGGTTCGCCACCAACGACCTGGTGAAGAAGGGCCTGCTCTGAGCGGCTGGCCTATTCGGCGACGACGGAGACCGCGACCGCGACGATGACCTCGGCGGGCAGGCGGACCTGCACTTCGGCGTCGCCCAGTTCCCGGATCGGTTCGTCGAGGACGACCTTGCGGCGATCGAGCTCGATGCCGGTCTGCGCCAGCACCGCGTCGGCAACGTCGGATGCAGTGATCGAGCCGAAGAGCTTGCCGGCCTCGCCTGCACGTGCGGTCACCTGGATGGTCTGACCGCCGAGCTGCGCGGCGATCGCCTGCGATGCCTCGCGGTCGCGCGACTCCTTGGCCTCGCGACTCCGACGCATCGACTCGGACTGCGCCACGACCCCCTTGGTCGCCTTCATGGCCAGGCCACGCGGCACCAGGTAGTTGCGGGCGTACCCGTCCGCGACCTCGAGCAGGTCGCCCTTCTTGCCGAGCGTGTCGACGTCTTCGCGCAGGACGATCTTCATTCGCCGTCCTCACCGTCGATCTCGACCGCTTCGAACTCCACCACGTCGACGGTCACGCCGTCCGCGGTGACCAGCTCGTCGATTTCCATCTCCACGACGTAGTCGGACTCGATCGGCTCGGGTGCACGCGGCGGCATCTCCTCCCGGAGCTCGCCCCGGTCACCGCGATCACGACGGCCACCCTTGCGCTGGGTCACCTGACGCACGCTGTAGGGCAGCAACGCCATCTCGCGGGCGAGGCGGATCGCCTTCGCGACCTGCCGTTGCTGCTGGGTGGAGTTGCCGGTCACCCGGCGCGCCCGGATCTTGGCCCGCTCCGACATGAACCGGCGGAGCAGGTTGACGTCCTTGTAGTCGATCCACTCGACCTGCTCGGTGTTGAGGATCGAGATCTTCTTCTTCTGCGGCCGACGCCGGTCGGCCGCGGCGCTCTTGCTGTTGCTGCGTCGTTCTCTTGCCATCAGAACGGCTCCTCGCCGAAGTCGTCGTAGGTCTCGGCGGCTGCCGCGGCGGGGCGGCTGGCGCCGCCCCCTCCGCTGCCACCGGAGTTGCCGCCACCACCGGAACCACCGCCACCGAAGTCGCCACCACCGCGACGTTCGTTGCGGGTGATCTGGGCGGTCGCCCACCGCAGGCTCGGGCCCAC
The DNA here is from genome assembly GCA_963726965.1 of uncultured Actinomycetes bacterium. GTDB lineage: Bacteria > Actinomycetota > Acidimicrobiia > IMCC26256 > DASPTH01 > DASUAS01. Next base: position 89 of record CAVSEI010000001.1, on the reverse strand, counting down.
GTCGTCGGCGACGATCTCGACCACGCTGCGCTTCTCGCCGTTCTCGGTCTCCCAGCTGCGCTGTTCGAGCCGGCCGCTCACGACGACAC